>NZ_JBDJMY010000026.1:0-57387 GCF_039674165.1 Stenotrophomonas terrae
CCTCCCCTGGGGGCGCCCCTACGGGTAACGTTTCGCCCGTGCTGGGCTCGGCACTACCGCTTGCCCCCTCCCTTTGCCGCAGGCAAGGGGAGGGCTGGGGAGGGGTAAATTCCTGCCTCAGCGGTACGGCCCCGGCCCGCGCCACAGCAGTTCGCCATAGCGGTACACGTACATCACGATGACGAACTGGCGGGCATCACCTATGTCCTGCAACTCCGGCGAGCCGGCCTGCAGCATGCGGCACTTGCTGGAGCCGCGGCGCAGCGCGACTTCGGCCGGGCAGACCATCAGGTAGGTGGTGCCGGGCAGCGGAATCGACAGCTCCTTCTTGCCATCGACTTCCTTGGCCCCGTCCATCCAGGCGCGCAGCTTTTCCTCGCTGAGCAGGTCATAGATGATCTGGTAGCCGCCGACTTCCATCGCCGGCTCACCCGCGCTGCGGTCGACACGGCGGCCACTGTCATTGCCCTGGCCTGCCGTACGCCCGTAATCGTCCTGAGCGGTGGTCCGCTCCAGTGAACCGGGCGGACGCCCGGTCCAGGTCTGTGGCCGGCGCGGCACGGTTTCCGACGGGCTGGCTGCCGGTGGCGGTGCGGCCGGGGCCTGCTCCTGCGCCTGGGTTGGGGCTTGCTCCTGCTCCGGTTCGCTGGGCGGCTCGATGTAGCGCGCCTCCGGTACCGGTTTGCGCTCCTCGCTGCGCCGCTGGGTGGTGGGCTTGGGTTGCGCGCGGGTGGGCTTGTTGGGCTTGTCCTGCGGCGGCACCTTGCTTGGCTGCGTGGACGGCGGTGACTCGCCGAGGAAATCGACCTTGACCCGGCCGCCCCCCGAGGATCCCTGCGGTGAGGCCACCACCGGCGGATTGGAGTGCAGCAGGAGCAGCAGCATCAGCAGGTGCAGCAGCACGGTGATCAGCGCCGCGGCCCAGCGGTCGCGACGTTCATGCCAGAGCTTGAGAGTGAACCGCGTCGGGGAGGTGGAGGTGCTGGTCATGCCGCGTCAGGGGACTGGAAGTTGCTGCCCTCGTGCGGACGTCACGCCGAGCCACCGATAGGGAACCGGCATGGTAACGCCTGCGCCGGGCACACAACCGTGCCATCAGTGTTGCGGCCGGTTGCCCTCCGCGATTGAAGTGGGGCGGGCAAGGGTGACAAACCATGGGCACAGTTGCGCCATCGCGCTGCGACATCTGTATCGAAGGTAACCGTGGGCGGCTTCGGCCTGTGGCCGGGCTATGATGCGCCTCCCGTCGCGTCTATCTGGCGGGCCCCACACAACAATGGAAACAGCTGCATGCGCATCCTGCTTGCCCGCCACGGCGAAACGCCGTGGAACGCCGAAGGCCGCTATCAGGGCCAGATCGACATTCCCCTCTCACCGGTAGGTGAGGCCCAGGCCAAGGCCTTGGGCGAGCGGCTGGCCGATGTGCAGATCACCCGCGCCGTGGCCTCGCCGCTGAGCCGGGCGCAGGCCACCGCCAAGGCCGCGCTGGGCAGCGCACGGGAAAGCATGCTGCTGACCGAGCCGGACCTGCAGGAAATCGCCCACGGCGAATGGGAAGGTCTGCTTGCCAGCGAGATCGATGAAAAGGACCCCGCACGCCTGCGCGCCTGGCGCGAGGAACCCGACACCGTGCTGATGCCCGGCGGCGAATCGCTGCGACAGGTGCTGGACCGCAGCTGGCGCGGCCTGACCGCTGCCGCCGAAGGGCTGGGCGAAGACGACACCTTGCTGGTGGTCGCGCATGACGCGGTCAACCGGGTGATTCTGTGCCGCATCCTGGGTTTGCCGATCTCCAAGCTGTGGAGCTTCCGCCAGGCCCCGACCACGCTGAACCTGCTCGAAGGCCCGGACGTGGAGCATCTGGAAGTGGTGCGATTGAACGACTGCGCCCACCACACCCCGTTCTTCGGCGAAGCCAAGCACCGCGCGCTGTAATCGGACCACGTAGCCCGCTTCGGGTAGTGCCGAGCCATGCTCGGCTGAGGCTCTACCGGTGAAGCTCCTGCCGAGCATGGCTCGGCACTACATTTGGCATTGCCGGTGACGCCTCTGCCGAGCATGGCTCGGCACTACGCCCCCTCCCTTTCGCGCAGCGAAGGGGGTGAAGAAGGCCTGCTTGCGCGCCACTGGCGCGCGGCCTGATGAACGACCGAAGGCTGTGCCTTCGGGCCGGGCGGGCTGGGGAGGGGTGCTTTGGACAGCAAACGCAAAGCTCCAAGCAAAAGCCAACCCCCTCCCAACCTCCCCCTTGGCTTGGCCAAAGGGGAGGAGCAAAGCAGCTAGCCGCCTTGCCGCTATTGCTGCAAGACGATCAGAACGCGATCTGCGCCCACACACCGGCTTCGTGGCTTTCCTTGCGCGCCGTTGCGGTCTCCTGCACCACCTGCTTGCCCACTGCCGCCAGCCGCAGGTTCTTGTTCGGCTTCCATTCCACGCCAACCAGGTGGTACCTCTCCTTGTTGCGCGGGTCGATGTCCAGACTCATGCGGCTGTCCTCGTGCCGGGTGAACACCGCGTACTGCGGACTCAGCTGGTAGCTGCCCCACACCGACCAGCCGCGCTGATCGTCGCTGCCCGGCTTGACCACACGGGTCCAATCCTCCGCCTGGAAATACTGCGCGCCAATCCGGCCACGCTCGCCTACCCAGCTGGCCATCGCGTTCCAGCGCTGCGCGGTGTGCTCACGCGGCCGGTCGCCGGCATCCAATGCACGGGTCCCGCGATAGCCGCCCAGCGCGAGCTCAACGCCTTTGGCCGGCGCCCAACCAACCCGCGCCTCGATGTCCGGGCGATTGCCCAGACGCGGCTTCTGGTAGCCACCACCGGTGATCACCGAGGCGGCATAGGTGAAGTCGCCATGGGTGTATTGGCCATGCACGCCGTAATCCGCTGCAACGCCCATCTTGGTGCGGGTGATCAGCGCACCGTCAACATAACGGTAGCCATCCCGCGCCGATTCCTGCTGGATCCACGGCGTCGGCGCATTGCCGAAGCGCAGCCAGGTGCCCTTGCCGAAACTGCGCTGCAGGTAGGCGTGACGCAGCCATACATCGGTTGGGTCGCTATTGCGCAGCCACTGCACATCGGTGGTGACCTGCGCCGACCACTGCTGGTTGAAGCGATGATCCACGGTGATGAAAGTGCGCTTCAGGTCCATCGCCAGACCTTCATCAGCGCTGACCACGCCATCACGGTCGAGCTGGCTGGCATTGACGAAAATCTGCGCCGATACCTTGGTGGCCGGCGTGGCGTCCTGTGCCCAGGCCAAACCCGGCAGACACAGCGCGGCCAGCGCGGTGGCCAGTGCATTACGGGAAACAAACTGCATCACAACTCTCCTGATGCCAGCCTAAGCTGACGGTATGCGGTCAATCGCGTGTGTTCTTGAACTCTGTCGCTCGGCCAAGCAGCCGCCCTGCCTGAACTCTCCGGGGCGGGGGCGGTGGTGAAGCAATGACACTCCAGCGCCTCCTGCACGCCCATCACAGGCTTACGGCGGCTGCGCCTGCAGCGCCGATGGCGGGACCGGTTTGAGCAGGGATGCCGTTCCGAAGCAACATGGCGCTGCCATTGTTGAACGCGGCATCCCCCGATAGCGGCGGCAACCGGCATTCATTGAACGAATGTTTGTCATCCCGTCGATTTTTGCCATATGCGCTGGCGCTACGGCTACCGCCCGCAGCTGTTTTTGGGACTCATCCGACGGACTACCCGGCCCGGCACCCCGTACAGCAGGCTTCGCAAGCGTGTTCATATCCTTGGGCCTTTCCCGAATGAGGCCATTGTCGGCATCCGCCCGCAGCACAACCCTGATGAAAATCAATTCAGCAAGCATCGTCACCCAGCTCGCGCCGGCGCGCCTGCCATCTGTGCGCCATACCCCATAACCGCCGCCTCCGCGCCCCGCCCTGCAGTCCGCACGCAGCGGCTTTTGCACAGCCGCAACATTGCCTGGCGCACAATCACAGGTGCCCGTTCCCGCCGTTTCCACTGAAGACGGCCTCTACTGCCGCCCACTCCCGCGAGGTCTGCCATGTCTTACGTCGATGGTTTTCTGGCCGCCGTGCCACTGGCCAACAAGGCCAAGTTCATCCAGCACGCACACACCGCCGATGCGCTGTTCATCGAGTTCGGCGCGCTGCGCGTCACCGAGTGCTGGTCCGATGACGTGCCACATGGAACGCTGACCGACTTCTACCGCGCCGTGCAGGCCAAGGATGATGAGGCGGTGGTGTTTTCGTGGATAGAGTGGCCGGACAAGGCCACCCGCGATGCTGGCATGCGCCGGATGATGGAAGACCCGCGCATGGACCCGGCCACCAATCCCATGCCCTTCGATGGCAAGCGCCTGGTCTACGGTGGGTTCCTGCCGGTGGTGCATCTGGGCGAGTAAGCGCGCAGCCCGGCGCGTGGCGCGGGCAATGAAAAGGCCAGGACGCTGCCTGGCCTTGTCGTATCTGTTGTGGCTGCGCTCAGCCGTTGCTGCGCGCCATCTGCGGCGCCTGCAGCACTACCGTTTTCATCGAAAGGCATTCGGGGCATACCCGTTCCAGCACTTTGATCACCGGTGCGTAGACCGCCTTGCACTTGTTGCACTGGACGCGTCCAGCCATGTTGGCTTCCATAAGCCTCCCTCTTGTTGCATTCCAACGTCCCTATATGGCGTTGAAAGCCTGCATTTCAAGCGCTGAAGCTGAACCCGATGCGGCGCGGCACCGCATCGGGCAGATAACTTCGCCTTGTCAGCGCCCGCCGCCCAGCACCAACAACATAAGCAGCAGTACCAACACTGCGCCCAGCACCGCGAAGAAAATCTTCCATGCGCTGTAGGGGCGCTCACCGGCCAGTGCACCGGTATAGCCATTGGCCAATATCTGGAAGCTGCGCGAACCATAGGTGTAACTGACCAGCCACACCGGCACCAGGATGTGCTTGAAAGTGCGCTTGCTGTAAGTGGCCTGCACCTGCAGGTTGCGCTGGGTATCACCGGGCACCTGTTCGGAACACAGGTAGCGGGTCTGCGCCTGCATCTGCTCCTCACCAAGCTGCGCGGCCTGGCGCAGATCCACCTGGTAACGCTCCACCGTCCAGCCGCGCACGAACTCTGGCGAGTACGGCTTCAAATCGCTGGTGGTCGGGAACCGGCCGATCTTGTCCAACAGTTCCGGATGCACACCTACCGTTCCCGGCACCAGCTCATCGTCGAAGAAGTGCTGCAGCGAACCGGATGCAGGCTCCCAGCGTATCCGCCGTTCCTGCCGGGTCTGGCTGTTGCCCTTGGAATCGCGGTAGCTGACGCTGACGTAGTAGTAGTGCCCGGCCTCGGCAGTCCAGCGCGCGGCAACCTGCGCATCGAACGTCCAGTACGGCAGGTACATGCCCTTGAGCGTATCGGTCAGCGCAGCGCGCTTGAGCTTGCTCGGCGCAAACCAGCGCGTGCCATACCACTTGCGGATGATGTCGCGTACCTGGCCGTCGCTGATCTTGAACGGCAGCACGCTCTGCGGGGTGATCGCATCGCCCAGCGACTCGTGATCGATGATCGATGGCGAACCGCAGAACTCGCAGCGGTCGGCCACCTTGCCATCGACGAACACCGAGATTGCATGGCAGCTCTGGCATTGCACCTCGCGCGGCTGCGCGCCGTAGCCGCGTTGCTCGGCCGGGGTGGCGGCCATGCTCTGCAGCATGCCGACCACGCCGCCCTGCGGCTTCGGCGGCAACGGAGGCGGCAGCGCCGCCTCGTCCTGCAACCGCTTCAAGGCGGCCAGCAGATCCTGCTCGACCACACCACCACTGCCATCGCCCACGCCTGCGGCCGCCTCCGACAGCGGCACGATGGTGCCGCAGTAGGGACAGGCCAAGGCTTGCTTGGCGGCATTCCATTGCAGATCCCCGCCGCATTCCGGGCAGGGATGTTTGCCAACTGTTGCGTTGTTCATCAGCCGCGCAGGAACTCTTCAAGTGCGGAACGGGCAATACGGGTGGCATTGCCGATCTTGCGTGCCTTCAGGTCACCGGCGGCAATTGACGCCATCACGTCCTCGACCGATACCGACAAGGCCTGCGCGGCCTGTTCGGGGGTGAGCACGTCCAGCGCGACAGCATCACCGGCAGCAGGCAACGGCGGCGGTACCGCAGCACCCGGCACCACCGGCGCTCCGGTCTGCATGTTGCGCATCATTTCCTGGGCCATGCCAAAGCCCATCGCCATCTGTGCCGGCACTGCGGCAGCAGCAGCACCTTCGCCGCCCTCGCCCATGCCGTGGCCCATCTGGTATTTGACGTAGTCGTTGAGGTTGCCGATCACGCCCATGCTGGAACGCTTGTCGATGGCCTGCTCCACTTCCGGCGGTACCGACACGTTCTCCAGGATGAAGCTGGTGATCTCGATGCCGTACTTGCTGGTCATGGCCGGGTTGATGATCGGCAGCAGCGCCTCGCCCAACTCGGAGTAACGCGAAGCCACGTCCAGCGCCGGCACGCCGGCCTTGGCCAGCGCCTCGGTGAACACGCTGACGATGCGCGAACGCATGGTGTCGGCGAACTCGTCCAGACGGAAATTCTGGTCGGTACCGGCCACTTCCTTGAGGAACCTGGGCGGGTCGACGATGCGGAAATCGTAGGTGCCGAACGCGCGCAGGCGGACCACGCCGAAATCAGCATCACGCATCATCACCGGGTTGGACGTGCCCCATTTGTTGCCGGTGAACAGGCGCGTATTGAGGTAATAGACATCGCACTTGAACGGCGATTCAAAGCCGTACTTCCAGCCCAGGATGGTGGACAGCACCGGGATGTTCTGGGTGCTCAGCGTGTGCTTGCCCGGGCCGAACAGATCGGCGTACTGGCCGGCGGCGACGAACTGCACCATCTGCGACTCGCGCACGATCAGCTGCGCGCCATTCTTGATCTGGCGGTCCTCGTCGGGCCAACGGTAGGACAGCGTATCCCGCGAGTCATCGGTCCACTCGATGATCTCGATCAGTTCCTTCTTGATGAAGTCCAGAATGCTCATGCTCAATCCCCAGTCGACAAGACCGTGATTCTACGGCCGGATTGTTAACAACGCGCGTGACGCCATGCAGACATGACTGCGCGCAGCATAGGTACATCTTTTGTACCTGGGGGACGCCATGCGTTTTCTGACCCTGTTGTTGACGAGCCTGTTCGGGCTGGCCCTGGCCGTAGGTGGCAGCTGGCTGCTAGCCCTGCACGGCAGCCCGTTCTACCTGCTCAGCGGCCTGCTGCTGCTGATGGTTGCCTGGGGCCTGTGGCGCCACCGGCGCTGGCCTACCTGGCTGTACGCCGGTTGGCTGCTGGTGCTGCTGGCCTGGTCACTGTGGGAAGCGGGCCTGTACTGGTGGCCGCTGGCCACCCGCCTGGGCGTGCCGGTGCTGCTGGGCCTGCTGATGGCCTTGCCGGCCGCGCGCCGCTCCAGCCCGCGCGGCTATACCGGCCCGGCCGGTTGGCCGGTGCTGCTGGTCTCGCTGGCGGTGGCGGCGGTTGCCTTGGCGGGCATCCCGCGTCACCTGCACGAGATCGACGGAACCCTGCCGATGGACATCGTCAACGCCAACCCGGCGCTGGGCGACAGCCCGCAGCCGGACGGCGAATGGCAGGCCTACGGGCGCAGCGGCTACGGCCAGCGCTACTCGCCGCTGGCGCAGATCACCCCGGCCAATGTCGGCCAGCTGCAGCTGGCCTGGCAGATGCAGACCGGCGACGTGCGCCTGCCGCAGGACGTGGGTGAGACCACCTACGAGGTCACCCCACTGAAGATCGGCAACACGCTCTACCTGTGCACGCCGCACAGCCTGGCCTTCGCGCTGGATGCCGATACCGGCAAGGTGCTGTGGAAGTTCGACCCCGCCGCCGGCATGGAGCCACAGCGCCAGCACCAGACCTGCCGCGGGCTCTCGTACTACACCGAGCCCACCCCCGCCGCCGCAACAACGCCCGCCAGCACGGCGGCGACCGCTTCCACAGCCGCCGCGCCTGCACCGGCGGCCGTGCCCGCAGCGGGCCAGGCCTGCAGCAGCCGCGTGTTCCTGCCCAGCGCCGACGCCAAGCTGCACGCGCTGGATGCGCAGACCGGCCAGCACTGCACGGATTTCGGCAACAACGGCGTGCTCGACCTGCTGCACAACATGCCGTTCAAGCAGGCCGGTTATTACTACTCCACCTCGCCGCCGCTGGTGGCCGGCGGCAAGGTCATCGTCGCTGGCGCGGTCAATGACGACTATGCGATCAACTCGCCCTCGGGCGTGATCCGCGCCTATGACGTGCACAGCGGCCAGCTGCTGTGGAACTGGGACTCCGGCAACCCCACCCAGACCGCGCCGCTGGACCCGAACAATCCCAACCAGGTCTACACGCCCAGCTCGCCGAACAGCTGGTCGGTGGCCAGTGCCGACGAAGCACTGGGCCTGGCCTACTTCCCGATGGGCAACCGCACCCCCGACCAGCTCGGCATGTACCGCAGCCCGGCCGAGGAAACCTATGCCTCATCGGTGGTGGCGCTGGATATCGGCAGCGGCCAGGTGCGCTGGGTGCAGCAGTTCGTGCATCACGACCTGTGGGACATGGACACCCCGGCGCAACCGGTACTGCTCGACCTGGACCTGCCGCAGGGCCGCGTACCGGCGCTGGTGCAGCCGACCAAGCAGGGCGACATCTATGTGCTGGACCGCCGCGACGGCAAGCCACTGCTGCCGATCAGCGAGCGCACGGCGCCCCAGCACGTGGACATCCCCGGCCAGCACGCCGCCCCCACCCAACCCTCCTCCGCGTTGAGCTTTGAACCCAAGCCACTGCGCGAGGCCGACATGTGGGGCGCAAGCCTGATCGACCAGATGCTGTGCCGCATCCAGTTCCGGCAGCTGCGCTATGACGGCCGCTATACCCCACCAACACTGCAGGGCAGTCTCATCTACCCGGGCAACTTCGGCACCTTCAACTGGGGCAGCGTGGCGGTGGACCCGCAACGGCAGGTGATGTTCGGCATGCCGACCTACCTGGCCTTCGTGTCCAGGCTGGTGCCCAAGAACGAGACCGGCGGGCGCGCGATGAACAAGGGCGAGCACGGCCTCAACGAGAACAAGGGCGCTGACTACGCGGTGGAGATGACGCCTTTCATGTCACCGATCGGTGTGCCCTGCCATGTGCCACCGTGGGGCACGATCGCCGCCGCCGACCTGCGCACCGGCAAGATCGCCTACCAGCACCGCAATGGCACCATCCGCGACCTGTCACCGATCCCGTTGCCGATCCGCATTGGTGTGCCCGGTATCGGCGGACCGATGCTGACCTCCACCGGCGTGGCCTTCATGAGCGCGGCCACAGACGACAACTTCCGCGCCTACGATCTGGCCACCGGCAAGGTGCTGTGGGATGTGCGCATTCCTGCCGGCGGACAGGCAACGCCGATGACCTACCTCAACAGCCAGGGCGAGCAGATGGTGCTGCTGGTAGCTGGCGGGCACGGCTCGACCGGCACCAAGGCTGGCGATTATGTGCTGGCGTACAAGTTGAAGAAGTGAGGTCTTTAATGGCTGAAGCAGGGGCAGAAGCACCCCTCCCCAACCCTCCCCTTGCCTTCGGCAAAGGGAGGGAGCACAAGCAACAGCTTCAGCACCGCACGATCCGCCCCCTCCCTTGCGCAACGCGTAGGGGAGGGTTGGGGAGGGGTGCGTTTCGCCAGGAACTCAATCAGCCCAGATCAATCCGTGGCACGTCGTACCAGGCAGCATCCGGGAACCGTTTCATCACCCAGTCGCGGATGAAGCCGCGGCTGTCGGCTGCGATCAGCTCGTCAGTGCTGTCATCGCGGCTGTTCCAGGCCACGCCATGCAGGGCGATGCCACGCGCGGCGAGCGCCTCCAGCGACAGCAGGGTGTGATTGATGCTGCCCAGTCGCCCGGAGGTGACCAGCAGCACCGGCCATCCCTTTTCGGCCACGTAATCAATCGTCAGCAACTGCTCGGTCAACGGCACCATCAAACCTCCGGCACCTTCGATCAACACGGTCTCGTAGCGTTCGCATAAGCGCGCGGTGCCCGCTTCGATCGCGGCAAGATCCAGCGGTCGCTGCTCCAGCCGCGCCGACAGATGCGGCGATGCCGGGTAGGCGAACAACGCCGGCATGGTGGTGCCATCGCGGTCCTCGTCGAACAAACCCGTGCCCATGATCCGCCGGTGCAGCAGGATGTCGTCGGAGGCACCCACGCAACCGGTCTGCACCAGCTTCTGGGTGATCACGTTTTCACCCCGTGCCGCCCATTGCTGGGCCAGCCAACCGGTGACCACGGTCTTGCCGATCTCGGTATCGATGCCACTGACAAATACGATCCTGCCACTCATGCGCGCATATCCTCGTCCTGCAGGCTGGCCACGAGCGCAACCATGCCTGCGCACAGCTGTTGCAGCTGCGCATCGTCGATCACAAATGGCGGCATCACATAGACCAGTCGGCCGAATGGCCGGATCCAGATACCGTGTTCCAACATCCGCTGCTGGATGCGTTCCAGCCGCAGGCCAGCCTTCAATTCGATCACGCCGATCGCACCGAGCACACGTACATCGGCAACCTGCGGCAGCACGCGTGCGGGCGCCAGGCCCTGTTCAAGCTGGCCTTCAATCGCCGCTACCCTGCCCTGCCAATCCTGCGCCAACAGCAGCTGTACCGACGCCAATGCCACCGCACAGGCCAGCGGGTTGGCCATGAAGGTCGGGCCGTGCATGAACACGCCCGGTGCGGCGCTGGCGATCACATCGGCCACCTCGCGCGTGCACAGCGTGGCAGCCAGGGTCATGTAGCCGCCGGTCAACGCCTTGCCGATGCACAGGATGTCCGGGCTGATGCCGGCGTGCTCGCAACCGAACAGGCGGCCGCTGCGACCGAAGCCGGTAGCGATCTCGTCACAGATCAGCAAAACGTCGTGCGTGCGGCACAGTGCCACCAGCTCACGCAGATACTGCGGGTGATAGAAACGCATGCCACCGGCGCCCTGTACCACCGGTTCGATGATGAAGGCAGCCAGCTGATCGGCACGTTCGGCAAACAGCTGCGCGACCGGTGCGATGTCGGCAGGGTCCCAGTCGTCGCCGAAGCGGGTCTGCGGGGCGGGAACAAAACAACGCGACGGCAGCGACGCGCCGAACAGACCATGCATGCCGGTGACCGGATCGCAGACCGACATCGCGTTCCAGGTATCGCCGTGATAGCCCGAGCGGGTGGTGGCGATATTGCTTTTACCGGGTTTGCCGCGCGCCACCTGGTACTGCACCGCCATCTTCAACGCCACTTCCACCGACACCGAACCAGAGTCGGCGTAGAAGATCGCATCCAGCCCCTTGGGCACGATCTGCAGCAGCTGCTTGCCCAGGGCGATGGCCGGCTCGTGGGTGAGCCCACCAAACATCACGTGCGACATGCGCCCAAGCTGCTCGACCACAGCCTGGTTCAGCTGCGGGTGGTTGTAACCATGAATGGCGCACCACCATGAGGCCATGCCATCGATCAGCTGGGTGCCGTCGTCCAGCTGCAGCAGCACGCCGTCGGCGCGCGCTACCTTCAGCACCGGCACCGGGCTGCCGAGGGCGCTATAGGGGTGCCACAGGTGGTCACGGTCGAATTGATCAATCAGCATTGTCGGGTACATATCACGCCACGGCAGCGCGGCTTGCAGGGGGCGTACCTTACCGCTTGCGCGGCTGGCCTGCATGCATCAGCGGCAGCGGGTCGAACGGGCCGTCGCCAGCGTAGATGCCGTAATGCAGGTGCGGCGGTGTGCCGCGCGCATTGCCGCTGTCACCGACAAAGCCCAGCACATCGCCCGCCTGCACGATGCGCCCGTAGGCCAGCCCCGGCACCCAGTCCTGCAGATGCGCGTAGTAATGCCGTTGCCCGGCCGGCCCGATCACCCATACCTGGCGCCCACCCAGACCACTGTCGCGCACCGCCGCCGCCACGCCATCGGTAGCTGCGAGCACCGGCGTACCACGCTTGGCGAAGATATCGACGCCATGATGCTTGCGATCACGGCCGCGTGGCGCGCCGAAGGTATCGGCGATCTGGCGCGGTTTGATGCCCTGCACCGGCACGGCAATGGCCGTTGGCGCCGGCAGGCGGGAGAGCTTCCAGCTTTCGCGGGCGACCACGCTGAAGGGCTGCTGCCATAGCCAGTTGCCGGCCAATGACAGTACTACCAGCAATAGGAGCAAGCCTGTCGCGCGTAATGGCGTGATGCGTGGGGAAGAAGTCAAAGTGCACCTGATGAAGGTCTGCTGGATGCCAAAAGCTAGCAGGTGGTTGTGGCGAATTTCCACAACATTTTCATTACCGGAATTCGGCGGTTAGCACTTCAAATTCGCTTCACATTGGGCGCATATAGCGCACACGCAACGCAGCTAGATTGTGCACCTCCGAACCCATCGCACATGCATCCCGCACGTGGACATTCTCTACTTCATCACCCGTACACCGGCGATTCCCGCAGCGATGTATCTGCTGCTATTGACTTGTGCATGGTGCTTCAGTCGATTGCTTTTCGATGCCATTTCAATCCTGGGGCTCATAGCATTGCTGATGGCCTTCCTGGCGAGTAGCGGTGAAGCATCAATGATCATCGCGCTCATCGCGGTCGTCCAGCTAATGCTGAGTTTCGCTGGCGGCAGGCTGCAATGTGGCAGCGGTGTGAATGGTGGTGCTCATGCACTGTCGGATCGTGGTTGATGGGGTAGCTCAATGCTGCGAGCTTCGCGGCTTATGCCGCTCCCACAAAAGGCGGGGCAATGCACCGTTGTAGGAGCGACGTCAGTCGCGAAGCTCGTGCATCTTCAGATCGCAGGCAATTTGGCCAATCATTGACGCCAGCTTCGCGGCTTATGCCGCTCCTACAAAAGGTGGGGCAATGAACTGTTGTAGGAGCGACGTCAGTCGCGAAGCTCATACATCTTCAGATCACAGATAAGTTGATCGTTCATTTATGTCAGCTTCGCGGCTTACGCCGCTCCCACAGCCACAGCACTGACGGCCATCAGAACGATGCCTGCACGGCAGCTTCCCAGCGGGTGCCTGCGGCGTTGTCGCCAAACAGTTCCCGCGCATGCTGATCGGTGAAATGCCCACTCAGGCGCAGCTCCACCGGGGCAGCCACCGACCAAATCGCACTGAGTTGGCCGTGTGCGTAGCCACCGCCCGCCGCATCCTGCAGCTGGTACCAACCAGCAGCGGCTTCAAGCCGCAGTTGCGGCGACACCGGCACACGTACCCCGAGCTGGCTGTACAAGCCGTCCTGCGTAGTTCCCAGCGCCTGCGGTGACCAGCCCAGCGACAGCCAATAGTTGTCCTTCCAGGTCAGCGTGGTGTTGAGCTCGGTCCAGTTGAGGTCGACCGTGGTGGCGGGGTAGCGGTAGTGCAGCAGGTTGGCGTCCAGCGTCCACGCACCAGCCAGCTTGCCGTTCCAGCCGACGATGAAGTCCAGCTCGCTGCTGGCATGCGTTTCCGGCGCGAACTCGACGCTGGAACCGGAGACAGCGGCGTACGCCCCATAGGCGCCGGCCAACCGAAAGCCTGCCTGTATTGCAGCATCGCCCTGGCTCTGGCTGGAGCCGCGCCATACGTAATCACTGGTCAGTACGGCGCTGCCGCTGGTGTCGATGGCCAATGCATCGGCACTGGCGGCGAGGGCAACAAGGGTGGCGAGACACAACGAAGCACGGCGGGTTTCCATGGGCTTTCCGAAGGCGGCCACGCGAGCTGCGCGGCGATGCGGAATTGTTCCCGCCGCACACATAAACCGGCGATGGCGGCAGACCCGTATCTGCATCAAATCTGCGTAAAACCGCTGTACCGCTGCCCAGGATCAGTCCTGCACGATGAATACCTGGCGGGTGCCTCCCGCCGGCATCGGCTCAGCGAATGCCGGTTTGATCTCCATCGGCACCCAATCGCTTTCACAGCGGGTGAACTGCCATTGACTTGGTTTGAAGCGCGCTGCCGCGCCATCGGGCTCGCCGATGAGGAATTCAGCCTGGATGTCGTAATCGATCAGCGGCGCATTGAACCAGACATTCTCCCCGGCCTTGCAATCGATGAACGCACGCGAGCTATCCAGCACCCAATCCCCGCTCTCCGGGTCGGGGTGATAGACCGGGCTGATGCGCTGATCAGCGGCCAGCCGCATGCGCCCGGGCGTCATTTCCAGCGCGCTTACCCACAGGCCGGCCAGCTGCACCGGCGCGGGGAACTGCAGCGCATCCAAACCACGCAATCCCAGCGCACGTTGCGGCTCGCCGTTATCGAATACATCGCGGCGGTTGACCAGGCTGCCCTTGGGAGCCGTGAAATCGCCATATTGAAAGTCACGCTCGAGTACGAACTGCGCACGACTCGCCCGTTGCCAGGCCTCGATATCGAACTCGCGCTTGAACTGCAGCAGCTTGTAGCCCAGCACACCCACCCACGCCGCCACCAGCACTACGAAGATGGTGCTGATCCGCGTCTTCCAGTTGAAGAAGGCGCGCCAGCCGCCTTCGCCGTGGCGAAGGAAGTACAGCACCTGCACAAACAGGCCAATTGCGACCGCTGCACCTACCAGCGGCAGCACCCACACCAGCAACAGGAACGGCCACGAGATCAACGGTCCAAAAATCATCACGCAAACAACTAAACCAAGACCGCCGCATGGTAACGCTTCAGCAACCGCGCGCATGCGATGCCGGCATGAGGACCAAACAAATCCGCATCAGTCAACGGCCATTGCCCTCATCTGGACTCATATGCGCAGCGCGAAACCCGGCAGAATAGTGTCCCCTGCACCCATCTATCGCCATGAAGTACAGCCATACGCCCCTGCATACCCTGCGCAGCTGGTTGAGCATCGAACGCAACCAGACCAGCCACGGTGAGAAGTTGATCTCGGCGCTGGGCGCGTTGCTGGGCATCAGCGTGGTGTACCAGATCACCCATTGGTGCTTCCCCGGCGGTTTCAACCATGCGGGCGGCGCGATCCTGCTGGCGTCGATGGGGGCAAGCGCGGTGCTGGTGTTCGCGGTGCCACACGGCGCGTTGTCGCAGCCGTGGGCGGTGATTGCCGGCCATCTGGTGTCGGCGTTCATTGGCGTCAGCTGCCAATTGATGTTTCCCGAACAGGCCTGGACCGGCGCCCTGGCCGTTGGCCTGGCAGTCGGCGCGATGCACTATCTGCGCTGCATCCACCCGCCCGGCGGCGCCACCGCACTTGCCGCAGTGATTGGTGGCAGCGACGTGCATGCGCTCGGCTACCACTACCTGCTCACGCCGGTGGCGATCAATGTCGCCGCCATCCTGCTCGCGGGGGTCGCGTTCAACGCCTGCTTCGCCTGGCGGCGTTACCCGGTGCATCTGCACCGGCTGCGGCAGCAGACCGCCGTTGTGCCCTCCTCACAGCGCCGCGTGGACCTGACCCAGGAAGACTTCCATGCCGCCATCGGCCAGCTCAACTCCTTCGTCGACATCACCGATGAAAACCTGACCGAGCTGCTGGAGCTGGCCAAGCAGCATGCCGAACGCGATGCACTGCATCCGGACCAGATCGAAGCCGGCCACTGCTACAGCAATGGCCGCCTGGGCCGCGCCTGGAGCGTGCGCCGGGTATCGGTAACACCGGCGTTGTCGGGGCCGGCCGCCGATCGCCTGGTGTACGCCGTGGTAGCCGGCGATGGCATCGGTGATATCGGCCATGCCACCGCCGCCGAGCTGCGCCAATGGGCGCGTTTCGAGGTGACACTGCGCCCAGGCGGACGCTGGGCCAAGCTGGGCAACGATTGAAGCAGATGGCCGCAGACGCCTGGCAAAGGCGGCGATTGCTCACAGTCGTCGCTCATCCGCAAGCCCATTCGACCACGCTGAAAATCCGCCGATTGCTCTGATTTCCAGCTGTTTTTCAAGTCTTACAACACGCGCATAACGGCGGATAATCAACCGCCCCACCCCTCGCTTCTTCCCTCCCATGAGCATTCTGCGACCGCGCAGCATGCCGTTGGTGCTGGCCGCGCTTTGCGCGACCGGACCGCTCGGCATCGATATGTACCTGCCCAGCATTCCCACGATGGCCAACGACTTCGGCACCAGCGCCGGCGCCATCCAGTTCAGCCTGATGACCTTCTTCCTCGGCCTGATGCTGGGCCAACTGGCCTATGGCCCGCTCTCCGACAAATTCGGGCGCAAGCCGCTTATCCATGTAGGCCTGGCGATCTTCAGCCTGGGCTCGGTGGGATGCGCGCTGGCCGGCAGCATCGAGCAACTCCACTGGCTGCGCTTCGTGCAGGGCCTGGGTGGCTCGATCGGCATGGTCATCGCATTTGCCATCATCAAGGATGCCTTCAGTGGCGCGGCGATGGGAAAACTGATGTCGATGGTGTTGGCGGTACTGGGACTGTGCCCGGTGCTTGCGCCGCTGGCCGGCAACGCGTTGCAGTCACTGGAATCGTGGCGGCTGATTTTCTGGGCGCTGGCCGCCTGGGGCGTGCTGGTCGCCATCGTGGTCGCCGTGCTGCTACAGGAAACACGCAGCGTTCAAGCACGTGCCGGCTTTGCGCTTGGGCGTACGGCGCACACCTACCTGCAGATCCTGCGCGACAAACGTTTCCTGCCGTTTGCAATGGCGCTGTGCATTGCCCAGGCAGGCTTCTTTGCCTATATCGCCGGGTCTTCCACGGTGTTCATCCGCTACTACCAGTTGTCGCCATTGCAGTTCAGCCTGCTGTTCGCACTCAATGCCGCCGGGCTGGTGGTCGCCGCCATCCTCAATCCACGCCTGCACGCACGCATGGGGGCGTTGAAGACATATCGCATCGTCACCCTTACCTACTTCGGCGTGTTGGCCACGCTGTTGCTGGCGATGCTGGCCGGCATCAACGCCCTGCCGCTGCTGTGCACCGGCTTGTTCATCACGGTGGCATTGCTCGGTTTGCTGATGCCGACCGGCAGCCAACTGGCATTGATGCAACAAGGCCAGCATGCAGGGACGGCCTCTGCGCTGCTGGGCGCCTTGCAGTTCGGTGCCGGTGCCTTGATTACCGCCGTGTCCGGTTCCCTGGCCCATCTGGGCGGAATAGGCCTGGTGACGGTGATGGCCGCATGCGCGGCGCTGTCAGCGGCCATCTGCCTGCTGCTGTTTCCACGCCGCATCGAGGCCTGAGCCGGTACTCGGACGCGCCCTTGGCAGGCTCACCAAGGGCGCCGCACAAGGCTTTCCGGCTGCGCGTGCTCACAGCCTCGGCAATTTCAGCAGAGCCCGCAGCGGCGTGTTGGGTACGCCAAGCCGGATCAGTATCGACTACCGATAACACTGACCTTACCCGCAGCAAGCGGCGCTCAATCGCGGTCGGGGGCGCCCAGTGGGAACAGATGGCGGTAGCTGCGTGCCTCGTTCACCGCACGCGCGAAGGAAGGGCGTCGCAGCAGGCGTTGGCGGTAGTCCAGCAGCAACGGGTAATCGTCGCTGATACGCTGCACCCAGTCGGCATAGAACAGCGCCGGCGCGGCTGCGCAATCGGCCAGCGAGAACACATCGCCGCAGGCCCATGTGCGGCCCGGCAGCTGGCTTTCCAACCAGGCATAGGCCAACTCCAGCTTCTGCACGGCAAACGCGCGCGCCTCTTCGCGCTTGCCATCGTCGCCAGTCATGGCACCGGCCACCGCATGCTGCACCGGGCTCATCACGTGCAGGTCGAAGAATCGGTCATGGAAGCGCACATCCAGTGCGGCCATTGGCAGCTCGGGCAGCAATCGCACTGGGCCGGGATGCTTGAGCTGCAGGTATTCGATGATGACGCTGGTTTCCACCACGCTGTGGTCACCATCAACCAGCAACGGAAACTTGCCCAGCGGCCAACGCTGCAGCCATTGCCCGATGTGCTCGGGGGTGTCCGGGCCCAACAAGCGGAACTCGAAGCCGATGGCGTTCTCGTACAGCGCAATCAGCGCCTTCTGCGTATACGAGGAGAACGGGTGACCATAGAGCAGCAGCGACATGGCGAGACCTCCGTGACTACAGCAGCGTGACAACGATGATGCATTGGCGACGGATGAACATCACACACCGACGAGCTTGAAAAGCTCAACCACTTCCACCGCGATCCGGCGTCACAGCAGGGCAATCGTTGGCCGCAGGCTGGCCGCTGAAACGCTCGGCAATCCAGGCAATGGCCTGATCGGCGGAGGCAATAGCGGTCGTTGCATGGCCGGTATCCGGCAGGCGCAGGTAACGCGCAACAACGCCGCGCTGGCAGCTGTTTGCGTAGAACGCCTGTGTCACCGGCGTGGCCACAAGGCCATCAGCGTCGGATTGCACCAGTAGCAGCGGTGGCGAACCCGCCGCCAATGCGGTGATCGAATTACGTGCCATCAAGCTGTCCCAGGGCGCACGCCCCGCCAGGTCCAGGCTGCCCAGGCGCGCACGCAGGCGCAGCAGCCGCAGCAGGGCGGCGGCAGAGAACGGATCGCCTTCGCAGCCACGCGTGGCGCGCTCGATCACACCTTGCGTGGCCTTGTTGGCAATGGTGGACAGATCAGCGCCGTAGACCCTGGACCAGCTGCGTGCGGTGAACGCCGTCAACAGCCCGCGCACGGTGGCGTCGGCGCGTTGCATGTTCGCGGCCAGGTCGGTGGGGGGCGATACCGCGACCACACCCTGCAGTTGCAGTTCCGGCGCATACGAACGCGCCCGTTGTGCGGTGAACAGCGCCGCGTGCCCGCCCTGCGAATGCCCCCACACCGCGAACTGGCGACCGGCAGCGGCTGCGGCGAATCCACTTGCTGCCCGCACCGAGTCCAATACCGCCGCTGCAGTGGCGTCACCGGCCAGATAGGCATGCGGCCCACGCGTGCCCAGCCCG
Organism: Stenotrophomonas terrae; assembly: GCF_039674165.1. GTDB lineage: Bacteria > Pseudomonadota > Gammaproteobacteria > Xanthomonadales > Xanthomonadaceae > Stenotrophomonas > Stenotrophomonas terrae_A. The sequence goes on from NZ_JBDJMY010000026.1 coordinate 18,886, forward strand.
GGATAATCGCTGGCCACCACCACCCAGCCCCGCGCCAGCATCTGCGCAAGGCCCGGAATCTGATCCAGCGTGCGGATGGGCGTACAAGCCGAATCAATGCCCACCGTGCCATGCGCCCAGGCGACGATCTCGCGCCCGCCCGCCGGCGCCACGCCATCCGGCGCGATCAACACGCCGGTGGATTGGGTGCGATCACCATCAACATCGGTGGTTTCGTAACGGATGCGCCAAGCCTTGGCCCCTGCCGGTGCGCCGCCGACCGGTTTGGCCTCCAGCAGCTTGCCTGGCGCCGCAAGCACCGGCGCACTGGCCACAAACGGCCACATGAGCAACAACAGCCAGCGCATCATCGTGATCTTCATGCGTTCCAGTCCCTGGGCACCCGGTGCGCTGATGCTAGCTCAAACCGGCAACGATCACGGTGCGTGCGAGCGACGCAAGCCGCCAAGCCAGGCGCCCCTGCAAACCACGTGCACCAACCGTAATCGGGTGCACCCACTTCGCAGCGGGCACCGTCCCCACCGCCGACTTGCCTCATGGCTGCCATAAGATAATCTCGCGCCGCTGCGATGGTTGCCGCCCTTACAATCGGCCGCATCCTGGGTCAACGGCGTTGGAACATGCGCAAGCACCATCTCGCAATCGGCTTGGCGGTGCTCGCCGGGTGCACGCATGGCGGCGCCACCATCACGCACATCAGCGGGATAGCGCCATTGAGCGGCGACGTGGTCGCCGCAGTGGACACACGCCAGTTCGAAACCGGCAGTTTCCTCGCCGATGACGGCGTGGTGATCCCCTATCGACTATTGCGGCCGGCACAGCTGCGCGCGGGTGAACGCTATCCCTTGGTCATCCAGTTGCATGGTTCCGGCGGCATCGGCACTGACAACAGCAGCCAGCTTGATCGGCTGGCGCGGAGCTGGGCCATGCCGCAGATCCGACAGCGGTATCCAGCCTACGTCCTGGTACCGCAGTTCCCGATCAGAAGCGCCAACTACGGCCCGGCAACACCCGATCAATCCGCGCAGGCCTCACCGGTACTGGCTGCCGCACTGAAGCTTGCGCGCAGCATTGCCGCCGACAATCCAGTCGATCACCGCCGCATCTACGCGCTGGGGTTCTCGATGGGCGGATCAGCCACCTGGCTGGCGCCGACGCTGCAGCCTGAGCTGCTGGCCGCCATCGTACCCATCTCCGGCATCGCCCCGGCCAATACACAGGCCGACGCCTTCAGGAATCTGCCGGTGCTGGCCATCCACGGCAGTGCCGACGAAGAAAACCCCATCACTTCCGACCGACGCTTTGTCGCAGCCGTGCATGCAGCCGGTGGCAGACAGATCCAGCTCCGGGAATATGCCGGGCTGGCGCATTCGCCACCGGCCGACATCTACCCGGGCAACGAATGGCGCGACTGGTTGTTCCAACAACATCGTTGAGCGCCGCGATTATGGGAGCAACATAGGCGGCCAAACCACGTGAAACGGCAGCGCCAGTAGCGCCGGGATTGCCATCGCGAGCACGCGGGTAGATTGCCTGCTTCGCGGCTTACACCGCTCCCACAAAGCTATTGGCTTCGGATCAGTTCCGCAGCACGAGCTTGTCGCCGGCGGCGACGAATTGCTTCTTGTACTCGATGCTCGGGCAGCAACGCGAATCCTCTTCGGCATAGTCCAGGTAGCTCACCTGAAGATGGCCGCCGGCAATATCAAAGTCCGCCAGCTTTCCCGCATCCGCCGCGCTGCTATCAATCAACACCAGCTTTCCTTCGCGCTGCTGGAAGACGAACAGATGCTGGAAGTCGGTATTGCTGCCTTCGATCGCGAACAACGTGCTTGCCGCCAGGTCGGCGAGTCCATCACCGTTGATATCGCCGCGCACCAGCTTGCGGAACGCATCGGACTCGATCAACGAGGTCTCGATCTCCTCCCGCTTGCTCTGGGCGATATAGGCGGCAACGGCAGCGGTCAGCGCCACTTTTTCGTCTTCGGCTGAAACAGGCTGCACGCCGGCGTCGGCATTGATTGATGCCGGCTGCTGTTCAACAGGCTTGGCTTGCGGCGCCGTGCAGCTGCCCTGCTCGCAGATGCGGTCTGCCTTGCAGTCGGTGTCTTTCTGGCATTGCCCGGCATTGGCACTGGGCAACCCTGGCGCGGGCGGTTCCGCTGCTGCGCAGGCAGCCAATACCAAGGCGAAGGAAGTGGAAAGCAGAAAGCCACGAGCAGCCATGCAACATCCCCTGTGTAGGCAGCGGTGAGCGTATGGGTTGCGCCCTTAATAGGCAAGATCAATGGTTGCGATGTGGCCGCAGGGCTAGGAAAGGATCGCTTTCAACTGCGCAAACGCATGACAGGCCTGTGAATCAGGGACATCCGAATAAGGCGGCAGGGGCCAAGCTGTGGCAGCGACCTACAACGCGCTGCCAATGATCCCATTCGCCCCCAGCCCTGAGATTGCAGGCACAACGCCGCTTGGCGCGGCCTCGCTTCAACGCTGGCACCCCGCCGCAATCGCCGGCACCGGCTTGAATGTTGCCGCAGCCGCAACTCTCTTTTCCACACTGTCCGGTTGAGGTGGCCCGTATCCGTGCCCATGTTCAAGCAGTCCGCGCTGCCGCGCCCGTCGCATTGCAGCTGCAAGGGCGTGCTACCGGCCGTTGCCCTCCCCCTGAAATATTCCTGGAATACCGAAATGAGCAAGCTTTTCGAACCGTACAACCTGGCCGGCATCCCGCTGTCCAACCGCATTGTGATGGCGCCCATGACCCGCTCGCGGGCCCCGGACGACATTGCCGACGAACGCGTTGCCCTGTACTACGCACAGCGCGCCACCGCAGGCCTGATCGTCAGCGAAGGCACACCCATTTCGCGCGAAGGCCAAGGCTATCTGTTCAACCCCGGCATCTACAGCCCGGAGCAGATTGAAGGCTGGCGCCTGACCACCAACTCGGTGCATGCACTGGGTGGCAAGATCGTCGCCCAGCTGTGGCACGTAGGCCGCATGTCGCATCCGTCCATCCAGGCCGATGGACGCGCGCCGGTCAGCGCCAGCAGCAAGCAGCCTGCCAATTCCAAGGCCTTCGGCTATACCGAAAGTGGCGAGCCCGGCATGGTTGATCCGCCGGCTCCGCGCCAGCTGGGCACCGAAGAAGTCGCACGCGTGGTCGAAGACTTCGCGCAGGCCGCACAGAACGCGATCGATGCCGGCTTTGATGGCGTGGAGATCCACGGCGCCAACGGCTACCTGCATGAGCAGTTCCTCAATCCCTTGATCAATGATCGCGATGACCAGTACTCGGCAGCAACGCTGGAGAACCGCATCCGCTTCACCCTGGAAGTGATTGATGCCATCGTTGCGCGCATCGGTGCCGAGCGCACCGGCATTCGCCTGTCGCCCTACGGCAATGTTTTCGATATGCCGTCCTATCCACAGACCGATGAAACCTACACCGCCCTTGCCGAGGCCATCGGCAAGCGCAAGCTGGCGTTCGTGCACCTGATGAACCAGGCCGGCTTCTCGCGTACCGAGCCCAGCCAGGCCGGCTTCAATGCATTGCTCAAGACCATCAAGAGCAAGCTGCCGGAAACCAGCCTGATTCTGGCAGGCGGGCTGGACCGCGAATCGGCAGAGTCGCTGATCGACGAAGGCCTGATCGACCTGGCCGGCTTCGGCGTGCCGTTCATCAGCAACCCGGACCTGGTCGAGCGCCTGCGTAACGGCTACCCGCTGGCCAAGGCAGACCCGACCACGTTCTACGGCGGCACCGGCAAGGGCTACATCGACTACCCGCCGTACAACGCCGCAGGCTGACAAGCAGGCTCCGTCCGTACAGCGTTCCTGTAGGAGCGGCGTAAGCCGCGAAACCACGGATCCACACGCCACGCACTCTGCGCAATTGCACAGCGCGTGGATGCGCATGGTTTCGCGGCTTCGCGACTCACGTCGCTCCTACAATCTGCACGCTACGCGGCAAGACTGTTAACGCTCTTGTGGGAGCGGCATCAGCCGCGAAGCCACAGACCTAACAGCCGCACGCTCTCTGCAACTGCGCAGCGCACTGGTACGCACAGAATTCCAGCTTCGCGGCTGACGTCGCTCCCAAAAGGTGAACATCACTTCTCATGAGCGACGCAGCGCAAGCCACAACAGCGCTAGAACTGCACGCAATCAACCCCTGCATACAAAGCTCCGGCCTCCGCGCCCAACCGCCCTCGCCAAGCGTCGCTTCGAGCAAGCCCCTCCCTCTTGGCCAGCTGCGCTGCGCATACCCGGTCCTGGCGTGCTACTGGCCCAGCGCAGTACCCGGGCGCCAGCCACTGCGCGCGAGGAAGGCCTTGGGATCGCGCATCTCGAAGATGTCGGCCAGTGCCTGTTGCTTGTCGTCGGCCTGCTGGTAATACGCCTTGACGATGCGATAGCCAACCCAGTAACCCAGATCGGCAGGTTTATCGGGGGTGCTGTTGTAGAGCCAATCCGACAACTCGGTCTTGTCCATGTCGGCGGCGAACGCGGTCTCGATGCTGGCTTCGCGGCCCGAGACCAACCCGGCCATATAAGCGTAGGACACCGCACCGGTCGTCAATTCGGTCACGAACTCCGCCGCGCCTTCCTCAAGTGCGGCAGCCAGCACGGTCACGCCCTCGGCTTCGGAAAACGCCACCACCTGCTGGACATGCGCGTACTCATGCACCGCCACGCGCACGAACCGGTCTTCCACATCCGGGTTCATCCACGGATTGGCGCACAGGGCCTCCAGCCCAATCTGCACGCCGCTCTCGCGTGAGCCTACGCCAACGGGCTTGCCGCGACCGACTGCAATGGTGATCGGTGCCGACCGCATCTGCGGATACGCCTGCTGCAACCGGCCCAGCGCAACCGCCAGGCGCTCGCGCACACGCGGCAGTACGTCCCCGCAATCGCGTGCCTGCACGTACATCTCGGGGCGCTTGGTGATGGCGTCGGCAATTGACTGGCCGGTGACATTGCGCAACCGCGCCAGCCGCTGCAGCCCCTCCGAACCCTGATCCAGGTAGTCGCGCTGCAAGGTATCTGCGCGCGGGTGGCCACCCGCGGCGTCATAGATCCGATAGAAGCGGTCGACATCGCCGGTCTCGATGACAACACTGGCATCCTGCGCTGCTGCCGCGTTGATACTGCTGCCCAGCAGGGTTGCCAAGGCTATTGCTACAGCGCGCATATGCGTCCGATCCACGGTCAAGTAATCACCCAATCATGCCACCGAACCCAGGCCCCGAACCCGGACGGCCATACCATTGCGATGCGACCGGCCCGCTCAAGACGAATGGGCATCCAGGACCAGGAAGTACCTCGCATCCGCCTCGGCGCCGACCCGCACACAGCCATCGCCCAAGGTGCGATCGGCGGCGTGGTCGCGTTCAAGTTTCAGATGCCTCAGCAGCACGCCGATGTCAGCGGAGGAAGTGACTATCCATGGCGACTCGCAAGCCTGGCCGTCGCCGCTGCTCTTGATGGCTTGCAGCAACCCTTCGAAGGCAAATCGCGCATCGGCATCACCAGCGCCGGCCAGGTCCTCCAGCGCATTCAAATGCATTGGATGGCTAACCAGAAAGTCCCGGTAGCGCTGCTGGCGCACTGCCGACGAGCTATCCGCCTTGTCCAGTGTGGCCACCTGCCCGCGCAGCTCAAGATAGCTTTCCAGCGCAGCCAGTTCCTCACCACCGGCAAGCTCGCTGGCACCGGCACGCCGGGGCCCCAGCACCTGCTGCAGCCAGTTGCCATAGTACAGATGGGTAAAGTCCTTCCCGGCAAGGCTGCGATCACGTGCAGCAAAACGCAACAGCAGCTTCGGGAAGAACGTTGGCTGCTCCGGCTCCAGTACCGCCGCTGCGCTCACTCCTGCCACGGTCGGCATCGCCTCCCCGCGTGTCCACAGCAGATGTTGCGCTCGGTAAGCGCGTAGCGCGTTTGGGCCGGCATTTGCCTTTCCGTAAGGCCTCACTCGCAGCATCACATCCGTGCCGGCGACATGTGTGTAGCGATCCACAGCAAGCACGGTGTCGTTCCATGCCGAAGCGGCCTCGCCCGCAGCATCCAGCCTCACTTCGCGGAACAGCAGGCAGCGCTCACCGGGCGACCAGGTGCTGGCGCAGGGAGCAGCGGTCTCCTTTACCTGCAGCAGTGTTTCCACGCCCTGCAGATGGTGACGCTGGTTCTCAGCGAGCAATGTGCCCTGAAAACGCAGCAGGCCACCGAACCCATCATCGACTTCCAGTTGTGGCCCACCCTTGTTCGGCTGATCGATGCGCATGCGCAGCGCATGACCACCGGAGAGCATCTGCAGCAAGCGCTGCTCGGCGTTATAAGGCGACGTCCTGCAGGTAAGTGGCGGCCTGCGCATATAGGCGTCCCCGCGCAGCGTCAGTTGCCAGGCCACTTCACGCTGCGGATCGGCGCCCTGCACCTGATAGCGGCGCAGTACCAGCCAACCATCCACTTGCCGCTGGCAAAGCTGGCTATGCAGCAACAGCGACGGCTCGGCAGCCGCGTCCTTTTCTTCCTTGCTGAACTCCAAACCCGGCACGCCGGTGCCGCTGGCAAACCAGGTGCGCGGATTGCCTTCCCGGTCCTTCGCGGACATCAGCTGCCAGCGGTAGTCGGCGAGCAGCTGTTGATAGCGCCGTGCGGTCTGTCGGGCAGCAGCTTCATCCGGATGCGCAGGAACGGGCACCAGCGCGGCCGGCGGCGGCACAGATGCCTGCTGCATTGCCAACCCCGACGAAGTCGTCGCACACAGTGCAATCGCGACGCAAAGCCCACGCAAGCTCCAGATACGTTTCCCGGCCATTCCACATCTCCTTGTGAAGCTCTGCACTGCGGTGCCCACCATGGGCGTTGCATCCCTCAGCCAACCGCGCCTGATCCTTGCCAGCAGTCGGCCAAGCTTATGCCTCCACCGCCAGCGGAGGCATCAACACACGCTTTGCCAAACTGCGTATCGCACTCAGTACGCTTCCTCGCACGGCGCATCGTCTTTCAGCAGGGCAGGATCCACCGGCTTGGTCTCATCGATAAGCGCACGCTGCTCCGCGGTGGGGTTGCCCAACCAACTCACTTTGCAATGCGAAACCAGACGACCAACCAACTTGGGGTAGTCGGGCTGGTAAAGCATGGCCAGCTGATGGGTATCGCACTGGTGCGCCTGGCAGGCCGTGTAGAACCACCAGGTTTCCGGGCCCAGCGTCTTCGGCGCGCCAGGCGCGCTGGGCCCACTGAGCAACCGCTCACGCTGCGACGGTGTATCCGGGTCAGCAACGTCGTACTGCGCCGCTTCCTTCAGCAATGCGTCGAATGCTGCAGTCAGTTTGGCGTCGGCGCGCCCGCAGTTGTCCACGGTATTGCCGCCCACCAGGGTGAAGAAGTGCGTCGCCAGCGGATTTTCCTCGCAGCTGGGCGCGTAATCGAAGCCTGCGGGCGTTGGAATATCGCTGTCGCCTACCTCATACGGAGCGGACTCGCCATCTTCACCCTCGCCTGCAGCCTCCGCGTGTGCAGGCGCCGTCGCATCCTGGGCCGGCGCAGCAACATCGGCGCCCTCATTTTCAGCAGGCGGCACTGCTGCCTGTTTGCAACCCAACAACGAGCCCATCAGCAACCCCACCCACAACAGCCCTACTTTCATGTTCACCCCAGGTAATCGGTCCATTGCATCCATTCCCAGTGACGCCTGCGGGAATGAGCGGATTGTAGCTTCTGGGTTCCAGCAAAAGAATGCGCGCGGCAGACTGGTTGTCAGCTCTTCTGATCACCAGAATCTGCGTCCCCAATCGACTTCCGCGCCTCATCCGGGCGTACTGGCATCGCCGCCTTCAACCCGCGGGGATTCCTTCCGCTTATCTGCCTCGATCAGCAGGCTTTGGTAGAGCTGTAGGCGGATACGCATGAGATTGGCGCTGCTGATGATTACGTATATCAAAACCAGGAAAGCGCCCAGAATGACCTGCCAAGCGGGCATGGCAAGTAGATCGCTCCACTGCCGCATGAAGAGGAAAGCTGAGACAAATACCGGCAGCAATCCGAGCTTATCCAAGCCTCCGGCCAAGAACCCGATTTTCGCCGTCAACTGCGCCAGGGAGAGGCGCGCAATGCGTTCGCTGCGCGCAAGCTCCGCAGGGCTGAAGCCTTTCAACCAGTCCAGGATGCACTCGAAATAATCGCGATCATGATCCAGCTGCCGAACCTGATCATCGCGCCACCGCCAAACACCAAGGCCCATTACCCCGCAATTCCTTAGAAAACCAGGAAGCCCGGCCACGATAAGAACTACCAAGCCGCTTTTGACTACCCAGACCATCCATTCAGCAGGCACCATCCACTTGATCAGGAAGTACGGCAAGACTCCGACCAATGCGCCTACGAAGGCAACCACATTCAACACCTTCAGAAATGGCGGTGTGTTCAACATTCCCGCCGGACCATCAGGTATATCGCGCAGCCGCTGATCCAACGCGGCAAAAGAAAACCGCTTTTTTGTACTGGTGTCCATACCATCCCCTTTTATCCGGCAACGATGAGCATATATCGCAACCCGCAACAATGTTGATTGGCATGCAACGAATCAGGGCCTAGAGGCGTCCGGTACAGCGCCCGCCCTATCGCCGTCTCCCTGGCATCAACCGCCGGGTAGCCAACCAGAACAGACAAGCGACGCCACACGTAGCTGCACCAAGCGTACAGACGCCACTCCAGCCTGCCTGTACGTAGACCGCCGTGGTGGCGATCGCCCCCACCCCGCTACCTGCCGCATAGAACAGCATGTACAGCCCGACCAATCGGCTGTGCGCGTGGGACTGCTCGCGTAGAATCATGCTTTGGTTGGTCACGTGCAGCGCCTGCCCGCCAAGGTCCAGCAGGACGATGCCGAGCGCCAATGCCCACAGCGAAGTCGACATCAGCGACAACGGCCACCACGCCAGCAACAGCACCAGCAGCGCCATCGCGGTGACGGTCTGACCACGCCCCTTGTCTACCCAGCGGCCTGCACCGGCTGCGCCCAGCGCGCCGATCACGCCAACCAATCCGAATGCGCCAATAGTCGTGTGTGAGTACGCATATGGTGGCGCGCTAAGCGGCAGCACCAGCGCGCTCCAGAAAATGTTGAATGCGGCGAACATCAGCAATGCCAGTACACCGCGAATCTGTAGAACCCGGTCTTGCCGCAGCAGCCGCGCCATCGTCCCGATCAGTCGCGCGTATCGCATTGTCACTGCGGTCGCTGGCGAACGCGGCAGCTTCCGATAAAGCAAGCCCGCCAACAGCAACATCGCCAGCGCGGCCACCGCGTAGACGCTGCGCCCGACGTCCCCCCAATATTGAGTAGCACAGCGCTTCGAAGTCGGCACGCCCAACTACGCGGCGTTCCCGACCATCGCGCATGGCTTTGAGTTCATCGCCCAGCTCGGGCTGGAGGAACTTGGCGCGCGCTCATGCATATTGGCAAGGTGGCTGGAAGCACAGCTCGCGGAGCTTCGGCACGACATCAAAAGCCAGGCACCACTCTGCCGCGTCTACGGCCCTTCGGCCGAGCACAAGGGCGCGACGGTGATGTTGAATTTCTTCGATTGCTACAACGCCGTCTTTCCGCATTCACTGGTCCGGCAGGCTGCCGAGTGTTTCGGCATCAGCGTGCGCAACGGCTGCTTCTGCAACCTGGGCGCCGTGCAACAAGCCACCTACACCACCGCAGGCGCCGAACACTGCGAACTCGACAAGACCGAGAAGATCCTCGACTGCCGGAGCTTCGACGAGAACATCCTCAACAAGGGAAACTGCGGCGCGGTCCGCGTCTCGTTTGGGCTTGGCTCGAACTTCGCCGATGCCTATCGTTTCTACCTGTTTGCAAGATGCCTGCTCAACATCGAAGCCGGGCGGCTTGCTGATGCTGTTGTCGACTCCCCGCACAACAGATCCAGCTGAGTGCCAACCATGAAAGCCCCTGGACTTCTAAGCGAAATGGCCAGAGCGGAAACCCGACTCTGGCCATTTTCACTTTTGAACCGACATCATTTCCAATCTGCTAGAAATCGAAAAGCTCGCCGAGCAGGCCCTTCTTTTTCTTGTGCTTGTAATAGCCGGAGTCACGCGAATCGTATTGGGGCGGGCTGACGTTACGCGGCTCCGGTTGACGGGCCTGCGGCACATCGGCAACGGATCGCTCTATCAATTTGTCCAGCTCCCCCCGGTCCAGCCAAACGCCACGGCATTGTGGGCAATAGTCAATTTCAATTCCTTGCCGGTTGGACATGGTCAAATTCACGTCCGTACAGATGGGGCATTTCATTGTTCCATTCCTCGTTCGCTGGCCTAAGTTAAGACGTTGGTGCGGCACAGTGACAAATCAAGGGGTCATGCGCTTGATGCCGGCTGGACAAGCGCTTCGGAAAGATCATGGCGGGCTCCCACGTTCTGAACGAAACGGGTCAGAGCGGCAACCCGACTCTGACCCAATTTTCGCTATTTTCGCCATGCATCTCACCAGCGTCGCCGTGAGAAACCTACAGATTTTCGTTTGTAGCCCCTGATTGCGCAGGAGCGACGAATGGCTCGCATACGAATTTAACTGTCTCAACACAGTTGTAACAAAATCTACCACCTCCCCCGCCGTGGGCGCCTACCCCTGCGACGTAGTGTCCCAGAGGGCAAACCTCAAGCTTGTCCCATCCTCTACCACCCGTCATAACGATTGGAGTCTTTGATTCACTTCGAAAATGACCGATCTGCTCAAAACGTGCGTCCCTGGCTCCAAGAGCCTTCTCAAATGACGCTTTCAACGCGCCAAGCTCATCACGCATTTGACTCGCATATGCAGGCGTATATTCGAAGTCTGGCTCCAACGACAGTGGCAGGCTCTTTTCTGATGTTTTTATGTAGGCCGCAATTGCCGGAATACGCCCATCTTGTATGTTTTTAGCGCATGTAATTGCCACTTCACGCTCCGTCAACGCAAACGAAGTCGACGGCCCCACTTCAACCAGTTCCGACACTCCGCCATTGCTCTGTGTCATGGTGCACTTCGCAGCATTTTCAGGCTGAATTACGATCCCATTGAACTCTGCATTTCTGCGGCCCCGCGCAACCCTAACGGCGAACATTGGCCTCATGATGTCGAAGTTGACCTGCACATCTGCCTGCTCCATTGCGATACAAACGCCGTAGGCTTGAAACGCCTCCCTTACGACTAAGGAGGATGACCTAGCAAATCTTGTGCCCTCAGATACTTCGTCATAATGCTCCTTACACATCTGCTCTGCCTTCTCTTTGCGGCCTCCAAAACTCAAAGCCGATTTCAGCGGAACCATTTCAACAATCGCGGTGGACGATGATTTGAAATCAAGCTCAGCTTTCGCTGATTTCCCGGAACATATTTCGTCGTAAACAAGAGAGCGGAATGTGCGCTGCTGCTGTTCAGAGGTATTGTCTCTTCCCGTAAATCTGAGCGGTGAATCGCATTTCGTTTGTTGCGCCAGTGCTACCTGCGTTGCAGTGATAGAAATAAGCAATATGCATGCCATTTTCATGATTGCCTCCATTGCTAATCACCCCCGGCTTTTAACAGCCGCCAAACGCGGGAGTGTGCTGCCTGTGACCCCCGATTCCTGATGCACTTCAAAGTGGAAAAATTCGGCGTCCTACGGAACCTTGGAATTTGCTTTGGCACCGCGTTTCGTGGCAGATCTCTCAGGAGTTGTCCATCCGATTGCACGGTCAGTGTGCGTTCCTCGTTATGGGAGCGCCGTCACCTCTCGATCTTGCTCCTTGCGTTTGCCAGGGACAAGAGCCAACACTCATTCGGGCATTCCTGCCGTAGACGGCCGTCGAAGCTTTCTACAAGTGCGTTGTCGGTCGATGCTCCTATGCAGTAGAAGTCCAGCTCCACGCCATTCTCATAGGCCCATCGATCCATCGCCTTCCCTGCTGACTCGCTACCGCTGTCCATCTTGATGGCGGCTGGCGATCCGCGCTGTGCCGCCAGCTTTGTCACTGCCTTGGCCGCATGTCCCGCGCGCAGTGATTGGTCCACGAAAGGCCCATGGGTGAAGCGATCGACCACGATCAGCACCCGGAAGCGGCGACCGTCATTCTAGAAAAACAAGGCCGCCTAACGAACGAGGGCCAGAGCGTAAACCCGAATCTGACCCCTGTTTTCTCACCGCGAACCGTAAGCAAATCACCCGTCGAGCACAGATCAGTCCGTAGCCCGGGTAAGCGCACGGTACCCGGGAAAACACGATGACCGTCGACGCATCATAGCGTTGCCATGGAATTAGGCGCGTCGTCGGCGTCGAAGGAAAACAGCCAACGCCAGAAGCAAAAAAAACCGAGCGTCGGCTCGGCTTCTTCGATCATTGCAGACCCCGGGTGCGCTGCGCTTACTCGGGAAACATTACTTTGCAGCGGGGACTGCGCGCCACTTATTGCCCCCTTGGTCATGCAAAACGCAGATAAGATCCAACTGAGCCTGTTGACTTCGAATCAACTGAAATGTCAGAGGATGTGATGGGGTAAGTGAGCCAACTATCGGCCTCAAGATAACCGCATTAGCAGTAGGACCTTCATTCGTCAGGAAAGCATCTTTCGCGAAGCCACCATTGATGCCTGGATGATCCTTGATCCACCACCTAACATCACTCTCTTCATTCATCAAGACAAGAGCGAAGTTGGGGTTTGGCTCCAACATATGCGATGCAGAAATTGTCACCTCAAGTGAACCATCATCAAGCATCACGATCCGATGACTAAGATTCGAGAATTTTTCATGCTGAGGAACAAACTTGCCGCCTCCTTGCGCAATATCCACGATCTGTTGAATCGCCGCATCAAGCCCAATCGCGTGCATATCGATAAAACATGTTTGCTTGAGCAGTGCAGGCATTTCACTGCCATCCACCCTAATCGGAACAAGGCGCGTAGCGCCTTTTGTCGCTGAATATAGTGCATTTTGCCACTCAAGACGCACCATATCGCTCTGAAGACTATCTGCAGAGACAAAGAAAAATACGACTTCGGGAGCATCAAGCCCCTTATTCATTTCATCGATAATTCCATCACCCGGTCGAATTGACCAAGAGTCATAGAACACTTGTCCCTGACCAAAGATATCCGCCAGCCTCAGAGCAACAGCTTCGACTAGGGGCTTATCTTTGTAGTTGTGACTGAGAAATATCTTATGAGCCACTGACCGCCTCTTATCCATTCACAGCTGCTCATTTGTAGTGCTGACAAAAAAAATAAAAACAACACCACTTTCACAACAGACAAGAAAAATGCTTCACCCGCACTTGCTATACCCACAATTCAAGCAAGTCTGGCAGCCGTCCATGATCACCAGCGCCTTGGTGCTGCACTTGTGACACATGGTGGCGGCGGCGGGGAAGCTGCCGTTGTCGGCGCCTTCGGAGTCATCAGCAACTTCAAGAGCTACCCCTCCCCGACCCTCCCCTTCGCTTTGCGAAAGGGAGGGGGCGAGCGCGGCGCTTTGCGCCGGCGCTGCGCTTACTTCACTGTTTTTTTTTGAACGGTCTTCGAACTGCTTGCGCTTTTCGGCGATCAGGGCGCGCTGGTGGGCGCTCATTTCCGGATCGTGCAACAGGCCGATCGACTTCATGTGCTCTTCGACGATCGAACCCAGCTCGGCAACCAGCGACGGCATGTACACGCCGCCGGCCTTGAAGTAACCGCCCTTCGGGTCGAACACGGCCTTCATTTCGTCAACGATGAAGGTGACGTCGCCGCCCTTGCGGAACACGGCCGACATGATGCGGGTCAGCGCCACAATCCACTGGAAATGCTCCATCGACTTGGAGTTGATGAAGATCTCGAACGGGCGGCGCAGCTCGTGCTCGGTGTCCTGGTTGAGCACGATGTCGTTGATGGTCACGTAGAAGGCGTGTTCCACCAACGGTGATTTGATCTTGTAGGTGCTGCCGATCAGCACTTCCGGGCGCTCGATGCGCTCGTGCATGTGCACGATGTTGTCTGTCACGGACTCGACCGGCGCCACGGAAACCGCGGCCTTGGCCACCGCAGCTGCGTCACGGGCCTTGTCGTCCGGAGTGATGACGGAATAGCCCTTGATTTTTTTGTCGATCTTGACGGCCATGGTGCGAGTCCTGGTTATGCGTTGCTATACGGTTTGGCAGCAACCCCGTCCCTGTGGGACGGGGCGCGCGGTGTGGCTTACTTGCGGGTGGCCTTCTTGGCGGCCTTTTTCACGGCGGTGGCCTTCTTGGCAACCGTCTTCTTCGCCGAAGCGGCCTTCTTGGCAACCGTCTTCTTGGTGACGGCTACTTTTTTGGCAACCTTCTTGGCGACTTTCTTTTCAGTGGCCTTTACCGTCTTCTTGACGGCGGCGACCTTCTTGGCGGCCTTCTTTTCAACCTTCTTCACTGCCTTCTTGGCAGCAGCGGTCTTCTTGCCGACGACCTTGGCGACCTTCTTCTCGGTGGCCTTTACTGCCTTCTTGGTGGCAGCAGCCTTCTTGCTGACGGCCTTGGCAACCTTCTTTTCGGCAGCCTTCACGGTCTTCTTGGCCGAAGCGACCTTGCCGGCTGCCTTCTTCTCGGCCTTGGCAACGGCCTTCTTGGCAGCAGCGCGCTTGCCGGCGCCCTTCTTCTTCAGGTCAGCGGCTTCGGCCTGGGCGCTGGCCTTGGCGGCTTCCAGCTTCTGACGCATGGAGCTGACCTTCTTGGTCACTTCCTTCTTGGCGGCAGCGGTCTTCTTGGCGACCACCTTCTTGGCAGCGGCGGTCTTCTTGGCCACTACCTTCTTGGCAGCAGCGGCCTTCTTGACCACGGCCTTCTCGACCTTCTTCACTGCCTTCTTGACCTTGGCCACCTGCTTCTTGGCACCGGCTTCCACCTTGTGCGCGCCGGTCTTGACGGCGGCCACGGCTTCGCTGGCGGTCGCGGCGATGGTCTCGCCGACGTTGGCTGCGGTTTCTTTCACGTTCTCGGCAACCTGGGTTACGGTCGCGGTCACACCATTACCATTGCTCATAAAGCCCTCCTCAGGGCATCGGGTCTTTTAACGTTGGCGATGCTATATCGAAGCCGATGCAACGTGAAACAAGCGCGCAACAACCCGGTGGCGGTGAGACCACCGTCATGCTCACCCGGCGCAGGCGCCAGGCGGGCGATGAAGGCACTCAGAACTTGCCGTAGTAGCCTTCCTTGAGGGCGTCGAACAGGTTGGCGGCGGTGTGCATTTCGCCGTCGTACTCGATCTGTTCGTTGCCCTTGACCTCTACCGTCTGGCCGTCTTCCAGCTCGAAACGGTAGGTGGTGTTCTCCAGGTCCGCTTCCTTGACCAGCACGCCCTGGAAGGCAGCGGGGTTGAAACGGAAGGTGGTGCAGCCCTTCAAGCCCTGCTCGTGGGCGTAGCGGTAGATGTCCTTGAACTGCTCGTACGGGTAATCGGTCGGTACGTTGGCGGTCTTGGAAATCGAGCTGTCCACCCACTTCTGCGCGGCGGCCTGCACGTCCACATGTTCCTTGGGCGAGATGTCGTCGGCGCTGATGAAGTAGTCCGGCAACTTGGCCTCGGCTTCGTCGGAGAACGGCATGGCCTTGGCGTTGATCAGCTGGCGGTAGGCCAGCAGCTCGAAGGAGAACACGTCCACCTTTTCCTTGGACTTCTTGCCTTCGCGGATGACATTACGGCTGTAATGGTGCGCGAACGAGGGCTCGATGCCGTTGGAGGCGTTGTTGGCCAGCGACAGGCTGATGGTGCCGGTCGGGGCGATGGAGCTGTGGTGGGTGAAGCGCGAACCGATCGTGGCCAGCTCTTCCACCAGCTCCGGGACCACCGTGGCCACGCGCTGCATGTAGCGGCTGTAGCGGGCGTGCAGCACCTTGCCGGCGATCTTCTGGCCAAGCTTCCAGCCGTCCTTCTTCATTTCCGGGCGCTGGCGCAGCATGGCGGCGGTGACCGCGAACTGCTCTTCCATGATCGGGGCGGCGCCCTTCTCACGGGCCAGTTCCAAACCGGTTTCCCAGCCGGCCACGGCCATGTCACGGGCAATGGCTTCGGTGAACTCGCAGGACTCGGTGCTGCCGTACTTCATCTGCAGCATGGTCATGGTGCTGCCCAGGCCGAGGAAGCCCATGCCGTGGCGGCGCTTGCGCATGATCTCGTTGCGCTGCTGTTCCAGCGGCAGGCCGTTCACTT
The DNA here is from genome assembly GCF_039674165.1 of Stenotrophomonas terrae. Lineage (GTDB taxonomy): Bacteria > Pseudomonadota > Gammaproteobacteria > Xanthomonadales > Xanthomonadaceae > Stenotrophomonas > Stenotrophomonas terrae_A. Next base: position 35,086 of record NZ_JBDJMY010000026.1, read on the forward strand.
CGACCACGTTGTCCAGCATGCGGGTGAACACGCGCACCACTTCCTTGTACTCGTCCCAATCGAACGAGGCCTTGTCGGTGAACGGGTCACGCACGAACTTGGTCAGGTTCACCGAGCCCAGCAAGCAGGCGCCGTACGGCGGCAGCGGCTGCTCGCCGCAGGGGTTGGTTGCGCGGATGTTCTCGCACCACCAGTTGTTGTTCATCTCGTTGACGCGGTCGATCAGGATGAAACCCGGCTCGGCGTAGTCATAGGTGGAGACCATGATCATGTCCCACAGGTGACGGGCACGGATGTGGCCGTACACCTTGCAGGCCACCAGGCCGTCATCGCGGACGATGTAGTTCTCGTGGGTCGGCCAATCGCGCCAGACCAGGTCGGTCGCGTTCTGGTCGACTTCGGCCTGTTCCTTGGTGTTGATCGGGAACACCAGCTGCCAGTCGGCGTCGTTCTTGACCGCGTCCATGAAGCCGTCGGTGATCAACAGCGACAGGTTGAACTGGCGCAGGCGGCCGTCTTCGCGCTTGGCGCGGATGAAGTCCTTCACGTCCGGGTGCGACACGTCGAAGGTGCCCATCTGCGCACCACGACGGCCACCGGCCGAGGACACGGTGAAGCACATCTTGTCGTAGATATCCATGAAGGACATCGGCCCGGAGGTGTAGGCGCCAGCGCCGGCAACGAAGGCACCGCGCGGACGCAGGGTGCTGAACTCGTAGCCGATGCCGCAGCCGGCCTTCAAGGTCAGGCCTGCTTCGTGGACCTTTTCCAGGATGCCATCCATCGAGTCGGTGATGGTGCCCGACACGGTGCAGTTGATGGTGCTGGTAGCCGGCTTGTGCTGCTGCGCGCCGGCGTTGGAGGTGATGCGGCCAGCCGGAATGGCGCCACGGCGCAGGGCCCAGGCAAAACGCTCATACCAGTAGGCGCGCTTGTCGTCGGTGGCCTCGGCGTCAGCCAGGGCACGGGCCACGCGCAGGTAGGTGCCATCGATATCGGCATCCAGCGCTTCGCCCGCCTTGGTCGTGAGGCGGTACTTCTTTTCCCAGATGTCCTGCGAGGCAGGTTGCAGAGGGATCATGTCCGACTTGGTTTGATTGCTGACCACTTCCAGACGCACCGTACTCATGATTGTGGAAATTCTCCTGGGGCACCTTGCGGTGCGTTCAACGTGTTCCCAAACAGGCTGGGCAGCAAAGACAACGACGCGCAGGCGCGTGTTTACGCGCCTGTCGGCGGGATGAGGGGAATCCGGGAAACACCGGTTTTCTGCATCACTGTCGCGGTCATTGCACGCCTTCCGTTGGGGTGCTTGCACCCCGAGCACTAAACCCTACTGCTTGGGGACGCTTTTCACATCAACCCAACATCTAGTGGGTGATGACCCGGCCAAGCTTACCCGCCGGCGGGGTGATGTCAAACGAAAAATCTGCGTCTTGTCTATTGCAATTCGTGCAGGGCTTGGCGGCCTTGGGATTGCGGCGTTGCAGAAGTTTCATTGCCGATTTAGCCGGCCCCCGCCACACTCGTGTTCAGCAACCCGCCCCACCCCGGCGCCGCCCTCGGGCGCCCCCGCATGGAACCCCCGGCAATGCGACCCATCCCGACCCTGCTGACCCTGGCCCTGGCCGCCGCCTTCGGCGGTTTTACCGCCACCGCCATCAATGCCCACCTGGACAACCGCGCCAGCGCGGCCACCCTGGGCACGGTATTGCCCACCACCGCCGCGCTGCCGGCCGCGGTCGCCGGGCAGGCGGTGCCATCGCTGGCCCCGATGCTGGAACAAGCCATGCCAGCGGTGGTCAGCGTCAACACCAAACAAGTGGTGCGGGTGCGCAACCCCTACTTCGATGATCCGTTCTTCCGCCGCCTGTTCCCGCAGGTGCCGCAGGAGCGCATCAACGAGTCGCTGGGCTCGGGCGTGATCATCGATGCAGCGCGCGGTTACGTACTTACCAACCACCACGTAGTGGAGAACGCCGACGACGTGCAGGTCACCCTGGCCGACGGGCGCACGGTCAAGGCCGAGTTCCTCGGCTCGGACCGCGACACCGACATCGCGCTGATCCGCATCCCGGCCGAAAAACTCACCGCGCTGCCGCTGGGCAACAGCGACCAGCTGCGCGTGGGCGACTTCGTGGTGGCGATCGGCAACCCGTTCGGCTTCAGCCAGACGGTCACCTCCGGCATCGTCTCGGCGGTGGGCCGCAGCGGCATCCGTGGGCTGGGCTACCAGAACTTCATCCAGACCGACGCCTCGATCAATCCGGGCAATTCCGGCGGTGCGCTGGTCAACCTCAGCGGCCAGCTGGTGGGCATCAATACCGCCAGCTACAACCCGCAGGGCAGCATGGCCGGCAACATCGGCCTGGGCCTGGCCATCCCCTCCAACCTTGCCCGCGATGTGGTCGAGCAGCTGATCACCAAGGGCGTGGTGGTGCGCGGCACGCTGGGCGTGGAAACCCAGAACCTGACCCCGCAGATCGCGCAGGGGCTGGGCCTGGAGGAAGCACGTGGCGCGCTGGTGACACGGGTGCTGGCTGGTTCCGGTGCTGCCGCTGCAGGCGTGAAGGCTGGCGACGTGGTCACCGCCATCAACGGCCAGCGCGTGGACAGCGCGCAGGCGCTGCACAATTTCGAAGGCCTCTCCACGGTGGGCCGCACGGTCGACCTGGAAGTCCGCCGCGACGGCAAGCCGCTGCAGCTCAAGGCCACCTTGAAGGAACAACCGCGCGCCGTGGTCGGCGACACGCTGGACCCGCGCCTGACCGGTGCAACCTTCGTCGACCTGCCCGAATCGCTGCGCCAGGCCGGCATCAACGGCGTACTGGTCAGCGAAGTCGCACGCGGCAGCCGCGCCGCGCAATCGGGCCTGGCCGGTGGCGATGTGATTCTTGCAGCCAGCAGCGGTGCGTTCACCGACCTGGCCGGCTGGCGCGCCAGCTTCAGCCAGCGCCCGCCACAGCTGGTGCTGAGCATCCTGCGCGGCGGCAGCCAGCGCGGCCAATTGATGATGCGATGATGCCCAGGTGAGCATCGGGTTGCGGCGGCGTAACGTTGTTTACACCCCGCAACTGGTATTTGTTGAGTTCTGTTGCAACCGCGCGCCATCTGGCGCACCCGCTGAAACCAGGAGATCACGATGAGCCCCACCAATACCGAGAACATGAAGGACCACCTGGGCGAGGCTGGCGCACACCTGAAGTCCGCCGCTTCCGCCGCTGGCTCGGCCGTCAAGGGCGCTGCCGGTGCTGCCGGCGACGAACTGCGTCTGGGCAAGGCCAATCTGAAGGCCGAACTGTCTGACAGCGCGCTGTCGGGCCTGGCTGCTGCTGAACTGGGCGGTGCCGCCGCCAAGGAACAGGTCGACGCCTTGATGGACAAGGGCAAGGACTTGATGGACAGCGCCGCCGACCTCATCCGTGAGCGTCCGCTGGCCTCGTTCGGCGTGGCCTTCGCCGCTGGCTGGATCATCGCCAAGCTCGCCCGCAGCAACGACTGATCGGCGTGAGCGAAAACGCAACACCGCCCACTGGCGACGACACCACCCCGGGCCCCGCGCCCGGGCTGGAAGAAAGCATCCGCCAGGTTGGCGCCGCCGGCCGGCAGACGCTGGATTCGGCAGGCCACGCCGCACGTTCACTGCGGCGTCTGGTCTCGGCCGATTTTGCACTGGCCCGCAGCGCGTTTGGGCGGGCCCTGGCCTGGAGTGGCGTGGCCATCGTGTTCGGCGCATCGGCGTGGCTGCTGCTGGCCGCCACGCTGGTGGCCCTGCTGCAATACCTTGGCCTGTCCTTGTTCGTGTCGCTGCTGATCCCGACGGCGCTGAGCCTGGCGATCACCGGCTACGGCATCTGGCGGGTCTCGTATTTCTTCCATCACACCGGCATGCATGCCACACGCCGGCAGCTATCGCGGCTGGGTTTGTTCGATGAGCCCAACGGCGATGATCCCGACGCCGATGTGACGCTGCCAGGGGAGGAACAACGATGAATTTCGACGCCCTGCAGCGCCGGGTACGCCGTGCCGAGGCCGTGGTGCAGGTCCGCAACGAGGAAACCACCCAGCAATGGGAGCTGCTCAACCATACCTGGCGCAGCGCCTGGACCCCCGGCCGCATCATCGTGGTTGGGCTGGCCGGTGGTTTCTTGGCCGGCAAGCTGGAACCCGGCGGTGCCTTCAGTGGTGCGCGCTGGCTGCAGATGATCGGTTCGGTATCCGGACTGGTCGCCTCGGCGCAGGCCTCGGTGGCTTCGTTCGCCGCCGCAGCAGCGGGCATGGCCGCCAGCCATGCGGCCGATGCCGCAGATGAGGCTGGCGATGCGGCACACGCCGCCGCGCACAACGCTGCGCCAGCATCAGCCACTCCTGCCAACCCGGCGACGGCGGCCAATACGCCCAATCCTGTACCGCCGCGCGCCGCCGAAGCCGCCACGGAACTGTCAGAATCCTGAGCCGGGCGCGGCATCGCGCCGCGCCCTTCCGCCGGAGCCTCGCCCGCATGTCCGAGCCGTTGCCCGTAGCCGCCGCAGCCCCGGCCGACCCCACTGCGCCCCCACCACGTCCACGCGCGCCCGTTGCGCTGTTGGTGCTGGCAACGCTGGCGGTGGGCTATACCTTGTGGGCCGCGCAGGAGGTCATCCTGCCGGTACTGCTGGCGATGTTCTTCGCCCTGATCGGCAACCCCATCATCCGCCTGCTGCAGAAACTGCACCTGCCCCGCTTTCTAGGCGCGCTGCTGGTGCTGTCGGCCGGTTTGGCCGGCAGTGGCTTGCTGGCGGTGCAACTGGCCGGCCCGGCCAGTGAGTGGGTGCAGGAAGCCCCGCAGCAGATGCGGCAGATCTCGCGCCAGGTGCAGGACTTCGTCAAACCGGTGCAGCAGGCCAACCAGGCCGCCGAGAGCTTTGCGCGCGCGGCCGGTGGTGAAGGCAACCGCAAGGTGCAGGTGATCCGCACCCAGCTCGACGATCCTTACAAGGCGCTGGTGCGCACCCCCAAACTGGCGGCCTCGGCGTTGGCGGTGGTGCTGCTGGCGCTGTTTTTCATGATCTACGGTGAAAACCTGCAGCGGCACGTGATCGCGCTGCTGCCCAACCGTCAGCAGAAACGCTTCACCGCCGAAATCCTGCGCTCGATCGAACGCGAGATATCGCGCTACGTCCTCACCATCACGGTGATCAACATCGTCCTGGGTCTGGTGCTGGCCGGCATCCTGATGCTGCTTGGCATCGAAATGCCCGAGGCGCTGCTATGGGGCACGGTGGCGGCGCTGCTGAACTTCGCACCGTATGTGGGACCGCTGATCGGCATCGTGCTGATGCTGCTGATGGGCTTCGTCGAATTCCGGGACCCGTTCACCGCGTTGTTGCCGGCACTGGCCTATCTGGGCCTGCATACGCTGGAAGGGCAATTGATCACGCCTATCGTGCTCGGCCGCAGCATGGCGATTTCACCGCTGATGCTGATCCTGGCGCTGATGCTGTTCGGCTGGCTGTGGGGCATGGTCGGGCTGCTGCTGGCGGTGCCGCTGCTGGTCTGCGTGAAACTGGTGCTGAGCCGCGTGGACGGCATGCACGGCTGGGCCAAGCTGCTGGAATAGCGTCATCCACCCAAACATTTCAATAATCCTGAAGCCGGGGCGAGAGCTCCGGCCTCGTATCTTTTGTAGGAGCGGCGTCAGCCGCGAAGCTGATGGTGCTGAAGCAACCAGCACCTCTGCCAACTGACGATATACCTGCTTCGCGGCTGACGCCGCTCCTACAAAATCCTGCAGCCGGCATGCCCGATCGCGCTTCCCCGGGCCACACCCCCGACCGCCGACAGGCCCGGCTCACGGGCATGGCGTAAAATGACCGGATGAACTTCCCCGTACTTGCCATCACCCTCGATCTGGACGACACGCTGTGGCCGTTCGCTCCCATCGGCGCCCGCATCGACCAGGTGCTGCACGACTGGATGCTGCAACACAGCCCAGCCACCGCCAGCATGTACCCGGTGCAGGCCATGCGTGAACTGCGCGAACGCTCGTTCCGCGACAACCCGCAGCTGCACTACGACCTGAGCGCATTGCGCCGGCTGACCCTTGCCGAAGCGCTGGAAAAGAGCGGCGCAAGCATGGACCTGCTGGACCCGGCCTACGAAGCGTTCTACGCCGCACGCAACCAGGTCGAGTTCTATCCCGACGCCTTGGCTGCGCTACGCCGCATCGCCGCGCGCGTCCCGGTGGCGGCGGTGAGCAATGGCAACGCCGACCTGCAGCGCATCGGCATTGGCGAACTGTTCGCCTTCCAGCTGGGTTCGCGCGAACACGGTGCAGCCAAGCCGGACCCCAGCATTTTCCATGCCGCCTGCGAACGCCTCGGGGTTGAACACGCGCAGGTACTGCACGTCGGCGACCACGCCGAAATGGACGTGGCCGGCGCGATGCGCGCAGGCCTGCGCGGTTGCTGGATCAACCGCGAAGAACACACATGGACCCACAGCGAGCTGCAGCCCGACCTGCAGTTCGACACCCTGACCGGACTGGCCGACTGGCTGGATGCAGGCGCATCCACCCCGCAGCGCTGAGCCCACGGCCGCCATCAGACGATTCAGAGAACACCATGACCCCGATTACCGCTTATACCTCCGATTCCTCCAACGCCCTGCCGCTGTACGTGCTGGACCGCGATGGCTTTGCCGCATGGAAGGCGCAGCAGCCGGCCGCCGTGCAGGCATGGGCCAGCGCCCAGCAGTTCAACGCCGCGCCGCACAGCGTGCTGCTGCTGCCCGGTGACAACGGCATAGCCGGCGCGGTGCTGGGCGTTGGCGATCACGCCGATGCCTACGCCTATGCGCATGCACCGTTTGCGTTGCCGGCCGGCACCAGCTGGAAGGTTGCCAACGCGCTGGACGCCAGCAGCAGCGCCAATCTGCAGATCGGCTGGGGCCTGGGCGGCTACCGCTTCGACCGCTACCGCAAGCTGGCCCGCCCGGCCGCGCAGTTGCTGGCAACGCCGGCCGCCGAAGTGCTGGACGTGGTGACCGCCTGCCTGCGCGTGCGCGATTGGGTCAACACGCCCACCGAAGACATGGGCCCGCAGCAGCTGGAAGACGCCGCGCGCGAACTGGCCGACAGCCATGGCGGCGAGCTGGAAGTAATTGCCGGCGATGAGCTGCTGGAGATGAACTTCCCCACCATCCATGCAGTGGGCCGCGCCTCGCACCGCGCGCCGCGCCTGATCGTGCTGCGCTGGGGCACCGCCGGTGCGCCGCACCTGGCGCTGGTCGGCAAGGGCGTGTGCTTCGACACCGGCGGCCTGGACCTGAAGCCGGCCGATGGCATGCGCAACATGAAGAAGGACATGGGCGGCGCCGCACACGCCATCGCACTGGCAGGTCTGGTGATGGCGCAGCAGCTGCCGGTGCAGCTGACCCTGGTGGTAGCTGCTGTGGAAAATGCGGTGGGCCCGGATGCGTTCCGTCCCGGCGAAGTGATCACCACCCGCAAGGGCATCACGGTGGAGATCGACAACACCGACGCCGAGGGCCGGCTGGTGCTGTGCGACGCGCTGACCTACGTCAGCGAGCAGAACCCGCACACCATCCTCGATTTCGCCACCCTCACCGGTGCCGCGCGCATCGCGCTGGGCCCGGATCTGCCGGCGCTGTTCGCCAATGACGACACCCTGGCCAACCAGTGGCTGCAGGCCGGCGACAGCACCCGTGACCCGCTGTGGCGCATGCCGTTGTGGCGTCCGTATCTGCGTTACCTCAACAGCGGCATCGCCGACCTGGCCAACGCCGGCTCGCGCATGGCCGGCTCGGTAACCGCAGCGCTGTACCTGGAGCGCTTCATCAACGAAGGCCAGGTGTGGGCGCATCTGGACGTGTACGCCTGGAACGACGGCGAACGCCCGGGCCGCCCGGCCGGTGGCGAAGCACTGGCGCTGCGTTCGGCGTGGTCGATGTTGAAGGTGCGCTACAGCGCCTGAGCCAGGCGCTTGTACCCCCTCCCTTGCGCGTAGCGCAGGGGAGGGTTGGGGAGGGGTGAGCTTTTGCGTTTGATCTACGCTTGAAGCTTGCCGCGCTTGGCTTGATGTGATTGCCTTGAAGCAACGGCCGAAGCACCCCTCCCCAACCCTCCCCTTGCCTATGGCAAAGGGAGGGAGCTGATCATCAAGCCTTCAAGGCTGCCAGCGACTCGGCCTGCAGCCGCTCGTAGATCGCGAACTCATCGCTGACCGTCGCGCCCAGGGCCTGCTCGAAGGCATCACGGTTGGCACGCGCGGCATACGCACGCTGCTCGCCGCCGCCCAGATTGGACTGGAAAATACCCGCCGCACTCACCGGCAGGAAATCCTCGTAGATGATCGGATCGGCATTGACCAGGCCGCGCTCGATCAATACTTCCGCCGGCAACGCACGCGTATCCGCATCAGCCGCAAGACCGGCATCGGTCAGGCTGTAACGGTAATAGCCCAGGCCTTCGCGGCGCAGCGTTGCATGCTCATCCGGGAACGCGGCAAACGCGTCCTGCAGGCGCTGCGTGTAGTCACCACCGGCGCTGCCTTCGCCACCACGCGCCTGCGCAAGCAAGGCGTCATACAGATCGCGGCCCTTTGGCGTGAGCGCCAGCCCGCGCTGCTCGATTTCGCCAAAGCGTGCGGTATGGGTACCGGCTTCGTTGTCGGCACCGGAGGGGAAATGCACCATTTCCTCCAGCGCCTTGAAGCTGGTCTGGCGCAGCAGGATGGCGCAGTTGCGGCGCGGCGGGCCTTCAATCACCGCCTTTGCGGCAAGCCCACGCGCGTGCATCGCCGCCTGCGCGGCATCGATGTCCAACGTGCGCGGGGTGAGGTGGTTGATATGCGGGCCACGGAAACTGACAACGTCCGCCACCAGGCGATGCGCGCCGTGCAGGGCGTGATACGTCTCCAGCGACACCGTGGCCTCGTTGTGCCAACGGAAGGTTTCCAGCGACTCAACGACGAAGCGCCAAGCATCGTCTTCGCTCAGGCCACCCTCGCGCTCGCACTGCTCGATCAGCTGCAGCGCACCGGCGGTGAAGATGTTGCGGCGGGCCAGGATCTCGGCGGCCTGCGCGCGCAATGCCGCGTCTTCGATCAACTCCAGCCGCAGCAGCGAGGTGAACACGCGGAACGGGTTGCGGTTCAAGGACTCGCCATCCACCGGCCGGAACGCGGTGGAATGCACCGGCACGCCGGCCACCGACAAATCGTAGTAACCCACCGGATGCATGCCCATCACCGCAAACAGGCGGCCAAGCGTGGCCAGCTCCTGCGCGGTGCCGACGCGGATCGCCCCGTGGCGCTCCACGTCCAGGCGTTCGCGCTCGCCGCTGCGCTGCATCTGCGCGGCCAGTTCCGGCTGCGCGGCGAGGACGTCGGCGTTGATCGCGCCAACCAGTTCCACCAGCGTGCCGTACAACGGCACTTCGGTGCGGTACATATGCGACATCGCCTGCGAGAACAGGCTGCGGATGTGATCGGGCGAAACGAAACGGTCGGCGGTCATGACAAAGCACTTTGACGCGAAATCGAAGGATCGCCATTTTCGCCCGGAATCGACCGCGACGCCTATGCCCTCAGCAGCAAATGCGGCCGCCGTTTACTCCCCGGCGTCCTTGCGTGCCGCTGCCTCGCGCTGGGCGCGGTCGCCGAGCTGGCGCTGCAACAGCGGATCCAGCGTTATCGGCCGGTCCCAGTGGTCGAAACTGGCGACGATGGCGTGGCGCAGGGCACGCCAGCGCAGGTTGTCCGGTGGCGGTTGCAGGCCCGCCAACACCTCTTTCCAGCTGGCATCGGGCTGCTGTGCGCGCGCCTTCACCGCCGGGCGGCAGTTGCTGCCGCTGAGCCGGCCCCAGAAGCAGGCCAGATAGACATCGCCAGGCTTCCAGCCGTGGTCCTGCAGCAAAGCCTGCACATAGCCCGGGCGGGCACCGGCATAGCGCGCCAGTTCGTCCACAAACGCTTCCGGATAACGCGCGGCATAGGCGTTGATATCGGCCAGCTGCCGGTCAACCCAGGCATCGCCGGTGGCCGGCGCATAGGCCTCGGCCACCGCTGCCGGCACCGGCTGTTGGGCCAGTGCCGGGAATGCCAGCACGGCAGTGCTCAGCAAACCCAGCCGCAGCAGCAATGCCGCACGCCGCGTGGTTGGCCGCCAGCCTGCCGTTGTCACCTCAGCCGCCTTGCGCCGCTGCAGCCTGCGCGGCGACAGCACGTACCGCTTCGGGCCACTGGTGGGCGGTATCGGCGTGATGCAGCCGCGGTTCGTCGGCGGAAACACCGTGCTCGGCTTCATGTGCCCAGGTCATCGCGTACGGGGTATGGATGCCCCAGCCACCCAGCCCCAGCACCGGCTCGATATCCGAGCGCAGCGAGTTGCCGACCATCACGAAGCGCTCGGCCGGCATGTTGAACTCGGCCAGCACCTTGGCATAGGTGCCGGGGTCCTTTTCCGAGACGATCTCGATGCGCGGGAACAGATCCAGCAGGCCGGAACGCTCGATCTTCTGCTCCTGGTGGAACAGATCGCCCTTGGTGATCAGCACCACCGGGAATTCGGCGGCAATCGCTGCCACGGCGTCGCGGACGCCATCAATGACATCGACCGGATGCTCCAGGGTGCGGCGGCCGATCTCGACGATCTGGCGCAGGTCATGCGCGGAAATCTTCTCGTCGGTGAGTTCGATCGCTGCTTCCAGCATCGACAAGGTCATGCCCTTGGCGCCATAGCCGAATACGGCCAGATTGCGCCGCTGCACCTTGAGCAGATGCTGGGCGGTGCCGGCATCGTGCAGGTCGATGTAACTGCTCAGGATCAGGCCGAATTCGTGCTCGGCCTTCTGGTAATAGTCTTCGCTCTTCCAGAGCGTGTCATCGCCGTCGAAGCCAACCAGGCCGATGGCGGAAGGGGAGGTCTGCGTGTTCATGCCGCACAGGATAGCAATCTGTCCCGCAGTGAATAGGGGATTGCTCTGGGAAGGCCCCGATTGGTCAGTTGGATTGGCCGGTGGGGCAAAGCGCGAGGGCTTTCAGTTAAGGCGAAGATCAACTGCTAAAGCACCCCTCCCCGGCCCTCCCCTGCGCCAGGCGCAAGGGAGGGGGCAAAGCCGGCGCTGCGCGCGAAAGCCATCATCGTGCGAGATCAGCCCCCTCCCTTGCGCCTGGCGCAGGGGAGGGTTGGGGAGGGGTGCTCCTGAAGCTCCTCCATCAATCCGGATTACTTCTTCTGTGCAGCTGCATACGCCCGGTATTCCTCAGGCGTCAGCTTGCCATCCTTGTCGGCATCGGCCTGGTCGAACACCTGTGCCAAGCCGGCATTGGCCTGCGATTCGGTCTTGGTGATGGCGCCATCACCATCGGCATCCACATCAGCCCAGCTCTGGCCACCACCTGCCGCTGCCGATGCCTTGGCCGCGCTGCTCGATGCACTGGCTGCAGCGTTCTGCGCCTGATCAGCCGAATCCTGTGCCTGCGCGGCCTGGGCCTGTGCAGCGGCGGCCTGATCCTGTGCATCCTGCGCCATGGCCGGCAATGCAAGCGCGGAACCTACGATGGCAACCAGGGCGAACAGCGGAGTGCGATTACGAACGGTCATCAGGTCTTCCTCGTGTGTTGGCAAAAGCGCGGAAATTCCGCACACCCCAACCCTGACAAGCTGCGACTGAATCGTTCGTACCCCATAAAACAGCGGACAACATCCTGTTAACCACTTGCGCCAGTTCAGCGGTTACCGCCGACGTTAGCCATGCATGAAACGAACGTAAGCCGATGATTAGAGCGTTCCATCCACCGCCACTATCGCCGCACATCTCGCCGTTCAAGCACCATCGGTGGCATCAGCCAGCGGTTGCCGCGAACTGAACAGCAACCAACCCAGGCCAACTCCCACAGCCACACCGATCAACTCAAGCAGCACGCGCGTGCCCAACTGGTCCGGGTCATGGATCGAAGCCAGCGCCAATTTGGCGTACAGCGGCGACTGCAGATTGATCATCCCCAGCGAGAACAGTTTCCAGCTATCCACACCGGCTGCGATGGCCGCCGCTATCAACGCGGCATAGGCGATGGCATGACCATGCCGCAGCCCGGTGCGGCGGCAGACCTGCCACCACAGCGCGAACACCACAAAGCCAATGGCCAGGGCGATCAAACCCGCCTCAAGCGAGCCCAGCAGGCCGTAATGCAGAACCAGATTCATGGGCGCAGCGCGGTCCATTCGAGGGACTGCAGTCTAACCGCCCCTGTGCCGGCTAACGCACCGGGAAGTCGTACGCCGTGGTCGGCGTGGGCTCGGGCTTGAAGGTGTAATGCCACCATTCCATCGGATAGTTGGCAAACCCCTGCGCCTGCATGGCGTCCAGCAGCAGTTGCCGGTTCTGCTTTTGCGCCGCGCTGATATCGGGATTGGCGGTATGCGCGAGCACATCGAAGCGATCGAAACCGGTGCCCATGTCCATTGCAGCGCAGGGCCCGTTGCGGCAGTCCAGCACGCCAAGGTCCACCGTGGCCGCGCGGCTGTGGCCGGAGGTCTCGGCGATATACCCGTCCAGCAGCCGGCTCTTGTCGATATTGGGGTAATAGCGCTGCTTGGCGAGCTGATCCTTGCCGTCGTGCACCCAGGCAACAAAGGACGTCACCGAATGCACCGGCCGGTAGCAGTCGAAAACCTGCAGGCGGTAGCCCTGTGCACGCAGGCCGCGCTGCACACGTGCCAGCGCCTGGGCAACCGGCTGCAGCAGATAGCAACGCGGCGCTTCGTAACCCGGCACGATGCGGCCGGTGAAGTTGTCGGTGCCGGCGTAGCGGATGTCCAGCGCGATATCCGGCGCCAGCGTGGTGACGTCGACGATGCCGGCCTGGGCAGGTGTTCTTGCTGCAGACACCTGCACTTGCTGAGCAAGCGCGTTCAATGGCAACAGCGCCAGCAACAACGGTAGCGATCTAGCGGCAATCGCCACGGCGTTGGAATTCCAGATCAGGGTAGTCATAGCTGAAGTCGATATCCGGGTCGATGGCGCGTAGTTGCAGCCGTGGTTGTTGCGCGTCGCCGGAGAACTCCAGCCACGCATCGGCATCTTCACCCAATCCCTGCCAGGCCACATACCAGCGCTCACCTGCGCGCATCACCTGCCCGGTCATACGCGGTGACTTGACCGAGGCAAACTGCAGCTTGCCATCGCGTGGGCACACGGACACCTCGCCAAACCATGGGTCCTGCCAGATACCGGCTTTGTCGCCGAACTCCGCCGGCGTGGCGGCACGCGCCGCCGGCAAGGCCGGGCGCACGTGACCGGCCGAGCGTCGCTGCGCGGCCGCTTCGTCGATCAACCGAGCGTAATGCAGCACATCCTGGTTTGCGGCCGCTGCGGTGTAATGCTTGAGCATGGCCTGCATCAGCGCGGTACGTGCGTCTTCGCCCTCACCGTTGATCAGGATCACAACACCGGTCCTGCGGTCGGGCAGCAGGGCCAACGAGGAATACATGCCAGACAGGGTGCCGGTGTGGGCGACCTTCCATTGCCCATCCATATCCGACAGACGCCAGCCATAGCCATAAGCGTAGAAGTGCGTGTTGTCCCAGTCGCGCAGGCGCTGGCTGATCGGCATCGGCATATGCGCCGTCCACAATGCGCGACGCTGGGTGGCATCCAGCCAGCCCGGTGCCCGCGCCGGATCCAGCAACACCTGCATCCAGCGAAGCATGTCATTGAGGCTGCAGCGCACACCGCCAGCGGCCATCGATGGAAAATCGCTGACCTGGGCCGGATCACGCTCGGCGGCGATATTGCGCCTGCCATCACGCTGATGCGGCTGGGCGATATTGCCAAGCGCCGCCGGTGACCACGCGCCTACCTGGCAGCGTTGCATGCCCAACGGCTGGAAGATTTCCTCGCGCACCAGCTGCGCGTATGGCTTGCCACCAGCAGCAGCGGCGACTTCGCCGGCAACCACATACATGAGGTTGTCGTAGGCGTACTCACTGCGGAAGCTGCCGGTCGGCTTCAGATGCGCCAAGCCGGCAATGATGTCATTGCGATTAAAGTTGTTTGGTTCTGGCCACAGCATCAGATCACCAGCGCCCAAGCCGAGGCCGCTGTTGTGGATGAGCAGATCACGCACCTGCATGTTGCGCGTCACCCACGGGTCCTGCATGCGGAATTGCGGCAGATGCCGGGTGACCTGGTCGTCCCAACGCAGCTTGCCGGCCTGCACCAGCCGCGCCAGCACTGCCGCCGTCATCGCCTTGGTATTGGAGGCGATCTTGAACAGGCTGTCGTCATTGATTGCCGCGCCCTGCCCTGCAACCAGCTCACCGCGCGTACCGCGATAGACAAGCTTGCCGTCCTCGATCACGCCCATGGCGATACCGGGCAGCTGGTAATGCTGCACAGCCTGATCGAGCAGGGCGTCGAAGGGCGCGCTACCCGCATTCTCCGCAGCCACTGCCTGCGTTGTTCCACCCAATGCGACGCTTGCGGCGAACAACCAGATCCTCAATCCCACGATCACTCCTCCCAAAAGCGAACGGCCCGCCGAAGCGGGCCGTTCTTACAAGCTACATCAGAAGTTCCAGTTGACCATCAGCTGCGCATAGCGCGGTGCCTGCCAACGTGTCCCGGTACCGAAGGTGTCGCGCATGACACCCGGCTGACCTTCGTAACGGGCAGCCACGTTGATCACTTCCTGGGTATTGATCAGGTTGTAAACCGACAGGCTGGCCTTCAGGTCAATACCTTCGACCGGCAACGTCCAGGTGACGGTAGCTCCCAGGTTGTAGGTCCACGGCATGCGGCCGAAGTCACCGCGCGGCGAGTAACGGTATACGCGGTCCTGCCACGCGCCACTGCACTTGTCCACGCACAGCCAGCCGGTACCGCCACCACTGCCGGTGCTCGTGTAGCTGGCCACTGCGGTGTTCTCATCCGGCCAGGTCACACCGAATGCAGTGATCGGACCACCGGACAGTGCCGTGAACGTACTGCCAAACGACCACATTTCATTGAGCTTGTAGCTGGCACGCAGCTTGATCTGGTGACGATGGTCGTTGAACAGATCGCCATAGCGCTGGTTGTTGGCGGGGTGATCCCAATGCTGGACCATGCCGGTATCGGCGTAGTTGGTATCCGAGTTGACCGGACCTTCGTGGTTGCCCGAGGACTTGGACCACAGGTAGGACGCGTTGAACGCCCACTTGTCATCCCACGCACGATCGATCTGGACCTCGATCGACTTGTAGGTACGCTTGGGCTTGGAGTAACCGACGATTTCCTCGCTGCCGGCCTTGATGTAGCCCTCCTTGGAGGTATCGATCGTGACCCAACCGTCCTCAGCACAACCCTGCGCCTTGGTGCCCCACAGGGTCAGCTTGTCACCCGGATTGGCGATCGGCCAGAGATTGCCATGTCGCTTTCCGCACAGCGCATTGATGCGCATGTCATCCATCGCATTGGGCATGCGCCGGTAAGTACCGGTGACACCCCACGACCACGCCTGGTTGATCATCGTCTGGAAGCCGAGGATTGCCTCGTCCTGGTAGACCGCATCCAGATCGCGGTCCACGCTTTGACGCAGATCCTGTACGGCGATGTTCTGGGACTGATCAACCGGGCCGATCTGTGCACCGACGATAGGCGCCATGTACGGCGCGCCGGTGACGGGGTTGGCCTGCTGATTCCAGCCATCCAGCGCATAGTAGGTGTACTCGTCCAGCAGGCCACCGGCAAAGTTGTAGCTCAGGATGCTCGGGATTGGCATGTAGTAGCGGCCAAGGTTACCGAACAGCTTGGTGCTGCCGTCACCCTTCATATCCCACGAGAAGCCCAGACGCGGCGAGAACAGATTGTCCTGCTTGGTGAACGTGGTGCCCACCGTGGTCATGTTCTCGAAATTATCCATGCGCACGCCGAGGTTCAGCATCAGGTGCGGGGTGACGTTCCAGTTGTCTTCAAGATAGAAAGCGCTGGCCTTGATATCGAACACGCCACCATCTGCGCGCTCACGTGCACGCAGGATGGCGTTGACGCCGCCCGGGACCACCGCGCCGTTATCAAGCAGATTGCCCGGCTTGGTGCCGTAGGCGGTGTAGTACTTGCGGGTAGGCCCTGGGTACTTCGTCTTGCGGTCAGTGGTCATCAGCTCGTGATCCCAACCAAAGCGCAGCTGGTGGTCACCCAATACCCACTCGAAATCCAACCGCTTGGCGATGCGCTCATCTTCATGATCGACGACCGTGCCACCCGGATGGCAGCCCAGCACCGGGCTGCCCATCGCCCGATAGGTGGCGCCATAGCTGGCGTTCTCATAGGTGACGTAGTCGCACAATGCATCGGCCGGTGAGCGGTTGTAGCTGCTGCTGCGGTTGATGCCGTACATCGCCTTGGCAGTGAAATTGTCACCGAAATGACCGGTATAGGTCACCGAACCGCTGGTGCCGCCGCTGGAAGCGGTGGATTGGCTTGGAGCGCCGCTGCCGATGGTCGAGCTGGCGAAATCGTAGGTGTAGATATCAGAATCAACATCACCCTTGTCGGAGAACGCCATCAACTCCAGAAGGTGGTTGTCACTGATATTCCAATCCAGCTTGGTGCCCCAGAAACCATTGTTCGACTCGGCCTTGGTCCAGCTGTTACCTGCAGCATTGGTATTGCCGGAGTTGGTATCCCGCTGCTCATACATGGCAAACAGGAACAACTTGTCCTTGATCAGCGGACCGGACGCCCAGCCGTTGGTCTTGGTGAAGCTGCGACTATCATGGCTGGACCGGACATTGGTCCTGCCATCCTTGTAGTAGTGATCATCCGCTTTCGAGCGGAACGCAGACGGTTCAAAAGTGACCGACACGCCACCCTTGAGCTCGTTGCTGCCCGAACGGCTGACCGCATTGATCACACCACCTGTGGAACGACCGAACTCAGCCGAATAGCCGCCGGTCTTGATCTGGAATTCTTCAAAGAATGCGAACGGTGCGCTGGAGAAACTCTGCCGCTTGTAGAAATCGGTAACGTTCAAGCCGTTGATGAAGATCGAGTTCTCGGCCACCGAGGAGCCGCCGAACGAGATGCCTCCAAACGACGAATTACCAGCGATCACACCGGGCGCCAGCATCGCCACCGAGGACAGATCCTGCGGCACCGGCATGCGCGCGAGGTCTTCGCGATTGATATTGAACGAGGACTCGGTGGAGTAGACATCCACGCGATTGACAATCCTCGAACCAACAACCTGCACCGAATCCAGGTTTACCGCATTGCCCGAGCTACCCCCACCCAGGTTGACGCTGGTAGTGCCACCCAGCGACACATTGACCGCCACCGGCTCCTTGTCGACTTCCCCGTCCCGCTTGACCTGCAGGCTGTAATCGCCCACCGGCAACTGGCTCAGACGATAAGAACCATCGCTGCCGACGGTGACGCTGCGGGTCAAACCCGTTGCTTTATTTACGACGGTGATCTGGTCACCGGAGTTTGCACGGCCGGCAATCGCACCGTTCGCACTTTGTGCCATCACGCTTGGCGCGATGACGCCAAGACAGGCACCCAATGCGACGGTCAGTGCCGCCCTTTTCAACATTTTCCTGTTCATCCCCTGCTCTCTCCTGCAGATGTAGATCGGTAAGTAAGACAACGGTTACGACGTTCTATTACTTGGACTCCGGCGCCAAGATCTCGGTCTCGAAGTCGTATTGCCACTGGTTGAAGTAAAGGTTCCCCCCTTCCCACTCAACCTCACCTCGTTGCAGATCAACGGTCTCCGAACGGAAGTGCTGCTTGGCAGGCACGAACGCGCGTGAGTAGTCATCGTTGAACGCGATGCGGTAGGCATCCAGCCCGCCGAAATAGAAATTGCGCTGCGCCGGAAGCTCGCTGTTCAGTGCGCCGGTGCTTACATCCATCGGCACCCAGCCGTAGGGCGCAAGATAGAGCGCGCCCCAATCGTGCAGATTGTTGTAGCCGACCTCGTTGTCCGAATAGACCATACCCGACTGCCAGCGCGCCGGAATGCCGTTCATGCGCAGCAGCGAGATCAGCAGCAAGGTCTGCTGGCCGCAATCGGCGTGACCGGCGTGCAGCGCGTAGTCGGAAATATTGCTGATCGTCGAGTATTCGCGGGCGCCGCCCCAGGGAATCGCATCCACCGCGTCGAACAACTTCTTGGCCACACGATACGGATTGGTTTCATTGCCCACCGCCTTGCGCGAGAACTCACGCATGGCCGGAGTGAACACCACATGCGGTGCGCGTTCGGCCAGGTAGGGCGCAAGCGCCGGGTCTCGCGGCGTTGGCAGTACCTTGTCCGGGTCGATGATGAAACGACGCGCGGAGATCGTCAGCTCATAGCTGACCGAAAACTCGGTCGGCGTGCCGGCAACGGCCTTGCGTTCCAGATAGGCGGTGCGTTGCAGCGTGTCTTCCGGCGCGACCTGCGCGCCCTGCGGCACGCTGGCCAGCCATTGGATGTTCTCCTGCTGGCCGGGGATGGACCGCGGATACGGCAGCCATGCGCGCACGGTCTGCCCGGCAGGTACCGCGTCGGCTTCGACCTTGATCGATTGGGTCACGCGCACCCGACGCGGAGTAATGCTGGTCTGGCCGCTCTGCTCCGAGGCCTTGATCACCTCGACATGGTGCTTGCCCAGCCGCTCGTACGGGCCGGGGCGGGAAACACGCTTGTCCAGCGGCCGGCGGTTGGACGCCTCGGCACTGAACAGGAATAGATTATTTGGCGCGCGCTTGAACCAGCGACGCTGACCATCGATGTCCAGGTGCTCGATCAGCCCGGCGGCATCCCAGGCGGCGAACTCTTCATCGCGCAGGTCCGGCACCGATTTGCGTACGGCAGCCTTGGCCTGGGCTTCGTCGAGGGTGAAATCCAGACGGATGCGGCGCATGCGTTCGCGCTGGAACAGGTAGGACGCGCGGGTATCGGCGTCCACGCCAGGTGCAGCCAAGGCCTTGTCGATCTCAGCCTGGGCTCCGGCAAAATCGCCACGGTCCACGCGTGCCGCAAGCTCGGGCAATGGCTTGGCGGGCGCCTCGGCGGCATGGACGGTACAGGCCATGCCCATGCACAAGGCAGTGGCGAGGACCTTGCGGGCGAACGGTACGCGGGCAAAGCGGGCAGAATCGGCGTTTGATGCCACGGCAACACTTCCACGTGCGGGGTGGTTAACGCTGTTTAACACGCACCCGGTACACGGTCAATAATTTATTCTTGCTTTCGTCGGAGAAAGGAATAAATATTCCAGAGCATCAACGAGGGGAACTCTCAATGCCTGCTTTGCCGCCGCTGTCGCAGCGCCGACGTCTCGCCCCGCTTGCGCGGGCCTTGATCCTTGCCACAGCGCTGTGCGCCGGGCCGGTTTTCGCCTTGTCGCCGCCACCTGCGGCCACTCCGGTGCCCGGCTATGCCGGCATCATCGGCCTGCAACCGGACCTGCTGGCGCCGCAACCGTGGATCGCCGCGCTGCCCAACGCCGATGCGGTGATCCTGGACCGGGCCGCAATCGACGCGCAGAACGCGCACATGCGCCAGCTCGATGCCTCCATCATCGACCTGCACACGCTGCCGGCGCTACTGCCACAAGTATGGGTGCGCGAGCAGATCGGCAAGATTTCGCGCGCGCCCAGCCGCACCCTGTATGACGTCAAGGGTCGCGAGGTCGGCGCCGCCCAGTTGCAGGCGGTTACCGCCAACCTCGGTCTGGACGCGGTTCCGGCCAGCCGCCCGATCCAATACGGGCTGGTCGTGCACCGCGCCGCGCTGCGCGCCTTCCCCACCGAGCTGCGCGTGTTCAGCAGCCAGGGCGATACCGATATTGACCGCTTCCAGGAGTCGGCGCTGTTTCCCGGCGACGCGGTGGCGGTGCTGCATGAAAGCGCCGACGGCAAGTGGGTATTCGTTGCCAGCGAGCGCTATGCAGCGTGGATGGAGAAGCGCTTCGTCGGCGTCGGCAGCGCCGAGCAGGTGTTCGGCTACGGCGCCAAGGGGCCGTACCGGGTAATCACCGCCGGCAAGGCTTTCACCGCGCATACGCCGGAAGAACCGCGCGTCTCCGACCTGCAGCTGGAAATGGGCGTGCGCGTGCCGGTACTGGCTGATTGGCCGGTGATGGATCCGGTCAATGGCCAGCAGGCCCACGCCGGCCATGTGATCCAGCTGCCGGTGCGCAACGACGATGGCAGCCTGGCGTTGGTGCCGGCGCTGCTGCCGCGTTCGCAGGAATCGGCCAGCGACTACCTGCCGCTGACCCAGGCCAACCTGATCACCCAGGCCTTCAAGTTCCTCGGCGAGCGCTATGGCTGGGGCCATTCCTACGACACCCGCGATTGCAGCGGCTTCGTCTCGGAGATCTACCGCAGCTTCGGCGTACTGCTGCCGCGCAATACCAGCGCGCAGGCAATCAGCCCGGCCTTGAACCGCGTGGCGTTCACCGACAAGGACAGCAAGGCCAAGCGCAATGACGCCATCGCCAAGCTGCAGGTCGGCGACCTGATCTACATCCCCGGCCACGTGATGATGATGCTCGGTCAGGTCAATGGCATGACCTGGGTTATCCACGATACTTCCGGTGGCAGCTGGTTCGACGCCAGCGGCAAGCGAGTGCATGCCAGCCTCAACGGCGTATCGATGACCCCGCTGCAGCCGATGATGGCCAGCGACACCGCCAGCTACATCGACCGCATGACCAACATCCAGCGCATCCGCCTGCAAGACACCAAATGAAGATCACCGATATCGAATTGGGCATGCTCCGCGTGCCGTTGAAAACCCCGTTCAAGACCGCGTTGCGCACCGTGGAAACGGTGGAAGACATCGTGGTGATGGTACGCACCGACAGCGGCAACACCGGTTACGGCGAGGCCCCGGCCACGGCGGTGATCACCGGCGATACGCACGGCTCGATCATCGAAGCCATCAACAGCTTCATCAAGCCGCGCCTGATCGGCGAGGACATCAGCAACCTCAACCGCATCTGCGGCTTGATCCAGACCTCGCTTGAGCGCAACACCAGCGCCAAGGCGGCGGTGGAAATCGCCATCTACGATCTGTGGGCACAGCTGCACGGGGCACCGCTGTACCAGATGCTGGGCGGCGGCGATCCGGTGATCACCACCGACATCACCATCAGCGTGGATTACATCGACAAGATGGTGGCCGATTCGCTGTCCGCACTGGACCGTGGCTTCGAGTCGCTGAAGATCAAGGTGGGCAAGGACATCGGCCTGGACATCGAGCGGGTCAAGGCCATCCACGCCGCCGTCGAAGGCCGTGCATTGTTGCGCCTGGACGCGAACCAGGGCTGGACCGCCAAGCAGGCGGTGTATGCGATGAGCGTGCTGGAAAACGCCGGCGTGGTACTGGAGCTGCTGGAGCAGCCGGTGAAGGCGGCGGACATCGCCGGCATGAAGTACGTCACCGAGCGCGTCAACACACCGGTGATGGCCGATGAAAGCGTGTTCAGCCCGCACCAGGTGTTTGACCTGATCCAACAGGGTGCAGCCGACATCATCAACATCAAGCTGATGAAGACCGGCGGCATTTCCAATGCCATCAAGATCGCTGATATCGCCTCGTTGTACGGCGTGCCGTGCATGATCGGCTGCATGCTGGAATCCAGCATCAGTGTGGCGGCGGCGGTACACCTGGGCGTGGCCAAGTCGGGCGCGATCAGCAAGGTGGATCTGGATGGCCCCTCGTTGAGCCAGTTCAATCCGGTGGTAGGCGGGGTGATCTTCAACGAATCGGAGATCAGCATCACCGACGCGCCGGGCCTGGGCATCATCGAGGTACGCGGGCTGGAGATGATCAAGCCGTGATCACGCAGGCGGCAACCGTTCTCTCCCCGGTTGCCGCCGCCGTGGTCGCGCATGCGGGGCGAACTGAAACAGCGCCGGCAATGCCCGGCGCTGTTTTGTTTTGGGGAGCTGCCCAGCCTTCAGCATCTGCTCCTGCTCTAGCCCCCTCCCTTGCGCGCAGCGCAGGGGAGGGTTGGGGAGGGGTAGTTTTTGCTCCTGCCGTTGCTGTTGCCGTTGCCGTTGCCGTTGCCGTTGTTCCAGCTTTTGCTCCACCGGGTCCCCTTCCGCAGCGACGGAGCCGACGGACAAGACCCCGCAGGGGCGGCGTGCATGGATGCACGTCGTTTTTCGACGAGACAGGGACGTCTCGCCGAAAAATCCCGGCGGCGGAGTGGACCCGCGGCGCGCAGCGGCGTGGGCGCGGAGGCAGGGTGTGCTTTCTTTGGGCCACCTTTCTTTGCACAAGCAAAGAAAGGTGTGCTCGCGCCCCGAAGGGG
>NZ_JBDJMY010000027.1:0-57313 GCF_039674165.1 Stenotrophomonas terrae
CTTTTAGGCACTGCCGGGAAAGCTTCTGCCGAGCATGGCTCGGCACTACAAGCCCCTCTCCCGCTTGCGGGAGAGGGGTTGGGGTGAGGGGAGCTTTTGAGGCTTTACCGCAAACGCTTCTGCCGAGCATGGCTCGGCACTACAAGCCCCTCTCCCTTTTCGGAAGAGGGGTTGAGAGAAGAGGGGGCTGTCGCTTTACCACCAGCAGGTTATCCTCGCCCTCCAGGCCGAACCGAAGACGCTACCGTGTCCCCCCGAATCGCATTCCTTGCCAGTGCCGTCGAGTCCGCCCAGCAGGCCCGTGTCGCCTTGGCTGCCCGTTATGGCGACCATGACCCAGACGAGGCCGACGTGATCTGCCCTCTGGGTGGTGATGGCTTCATGCTGCAGACCCTGCATCGCCATGGCAGCAAAGGCAAGCCGGTATTCGGCATGAAACTGGGCACCGTCGGCTTCCTGATGAACCATCATCGCGAAGACGACCTGATCCAACGCCTGGCTCTGGCCGAACCGGCGCACCTGCGCCCGCTGGAAATGATCGCGCTGACCGAGTCGGGTACCACCACCGGCTCGCTGGCCTACAACGATGTGTCGATGCTGCGGCAGACCCGCCAGGCTGCGCATATCGGCATCGATCTCAATGGCCAGCAGCGCGTGGAAGAGCTGATCTGCGACGGCGTGCTGGTGTCCACTCCTGCCGGCAGCACGGCGTACAACTACTCTGCGCACGGCCCGATCCTGCCGCTGGGCTCCAATACCATCGCCCTGACGCCCTTGGCGCCTTACCGTCCGCGCCGCTGGCGGGGGGCCATCCTCAAGGCTGAGACCGAAGTGCGCTTCCGCGTGCTCGATCCCTACAAGCGCCCGGTCAGTGTCACCGCCGATTCACACGAAACCCGCGACGTGGTGGAAGTGACCATCCGCGAGTCGCGGGAGCGTCAGGTGACCCTGCTGTTCGACCCCGAACACAACCTCGAAGAGCGCATCCTCAGTGAGCAGTTCATGGTGTGAGGGCAGGCCGGTGCGCTCGGCAATGCGCCGTTTGGGTGCGGTGGCGGCGCTTGCAGGTAGACTGGGCCCCGTTCCTTGATCGCATTGGGTTCATCGTCCATGGGTGACAACACTCCCCGGCTTCTCACCGTCGCGGTTACTTCGCGCGCATTGTTCGATCTTGAAGAAGGCCATGCCTTGTTCGAACGCGAAGGTCTGGAGGCTTATGCCGCCTACCAGCGGGCGCACGAAGACGATGTGCTCAAGCCCGGTGTCGCCTTTCCGGTAGTGCGCAAGCTGCTGGCGCTCAATGATGGGGCGCCGGTGGAAACCCCGCGTGTGGAAGTGATCCTGTTGTCGCGCAACTCGGCCGACACCGGCCTGCGTATCTTCAATTCCATCCAGCATTACAAGTTGGATATCGTGCGCGCTACCTTCACCGCCGGCGAGCCGACCTGGCCATACGTCAAACCGTTTGGCACGGACCTGTTCCTGTCGGCCAATCCTGATTCGGTGCGGCGCGCCCTGGTAAACGGCATCGCTGCCGCCACCATCCTGCCGCAGAGCGCGCAGGAAGTTGCTGCGGCATCGGCAGCCGCCACCGACACCGGTCGTTCAAAAACCCAGCTGCGCATTGCCTTCGACGGTGATGCGGTGATTTTCGGGGACGAAAGCGAGCGTATCTCGCGCGAGCAGGGCGTCGAGGCTTTTGGTCGGCATGAGCGTGAGCGCGCGCATGAGCCACTCAGCGGTGGTCCATTCCGCAACTTCCTGTCAGCACTGCATGCCTTGCAGGCAGCGTTCCCGGCCGGCGAAGCCGCACCGATCCGCACCGCGCTGGTGACGGCACGTTCGGCGCCCGCGCATGAGCGCGTGATCCGCACGCTGCGCGAGTGGGGCGTGCGTCTTGACGAAGCCTTGTTCCTCGGCGGCCGCCACAAAGGCCCGTTCCTGGAAGCCTTCGGTGCCGATATTTTCTTTGACGACTCACAGCACAACATCGACAGCGCGCGTCAGCACGTAGCTGCCGGGCATGTGCCGCATGGTGTGGCGAATCCGGATTGATCCAACCTGCCTTTTGTAGGAGCGGCGTCAGCCGCGAAACCACCGATATTTCCGGCGGGCGTTGTCTGCAATTGCAGACAACATGTATCTGGTCCTTTCGCCAGCTTCGCGGCTGACGCCGCTCCTACAAAAGCCAGCAGGCTTGCAGCCATGCATCCAGCGCATGCTAGGATGAAGACGCTTTCGCGGGTTCCTACCTGAACCAGCGGCAATCCTGCCGCGCCCTGATCTGCACGAATGCAGCAGATCCCTCCCGCACTGCACCCACCCGGTGATCCAGGGGCGGGGCCCGTCCCCGACCGGTAGCGTCACGTACCTGCCATTCCCTTCAACGCTGCCCTGCGTGGCGGCCGGGTGTTTCGCGCGCCGCGCGGGACTGGACGCATTGTCTCTCCTGCACGGTGCATCACGCGCCCTTGCGCAGTGCCGTCGCGTCCGCGCGTTGGCAGCTACACAGGAGAAACAACCCGTATGACCATGCGTATCGCCATTCTTGGAGCCGGCCCCAGTGGCCTGGCGCAACTTCGTGCCTTTGAGTCCGCCCGCCGTGGTGGAGCTGAAGTGCCAGAGATCGTCTGCTTCGAAAAGCAATCCGATCTCGGCGGGATGTGGAACTACACATGGCGTACCGGGCTGGATGCTTACGGCGAACCGGTGCATGGCAGCATGTACCGCTACCTCTGGTCGAACGGACCGAAGGAAGCGCTGGAGTTTGCCGACTATAGTTTTGAAGAGCATTTTGGCCGCCCGATCGCCTCCTATCCGCCGCGTGCCGTGTTGCGCGACTACATCATGGGCCGCATCGAAAAGAGCGGTGTGCGCGACCAGATCCGCTTCAACATGGCAGTGCAATGGGTCGACTATTCGGAAGAAACCCAGCGTTTCACCGTCACCGTACGTGACCTTAAAAAGGACGAGCTGGTCAGCGAAGAGTTTGATCGGGTGATTGTCGCCACCGGCCATTTTTCTACGCCGAACGCGCCCTTCTTCGAAGGCGTGGATCGTTTCCCGGGCCGTGTGCTGCATGCGCATGATTTCCGCGATGCCTGCGAGTTCGCCGACAAGGACCTGCTGCTGGTCGGTGCCAGCTACTCGGCCGAGGATATCGGCACGCAGTGCTACAAGTACGGCGCCAGGTCGGTAACCTTCAGCTACCGCAGCGCACCCACCGGCTATGACTGGCCCGCAGCATTCGAGGAAAAGCCCCTGCTGCAGCGTGTGGAAGGCACCACCGCGCACTTCATCGATGGCAGTTCAAAGCAGGTGGATGCGATCGTGCTGTGCACCGGCTACCAGCATCACTTCCCGTTCCTGCCGGATGCATTGACGCTGCGCACCCGCAACCGCCTGTACCCCGGCGATCTGTACAAGGGTGTGTTCTGGATCGACAACCCGAAGCTGATCTACCTGGGCATGCAGGACCAGTACTACACCTTCAACATGTTCGATGCGCAGGCCTGGTACGCGCGTGATGTGATTCTTGGCAAGATCGCCCTGCCTTCAGGCGATGCGATGCGGGCTGACAGCGAAGCCTGGCTGGCACGCGAGGAAGCAACGACCTCGGCCGAACAGGACATCGATTTCCAGACCGAATACGTGCGCGACCTGCTCGACGCCACCGACTATCCGGACTTCAACGTCGAGGCTGTGGCCACGCTGTTCAAGCAGTGGAAGCACGACAAGAAGGACGACATCCTCGGCTATCGCAATTACAGCTACCGTTCGGTGTTGACCGGCACCTTGGCGCCGTTGCATCACACGCCGTGGATGCAGGCGATGGATGATTCGCTTGAGGCCTTCCTAGCTGACAGCGAGGTCGAAGCACCGGAACGGCTGATTGCCTGATCCGGCAGGCGCCGGTCAACCCGGCGCCTGTCCCAGTGGCAGCAGGATGTTGGTCAGCCGCCAGCGCAGCCCTTGGCGGCTCAGTACGAATACCACTTCGCGGCCGTCTTCCAGATGGGTGGTGGCGGTGAAGCGCGACAGCGATTCGTAGTGGCCGGTGGTATTGGCCAACGGCTTGGCCGGCGAGGGTGGCGCCCAGGTATCGCCACCGACGGTGTCACCGATGGCGCGCTTCCACAGGCTGTCGCCCTGCAGGATGGCAGCGATGCCCAACGGGGTGACAAAGGTGTCGACGCCAGCACCGGCCAGGTTGCCGGCCACGCCCAGCGCTACCTGGCCGAACAGGCTGGACTGCATGTCCGCGCCGGCCTTGCGCACAACGTAGTCGTTGAGCTGGGCCTTCATGTTGACGCGTACGGCGGCGAAGTCGACATGGCGCGCCAGCTTGCCGGTGTCGCGCTGTTCAATGGCCTGGCTGATGCCACGGATGGCCAGGTACGGGCCGCCGACCACATAGGCGGCCAGCAATACCGCGACGGTGATGACGGCGGCGAGTATCCATTTCTTCATTGCGTTGCTGTCCTTGATATCAGGGGTGCGCGGAGCTGCGTGCTTCAGCCCAGCGGCGCAGCATGACCAGGGTCTCGGCCCAGGCCTGGCTGCAGAAACCCAGGTACTCACTGTCGCCATCCCAGCCCAGATGATGAAACTCCAGCACGGTCATCGGCTCGCCTTCATGTGGCAGGCCGCGCCAGCTGCCGGGGCTTGCCCGGCGCGACAGGTCGAAGCGGATCTCGGTGCCGGTCCAGGCCGAGGCCGGGCTCTGCGGTGGGTGCCTGCTGATGACTTCCCAGCGCACGCAGCCGCTGGGGCTGCTCTCGAGGATCTTCATGGCCACCACGCCATGGCCGGAGCCGGGGTTGTGGCTGAGCACCATGTCGCCATCGATGACCGACTGCTGGTGCGGTATCCACCATTGCCCCAGTCCTTCGGCATTGGCCAACCCGGCATGGACGGTTGCCAGCGGGGCATCGATCCAGACTTGAAGGTGGATGCTGGTCATGGCGGCGTCCTGTCGGAGGTTGCCGCCAAGCGTGCCGCAAACCTTGTTGGTTTGCGTGAAGCCGATGCTAATCAGAATTCCAGATCCAGCGCAGCGCACAGGTAGTCGACGAACGGGCCGAGTGCGGCCAGGTCCTTGGCCAGGGTCTGGCGCAGGCGCGGGCCGGTCATCATCTCGTCATCGAGCGAGCGCCACAGCACCCAGTTGCGGTGCTTGAGGTCGTCGATGAACTCGAAATCGGCGGGGAAACCGCGCGGCGGCCGCACCAGCTTCTCGCTGCTCTCGAACTCGTAGCGCTTGCGCGTGGCCGGCGCATGCGCGGCGGCCTTCCAGCTGCCGGGGTTGTCGAGGATGAACTGGCGCAGGCGACGCTGCACGTCCGGCTCCGGGTGCCAGATGCCGGCGCCGACAAAGCTCTCGCCCGGCGCCAGATGGATGTAATACGACGGCGCCGGCACCTGCTTGCGGCGTTCGTGGAACAGCCGCGCGCCTTGCCAGGTCTTGTACGGGGCTTTGTCGTGGGAAAAGCGCGAGTCGCGGTAGATGCGGAACAGCGAGCCGCCAACGGTGCGCGGGTCGGCCTGGAAATGCGTGCTGACCTGGCTCAGGTCCGGCTGCAGGTCGGTGATCAGGCGCAGGAACGGTTGCCGCACGTGGTCTTCGTACTGCTGCTTGTGCTCGGCAAACCAGGTCTTGTCGTTGTGGCGGGCCAGCCCGCGCAGGAACTTGAAGCTGGCGTCGCTGAAATACTGGGTCATGGTGTGTCCTGCAGGGTGTGGTGCCACTGGTCCAGGGCATCGAGCAGGGCCAGGGATGCCGGGTTGTCCTTGTGTTCCTCGCGCAGCGCGGCGATCTGCGCGACATGTTCCGGTAAGGTCTGTTCGGCCAGGCCAGGTGTGCTGAAACGCTGCTGACGATACGCATCCCAGCGTGAGCGTGCGGTCGCGTCCAGCGTCTGCGGGTAGTTGCGGGCACGGTAGCGGAACAGCAGTTCGGGCAGGCGCGGATCGCGGAAGCGCCCTTCCAGTTCTGCCAGTGCCTCCGGCGGCGCGGTGCGCACCTTGCTGAGCAGGCCCTTGTCGCCCTCGGCGAGGAAGCCGTCGTAGAGCGAGGCATCGGCATCGATGGGGCCATCGTTGACGCGCTCGCGGGCGAACACCTGGCGCGCCTTCTCGGCCAGTTGCGGGCCGAGTTCGCGCAGTTTCTCGGCCTTGGCTTCAATGGCTGCAGGGTCGATCTGCAGGCGTTCGAAATCGGCATCGCGCAGGTGGTTCCATGCGACCAGCGCCGGCACCTTGTTGAGATGCACTTCTTTCAACGGAATCCGCTGCTGGCCTTCGGGCAGATCGGCGGCGCGGGTATACAGGCGCGCGGTGATCTCTTCGACCGACAACTCAAGCAAGGGCTCGATGTCGCCCTCAAGATCAAACACGATGACCCGGTTGTTGATGTGCGGGTGGCGCGCCAGCGGCAATACCGGTGCGGCGCACAGGCGGCTGGCCGGGTAGCGCATCGAAATGTGCAGCACCGGTGTCATCGCCACCACGTCGAGCAGGCTGCTGACGTAGCGTTTGTCGCGCAGGCGCAGCGCGTATTCCCACATGCGCGGTTGCGCCTGACGGAAGCGCCGCGCCATGCCGATGGTGGCGTAGACGTCTGACAAGGCCTCGTGCGCATCACCTTCGCGCACGTCGTTGGCCAGCGCCAGGTGTTCAAGCTTGAACGAGGTGGCGCCATCTTCGCGCTTGGGCCAGTTGATGCCGTCCGGGCGCAGGGCGTGCACCAGGCGCAGCATGTCGAGCAGATCCCAGCGCGAGTTGCCGCTGCGCCACTCGCGTTCGTACGGATCGTGGAAATTGCGGAACAGGCCGTAGCGCACGAACTCATCGTCGAAGCGCAGCGTGTTGTAGCCCAGCGTGCAGGTCTTGGGCTTGCTCATCATCTCGTTGATGCGGGCAAAGGCCTCGGCCTCACTGACGCCCTCGGCCAAGGCGTGCTGCGGGGTGATGCCGGTGATCAGCGTCGCGATGGGCGAGGGCAGTAGGTCGTCAGCGGGTTTGACGTAGAAACTGACCGGTTCCTCGATGACCTTCAGCTCGGCGTCGGTACGCACGGCGGCGAACTGGGCAATGCGGGTGCGGCGTGGATCCTGGCCAAAGGTTTCCAGGTCGTAGAACAGAAAACTCTCGGCCATCAGTGGGCTCCTTCCAGTACCGGCAGCTGTGCATGGACGATCTGTTCCAGTGCCGCCCAATCGATGCCATCCAGCGAATCAAGGCCGGCGGTGGCGTTGGCCAGGATGGTCTGCTGCAGGCGGGTGCGGTGCAGCGCTACTGCATAGGGCGTGTGCAGGAAGGTCACCATCGTGTAATGCGGCACGAAGCGGGTCGGCCAGCGCGCCTGCAGCTCCTGTTCCAGCTCGCGCTGCAACAGATAGGCCGGGTCGGCGACGCGGTCGCGCATCTCCAGGTAGTTGTCCAAGGCCATCTGCTGGATGGCCGCGGCATTGGGTTTGCGTTCGGCTTCAAACGCGGCAAAGGCCTGTTCGGTGGTGGCGTTGTCGGCCAGGCAGCGGGCCAGTACCACGCAGTCCTCGAAGGCGCAGTTCATGCCCTGGCCGTGGAAGGGCACCATCGCGTGTGCGGCGTCGCCGATCAGGACGGCCTTGCCGCACTGGTGCCAGCGGTCCAGGTACAGCGTGCCCAGCAAGCCGGGCGGGTGCTGGTCCCAATCCGCGCGCAGGTCGGGAATCAGCGGCAAGGTATCGGCGAAGTCGCGCCGGAACAATGCTTCCGCTTCGGCGCCGTTGCGTACCGTGGCGAAGCTGGGCTCACCTTCATTCGGCAGGAACAAAGTCACGGTGAACGTGCCTTCGTCATTGGGCAGGGCGATGCACATGTAATTGCCACGCGGCCAGATGTGCAGCGCATTTGCTTCGATCTGGAAGCTGCCGTCGGCAGCTGGCGGAATCTCGAGTTCCTTGTAGGAATGGTCGAGGAACTCCGTGCGCTCGCCGAGCGGGCGCTTGCGGCTCATTGCTGCACGCAGCGCCGAGCCGGCACCATCGGCACCGATCAGCGGCGTGTTGAAATGGATATCGTGTGGCTGGTCATCGCGGTCGTCGATGAAACGGGCGTAGCCGGCATCGAAGTCCACGGTGTGGAGGCGGCGATGGAAATGGATCTTCGCACCCGCCTGCTCGGCCAATTGCAGCAGCGTGGTGTTGAGATCCTTGCGGTGCACCGACCAGATCACTTCACTGTCATCGCGGCCATAGCGCTGTAGATCAGGCGCCCCTTCGCGTGGATGCACCATGCGTCCGCGCATCATGACGGCCTTGGCCATCACCTCGTCTTCGACACCGGCCTGGCGCAGGGCGTTGCGGCCGCGTTCGGCCAATGCCAGATTGATCGAGCGGCCGGACTCGTAATCGGCAATGCGCGGATCGCCGCGGCGTTCGTAAACGGTGATCTTCCAGCCCTGCCGTGACAGCAGGATGGCGAGCAGGGAGCCGGCCAGGCCGGCGCCGATCAGGGTGAGGCTGCGTGGGGTGGGGGTATTCAAGTCACAGGATTCCGTTGGTCAGACGCCAGCCCAGGTTTCCACTTCATCGACGAAGCGGTAGACATCGCTGTAGCGGTTGTACATCGGCGTGGGCGAGATGCGGATCACGTCGGGCTCGCGCCAGTCGCCGAGCACGCCCACCGATTGCAGGTACTCGAACAGCGAACGGCCCTGCGCGCGACCACCGGCCACGCGCAGCGAAAGCTGGCAGCCACGGCGTTCGGGATCGGACGGGGTGATGATCTGCAGCACATGATCCAGGCGCGCACGCACCATGGTTTCCAGATAGCCGGTGATCTTCAATGACTTCGTGCGCAGCGCGTCCATGCCGGCTTCGTCGTACAGCGCCAGTGATGCACGCAACGGAGCCAGCCCGAGCACCGGCGGATTGCTCAGCTGCCAGCCTTCGGCGCCCAGTTCCGGCACGAACTCCGGGGCCATCTGGAAGCGGGTAGCCTGCTCATGGCCCCACCAGCCGGCAAAGCGCGGCAGCGTGCTGTCGCGGGAATGGCGCTCGTGCACGAAGGCGCCGGCGACCGCACCGGGACCGGCATTGAGGTATTTGTAGTGGCACCACACCGCGAAATCCGGGGCGATGTCATGCAGGTTCAACGGCACGTTGCCGACCGAGTGGGCGAGATCGAAACCTACGTTGGCGCCCTGTGCGCGGGCCAGGCGGGTGATGGCGTCCAGGTCGAATACCTGGCCGCTGCGGTACTGCACGCCCGGCCACAGTACCAGGGCCACGCGCTTGCCGTGCTCGCTGATGGCGCGTTCGATGGCCTGCATCGAAATGGTGCCGTTGGCTTCGTCCGGCTGCACTTCGATCAGGTCGGTGGCCGGGTTGAAGCCGTGGAAGCGGATCTGCGCTTCCACCGCATGGCGATCGGTGGGGAAGGCGCCGGCTTCCATCAGGATCGCCGGGCGTTCGCTGGTCGGGCGATAGAAGCTGACCATCATCAGGTGCAGGTTCACGCTCAGTGTGTTCATGGCGACCACTTCGTGCGGCAGCGCACCGACCACGCCGGCCAGCGAATCGCGGACCAGGCGGTGATAGCTCAACCACTGCGTCGGGCCAGTGAAGTGGCCTTCCACCGCGATGCGCGCCCATTGATCCATCACTTCCTGCACCATGGCCTGCGCACCGCGTGGCTGCAGGCCCAGCGAGTTGCCAACGAAGTAAGTCTGATCGCTACCCTGATGCTGAGGGATCAGGAACTGGCTGCGCAGATGGCGTATTGGATCGGCGGCATCAAGCGCGGTGGCATGGGCAGGTGACAGCGTTTCGTTCATCGGTGCGGACACGTCGAGGATGTACCCGCAGTGTAACCGCGCCCGGCCGCTCAGACCTCCGGCGTTGCCGGTTGGGGCAGCGGGTGTACAGCACCGCAATGTTGGCAGGTACGGTGTGCCAGCGAGGTATGGAAACGGTCGAACACCTTGGGTAGGTCGGTTTCGATGTTCTTCAGGTGGAAGAACTCTTCGTAGATTTTGTGGTTGCACTGCTGGCAGAACCACATGAAGCCATCGAGCTCATGGTCCAGGCGCTTGCGCTCGACGACCAGGCCGATCGAGCCGGGCATGCGCTGCGGCGAATGCGGCACCCGCGGCGGCAGCAGGAAGATCTCCCCGGCCCGGATTGGAATGTCACGCACGGCCCCATCTTCCTGCACGCGCAGCACCATTTCGCCTTCGAGCTGGTAGAACCATTCCGGGCCTTCGTCCCAGTGATAGTCGTTGCGGCTGTTGGGGCCAGCAACCACCATCACGATGAAGTCGCCGTTCTCGATCATCTTGTTGCCGACCGGCGGCTTCAGGAGATGGCGGTGTTCTTCGATCCAGCCGAGCAGGTTCAGGGGTAGAGGGAGCATGTGGGGCCTGTTGGGTAACGGGGCTGGGGTGTTGCTGGGTGTTGGGTGGGGTGTGGCTGTTGCGCTTGCAGTTGTTGTTGTAGTTGCTGTTGCGCTTGAGGTTGCGTCTGCTCTTGCTTGGCTTTGGCTTTGGCTTCGGCTTTTGCTCGGGCTCGGGCTCGGGCTCGGGCTTGGGCTTTTGCTTGGGCTTTTGCCTTAGCTTCAGCTTTTGCCTTGTCCCTTCTCCCGCTGGCGGGAGAAGGTGCCCGAAGGGCGGATGAGGGCAGGGTTTTGACTTGGCTGGGGCGGTAGGCCCTCACCCCCAGCCCCTCTCCAGCAAGCGGGAGAGGGGAGGAAGCCTAGCTTCGGCCGGGATTGGGGAAGCTGGCTTCGGCAGGGGCTTTCAAGCTCAGTGCCTTTTGCCCTTCCGCGGCACAAAGGACAACGCCTTCTCATACGCAGGCTGCAGCTCTTCCGGTGCGCCCACATCAATACCCATCTCGCTGACGCGGCCGTCGCGCAGGCTGTAGACCCAGCCGTGCACCATCAGCTTCTGGCCGCGGGCCCAGGCGTCCTGGACGATGGTCGAGCGGCAGGCGTTGACCACCTGCTCGATCACGTTCAATTCGCACAGGCGCGCGTGGCGCAGGTCGGGGTCGTCGATCTGCGAGAGGATGTCGTCGTGCTTCTGTGCCACGTCTCCGACATGGCGCAGCCAGTTGTCGGCCAGGCCTACGCGCACGTGGTTCAGTGCCGCATGCACGCCGCCGCAGCCGTAGTGGCCGACGATCAGGATGTGCTTGATCTTGAGCTGGTCCACCGCGTACTGGATGACGCTCAGGCAGTTCAGGTCGGTGTGCACCACCACGTTGGCGATGTTGCGATGGACGAAGATTTCGCCCGGTGCCATGCCGATGATCTGGTTGGCGGGTACACGGGAATCGGAACAGCCGATCCACAGGTACTCCGGGTTCTGCTGCTTGGCCAGCTGGTGGAAGAATTCCGGATCTTCCTTTTCGATCCGGTCCGCCCACTCGCGGTTCTTCTGCAGCAGGTTGTGGATGTCTTTCATGGTGAAGCTTCCCTTGCGATCTGGAGGGTGAGGGCGTTGCCAAGCGCGTGCATGGCAACGTCGCGGGAAACGGGGCGCGGCTCAGTCATCGTGCTGGTCGCCGTGCTCATTGCGATACAGCTGCATCCACTGCGCCAGTTCAAGGGCGTCGGGCGTGTCCAGGGCCTGCAAGGCTCCGATCACCGCCAGCTGATTCGCCTGCGGGTGGTTCTGGCTCAGTTTCAGTTTGATCTGGATCTGCTGCACCTGCAGGCGGAAGCCTACGATGGCGCGCAGTGAGGGGCCGTGATCGTCCAGGCTTGCGTCAAAAACCCACTCCTGGCCAACGCTGGCTTCGAAGTGAGCGCTGGTATCCGACAGCAGCTGCGCCAATGCCGGCGCATCATCGAACACCTGCAGTTCGCCGACCAGCTCGGCGGCGGCGTAATTCCAGGTGGGGACGCGCGCGGCGCTTTCCTTGTCCGGATACCAGCTTGCCGACACGTAGCCCTGTGGCCCGTCAATCAGTACTTTGGCGCGGCCGCGATGCTGCGACTGCGGATTGGCCCGAGCCCAATGGCCGACCAGTTCGACCTGGTCGCCTTGGCGCCGGTACAGCACCGGCAGCCGGGTCAGTTCGGGCAGGCCATCGCTGCCGGTGGTCAACAGGGTCACGAACGGATCGCGTGCCAGCAGGCGATCCAGCCAGAGCAGGTCGTTCTCCACGAAGACGCGCTGGGCGAACACGAAGCTGTTAGACCCTGGTGCCGAGCAACTGCACCATGCGCTCGCGCAGCGCCTCATCGTCGCCTTGCGGCGGCGTTATTTCGTGCAGCGAGAAGCCGCGGTGCAGGGCGTCTTCTTCGTCCAGGCCGTCAAAGGCGACGAACTCGGCGTCGAACAGCTGCGCGCGGGCGGTGTCTTCGCTGTCATAGCTCAGCGTGTTGCCGTCGCTGTCCAGCACTTCGGCGGTGCCGCCTGCGCGGACCCGCAGGCGCGCCCAGATCAAGGTGCCGCCCAGTTGTGCCAGCCACCACTGGTCGGGGATGTTGTCGAAATCAGTCATTTCATTACCTGCGAAAAAAGCCACAACAGCAGTGCCATGCCCAGCCCGCCGAACGTCACCAGCAAGGCGATGCGTGCAGGCGTGGCCAGGCCGGACAGCGAGCGGTCGGCGATGCCACTAAAACCGCGCCCCAACAACCAGCGCAGGCTTTCCGGTTTGAGAAAGGCGCCGGCGCCGAACTCGGCTGCCAGCGCCGGGTGCCGGTCGCGGATATGTACCAGCGTCAACGGCCAGAAAATCAGGAAGGCACTGAGGCCGGCGATGGCCACCCCTACGAAACACAATGCGAAGAAGAGCGTCATGGTTGCAGAAGTGAATCAATGGAAGTGAGAAGCGAGGGACAGCGTTTGCCGCTCACGCGGTGCGACTTTGTTGTTTTCTCGTTCCTCACTTCTTGCTCCTCTCTTCCGTTGCTTAGAATTCCGCCGAACCCGGTGCACGGGGGTACGGAATGGCGTCGCGGATGTTGGACAGGCCGCAGACATAGACCACCAGGCGCTCGAAGCCCAGGCCGAAACCGGCATGCGGCACCGAACCGTAGCGACGGAAGTCGCGGTACCACTGGTAGTGTTCCCGATCCAAGCCGAACTGGGCCATGCGCGCGTCCAGCACATCCAGGCGCTCTTCGCGCTGGCTGCCGCCAATGATCTCGCCGATGCCCGGGGCCAGCACGTCCATCGCCGCAACGGTCTTGCCGTCGTCGTTCAGGCGCATGTAGAAGGCCTTGATGTGCTCGGGGTAGTTGGTCACCACCACCGGGCGGCCGACGTGTTCCTCGGTCAACCAGCGCTCGTGCTCGGTCTGCAGGTCCAGGCCCCATTCGACCGGGTAGTCGAACTTCTTGCCGGATTTCTGCAGCAGGGTGATCGCATCGCTGTACTCGATGCGCTCGAACGGAGCGTTGACGAAGGATTCCAGACGGGTGATGGCGTCTTTCTGCACGCGCTCGGCGATGAAGGCCATGTCGTCGGCGCGCTCATCGAGCACGGCACGGAACAGGTACTTCAGGAATTCCTCGGCTATGCGTGCGTCTTCGGCCAGGTCGGCGAAGGCGATTTCCGGCTCCACCATCCAGAACTCGGCCAGGTGGCGGGTGGTGTGGCTGTTCTCGGCGCGGAAGGTCGGGCCAAAGGTGTAGACCTTGCTCAGCGCCAGGCAGTAGGCCTCGACATTGAGCTGGCCGGACACGGTCAGGAAGGTTTCCTTGCCGAAGAAGTCGCGGCTGAAATCGATCTCGCCATTGCCGGTGCGCGGCAGATTGGCCATGTCCAGCGTCGAGACGCGGAACATCTGGCCGGCGCCTTCGGCATCGGAGGTGGTGACGATCGGGGTGCTGATCCAATAGAAACCGTTCTCGTGGAAATAACGGTGCACGGCCTTGGACAGGCAATCGCGGATACGGGTAACCGCGCCGAACAGGTTGGTGCGCGGGCGCAGGTGCGCCACTTCGCGCAGGAACTCCGGCGACATCGGCTTGGGCTGGATC
This sequence comes from Stenotrophomonas terrae, assembly GCF_039674165.1. Lineage (GTDB taxonomy): Bacteria > Pseudomonadota > Gammaproteobacteria > Xanthomonadales > Xanthomonadaceae > Stenotrophomonas > Stenotrophomonas terrae_A. The sequence goes on from NZ_JBDJMY010000027.1 coordinate 13,981, forward strand.
GGGTAGGTCAGCGGGTCTTCGACCCAGCCCACCACCTCGAGCTTCTCAGCCTGGATCTCGAAGCTCTGGCCCTTGCCCTGCGACTTGACCAGGGTGCCGGTGGCAATCACCGAGCAGCTCGGGGTCAGGTTCTTGACCTCGTCGAAATTGGACAGCTTGTCGGTGGCCACGACCTGGATCGGGGCAAAGCACGAGCCATCGCTGACATTGACGAAGGCCAGTCCAGCCGAGCCGCGCACCGTGCGGACCCACCCGCGGACTGTGACTTCTCCGCCTTCCGGGAACTTCCCGGCAAGGGCGTGTGCAACGCTGACCACCGTCATGACTTGAATCCTCTGTTGATCGACTCGATCTGTGAATGCGAGATTTTAGCGGCTCAACGCCCGGGCAGGCGAGCATTTATCTACGCTTGCAGTCCGGCGGGTCGCCCACATCTATAATTGGACCGTAATTCTGCTGGAGTCGCCCCACCATGGCTGTTCATCTGACCCCCATCGCCCATTCCCGCGTGCAGCGCTTTGTCAGCAGCACCCCGGGCGCGTTGGGCCTGCGTTTTGGCGTGACCCGTACCGGCTGCTCGGGCTGGGGCCACATCACCGACCTGGCCAAGGATCAGCGTGAGGGCGATACCGTGTTCGAGCAGGACGGCGTACGCATCTACGTGGATTCCCAAAGCCTGCCGCTGGTGGATGGCACCGAGATCGACTACGGCAAGCAGGGGCTGAGCGAGACCTTTACGTTCAAAAATCCCAACGCAGCGGCCGAATGCGGCTGCGGCGAGAGCTTCACCACCGACGATATGCACCGCTGAGGCAAGCCGGCGGGCCTGTAGGAGCGGCGTAAGCCGCGAAGCACGGGGGCGAGTGCCCCTGTAGAGCCGAGCCATGCTCGGCTGCGGCGTTACCTGCGATGTCCGAGGTAGTGCATAAGGCTTCTGCCGAGCATGGCTCGGCACTACCGGTCAGTTGGCGGGCTCGGCTGGAGCGTTCCCGGCGATGTGCGGGATTGTGCATGAGGCCTCTGCCGAGCATGGCTCGGCACTACCGGTCAGTCGGCGGCCAATTGCCCGGCTGCGTGCTGGCGGCGCTGCAACATCACCGCGATACCCCACAACAACAAGCCTACGGCTGCGGTCGCCGCGCCTACATAACCGGTAGAAGCGTGGCCAAAGCCGGCGCCAATCGCCATGCCGCCCAGCCACGGGCCCAGTGCATTGGCGGTGTTGAAGGCAGCGTGGTTGGAGGCGGCGGCCAGGGTCTGTGCCTCGCCGGCGGCATCCATCAGCCGGGTCTGCAGGGCGACGGCCAGTGCGCCCATGGTGCCAACGGCAATGATCGCCGGTACCACCGTCCAGACCGAGTGTGCGGCCAGCGGGAACAGCAACAGCACCACGATGGACCATGCCAGCAATACGCCGGCGGCGCGGAACTGCAATCGGTCCACCAGCTTGCCGCCAGCGATGTTGCCGATGATCGCGCCCACGCCGAACAGGCCAACGGCCACCGGCATCCAGCGCTCATTGATGCCGGTAACGTTGACCAGGGTGGGGGCCAAATAGGTGAACACGCAGAACATGCCGGCAAAGCCGATCGCGCCGATCGCCAGTGCCAGCCAGACCTGGGTGGTGTTGAAGGCGCGCAGTTCGCGCATTGGCGAGGTGCGGACCTCGTCCGGGTCCGCTGGCAGCTGCCGCGCGACCATCGTCACCGTTGCCAGTGCCAGCAGGCTCACCAGCACAAAGGCGCTGCGCCAGTTGAACTGCTGGCCCAGCCAGGTGGTCAGCGGGTTGCCCAGCAGGATTGCGATCGACAGGCCAAGCAATACCTTGGAAACCGCAGCGCCGCGCTGTTCCGGCGGGCTGATCGAGGCGGCAACCAGCATTGCCACGCCAAAGTAGGCGCCATGGGGCAGGCCGGCGACGAAGCGGGCCAGCAGCATGCTGTGGTAGCCGGGCGCCAGTGCGCTGGCCAGGTTGCCGATGGCATAGAAGCCCATCAGCCATAACAACAGGGTGCGTCGCTGCAGGCTGGAGCCGGCAAAGGCCAGCAAGGGGGCGCCCACCACCACGCCGATGGCGTAGGCGCTGATCAGGTGGCCGACCTGGGCTTCGGTGATGGCCAGGCCACGGCTGATTTCCAGCATCAGGCCCATGCTGGCGAACTCGCTGGTGCCGATGGCGAAGCCACCCAGTGAGAGGGCGAGCAGGATCAAGGTGCGTTGGCGTGGCGACAGCAGGGCTGCCAATGAAGCGGTTGAATTCACGTCGGGTCCGGGCGGCGGGGCGTGGAAGCGGTTACATAGTGTACTGTTGCGTCGCAGCAATTCCCCGTGTGAAGGCCGGGCCAGTTGCGGATGCTGTGTTGCACGCAGGGGGGTCTGGCTTGCTTCTGGCCCTTTTGCGGTGGATAATGCCCGGCTTCCTGCGCGCTTCGTGCAGGAGCCCTTGCCCCACTGCGTTCACTGCGGGGGGCTGTCCAGCCCGTCAGGGCTATATCCGAAAGGTATAAAAACATGAGTCGTCATTACGAAGTCGTGTTCCTGGTCCACCCGGATCAGAGCGAACAGGTCCCCGCCATGATCGAGCGCTACAAGGCGCTGGTCGAAGCCGGCAACGGCACCATCCACCGTCTGGAAGATTGGGGCCGTCGTCAGCTGGCTTACCCGATCCAGAACCTGGTCAAGGCCCACTATGTTCTGCTGAACATCGAAGCCGACCAGGCAGTTCTGAACGAACTGACCGAGAGCTTCCGTTTCAACGACGCCGTGCTGCGCAACCTGGTCATCAAGCGTGACGAGGCTGACACCGAGCAGTCGCTGATCATGAAGAGCAAGGACGAGAAGGGTGACAAGCCCGAGCGTGGCGAGCGCCGTCGTCGTGACGACGAAGAAGGTGCCACTTCCACCAATGACGAAGCCGGCGAAGACGCCGCTTCTGCTGAATAAGGAGCACTTTCATGTCCAAGTTCTTCCGCCGTCGTAAGTTCTGCAAGTTCACCGCTGAAGGCGTGAAAGAGATCGATTACAAGGATCTCAACACCCTGCGCCAGTACCTGACCGAGAACGGCAAGATCGTTCCGAGCCGCGTCACCGGCACCAAGTCCAAGTACCAGCGCCAGCTGGCAACGGCCGTCAAGCGCGCCCGTTTCCTGGCCCTGATCCCGTACACGGACAACCACGACGTCTGAGTGCGGAAGTGAGTGGTGGCGCATGCGCCGCGAGAAGTGAGAACTGAGAGAAGGGCGCTTAGCCTTTCCTCGTTTCTCACTTCTCTTCACTCGTTTCCTGCCTCAAACCCGTCCTATTCGGACAGCAAGCGTTGCGGTGCCATTGGCGCCGCTAACGAATAACGGAGCTACACCATGAAGCTGATTCTTATCCAGAAAGTGACCAACCTCGGCGGCCTGGGCGACCTGGTTGATGTGAAGCCGGGCTACGGCCGTAACTTCCTCGTGCCGCAGGGCAAGGCCGTTCCGGCCACCGCGACCAACATCGCCGAGTTCGAAGCCAAGCGTGCTGAGTACGAAGCCAAGGCCCAGGCCTCGCACAACGGTGCTGAAGCCCGCGCTGCCAAGTTCGAAGGCGCCAGCGTCACCATCGCTGCGCACGCTTCGACCGAAGGCAAGCTGTACGGTTCGGTTGGCCCGCGCGATATCGCTGAAGCCTTCACCGCTGCCGGCCTGGAGCTGAACAAGAGCGAAGTGATCCTGGGCGAAGGCGCTTTCCGCAACGTTGGCGAGTTCGACGTCATCGTCAAGCTGCACGCCGACGTGGAAGCCACCGTCAAGGTCATCGTCGAATCCGACGCTTGATTCTGCCGGACTGGCTGTAAAGAACGGGCGCCGCAAGGCGCCCGTTTCTTTTGGCCGGCCGCTGGTGACCGCTGGCGGCCATGGGTGTCGCTATACTCGGGTGCCAGTGCCGCGCTTTGTCTTTTGAATTCTTCGGGATATCAATGACTTGAGCTCGGGAACAGAACCTCCGGAACCTCATTCCGGGTGTCGGCAGCAGCTGCCGGTATCCGCCAACAGTCAGATTCCATGCGTCTATCCACGATCAAGCTCTCCGGTTTCAAGTCGTTCGTCGATCCTACGACGTTGCACCTGCCGACCAATATGACCGGCGTCGTCGGTCCGAATGGCTGTGGCAAGTCCAACATCATCGATGCGGTGCGCTGGGTCATGGGCGAAAGCTCGGCCAGCCGCCTGCGTGGCGATTCGCTGACCGACGTGATCTTCTCCGGCTCTGCCGGCCGCAAGCCGGTATCGCAGGCCACGGTTGAGCTGATCTTCGACAATGCCGATCACACCATCTCCGGCGAGTACGCCTCGTTCAACGAGATTTCGGTCAAGCGCACGGTCAGTCGTGACGGCAGCAGCAACTATTACTTGAACGGCACCAAGTGCCGCCGCCGCGATATCACCGATCTGTTCCTCGGCACCGGGCTTGGCCCGCGCAGCTACTCGATCATCGAGCAGGGCATGATCAGCCAGATCATCGAGGCGCGCCCGGAAGACCTGCGTGTGTACCTGGAAGAAGCCGCCGGCATCTCCAAGTACAAGGAGCGCCGCAAGGAAACCGAAACCCGCATCCGCCACACGCGTGAAAACCTGGACCGGCTCAACGACCTGCGCGAGGAGATCGGCAAGCAGCTTGAACACCTCAAGCGGCAGGCGCGGCAGGCCGAGCAGTACCAAGCGTTGCAGGAAGAACGGCGGGTCAAGGACGCGGAGTGGAAGGCGCTGGAATACCGCGGCCTGGACGGGCGCCTGAGCGGCCTGCGCGAAGCGCTGGCACGCGAAGAAACCAAGTTGCAGCAGCTGATCGCCGAGCAGCGTGATGCCGAAACCCGCATTGAAACCGGCCGCGTGCGTCGCGAAGAAGCGGCCGAGAATTTGAACAAGGCGCAGGCCGACGTCTACCAGGTTGGCAGCACCCTGGCCCGGCTTGAGCAGCAGATCCACCACCAGCGGGAACTGGCGCAGCGCCTGCACAAGGCGCGCGATGAAACCCGGCAGGCGCTGTCCGAACTTGGCCAGCACATCAGCGGTGACGAAGCGAAGTTGATCGTGCTGCGCGAGTCGGTCGAAAACGCCGAACCGCAGTTGGAGCAGCTGCAGGAAGACAATGAAATCCGCCAGGAAGCGCTGCGCGAGGCCGAGGCCAAGCTGGCCGACTGGCAGCAGCGTTGGGAAGCGCACAACCGCAACACTTCCGAGGCAACGCGCTCGGGCGAGGTTGAACGCACCCGCGTGGATTACCTGGACAAGCAGATCCTGGAGGCTGATCGCCGCCGCGAAGCCCTGCAGGCCGAGCGCGCAGGGCTGGACCTGGACGCGCTTGCCGAGGCCTTCGAGCAGTTGCAGCTGGAGCACGAAACCCAGAAGACCGCGCTGGAGACCTTGAACGCCCAGGTCGAAGTGCGCAAGCAATCGGTGGCTGCATTGCAGGAACAGCAGCGCGCCGGGCAGACCGAGCTTGCCGAGGTGCGCAAGCAGGCGCAGTCCGCGCGTGGCCGGTTGTCCTCGCTGGAGACGCTGCAGCAGGCGGCGCTTGGCCAGGAGCAAGGCGCTGCCGCCGCATGGTTGAAGGCGCGCGGGCTGGATTCGGCGGCGCGTGTGGGCGAGCGCATCAGCGTTGAACGCGGTTGGGAAAACGCGGTTGAAAGCGCACTGGGGCAGTTGATCGAAGGTGTACTGGTGGATGCACCCGAAGCCCTGGTCGATGCACTTGGCGAGTTGGGTGAAGGGCGTATCGCACTGGTCGCCGATGCCGAGGGCAAGGCGGAGTTCGCGCCGACCTCGCTGGCGGCGAAAGTGCAGGGGCCGTTGGCCATCCGCCGCCTGCTGGCGCATCTGCATGGCGCCGAGGATCTGCTCCAGGCGCAGCAGCTGCAGCGCACGCTTGGCGACGGTGACTCGGTGATCACCCGCAGCGGTGAACGCCTGGGGCAGGGCTGGGTGCGCTTTTCGCGCTCCGGTGCGGCCGAGCAGGGCGCGCTGCTGCGCGAGCGCGAGATCGTCACCCTGCGTGAGCAGATCGAGACCTTGCAGGAGCGCGAAAGCACGCTGGAGACGCAGCTGGCTGCGTTGCGCGAGCAGCTGTTGGCGGGCGAGCAGCAGCGCGAAGAGGTGCAGCGGTCGCTGTATCAGGCGCATCGTGGTGCGTCCGAGTTGGCTGGGCAGTTGCAGAGCCAGCAAGGCAAGTTGGAATCCACGCGCACGCGCATCGAGCGTATCGAAACCGAACTGGCGCAGTTGCTGGAGACGCTGGAAGTCAGCCGCGAGCAGTCCACCGAGGCGCGTATGCGGCTGGATGAAGCGGTTTCCAGCATGGGCGATCTGGAATCGGCCCGGCATGCGCTGGAAAGTGAACGCATGCAGATGAGCGAGGCCCGCGATCAGGCCCGCGATGCCGCGCGCAATGTGCGCGACAGCATGCATGCGCTGGCCTTGACGCTGGAATCGCAGCGTACCCAGATCAGCTCGCTGAGCCACGCGCTGGAGCGTATGGGCAGCCAGCGCGGCCAGCTCGATTCACGGCTGGGCGAGTTGCACTCGCAGCTGGACGAGGGCGATACACCGGTACATACGCTGGAAGCGGAGCATCAGAACGCATTGGCCGAGCGCGTACGCGTGGATCGCGTGCTGGCCGAAGCGCGCACGCTGTTGGATGGCATTGATCACGAGCTGCGTGGCCTGGAGCAGACCCGCCATCAGCGCGACGAACAGGCCTTGGCGCAGCGCGAACGCATTTCCCAGCGCAAGCTGGACCAGCAGGCGCTGGTGCTCAGCGCCGATCAGTTGTCCGCTGCGGTGGAAAAAGCCGGCTTCGTGCTGCAGGACGTCATCAACAGCTTGCCCGAGGACGCCCGCCTGTCGGATTGGGAATCGGCGGTGCATCAGATCGACGGTCGCATGCGCCGGCTGGAGCCGGTCAACCTGGCGGCGATCCACGAATACGGCGAGGCTTCGCAGCGCTCGGAGTATCTGGAAGCGCAGAACACCGATCTCAACACCGCGTTGGAAACCCTGGAAGACGCCATCCGCAAGATCGACCGCGAAACCCGTGGCCGTTTCAAGGACACCTTCGACCGGGTCAATGCCGGTGTACAGGCCTTGTATCCGCGCCTGTTCGGTGGTGGCCACGCCTATCTGGAACTGACCGGCGAAGACCTGCTCGACACCGGCGTGACCATCATGGCGCGGCCGCCGGGCAAGCGCGTGTCCAATATCTCGCTGCTGTCCGGCGGTGAGAAGGCGATGACCGCGGTGGCGCTGGTGTTCGCCATCTTCCAGCTCAACCCGGCCCCGTTCTGCCTGTTGGACGAGGTGGACGCACCGCTGGACGAGGCCAACGTCGGCCGCCTGGCCAATATGGTCAAGGAAATGAGTGAGAAAGTGCAGTTCCTGTTCGTCAGCCACAACAAGGCGACGATGGAGGCAGCGCACCAGTTGTCGGGCGTCACCATGCGTGAGCCGGGCGTCAGTCGCCTGGTCAGTGTTGATCTTGAAGAGGCTGCCCGATTGGCGGGCGCCGCCTGACGTGCCATCCTTTAGCCACCTGAACGATTAACCCGGAGACTGCAACGCATGTCTGACACGGCACTGTTGCGTATCGGAATTCTGCTGGCCGGCGTCTTGCTGGTAGCAGCCATCTTCTTTTTCAGCCGGCCCAAGCGGCTGGCGCAAGGCAAGCGCAAGGAACCTGCCGACGCCGAGCGGTCGCGCCGTGAGCCGGTGCTGGGCAGCGGCGAGGGTGTTGCTGAAGTTGATGAGGGCACGGCGCAGGGCGAAGAGGGGACGCAACCTGAGCTGGGTCTGCCGGACGTCGACGCCGGCAATCTCAGCGAACTGGGCAAGCGGCCAAGCCAGGATTTCGACAAGATCGTCTCGCTGTATGTGGCCGCCCGTTCCGGGCAGGTGCTGCGTGGCGAGGACATCGTGGTGGCAGCGGAGAAGACCGGCCTGGTGTTCGGCTACATGAATGTGTTCCACCGGCTGGTGGAAGGGCATTCGGAGCGCGGCCCGATCTTCTCGATGGCCAGCATCATGAAGCCGGGCAGTTTTGATATGGCCAATATCCGCGACATGGAAACCCCGGCCATCGCCTTCTTCCTGACCCTGCCGGCGCCGATGACCGCGCTCGATGCCTGGGAAAAGATGCTGCCGACCGTGCAGCGCATGGGCGAACTGCTGGATGGCGTGGTGCTGGATGACAGCCGCAACGCCCTGGGTCGCCAGCGCATCGCACATATCCGCGACGATCTGCGTGCCTATGACCGCCAGCACCAAGCGCCGCCGCTGACCAAGTCGCCGCGCTGGTAGGGCTCTAAAAGCTACCCCTCCCCAACCCTCCCCTACGCTGCGCGCAAGGGAGGGGGCTGAGCTTTGCCCCCTCCCTTTGCCGTAGGCAAGGGGAGGGCCGGGGAGGGGTGCTGTTCGCAGCAAACATGGACGCGTTGGCAATGCCTCTTTTACCGCGCCAACACCGCGCGCAGGTAAAATCACCGCATGAACCAGAACACCGCCGTCACCCAGCGCATCAGCGAACTCCGCCGCCAGCTTGCCGCCGCCTCGCGCGCCTATCACGAGCACGACGAACAGATCATCCCGGACGCCGAGTACGACCGGTTGATGCGTGAGCTGGAAGCGTTGGAAGCGGCGCATCCGGAACTGGACAGCGCCGACTCGCCCAGTCATCAGGTTGGCGGCAAGCCGTCCTCGCGTTTTCCCGAAGTAGTGCATGCGGTGCCGATGCTGTCGCTGGGCAATGCCTTCAGCGATGCCGAGGTGCATGACTTCGTGCGTCGCATCGATGAGCGCCTGCGTCGCCGCGAACTGTTCTTCTCCGCCGAACCCAAGCTCGATGGCCTGGCCATCAATCTGCGCTATGAGCATGGCGTGTTCGTGCAGGGCGCAACCCGTGGCGATGGTGCCACCGGCGAAGACGTCAGTGCCAACCTGCGCCAGATCAAGGTCATCCCGCAGCAGCTGCAGGGCAAGGGCTGGCCGGACGTGCTGGAAGTGCGTGGCGAGGTTTACATGCCGCGCGCGGATTTCGAACGTTACAACGAGCAGGCACGCCTGCATGGCGGCAAGGTGCTGGCCAATCCGCGCAATGGCGCGGCCGGTTCTCTGCGCCAGCTCGATCCGAAGATCAGTGCGCAGCGGCCCCTGAGTTTCTATGCCTACGGCCTGGGTGAGGTCGCCGGTGGCGAGCTGCCCGAGACCCATTCGGCTACGCTTGCACAGCTGGCGCAATGGGGCTTTCCGGTCAGCGACCTGTGCAAGGTGGTACAGGGCGCTGAAGGTCTGCTGGCGTATTACCGCGATATCGGCGAACGCCGCGACAGCCTGGCCTACGACATCGACGGCGTGGTCTACAAACTCGACGACCGCGAAGGCCAGCAGGAAATGGGCTTCGTCGCGCGCGCCCCGCGCTGGGCGATCGCGCATAAATTCCCGGCGCAGGAGCAAACCACCACGGTCGAAGCCATCGAGATCCAGATCGGCCGCACCGGCGCGGCCACCCCGGTTGCTCGGCTGAAGCCGGTGCATGTGGCCGGCGTGGTGGTCACCAATGCCACCTTGCACAACGCCGATCAGATCGCGCGCCTGGACGTACGCGTGGGCGATGCGGTGATCGTGCGCCGTGCCGGCGATGTGATCCCGGAAGTGGTCAGCGTCATCGTTGAGCGTCGCCCTGAAGGGACGACGCCGTGGCAGATGCCGCGCACCTGCCCGGTGTGTGGTTCGGAGATCGTGCGCGAGGAAGGCGAGGCGGCCTGGCGCTGCTCCGGCGAACTGAGCTGCCCGGCGCAGCGCAAGGAAGCCATTGCCCACTTCGCTTCGCGCAAGGCGATGGATATCGACGGGCTGGGCGACAAGTACATCGAAGTGCTGGTGGATGCGGGCATCGTGCGCGGCGTCGCCGATCTGTATGCACTCAACCGCGATCAATTGCTGGTGTTGAAGCTTGCTTTGGATTCCGATTCGCCGGAAGGCTTGGCCTCGCAGCTCGGCCTGCATCTGCAACCGGAAGGCAGTGGCGACACGCTGAACCGCATCCTCAAGCTGGATGCGGATGACGCGGCGTGGCGGGCACAGGCCTTGTCGGTGCCGGCAAGTTTCCAGTGGAACACCAGGAAAATCGCCACCAAGTGGGCCGACAACCTGATCGCGGCGATTGCTGCCAGCCGCAACACCACGCTGGAGCGGCTACTGTTCGCGCTGGGCATCGAGCATGTGGGCGAAAGCACCGCCAAGGCATTGTCGTCCTGGTTTGGTGACCTCGACTTGATCCGCCATCTGCCCTGGCCGCTGTTCAAGCGCGTGCCGGACATCGGCGGCGAAGTGGCTCGTTCGATAGGCCACTTCATGGCCCAGCCGGGCAATCAGCAGGCCATCGACGCACTGCTCGCTCGCGGTGTGCAGATCAGCGATACGCATGCGCCCAATGCCAAGCTGCGCACGGATCTGAATCTGGCAACGCTGCTGGCCGATCTGGAAATCCCCAAGGTCACGCCGGTGCGCGCGCGTCAGCTGGCTGAAGCGTTCCGCTCTACCGCAGCGATCCTGGACGAGGAAGCGCACAACTTCATGACCGCCGGCCTGCCGGCAGAAACGGCCAATGCTCTGGTGGCATGGTTGAACGTCGATGCCAACGCGCAGTTGTTCAGCGAAGCCGGTGCTGCACTGGAGCGCCTGCTTGAGATCACGCCGTTGCAGCAGCAACAGGCCACCGGTGTGCTTGATGGCAAGACCGTGGTGTTGACCGGCACCCTGGCGCAGATGAGCCGCGACGAGGCCAAGGCCAGGCTGGAGGCATTGGGCGCCAAGGTTTCAGGCAGCGTGTCGAAGAAGACCAGTTTCGTGGTGGCCGGCACTGAAGCCGGTTCCAAGTTGGACAAGGCAAACGAGCTCGGTGTGGAGGTCTGGGACGAAGCGCGTCTGCTTGCCTTCCTCGCCGACAATGGAGAACAGGAATGAGTGAAATACAGGTGCGCGTTGCGCAATCGGCAGACTTCCCTCAGTTGATCGCGATGGTGCGCGATTTCTACGTGGAAGATCAGATCCCCTACATCGCCGAACGGGTTGAGCCGGGGCTGCATACCTTGCTGGATGAGCCGAGTTGCGGCGCCGCGTTGTTGCTGCTGGCCGATGAGCAGGTTGTGGGCTACATCACCTTGGGCTGGTGCTTCAGCGTCGAGCAGGGTGGTCGGTTTGTGTTGTTGGATGAGTTGTATCTGGGGCCGGCTGCGCGCGGTCGCGGTTGGGGCCGGCAGGCCTTGGCGCTGGCCCGCGACTGGGCAGCGGGGCAGGGCGCGGCGGTGATCCGTCTGGAAGTGAATCACCATAATGCCAAAGCCAAGGCCCTGTACCTGGGAGCGGGCTATCGCGACGATGAGCGCGACATCCTGACCCTGTCATTGAACGGGACCGCCGGGCGCCTGCACTCGTGATCGCAGCCCTGCGTCAGCGCGCACGTTTGAATGCCCTGATCCGGCAGTTTTTCGCCGAGCGCGATGTATTGGAAGTTGAAACGCCGATCATGTCGGCGGCCGGCAATACCGAGCCGAACATTGAAGGCTTCCATACCCGCTTCAGCGGTCATGTCGATGCCGGCCCGGCACAACGCTGGCTGCGCACCTCGCCGGAATATCCGCTCAAGCGCCTGTTGGCGGCCGGCGTAGGCGATTGCTACGAACTTGGCCGGGTGTTCCGCAACGGTGAGGCCGGCGGCCGCCACAATCCAGAATTCACGATGCTGGAGTGGTACCGGGTGGGTTGGGATCATCATCGTTTGATCGACGAGACCATTGCCCTGGTGCAGGCGGCGCTGGCGCTGGTTGAGCGCCCCCCGGCAGCGGTACGCATCGTCAGCTATCGCGATCTGTTCATCGAGGCGGTGGCGCTGGATCCGTTCGAGGCCGATGAGGCGGAGTTGCGTGCGGGGCTGGGTGAGGTGGAAATTGCGGCGGACGGTTTGACCCGCGATGACTGGTTGGATCTGCTGATGACCCACCGCATCCAAGCCCAGTTCGATGCGGGCACCATCACCGTGATCCACGACTGGCCGGCCAGCCAGGCGGCGCTGGCAAAAATTCGTCCCGGCACGCCGCCGGTGGCTGAACGCTTTGAGCTTTACCTCGGCGCGGTTGAGCTGGCCAATGGCTATCATGAGCTGAACGACGCACAGGAGCAGCGGCAACGCTTCGAGCGCGATCTGGCTGTGCGCGCCGCGCGCGGGGCTGAACAGCCGCCGTTGGATGAGGCCTTGCTGGCGGCCCTGCCATCGCTGCCTGCCTGTGCCGGCGTCGCGGTAGGCGTGGACCGCCTGCTGATGGCGCTGGCGGGTACCACGCGCATCGCCGACGTATTGGCATTTGATTTCGCCAACGCTTGAGCCGGGCCCATCTTTGCTCATGGACCTGTAGGATCGGCTTGACGATGATGATGCGTTGCTAACAGCGGATCAGGCAGTGTGTTCACTACCGGAAGCCATCATGACCCAAGTGGGGTGTGTCTGATGAAGCGGGTTTGCGGCTTGCTGCTGTTGCTGGCGCCGGCGTTGCTGTCGGCCCAGGAGTCTGCGAACAAAGCGGCGGACAGGCAGGTTGTGCGTTGCGAATCGGAAGACCAGCAGCGGGCGTTTTGTCCCATCGATACCAGCGGCGGAGTTCAGCTGGTCAGGCAACTTTCCAAGCGCGACTGCATTCGTGAGACCAGTTGGGGCACGGAAGAGGGCGCGGTGTGGGTGAGCCAGGGCTGCCGGGCCGAGTTCGCCCGTCCGCGGCCGGTTACCCGTACCACCCGGCGGGTGGTGCGCTGTGAGTCCAGGGGGCGGATGGAGGTCTGCCCGGTTGTGCTGCGTGGCGCGCCGGTGCGGCTGTTGCGGCAGCAGTCGGTGCTGCCGTGCAGGGAAGGACGCAGCTGGGGCTATAGCAACAGGGAAATCTGGGTCAGCCGGGGCTGCCAGGGGCAGTTCGAAGTCGGTGCCGAGGATGGCTCGGGCTTTGTCGACATACCGCGCAAGGTGATCTGCGAGTCCAAGGGCGAGCTGCGCCGCGAATGTGGTGTCAGCGTCACGCGTCGGGTCACCCTGGTCGAACAGTTGTCCAGCGCCGCTTGCCGCGAGGGCGACAGCTGGGGCTGGGACCGCAATGGCATCTGGGTGGACAAGGGCTGCCGCGGCGAATTTTCCGCCGATTGATACGGGTGGCTTGATCCGCGCTTTGCGCTGCCGATTACAATGGGCGCATGAACGATACCCCTGCCATTGACTACGCCCGTTACGACCATATCCGTCCGATCCGCTGGACCGGCGATGCCTTGGAGCTGCTGGATCAGCGCAAGCTGCCGTTTATCGTCGAGCACGTGCTGTGCCACGACAGCGACGCGGTCGCAGAAGCCATCCATGCCTTGACCGTGCGCGGTGCGCCGGCCATCGGTATCGCGGCCGCGTGGGGCGTGGTGCTGGCTGCGCGCGAGCTGCAGGCCGCCGACGGTGCTGCCGCATTGCAGCTGCTGGCGCCGGCGCTGGAGCGGCTCAACGCCTCGCGTCCTACCGCGGTCAACCTGGCTTGGGCGCTGGCGCGCATGCGCCGTGCCTTGGCGGTGGCCGGTGCGGACTGGAAGCAGGTGGCAGGGCTGGAAGCGCAGGCAATCTCCGATGAGGACCTGGCTGCCAATCGCCATATGGGTGCCTTGGGTGCGGCCTTGATCGCGCCGGGCAGTGGCGTAATGACCCATTGCAATACCGGCTCGTTGGCCACCGCAGGCTTCGGCACCGCTTTGGGCGTGATACGCGCTGGCGTCGCGCAGGAACGGATCGGCCGCGTGTTTGCCGGCGAGACCCGGCCCTGGTTGCAGGGCGCCCGCCTTACCGTTTGGGAGCTGCAGCAGGACGGCATCGACGCGACCTTGATCGCCGATTCTGCAGCCGCACACCTGATGAAGACCGGCGCGGTGCAGTGGGTGATCGTCGGTGCTGATCGCATTTGCGCCAATGGTGATACCGCCAACAAGATTGGCACCTACCAGCTGGCTATCGCCGCCCGCCATCATGGCGTCAAGTTCATGGTGGTGGCGCCGTCCTCGACCGTGGATATGGGCACGGCGCATGGCGACGAGATCGAGATCGAGCAGCGTGACCCGGGCGAACTGTTCGGCGTTGGCGGCGCGCGCACCGTCGCCGAGGGCATTGCCGCCTGGAACCCGGTGTTCGACGTGACCCCGGGCGAGCTGATCGACGCCATCGTCACCGAGCGCGGCGTGATCCTGAAGCCGGACCTGGCAACCATGGCCGCCGCCTTCGCGGACTGAGGTAATGCCGAGCCATCCTCGGCAGCGGCTTACCCGCCAAATCAGCCAGCGCAGCAGGTAGTGCCGAGCCATGCTCGGCAAGGGCTTCCCAGCCCCGCATCGACCCGCCGCGGCTGCGTGTAGGAGCGGCGTAAGCCGCGAAGCTGGTGGTGCTTGAAACCTGTGTTGCCGGGATCTGATGGCCAGGTGGCTTCGCGGCTGACGCCGCTCCCACAAGCCGCATTGGCCAGACCCAGCGCAGCATGGCTCTGCTCTACAGGTGCAGCGTAGTGCCGAACCATGCTCGGCAGAGGCCTTCCCGGGAATGCCCCAGCCGAGCACGGCCCGGCTCTACCTGTCGGCCAACCCTAAGTTCCTGATTTCTTCCGGTAAAACGCCCTTAATTGGCGGCGAAAAACCGCCCTTTGTGATAAACTCCGCAGGTTGATCCGAGTTTCCGGCAAGGTGGCCCGTCAAGGTGCTGTCGTCGGACAGGATCGCTACCTGACAACGGAACCCGAATGGCAGAAAACGCCAAGGAAATCATCCAGGTCAACCTGGAAGACGAGATGCGCAAGAGCTATCTCGATTACGCCATGAGCGTGATCGTTGGCCGCGCACTCCCCGATGCTCGCGATGGCCTCAAGCCAGTACATCGCCGCGTCCTGTTTGCGATGAATGAGCTGGGCGCTCACAGCAACAAGGCGTACTTCAAGTCGGCGCGTATCGTCGGTGACGTGATCGGTAAATACCACCCGCACGGCGATCAGTCGGTCTACGACGCGCTGGTGCGTTTGGCGCAGCCATTCTCGCTGCGCTACATGCTGGTGGACGGCCAAGGTAACTTCGGTTCGGTCGACGGCGACTCGGCAGCAGCAATGCGTTACACCGAGGCACGCATGTCGCGCCTCACGCATGAACTGATGGCCGATATCGACAAGGAAACTGTCGATTTCCAGCCCAACTACGACGAAAAGGAACTGGAGCCGACGGTCATGCCGACCCGGTTCCCGAACCTGCTGGTCAATGGTTCGGCCGGTATCGCGGTGGGCATGGCGACCAATATTCCGCCGCACAATCTCACTGAATCCATCAATGCCTGCATCGCGCTGATCGACGATCCGTCGATCGACGTCGACGGCTTGATGGAGTACATCCCGGGCCCGGATTTCCCCACCGCCGGCATCATCAATGGCACCGCCGGCATCATCGCCGGCTACCGCACCGGTCGTGGCCGTGTGCGCATCCGTGCCAAGGCTGATATCGAAGTGGCTGACAATGGTCGTGAATCGATCATCGTCACCGAGATTCCGTACCAGGTGAACAAGGCGCGGTTGATCGAAAAGATCGCCGAGCTGGTCAAGGAAAAGAAGCTCGAAGGCATCAGCGAGCTGCGCGATGAGTCCGACAAGGACGGCATGCGCATCTACATCGAAATCAAGCGTGGCGAGTCGGCCGAGGTTGTGCTCAACAACCTGTACCAGCAGACCCAGATGGAGTCGGTGTTCGGCATCAACATGGTGGCGCTGGTCGATGGCCGGCCGAAGCTGTTGAACCTCAAGGAAATGCTGGAGGCGTTCATCCGCCACCGCCGTGAGGTTGTCACCCGTCGCACCATCTTTGAACTGCGCAAGGCGCGTGCGCGTGCGCACGTGTTGGAAGGCCTGACGGTTGCCTTGGCCAACATCGATGAAATGATCGAGTTGATCAAGACCTCGGCCAACCCGGCTGAAGCCAAGGAGCGCATGCTCTCCAAGGTATGGGAGCCGGGTCTGGTGGGTGCGCTGCTGGGTGCCGCCGGTGCCGAGGCGTCGCGCCCGGAAGACCTGCCCAAGGCTATTGGCCTGGTCGACGGCCATTACCAGCTCAGCGAAGTGCAGGCCACGCAGATTCTGGAAATGCGCCTGCACCGCCTGACCGGGCTGGAGCAGGACAGGCTGACCGAAGAGTACAAGCAGCTGCTGGAAGTCATCGCAGGCCTGATCCGCATTCTGGAAAACCCGGATGTGCTGCTGCAGGTCATTCGCGAGGAACTGGAAAGCGTGCGTGCCGAGTTCGGCGATGCACGTCGTACTGAAATCCGCCACAGCGAAGAAGATCTGGACATCCTCGACCTGATCGCGCCGGAAGACGTGGTGGTGACGCTGTCGCGCGCCGGTTACGTCAAGCGCCAGCCGGTCAGTGCCTACCGCGCACAGCGTCGTGGTGGCCGTGGCCGCAGTGCCGCTGCGACCAAGGACGAGGATTTCATCGAGCAGTTGTGGCTGGTCAATACGCATGACACGTTGTTGACCTTCACCAGCTCGGGCAAGGTGTTCTGGCTGCCGGTGCATCAGCTGCCGGAAGCCGGGTCCAATGCCCGCGGCCGGCCGATCATCAACTGGATCGCGCTGGAAAACGGCGAGCGTGTGCAGGCCGTGCTGCCGGTGCGCGAATACGACGAAAACCACTTCGTGTTCTTCGCCACCCGCAACGGCACGGTCAAGAAGACCCCGCTCAGCGAGTTCGCGTTCCGTCTGGCACGCGGCAAGATCGCCATCAACCTGGATGACGGCGACGCGCTGGTCGGCGTTGGCCTGACCGATGGTGAGCGTGACATCGTGCTGTTCGCCTCCAACGGCAAGACCGTGCGTTTCGGTGAAGACAAGGTCCGCTCGATGGGCCGTACTGCTACCGGTGTGCGCGGCATCAAGATGCCCAAGGGTGAGCAGGTTGTCAGCCTGATCGTTGCCGAAAGTGCCGGTGGCGTCGAAGACGAGAACGAAGACGAGAACACTGTTGTTGAGGAAGTGGCAGCGGACAGCGGCGAGATCATCGATGTTGCCGACGATGCTGGCGTGCAGTACATCCTCACCGCGACCGAGAACGGCTACGGCAAGCGCACACCGCTGGCGGACTATCCGCGCAAGGGGCGTGGCACGCAGGGCGTGATCGGCATCCAGACCAGCGAACGCAACGGCAAGCTGGTCAGCGCGGTATTGCTGGGTACTGGCGATGAGGTGTTGTTGATCTCCGACGGCGGCACCCTGGTGCGCACGCGCGGTTCGGAAATCTCCCGCGTCGGCCGCAACACCCAGGGCGTTACCCTGATCCGTCTGTCCAAGGGCGAGAAGCTGCAGGCGGTTGAACGCCTGGATGCATCGCTTGAGGCGGAGGATGAGGTACTGGAGGGCGATGGCGCCGCTGCTGTGGAAGTGCAGACCCCGGCAGTTCCGGAGGCCTGATTTCCTCAGGGTTTCAGTTATGGAAAAGCGCCGGCATGCCGGCGCTTTTTTTGTCTGGGGTTTTGAGTTCATGCGCTGAAAGCCTGCCCTCACCCCAACCCCTCTCCCGCACGCGGGAGAGGGGCTAGTGCACCGCGAGACGAAGCGATCCGAACCCATCTCCCGCTTCCGGGAGAGGGGCTAGTTACACCGCCCGACGAAGCGGACTGAGCCCCTCTCCCGCGTGCAGGAGAGGGGTTGGGGTGAGGGGAAGCTCCTGACTAGCGATCCCAAACAAGCGAACCCAAGCAACCCAATCCAAATAAAGCCCCTGCGACTAATGTCGCAGCGACATTCCCTCCCGGCTGACCGACTCTCTACCGGTAACATCCTTGGAGAGGGAGAGGCCCCAGATGTACCAGGATCTTGGTCGCAACCAGGCCAACTACACCGCATTGTCGCCACTGAGTTTTCTGCGCAAAGCAGCCACCGTGCATCCGCAACGGCTGGCTGTCATCCACGGTGAACGCCGTCTGGATTGGGCGCAGGTTTACCAGCGTTGCCGCCGGTTGGCATCGGCGTTAAAGCGCATGGGCATTGGCAAGGGCGATACCGTTGCGGCGCTGCTGCCAAATACCCCGGCGATGATCGAGCTGCACTACGGCCCGGCGATGCTTGGCGCGGTGTTGAATACGCTCAACACGCGGTTGGATGCACAGACCCTGGCTTTCATGCTCGATCACGGCGAAGCCAGAATCGTATTCAGTGACCGGGAATTCGCGCCTTTGATGGAGCGGGCGCTGGCGCTGTGCGCGCACCCGCCACAGGTCATCGATGTCGATGATGTGGAGATCGAGGAAGGCGCGTTTCTCGGCCAGATCGAGTACGAGGCCTTGCTTGCATCCGGCGACCCGGAGTTCGCATTCGAATTGCCGGCCGACGAATGGGATGCGATCACCCTGAACTACACCTCGGGCACCACCGGTGATCCGAAGGGCGTGGTTTATCACCATCGCGGCGCCTACTTGAATGCGGTGGCCAACATCATCGACTGGGGCATGCCACAACACCCCGTGTATCTGTGGACGCTGCCGATGTTTCACTGCAACGGCTGGTGTTTCCCGTGGACGATGGCGGCAGTAGCCGGCACCCAAGTCTGCCTGCGCCGCTTCGATCGCAAGCAGGTGCTGGAGTTGATGCGTGAGCACGCGGTCAGCCATTACTGTGGTGCGCCGGTGATTCATGCGGCACTTGCTGCCGCGCCAGAGGACAGCAAGCAGGGCTTGGTCGGCGTCAAGGGCCAGGTCGCCGGTGCCGCGCCACCGGCCGCGGTGCTCGAAGAAATGGAGCGTATGGGCGTGGAAATCACCCACGTCTATGGGCTGACCGAAGTGTATGGCCCGGCCTCGATCTGCCAGCCGCAGCCCGATTGGGCGCAGCTGCCTATTGCCGAGCGCGCCGAACTCAACAGCCGCCAAGGCGTGGCCTGTCTGCTGCAGGAGGACATGCAGGTGCTGGATCCCGAGACTCTGCAACCGGTGCCTTGGGACGGCGAGAGCGTTGGCGAGATCATGTTCCGCGGCAACATCACCATGCAGGGTTACCTGAAGAATCCGCGTGCCACGGCCGAGGCATTTGCGGGTGGCTGGTTCCATACCGGTGATCTGGCGGTGGTCTATGCCAATGGTGCGGTCAAGATCCGTGATCGCTCCAAGGATGTGATCATTTCCGGCGGCGAAAACATCTCCTCGCTTGAGCTGGAAGATGTGCTGTGCCGCCATCCCGCCGTGCTGGCGGCGGCGGTAGTGGCCAAGCCGGATCCGAAGTGGGGCGAAACGCCTTGTGCCTTCATCGAGTTGAAGGAAACCCTGGAACTGGCCAGCGAAGATGCGCTCGCCCATTGCCGCCAGCATCTGGCGGGCTTCAAGGTACCGCGGCGCTTCGTATTCGGCCCCTTGCCGCGCACGGCCACCGGCAAGGTGCAGAAGTTCACCTTGCGTGATGCGGCGAAGGAGCTGGCCGATCTGGACTGATACTGCAGCCACTCTGGCTGTCCACGAAAGCTGCTGCCTGCATATGGCGGTGCAACTTGCAGCAGCCTGCGCCCGCTACTAGAGTGCAACAACCTTAGGCTCATTCAGGGAATGATCATGCTCTCAAAGATGACGGGTTTGATGCTGCTTGTTGTCGCGGTTACTGTCAGTCCGTCGGTCATTGCAGGGAATGCTGAGCCGTTGCAGCTCGCTCCCTCCGAAGCCCTGAAGCTCTGGACTCCCGGTGGAGGGGAGTTCCATCCCCGGATGCCGGCAAACCATGGCAAGGTAGCGTTTGCGGAGGAAGTTACCGTTGCCTACACGGTAACCAAACGTGGTCGAACCAAGGATGTCGAGGTGATAGAGGCGAAACCGACTGGAGCCAGCTCCGAATGGGCACTCAATGCAGTGAAGGCCATGCGTTTTGATCCCACCGAGAGCAACTCAGCGCGGCAACCGGTTCGCAGTCAGTTGTCAACGCATTGGGACAGTCCGGCACGTTAGATCTCGCACCGAAAGGATGAACAAAGCCGAGAGTTGCCCGGCTTTATTCTGTCGTGTGCATCCCTGTAGTGCCGAGCCATGCTCGGCAAGGGCATTGCCAGTCAAGCCTCTGCCGAGCATGGCTCGGCACTGCCGGTAAGGCCGCAGCGGAGCATGGCTCCGCTCTACGGACGTCTATTGGCTGGCGACGGCTCAGCGCGGCGTGCGCACCATGCGCTCGAGCAGGTGCTCGACCAGGCCGGCCGGGTTGCTGGTGCGGCCTACGTGGGTGACCGAGGTCTGCACCACCGAGCTGCGCTTGGCGGTGAGGAAGTGGAAGCGTGCGCGTGGTGGCAGCTGTGCGATGGGGCCTGCGCCGGGCTCTCCCTGGCAGATCGCGACGATGGCATCCAGCCATGGCTGCACGGCGGCCTGGTCCAGTTGCGGTGCAAACGCCTGCAGGCGTGCGGCATCGATTTCGATGGCAGCCTGCAGGTAAGCGGCGCTGGGGCAGGAGACGATCACGCCAACGTTGATGAATTCCTCGCGCTCCACCCGCGGTACAACGCGGATGACAGCGTAGTCATAGGTATGCAGCGTGGGCACGGACCGCCTCCTGTACGAAGGAATCGCGCAACTGCAGGCGGCGCTTCAGATAGCTGGCATACGCCGAACGATAGGCATCGACATCGCTGAAGCTGGGCTCGCTCTGCAGCCAGCTTTCAGGGATCTGCGCGACGATACCGTCGATGACCGCATCGGTCAGCAAGGGGGCCAGGGCTGCGTCAGCCTCGGCGATGCGGCTGGCGAATGGCAGCAGCACGTGATCACGGATCAGCACAAAGGGTTTGCCACAGGCTTCGCCGGCGCTCTCCCAATCGTGGTGGAAATACAGCGCGGCGCCGTGGTCGATCAGGTAGAGCTTGCGGTGCCAGACCATCAGGTTCGGGTTGCGCGCGGTGCGGTCCACATTGCTGGTGTAGGCATCAAACCAGGCGATGCGCGAGGCCAGCTCGGCATCGGGCTGCATCGCGGCCGGGTCGTAATTGAGCGCGCCTGGCAGGTAGTCACTGCCAAGGTTGATGCCTTCGCTGGCGCGGATCAGATCCTGGATCTCGGGATCCGGTTCGGTGCGGGCGAACTCACGGTCCAGTTCGACTAGTGCGATGTCCGGCATTGGCAACCCAAGCACCTGAGCAAGCCGGCCGACCACCAGCTCGGCGATCAAGGCCTTGGGGCCTTGGCCTGCGCCACGGAACTTGATGACATACATGCCATCGTCATCGGCCTCGATCACTGCTGGCAGTGAACCACCTTCTCGCAGCGGGGTGATATAGCGGGTGGCGTGGACCGTTTTCAAGTGTATTGAACCGGTTTGGGCTGGGCGGCCAGCCTAACCCAAAGCCGAGCCCGGGGCGTGGGCCGGCTGGCAGTTGAGAACGCAGTCGGCGCGGTACAACGGCCCGCCGGTCGGATGACAGGCGGCCGGCGTTGTTCAAGCCGTTGCCGGCGGCGGATTTTCTCCGTGTGCACTCAGGCTGCGCCGGACATGCAGGCCACTACCGAGGCTCCAGTCGAAAGTGGTGCAATAGCAAGGGTGGCTGGGTTCAATCCCTGGCGGGTGGATTTTCACTGCGCAGCAGGTTGCGGGCGCTGTCCCACCAACCGGCGAGCATGCCCTTGCCCTCTTCGGTCATCTGCCCAAGCTTGCCGTTCTGCTGGTCGACGAAACCGATAAGACTGCGCATGCTCTGCGGGCCATGCAGGCGTGCTTCGCGCCACACGATCATCGCGAACACGCGGGCAGCCCAAAGGGAAGAGTCGACGCTGCCGGTCTCGGCTTCGATCTCGCCGATCACCTGCTGCAGATAGTCGCGCACCTCGGCCGGGACGTGCGGATCATTGGACAGCCGCTTCAGTGCCACCAGGCCCTGCCGCAGATCGCCCTGCTGGATTGCCAGTCCGGCGTTGCTTAGCTCGATCAGCCACGGCAGTTCCAAAATCAGCGCGATGGCTTCCACGTGTACCTGGGCGCGCGCCGCGTCCTTGTCCGCCAGCGCGGCGTAGCCGAGCACGGCATGGATGACGAGGGCTTGCACCAGCGCCTGCTCGGCATTGACGGCACTGCTGCGCGGGCCGCCGTAGGTTGCCAGTTCACTTTGTCCGCGCGCCAGTTGCGGCCACTCAAGGCGCTGGAATGCTACCGAGCGCAGTGCCGCACTGACCTGATCCAGGTCGCGGCAGGCCGGCAGGGCATCAACGATGTCGGCCTCGGCGATGGCCAGGGTGCCGCGGTTCGCGGTCAGTGCGCTGTAGCCGAGCAGGACGTGCGCCAGGCATTCGTTGCCCTGCGTGAGTGGCGGTACCGGCTTCCCATTGGTCAATTGGCTGCTCAGCGCCCAGGTAGCATAGGCGGCGGGCAATCCCTTGTGCGAGACCTGCCGGTAGCGCTTGTAGGTGAAGCTGTCGCGCAGAGCGTCCAGCTGTTGTTGTTCGGTTTTCTCGCCGCAGGCCGTCAACAACAGGCAGGCGACGATGCAGCTCAGCAGCCGATGGCGGCGAGGGCGGGGCGTTGGCATTCCGTTGCAGCTCCGGTAGTTCGTGCGCGCAGTGTGCCACGCTGAACGGCGGTCGTGCTTTCGTGGCAAGCGCGGACGCGCTAGGGTCGCGCATCGGTGAGACGGTGCGGGGTACGGGCATGGGTGGTACAGGAATGATGGTGTGGCAGCGTCTGTTGATGGCTGGCGCAGGTTTCGCGCTGTTGGTCGGCTGCGCCAGCGTGCCCACTGCACCTGTCGGCCCTGCTGCGGATGTGGTGCGGGCAGATATCGAGCGCCGCATTCCGACCCGGGTGGGTGAGCGCGCCGGCTGGGCGGCCGATATCCAGACGGCGCTGGCTGCGCAGCACCTGCCCGCCAACCCGGAAAACATCTGCGCGGTGCTGGCGGTGATCGAGCAGGAATCCGGTTACCGTGCCAATCCGGAGGTGCCGGATCTGCCGCGTATTGCCAGGGGCGAGATAGACCGCCGCGCTGCCGCGTTGCATGTGCCCAAACTGCTGGTGGACACAGGTTTGAAAATGAAAGCCAGCGATGGCCGCAGTTATGCGGAGCGGCTGGCGCGGGTACGCAGTGAGCGTGACCTCAGTGAACTTTACGAGGAAATCATCGGCCGCGTACCGATGGGGCAACGCCTGTTTGCCGGCAAGAATCCCGTGCAGACCGGCGGCGCGATGCAGGTCGGCATCGCGTTTGCGCAGGCCAACGCGCAGGACTACCCGTATCCGGTGACGCGCAGCATTCGTGATGAAGTTTTTACCCGTCGCGGTGGTGTGTATTTCGGAACCGCTCACCTGCTCGGATACCAGACGCCGTACACGCAGAAGGTGCATCGTTTCGCCGATTACAACGCAGGCCGCTATGCCAGCCGCAACGCCGCATTCCAGGCCGCGGTTGTCCGCTTGACCGGGGCGCCGCTGGCATTGGATGGCGATCTACTGGTGCCGGATGCGCCAATCGACAAGCCAAGCCAGACCGAGCGCGCGGTGCGCAGTCTCGCGCCGCAGTTGGGCTTGGATGAGCGTCAGATCCGCCGCGCGCTTGCGCAGGCCGACCGTTTGGAGTTCAGTGACAGCGCCCTGCATTCGCAGGTGTTTGCGTTGGCTGATGCGCGTGCAGGCACGGCGCTGCCACGCGCGGTTATACCGGGTATCCGCCTGGACAGCCCCAAGATCACCCGAGAACTGACCACCGAATGGTTCGCCAACCGCGTGGACACGCGCTACCGCCAATGCCTGCAACGGTAGTGCCGATCCATGCTCGGCAGAACCGTCACCGATAGGCCATTGTGGGAGCGGCGTAAGCCGCGAAGCTAATGCCAATGAAGTTGCAGGAATACCGAGTGATCGGTCGGATCACCAGCTTCGCGGCTCACGCCGCTCCTACAACAGCCTGCAGCTTCAGTCCCTGACCGGATGCCGTGCCAGCGCGCGTGCGCCGGTGATGATCATGCGGATCATCTGCGACATTTCCTCGATCAACTCCGGGTCGCGCTCTTCGGGCAGGTCGATCGCGCTGCCGCCCATGGCGAACACCAGGCGGGTAATCGCCTTGGCGGCCAGTGCCGGCTCATGCAGGGTTGCGCCATCCAGCGCGGCCAAGCGCACCAGGTCGGCTTTCAGTTCTTCTTCGAAATAGCCCAGCTCGCGGTCCACCGCCTGCTTGAACGCATCCGAGCCGGCCGTGCCTTCGCGCAGCAGCACATGCATCAGACGGTCATCGGCGCGCAGTTGCTCCATGAAGGTTTCCACCGACAGCCGGATCACGCCACGGTTGCTGTCGGCTGCGCGCAGCCGTGCCTGGCCGATGATGGTGCGCAATGAACGGCCGGCCAGATCGATCAGCGCCACCGTCAGTTCGTCCATGTCACGGAACTGGCGATAGAACGAATTGGGCGCGATGCCGGCTTCGCGCGCCACCTCGCGCAGGCTGAGCGTGGACACGCTGCGGTGCGGGCCGATCAACGACAACGCAGCGGCCAGCAGGTCGTCACGCGAGATGGAGGCCTTGCGCGCGGGGTGCAGGTCATCGTGTGCGGGCAGGGGCTGGTCGCGTGCTGTCATGAGGCTCTGGCCGGTCAGGTCCGTGAATCATAGCCTGTACAGCGAATATACAAGTGTATACACAGCTGTATGCTCGGCCGTATAGTGCAGCCATGAGTGCCGTCTACCGCAATACCGCGCCACCACCGATCCCGTGGCTGAGTGAAGGTTTCTTTGATTTCTGGGCTACCCGGGTGCATCCGCTGTGGACGCTGCGGCGGCCGTTGGCGCGCCTGCTGGCGCGGCACAGTGCCAGCGCCGATGCGGTAACCCTTGAGTTGCAGCCCAACCGGCATTTCCGTGGGCTGCAGGCGGGGCAGCACGTCAATCTGGCCGTAGAGCTGGACGGCCGCCTGACTACCCGCAGTTACAGCCCGACCCTGCTGGAGAACGGGCGCCTTGCAATCACCGTCAAGCGCATTGCCGGTGGCAAGCTCAGTCAGCATCTGGCTGACGATGCGGCCATCGGTGACATCTTCACGCTGGGCCAAGCCTTTGGCGAAATGCAGCTGCCGGTAGGCCCGCTCCCAAGGCTGGTGCTGCTGGCGGCAGGCAGTGGCATTACCCCGATGCGCGCCTTGCTGCGCCAGCTTGCCAGTCAGGGCATGAGCACGCCGGTCGACCTGATCTACTGGGCGCGTCAGCGCGAGCAGCTGTGCTTTGTCGACGAGTTCCTTGCCATCGCTGCGCAGCATCCTGCGTTCCGCCTGCATCTGGCAGTGACCGCTGATGCCGTTGCGCCGGCTGCGCGGATAGACAACTACGATCTTTCCGATATCGGCGAGCTGGCCGGCGCGCATGTGCTGGCCTGCGGCCCGGGCGGCTTTGTCGATGCTGCGCGTACGCGCCTGCAGGCCCAGGTTGCGCAATTCGACAGCGAGGCATTCAGCAGCCCGCAACTGGCCGAGGTGGAGCAGGGCAGTGTGCAGGTGCAGCTGCTCAAGAGCGGCCGCACGCTGACCGTAGCGCGCGGTGTGGCCTTGTTGCCGGCGCTGGAAGCGGCTGGCATCCAGCCGGCCAGTGGCTGCCGCATGGGCATCTGCAATACCTGCGTCTGCGGGAAAACCTCGGGCATCACCCGGCATACGCTGACCGGCGATTACGACAGCGAGCCTTCCGTTCCGCTCAAACTGTGCGTCAACAGCGCCAGTACCGATCTGACCCTGGAGTTGTAAGTCATGTCCTCCGTGCACAACCGCGTGCTGTCGCCTGCCGAACTGCAGGCCTTTGGCGATGAACTCGATGGCGTGCGCGCAAGGCACCAGGCCTTGCTAGGCGCCAGTGATGCCCGCTACATCCGGCGGATTGTCGCTGCGGTGCGCTGGACCGGTGTTGCCGGGCGGGCACTGCTGTTCTTGGGGGCGTTCGTGCACAGCGTGCTGGTGCCGGCATGGATTGCCGGCGTGCTGTTGCTTGGCCTGTCCAAGATCCTGGAGAACATGGAACTGGCGCACAACATCATCCATGGCCAGTACGACTGGATGGGCGACCCGCAGCTGCAGGGCAAGACCTACGAATGGGATATTGCCGGCACCTCTGAAAATTGGCGCAAGACCCACAACTTCCGCCACCACACCTATACCAATGTGCGCGGCCTGGATGACGACATCGGCTACGGCCTGTTGCGGATCTTCCCGGAGCAGCGCTGGCACCCGTTCTTCCTTGCCCAGCCCTTCGTCGCGGTGGTGTTCGCGCTGCTGTTCGAGTGGGGCATCGCCATACAGGATCTGCGCATCGGCCGCGTGCTGGTTGGCAAGATGACCCTCAAGCAGCTGTGGAAGCAGGCGCGGCCGGTCGGCCGAAAGGCAATGCTGCAGATTCTCAAGGACTACGTGCTGTTCCCGGCATTGGCTGGCCCGTTCTTCCTGCCGGTGCTGCTGGGCAATGTGGCAGCCAACATCATCCGCAATGTGTGGACGTATGTAGTGATCTTCTGCGGTCACTTCACCGCCGATGCCGAGACTTTCCCCAAAGAATCCATTCGCAACGAAGGCCGTGGCCATTGGTATCTGCGCCAGCTGCGTGGCTCGTCCAACCTGACCGGCGGCAAGTGGATGGACGTGATGACCGGCAACCTCAGCCATCAGATCGAGCACCACTTCTATCCGGATATCCCGGCCAACCGCTATGCGGCGATGGCGGTGGAGGTGAAGGGTATCTGCGCGCGCTACGGCCAGCACTACAACACCGGTTCGCTGCCGCGCCAGTTCGGCCAGGTGATGTGGCGCATCCTGCGCCATGCCTTCCCCAGCAAGCCGGCGCCAGAGCGGCCGCTGGTAGCCCAGCAGCAAGCCGAAGCCGGCTGAGCGCGGCCAGTACGCCGCAGCCGGAAGTTCCGGTTGCGGTTCACATCTGCAGCAAGGCCAGCCCCAGCACTAGTCGCTAGTCGCTGACCGGGCGTGCTGCCGTGCGGGCGGGCTGTGCCGCCGCTGGCAATCCGAACAGCGGCCGCAATGGCGCGCAGCGCCGTATCAATGCATAGGCAGCCAGACACAAGGCAAACGTCGCGGTGATCAGTATCAGCGCCTCGATGCCGGGTTCGAGCTGCAAGGGCTTGAGCTTGTGTGCCAGCACCACGATCACGCTCTGGTGCAGGATGTAGAGCGGGAACACCGCCAGGGTGAGGTAGCGCAGCAGCGGGCTGTCGGCGCTGCGCCAACGGTAGGCAAAGCCCAACAGTGCTGCGATCGCGCACCATTGGTCCACCGCCCAGACAATGCGCAGTGCCAGCCGCAACTCCAGCGGCGGCGGTTGCGCATCGTTGTAGCCGGAGAAGTACCAGACATGGATCAGTGCGGCGTAACCAAGCCCGGCCAAGGCCAGTGACAGCCAGCGCAGGCGCTGCAGCGATGCCCAGAATCCAGTGCTGAACGCGGCCAGGAACCCGATCAGAAAGACGCTGCCGTACTGGGCGTGGTTGTACCAGTCGTCGACCAGGGCATGGGTCTGCTCGAAGCGGTTGACCAGCAGCAGGCGCGCGGCCGCCAGAACCAGCACCGGCACAAGCAGTGCGCCCCGGCCGTGCAGGGCCGTGCTGGCCCACTGCCGCAGGCGGTGCAGGGCAGTTGCCGGCAGCAGCCGCCACAGCAGCCACGCCAGTACGGTATAGGCCCAGAGATACGGCAGGAACCAGAGATGGTTCCAGGTGGGCAGGCGCAGGCAACCATCGCTGTCGCAGAAGCCGTGGTAGCCGCTGAGGTACTTGCCGTAAAACGCCCAGTACGATTCGTTGTAACCGCCGGGCAGTTGTTCGACCACCTGGTAATAGGCCTGCGGTGGCACGATCACCGCCATTCCGAACAGCAGGGGCAGCAACAGCTGCCGGGAACGGCGTCGCAGCAGGCCGTCAGGCCGGTGTTCAAACATGAAAGCGGTGGCGACGCCGGAAATCAGAAACAGCAATGACATCCGCCACGGCGAGGTCAGCAGCATCAGTGGTTCCAGGGTGATGCTCGCTGCCGGGCTTTTGACGTGCCAGTCCCAGCTCACGTAGTACATGCCCACGTGGTAGAGCACCAACAGACCAAAGGCGATTACCCGCAGCCAATCCAGATCGTGGCGCCTGTGCATTACGTGTCCAAGGCATGGAGAAGACCGCCATTCAAGCCGGGATGGGCAGCTGGCGTGGAGCGGAAGGGCCGGCCTGCGGGTGTCCAGGGACGAATGGAGGCGATCAGGGGATGGCGAGCGAGGGCTGCAGCGGCGAGGCCGTCTAGAATGCGCCGATGAGCCAAGCCACATCGCCCACGCTGTTGATTCGCTCCGCTGCCTGGCGGCGGAGCCTGGAGTTGCTGTTCTGGTTGCTGCTGGTGTTGATCAACTGCAGTGGCAACGCGATCACCACATGGATGGATGCCAACCGCTCCGGTGCCGCCTCCATGCAATGGTGGGAGCCGTGGGTCTGGGAGTTCTCCAGCGGGCTGGTGTGGTTGTTGTTGCTGGTACCGGCGATCGTCTGGTTCAGCCGTCGCTGGCCCCTGCATCTGGACAACTGGCGGCGGCGCCTGCCCTGGTATCTATTGGCCAGTGTGCCGATCTCGCTGCTGCATGTGCTGGCCATGTTTGCACTGAGAATGCTTGCCTATGCCGCTGTAGGGGAGCGTTATCACATCGGCTCCTGGCTTGATGAGCTGGTGTACGAATACCTCAAGGATGTGCGGACCTACGCGGCGATCCTGTTCTGCATCGACGGCTACCGTTTCCTGCGCAGGCGCCTGCAGGGCGAAGCGCAATTGCTGGCCGCGCCTGACGCCGGCCCGCCGGTGGAGCCGATCGAGCACCCAGAGCGGTTGCTGGTACGCAAGCTGGGCCGCGACTTCCTGATCGCAACGGCAGACATCGAATGGGCGCAGGCCGCCGGCAACTACGTCAATCTGCATTTGCGCGGCCACGACTATCCGCTGCGCATCACCATGGCCGCGCTGGAGCTGAAGCTGGATGCCACCTGCTTCATCCGTGTCCACCGCAGTTGGCTGATCAACCTCGCGCATCTGGTATCGATCGAACCGCTTGAGGGTGGCGAGGCCTTGCTGCATATGGCCGACGGCAAGACGGTTGCCTGCAGTCGGCGCTATCTGCCGCTGCTCAAGTCGCGCCTGAGCGAGGACGGGGAGCTCTCGCTCCAGGCCTGAGCGGGCGCCGGCGCGGCTGGGGTTGTCCGTCGTCGAAACCCGGCACAATGCGCCGGGCAAGGGGAAGGGGCTTGTGCCAGGCGGACTGCCACCACAGGGGCGGGTTGGCTGCTGGGCCGTACCGCCAACCCAGTTTTGGCTGGTGGCGCGTTTGATGTCCCAACCCTTGGACGGAGTACTGCGATGAGCCTGGTTGACTGGCGGCGGTGTTGGATGGTGGGCATGTTGCTGGGCGCAATGGCGCCAGCGGTTGCGCAGCAGGGCAGGCAGATCCTCCGGCCGCCGGTACTTATTGCGGTCTCCGAGGCCGAGCAGCCAATCGAGCTGCGACAGGCGAGCATCGATGGCGAGGTACAGGCGGGTATTGCCCAGACCCGGATAGAGCTGGTTTTCCACAATCCCAACCGGCGGGTGATGGAGGGGGAGCTGCAGTTTCCGCTGGCCGATGGCCAACAGATCAGCGGCTTCGCCCTGGATATCGACGGGCAACTGCGGGACGCGGTGCCGGTGCCGAAGGAACGCGGCCGGCAGGTGTTCGAGGCGATCACCCGGCAGGGCCAGGACCCGGCGCTGCTGGAACAGACCGCCGGCAACCAATTCCGGCTGCGCATCTATCCCTTGCCGGCAGGTGGCAGCCGGCGGGTACAGCTGACCATCCGTGAAGCGATGCCGCTTACCGGCCAGGGCTGGCAGTGGCGGCTGCCCTTGCAGTTCGCATCTACGGCAGGCGAGGTAAGCCTGCGACTGCGTGCGGCCGGTGCCGACAAGCTGGGCCAGGCGCCTTTCCGCTTGATGGCCGGTGGCCTGGATTGGCAGGGTAGTGGCCGGCAATTGCCGGCACAGCTGCAATGGCAGCTGCCTGCCCGGTTGCAGTCGTCTTTGCAGGCTGCCCGTTACGACGGCCAACACTATCTGCTGGCGCAGCTGCCGGTGGCAGCGCCTGCTCTGCGCCGCCTGCCGTCACGGATCGGCCTGCTGTGGGACGCCTCCGGCTCGGCGGGCACGCGCAACCGTGCACGTGAGTTCGCGCTGCTGGACCGTTATTTCGCAGCGATGGGCGAGGGCAGCGTGGTGCTGACGGTTCTGCGCGACAAAGCGGAAGCGGAGCGTCGTTTCAGCATTCGCAAGGGTGATTGGAGCGCCTTGCGGCGTGTGCTGGAACAGGCACCCAACGATGGCGCCAGCGCGCTGGCGGCGTGGATGCCCAGGGCGGAGCTTGGCGAGTACCTGTTGTTCAGTGATGGCTTGAGCAATTGGGGGCCAGCAACGCTGCCGGCATTGGCGGCAGATCAGCGCCTGTTTGCCATCAGCAGCGCCGTGGCCGGTGCCGACACGGCACGCCTGCGTGGCTGGAGCGAGGCCAGTGGCGGCGCGCTGGTGCAGCTGGAATCCGATGAGGTGGGCGCGGCGGCTCGTCGCTTGTTGGCCGTGCCGCCGACGGTGGACGTTGCACCCGCCCCGGGCCTGCACGATGTGGTGGTTGATCGTCGCAGTCTGGAACAGGGCTGGCTGTGGTTGTCTGCGCGGACTGACGCTGCGCCAGCGGCGTTGCGGGTACGCGTCAATGGCGGGCAATGGCAGGAGCTGAGTGTCGGTCCCGCCAATACCGATGGCGGTTTGGTCGCAGGGCTGTGGGCGCAGGCGCGCTTGCAGCAGCTGGCGGCGGACCCGCGCGGCAATCGCGAGGCCATGCAGTTGCTGTCGCAGCAGTTCGGCATGGTCAGTGAAGGCAGTTCGCTGCTTGTGCTGGATACGATCGAGGATTACCTGCGTTACGCGATCCGGCCGCCGGCTGGGTTGCGTGCTGAATATGACCGTCGTTTCGCCCGTCAGGTCGCCGACCGCGATGAGGCGCGACGGACCCATCTGGATCAGGTGGCCGAACAGTGGCAGCAGCGGCAGAGCTGGTGGTCGAAGCGTTGGCCGAAGGACTCGGCGTTGAAAGTTGCAAAGACGACGAACCAGACGGCGCGGCGTGCAAGTGCGCCGCCCCCGTCGCCGGTAATGGCGATGGCGCCACCACCGGCACCCGCCCCGGCGGCTGCAATGGTGGCTGAGGCAGCGGTCTCCGATCAGTTCAGGGTCGCCGATAGCGCTGTTGCGGCGGCGGGCGTCGACGAGCCGGTCAACTCCGGTGCGGTACAGATCAAGCTGGCCGCATGGGAGCCGGACTCGCCAATAGCCCAGCGCCTGCGCAAGGCACCTGCCGGCGAGTTGTACGCCTGGTATCTGGACGAACGTGACGCCAATGCCGACAGCAGTGCGTTCTTCCTGGATGTGGCCGATATGCTGCTGGCTGCCGGCCAGCGCGAACTGGCGCTGCGGGTGCTGTCCAACCTGGCCGAAATGGAACTGGACAACCGCCATCTGTTGCGGGTGCTCGGTTATCGCCTGATGCAGGCCGATCAGCCGGGGCTGGCGGTGCCGGTGTTCGAGCAGGTACTGGCGATGGCCGATGACGAGCCGCAGAGCTTCCGCGACCTTGGCTTGGCGCTGGAGGCGGCAGGGCGCCCGCAGCAGGCGATTGATCCGCTCTATCAGGTGGTGCAGCGGCAATGGGATGGGCGCTTCGATGGCGTTGCCTTGATCGCGCTCGACGAGCTGACCAATCTGCTGGCGCGCGGTGGCTCGGCGCTGGATGCGAAGCAGGTTGATCCGCGCCTGCGCAAGGCGATGCCGCTGGATCTGCGGGTGGTGCTGGCCTGGGATGTCGACAACAGCGACATGGACCTGTGGGTCACCGATCCCGATGGTGAGCGCGCCTACTACGCCAATCGCCTGACTTATCAAGGTGGGCAGATGTCGCAGGATTTCACCGGCGGCTACGGCCCGGAGCAGTTCTCGCTGCGCGATGCCAAGCCCGGCATCTACAAGGTGGAGGCCAATTACTTCGGCAGCCGTCAGCAGCTGGTCACCGGCCCGGCAACGTTGATGCTGCGCCTGAGTACCCATTGGGGCACGCCGCAGCAGCAGGACAAGGCGGTAACCATGCGCCTGCACGATGCCACCGACACCGTGTTGGTAGGCGAGTTCGAAGTGCGCTGAGGCTGTTTGTAGCAATCCGCTGTTTGTTGTTTGTGGGAGCGGCGTAAGCCGCGAAGCAAACAAGGCATCAGCACGAGGGATTGGCAACGTCAGCTTCGCGGCTGACGCCGCTCCCACAAAAAAAGCCCGATGCCAGGGATCTGGCATCGGGTCTGGGACAGCGCTGCGAGGATTGCGAACCGGTCTGCCGTCTGTTTGTAGGAGCGGCGGCAGCCGCGAAGCCCACAGATACCGCCAAAGCACAGTCAACAT
Source organism: Stenotrophomonas terrae (assembly GCF_039674165.1). Classification (GTDB taxonomy): domain Bacteria; phylum Pseudomonadota; class Gammaproteobacteria; order Xanthomonadales; family Xanthomonadaceae; genus Stenotrophomonas; species Stenotrophomonas terrae_A. Next base: position 46,531 of record NZ_JBDJMY010000027.1, read on the forward strand.
GATTTGGAACTGCGCCGACTTCGCGGCTGACGCCGCTCCCACAAAAAAAGCCCGATGCCAGATCTCTGGCACCGGGCTTTTGGTTACGGCTGCTTACTTGCGGCGGGCAAGCAGGCGGTAGCTGCCGCTGGCGTTGGAGTCGAAGCTGTGCGCGAGCACGATGTAGCGGCCGGCATCCAGCTCGATTTCCAGGTTCGGATCCAGGCTGTCGTCGCTGTCATCCTGCTGGGCGACTTCTTCACCGTTGCGCATCACCGTGATCATGCCGTCCAGGCTGGACGAACCGGCGGTCATGCTGATCACGTACTTGCCCTTGCGCGGAATCTCAAGGGTGTACAGGTCGCGGTTGCCGGGGCGCAGCTGGCCGCTGACTTCGCGGCCGAGTTTGAGCTCGGGACGGGTCGGGCCATCAGGCGCGGCTGCGGTGGCGGTGACCAGCTGGAACACGCCGCCACGGCTGTTCACCGAACGCACCGATACGTTGTACTCGCCCGCATCCAGCACCTGGCTGATGCGCGAGTTGACCCCACCACCGCCATCATCATCGCTCAGGGTGATGTCGCCGCCCTGCACGGTAAGCATGGTGTCCATGTCCTTGCCACTGGCATCGAACTGCACGCGGCGGCGTTCCGGCAGCTTCAGCACGAAGCTGCGGGTATCGTCGGCGCCGATGAAGCCGCTGACCGTGCCTTCCAGCGGCAGGGTGGTGCCGTCGTTGAAGACCAGGCCTTCGGGGAAGTCGGACTGTTCCACGCCCAGGTAGAACGCCCCGGAGGCCTCGCCCAGGCCACCGGCCGTCAGCGTGTAGCGGCCCGGCTGCAGCGGGGCGACCAGGCGCGAGTTGAGGTTGCTGCCGCCGTCATCGTCTTCCAGGTTGAGGCCGTTGCCGCTCAGTTCCAGGCGGGCATCGAACTCGGTCGATTCCAGGTTGATGGTGTACAGGCCCGGCTTGTCGACCTGCAGGACGAAGGTCTTGTCGCCGTTGCGCAGCCAATCGGTGACGCGGCGGCCAGCGGTCAGCGGCTTGCCGTCATAGGCGACGATGGGTTCGACCGAGAGCTGGAACGGGCCGAAGGCGCGGGCGTCGGCGCCGCTGACGGCCACCAGGTACTGGCCGGGCTTGTCGGCGCGCATGCTCAGCGTGGTGCTGCCTTCGCGGTTGCCTTCGGTGCGCGATACCAGCACGTCACGGTTGAACACGGCCAGCGCGCCATTGAGCGCGCCGTCCAGGGTCAGCGAGACCGCCTGGCCGGCGCCAAGCTGCAACGAGAACAGCTGGCTGCGGGTGCCGTCGCTGTAGTTGACCGGGCTGGAAGAGGTGATTTCGCCAGTGACATCGCCATCGATGGCGAGTGCGCGGGCAGGGCCGGCGGCATGCGCGGGGGCATGAACGGCGGCGGCAATGGCAAGGGACAGCAGTCCGGCTGCAAATCGCTTCACTTGAACTCCTTGATGTTGGAAGCAGGGGTAAAAAGCGGCCACGACGCCTGCGGGGGCGGGCATCGTGGCCGTGGACCCATCACGCCGGCTGGCGCGATAGGCGGTGTGGCTTAGTTGATGACGGCAGCAGCAGCGTCAGCGGCGGCTTCTTCGGCAGCATCCTTGCGGTTGCTGTTGGCCGGCGCGGCGACATCGCCACCACCCAGGTCGGTGGTTTCCAGCTCGAACACGCCCTGCTGGCTGCCCAGGCTGGTGACCGCAACAATGTAGCGGCCAGCGCGCAGGTCCAGGGTCAGCTGGGCATTGGTGCCGTTGCCGCCATCGTCGTTCTCTTCGTCAACGCCCGGGCCGGTGATCTTCAGCACCGAGTCAAAGCCGTCGGCGATGGCGTCGAACTGGATGTGCTTGGGTGCATCCAGGTTGAGCACGAAGGTGCGGCGGCCGCGCGAATCCATCATCGACTGCGCGGTCTGGCCAATGGTCAGGGCGGTGCCGTCGCGGGTGACCAGGCCGTTTTCGGTCGGGGTCAACTTGACGTTGAGCTTGAACGAGCCGGTATTGCCGTTCACCGAGGAGGCCGCGATGGTGTACTCACCCGGCTCCAGGTAGGTGCGGATGCGGGCATTGAGGTTGCCGCCGTTGTCATCGTCTTCCAGCTCGACGTTGCGGCCGTTCAGGTGCAGGTAGGCGTCGAATGCACTGGATTCCAAGGTGATGGCGTACAGCCCGGCCTTGTCGATCTTGAGCTTGTATTCCTGCTTGTCACCCATCAACCAGTCGGTTGCCTCGCTGTCGGCGCCCAGCGGCTTGCCGTCGTACGGCACCACCTTGGCGGCCTTGAGCTTGAACGGGCCGAAGGCATCGGCGCTGGCGCTGTTGACCGCGATCAGGTAGCTGCCGTCCTTGGGCGCGCGGAAGGCCAGATTGACCGAGCCGGCGGAGTCGCCTTCACCCGAGGAGCTGGAGGAAGCATTGGCAATCATGTTCTGGCCGTCGAATACCGCCAGCTGGCCGCTGAGCGAGCCGCCCAGTTCCAGCGAGACGGCTTCGCCGCTCTTCATGGTTACTTTGTAACCCTGGTGACGGCTGCCGTCGTTGTAATTCAGGGTGCTGGACGAGGTGATTTCACCGGAGACCGTTTCACCCACCGTCAGGTTCTGGGCCTTGTCGCCGCCGGCGGCCGTAATGCCCCCCAGCTTCTGGCAGGCGGTGAGTGCCAAGGTCATGGCGATAGCAGCAAACAAGCGGGCGTGGCTAGCGTTCAAGCTTAGGTCCTTCATAGTGAGAAATGTCTCCTTTTCCCGCCCTGGCGGGTCAGGGTGAGATTCTAACGTTAAGTTGTGTCTATTCAGCGAGAACAGATTCCGCTGCCGGCTGGGCGATGCCGGGCCAGCTGGATGCTAGAATTGGCGGCTTGTCTGCCTTATTAGACCGACCATGATCGAACTCAATCCCATCCGCCAGCGAATCACCGATCTGACTGATCGCGTGGTATCGCTCAGGGGGTATCTTTGACTACGACGTCAAGAAAGAACGTCTGGAAGAAGTAACCCGCGAACTCGAAAACCCGGATATCTGGAACAAGCCCGAGTACGCCCAGACGCTGGGCCGTGAACGCTCGATGCTGGACAAGACCGTCACCGGCATTGCCGATGTACTGGACGGCCTGTCCGAAGCCACCGAATTGCTTGAGCTTGCCGAAAGCGAGCAGGACGAAGACACCGCGCTGGCGGTGGTGGCCGACCTGGACAAGTTCCAGGCGCACATCGAGAAGCTCGAGTTCCAGCGCATGTTCTCCGGCGAGATGGACAGCTGCAACGCCTTCGTCGACATCCAGGCCGGTGCCGGTGGTACCGAAGCCCAGGATTGGGCGGAAATCATGCTGCGCATGTACCTGCGCTGGTGTGAAGCGCGTGGCTGGAAGACCGAGCTGATGGAAGTGTCCGGCGGCGACGTTGCCGGCATCAAGTCGGCCACCTTCCGTGTCGAGGGCGAGTTCGCCTATGGCTGGCTGAAGACCGAAATCGGCGTGCACCGGCTGGTGCGCAAGTCGCCGTTCGATTCGGACAACCGCCGCCACACCAGCTTCACCTCGGTATTCGTGTCGCCGGAAGTCGATGACAACATCGAAATCGACATCAACCCGGCCGACCTGCGCACCGACGTGTACCGTTCCTCCGGTGCCGGTGGTCAGCACGTCAACAAGACCGAGTCGGCGGTGCGTATCACCCACATCCCGACCAACACCGTGGTTGCCTGCCAGATCGGCCGCAGCCAGCACCAGAACCGCGACACCGCGATGAAGATGCTGGCCGCCAAGCTCTATGAGCTGGAAGTGCAGAAGCGCAACACCGAGCGTGACGCGCTGGAAGCGACCAAGTCCGACATCGGCTGGGGCAGCCAGATCCGCAATTACGTGCTCGACCAGAGCCGTATCAAGGACCTGCGCACCGGCGTTGAACGGACCGACACGCAGAAGGTGCTGGACGGCGACCTCGACGAGTTCATCGAGGCCAGCCTCAAGTCCGGCCTGCAGGCCGGCGCCAAGCGCATCGACGCTTGATCCGGAATGGCCCTGCACGGGCCATTCCCTTGTTGTACGGTGCGGTTGCAGGCCACTGCGGCCGCACCTTGTCATCTCCCCCAAATTGAATGAAAGCCATGACCGACCAGACCCCTGAAACGCAGCAGCTCCCCGTCGACGAGAACAGCCTCATCGCCGAGCGCCGCGCGAAACTCACGGCGCTGCGCGGGCAGGGTATTGCCTACCCGAATGATTTCCGCCGCGAGGATTTCGCCGGCAAGCTGCAGGCCGAATACGCCGATGCCGAGACCTGGACCAGCGAAGCGCTGGAAGCCACCGGCCGCACGGTGAAGATGGCCGGCCGGCTGATGGCCAAGCGCATCATGGGCAAGGCCAGCTTCGCCCAGATCCAGGACGAGAGCGGCCGCATCCAGCTGTTCCTGCAGGCCACCGCGCTGGGCGACATCTATGCCGCGTTCAAGGGCTGGGACGTGGGCGACATCATCGCTGTCGAAGGCGGCCTGACCCGCACCAAGACCGGCGAACTGTCGGTCAAGGCCAGCAGCATCCGCCTGTTGACCAAGTCGCTGCGCCCGCTGCCGGACAAGTGGCATGGTCTGGCTGACGTGGAGCAGCGTTACCGCCAGCGCTACGTCGACCTGATTGTCACCCCGGAGTCGCGCGAGGTCTTCATCAAGCGCTCCAAGATCATCCGCGCGATGCGTGCATGGCTGGACAACCGCGACTTCCTCGAAGTTGAAACGCCGATGATGCATTACATCCCCGGCGGCGCCACGGCCAAGCCGTTCACCACCCACCACAACGCGCTGGACATGCAGCTGTACCTGCGCGTGGCACCGGAGCTTTACCTGAAGCGCCTGGTGGTTGGCGGCCTGGAGCGCGTCTACGAAATCAACCGCAACTTCCGCAACGAAGGCGTCAGCACCCGCCACAACCCGGAATTCACCATGATGGAGCTGTACGAGGCCTACGCCACGTACAACGAAGTGATGGACCTGACCGAAGGCGTGATCCGCGATGTCGCGCAGAACGTGCTGGGCACTACCGTCGTTGAATGGGACGGCGTGCAGATCGACCTGGCTCCAGCATTCCGTCGCTGGCGCATGGACGAAGCCGTGCGTCACCACAACCCGGAAATCAGTGCGGCTGACTGCACCGATCGTGATGCGCTGCTGCGCCATTGCGAGCGCCTGAAGATCCGCGTCAAGCCGAGTTACGGCTGGGGCAAGCTGCTGCTGGAAATCTTCGAGGCCACGGTCGAGCACACCTTGATCCAGCCGACCTTCATCACCGATCACCCGGTCGAAGTCTCGCCGCTGGCCCGCGCCAGCGACAACGACGCTGGTTACACCGATCGCTTCGAGCTGTTCGTCAACGGTAAGGAGCTGGCCAACGGCTTCTCCGAGTTGAACGACCCGGAAGACCAGGCCGCACGCTTCCAGGCCCAGGTAGAGGCCAAGGACGGTGGCGACGACGAAGCCATGCATTACGACGCCGACTACATCCGCGCGCTGGAATACGGCATGGCGCCGACTGGCGGCCTGGGCATTGGCATCGACCGTCTGGTGATGATGCTGACCGGCCGCGCCTCGATCCGCGACGTGCTGCTGTTCCCGTACATGCGCCCGGAAGCCTGATCCCGCGCTGTTCGGCTGCGAACTGAAAGAACAAAGGCCTTCCCCTAACCGGGAAGGCCTTTTGCTTTGTGCAATGTAGTGCCGAGCCATGCTCGGCAAGGGCCCTGTAGTGCCGAGCCATGCTCGGCAGGGGCTTTACCAGCGAAAAGCTGCCCTCACCCCAACCCCTCTCCCGCATACGGGAGAGGGGCTAAAACGCCACAAATCGAAGCAACCTGCCCCTTCCGCGCGGAAAGCGTAGTGCCGAGCCATGCTCGGCAGAGGCCCTCCCGCTAATGCCTCAGCCCTACACGGCTGCACTCAACTACAGCACAGCCCGCACCCCCAGATTGATCAACATGCCGCCAGCCACCAGCCAGACAAACAACAGCAAGGCCAACAACATCGGCTTGGCACCGGCCTGCCGCAGCGCCGAGGCATGCGTGGTCAGGCCCAGCGCCGCCATCGCCATCGCCAGCAGCACAGTGTCCAGGTCCACCAGCACCTTCACCATCTCAGCCGGCAGCAACTGCAGCGAGTTGAAACCCACCATGGCAATGAAGCCAAACGCGAACCACGGAATAGTGATCTTCGAACGCTCGCCACTGCCGCTGTTCTGGCCGCGCGCCAGCAGTGCTGACAGACCCACCAGGAACGGCGCCAGCATCATCACCCGCACCATCTTGGTGATGACGGCGGCATCGGCGGCAGGTTCACTGACTGCACGGCCGGCAGCCACCACCTGCGCGACTTCATGCACGGTGGAGCCGGTGAAAACGCCGAACGCCGTCTCATCCAGTGGCATCCAGCCGGCGGACACGCCCCACTGGTAAAGCAGGGGATACAGGAACATCGCAACCGTGCCGAATACGACCACCGTGGCCACGGCGACCGCAACCTGCTCGGCGCGGCCCTTGATCACCGGCTCGGCGGCCATCACCGCAGCGGCGCCGCAGATCGAACTGCCTGCGCCGATCAATAGCGCCGCGTTGCGGTCCATGCCCAGCAGCCGGGTGCCCAGCCACCAGGCCAGGCCAAACGTCGAGCACAGCACCAGGGCATCAATCAGCACGCCGGCAAGGCCGACCTGGCCGATATCCTGCAAGGTCAGGCGCAGGCCATAGAGAATGATGCCCGCACGCAGCAGCGTGGCCTTGGAAAATCCGACGCCGGCATCGGCATGTGCGGCCATGCTGCGGTAAACGGTATTGCCCAGCACGATACCGATGACGATGGCCAGGGTCAGTGCGCTGATGCCGTGCTCCTGCATCCACGGCAGGGTGCCCAGCCAGATTGCCAGGCCGGCGATGGTGGCCGTCAGCAGCAGGCCGGGGAGGCGGGCGAGAGGCATGGGCGTCAGCCGTTGAGTCGAGGTATTCATAACGTTGGGTTATCAGAAGATAGCCCATGCTGCACCCGCGGTTATTACCTGTAAAACGGATAATATTGGTTGAATCAACCAGTTTATTGGATAGGTCATGCATCTCTCGCTGCGCCAACTGCAGATCTTCTCGGGGATCGCCGAGGCCGGGACCACCACCGCAGCGGGCGAGCTGCTGGGTTTGTCGCAATCGGCGGTGAGTGCGGCGCTGGGCGAGCTGGAAAGCCTGCTGGGGTTGGCGCTGTTCGACCGTATCGGCCGCCGCCTGGTACTCAACGGCCATGGCCGTGCCCTGCTGCCGCAGGCCCGAGCCTTGTTGGCGGGAGTGAATGACATTGAGCGCCGGTTCCGTGCCGACAGCCAGACCGGCGCGGCGGTGCGCTGGCAGGTGGGCGCCAGTACCACCATCGGCAATTACCTGATGCCAGCGCGGATTGCCGACCTGCAGGACCTGAATCCGCACGCCCAGGTCGAACTGGTCATCGGCAACACCCGCGAGGTCACCACTGCGGTGCAACGGCTGGAGGTGGATGTGGGCCTGATCGAAGGGCCCAGTCACGAGCCGGGCCTGGAGGTTGCGCAGTGGCGGCAGGATGAACTGGTGATCGTGTTTGGCCAGCGCCACCCGCTGGCATCACAGTTCAGCAACGGCGCCGATCTTGCGATGCTGCGGCAGGCCCGCTGGCTGTTGCGCGAGCCGGGCTCAGGTACCCGCGAAGCCGCCGAGCAGGCCCTGCTGCCGCATCTGCATGGGTTTGCCGAGGTGCTGCAGCTGGGCGGCACCGAGGCGATCAAGCAGGGCGCGGTCGCCGGGCTCGGCTTGGCCTGCCTGTCGCGGCATGCGGTGGCCGATCTGGTGACCCTGGGCAAGCTGCGCGTGCTGGCAACGCCATTGCCGCCGCTGCAGCGCCAGCTGTGGGTGGTACGCCATCCGGGCAAGCGGATTCCGGCCAGTCTGCGCCAGCTGCTGGGGCTGCCGGCGGATGTGTTTAGCGACGATTGAGCGCGGCCACCGTCATAGCCCGTACAATACGCCCATGCCTTTGATTACCTTGCAGAACGTCGACTACAGCGTCGGCGGCCCGTTGTTGCTGGAAAAAGCCGAACTGTCGATCGAGACTGGCGAGCGTATCGCCCTGATCGGCCGCAACGGCGCCGGCAAATCCACTCTCATGAAGCTGATGGCCGGCGAGCTCAAGCCCGATGACGGCGAGGTGCGCGTGCAGCAGGGCGTGCGCGTCACCCGGCTCGAGCAGGAGGTGCCGCATGGCGCTGCCGGCAGCGTGTTCGACGTGGTCGCCGATGGCCTGGGCGAACTCGGCCATTGGCTGGCCGAATTCCATCGCCTGAGCCACGCCGAAGTCTTCGATGGCGAGGCAATGGGCAATGTGCAGGCCAAGATCGATGCCGCCGATGGCTGGGGCCTGGACCAGCGCGTCGAGGAAACCCTGACCAAGCTCGACCTGGATGGCGATGCCGAATTCGGCCGCCTGTCCGGCGGCATGAAGCGCCGCGTGCTGCTGGCGCGTGCGCTGGTCGCCGGCCCGGACGTGCTGCTGCTCGACGAGCCGACCAACCACCTGGATATCGAAGCCATCGATTGGCTGGAAACCTTCCTCAAGGGCTGGAACGGCTGCGTGGTGTTCGTCACCCATGACCGCCGTTTCCTGCGTGCGCTGGCTACCCGCATTGTTGAAATCGATCGCGGCCAGGTCACCAGCTGGCCGGGCGACTGGGAAAACTACGAGCGCCGCCGCGAAGAACGCCTCAACGCGCAGGCGCAGGAAAACGCCCGTTTCGACAAGCTGCTGGCACAGGAAGAAGTGTGGATCCGGCAGGGCATCAAGGCCCGCCGTACCCGCGACGAAGGCCGCGTGCGCCGCCTCAAGGCGATGCGCAACGAGCGCGTACAGCGCCGTGAGCTGAGCGGCAACGTCAAGCTGGAAGCCTCCGGTGCGGAGAACTCCGGCAAGAAGGTCATCGACATCAAGAACATCAACTTCGCCTTTGGCGAGCGGGTGATGATCAAGGATTTCGAGACCGTCATTCTGCGCGGCGACCGCATCGGCCTGATCGGCCCCAACGGCAGCGGCAAGACCACCTTGCTCAAACTGCTGTTGGGCGAACTGCAGCCGGACAGCGGCGAAGTGCGGCAGGGCACCAACCTGCAGATTGCCTACTTCGACCAGTACCGCGCCACCCTGCGCGAAGACTGGAGTGCGATCGAGAACGTGGCCGAAGGCGCGGACTTCATCGACATCAATGGCAAGCGCAAGCACGTGCACGCTTACCTGCAGGACTTCCTGTTCACCCCGGAACGCGCGCGCGCGCCGATCACCCGCCTGTCCGGTGGTGAGCGCAACCGCCTGCTGCTGGCCAAGCTGTTCGCCCAGCCGTCCAACCTGCTGGTGATGGATGAACCGACCAACGACCTGGACGTGGAAACCCTGGAGCTGCTGGAAGAGCTGCTGGGCGACTACACCGGCACCTTGTTGTTGGTCAGCCATGACCGTGACTTCCTCGACAACGTGGTGACCTCCACGCTGGTGCTGGAAGGCGAGGGCAAGGTGGGCGATTACATCGGCGGCTACAGCGACTCGCTGCGCCAGCGCCCGGCACCGACCCAGACCGCAATGGCGGTGGCCAAGGCTTCGGCGACGGCGGCACCTGCTGCCGCACCGGCCGCTCCGGTTGCCGAGGCCGCACCCAAGCGCAAGCTCAGCTTCAAGGACGCGCGCGAGCTGGAGCAGCTGCCGGCCAAGATCGAACAGCTGGAGCTGGACGTGGAAGGCCTGACCGCGGCAATGAACGATCCCTCGTTCTATACGCGTACCAGTGCCGAAGTCACTGCGCATACGCAGAAGCTGACCAAGGTGCAGGCCGAGCTGGATGCTGCCTACGCACGCTGGCAGGAACTGGACGCCTGAGCCTGTTCTGACGGTCTACGCCTTGCTTCACCTGCCGTCCTCGCCGAGGACGGCAGGATGGTGTCCATGGATGCTGCGAGGTGAGGATGAAAAGACCGTTTGAGGTTGAGCGTATCGATCATGTGGTGTTCCGGGTCCGTGACCTGGAGCGCAGCGTAGCTTTCTATTCAACGGTGCTGGGCTGCGAGGTGGTGCGGCGACGCGACCATCTTGGCCTGGTGCATCTGCGTGCGGGCGCGTCGATGATCGACCTGATCAGCCTTGATGGCAGCTTGGGCGCGCGCGGTGGTGCCGGGCCGGGGCTGGAAGCGCGCAACGTTGATCATCTATGCCTGCGCATCGAGCCCTTCGATGAAGCGGCCTTGCTTGCGTATCTGTCCCAGCATGGCGCAACGCCATCGGCAGCAGCCGAGGTCAATTTTGGCGCGGAAGGCGATGGACTGTCGCTGTATTTCCGCGACCCCGATGGAAACACCATCGAGTTGAAGGGCCCGGCGTCGGTGGCCGCAGGCTGAAGCACGGTTCTGCTCCCTCCCTTGCACCGCAGGTGCAGGGGAGGGTTGGGAAGGGGTGCTTTTCGCTGTAGCGCTGGCGCTTCGAACGCGGCGGATTCTGCGCAGAGTTCAAAAGCACCCCTCCCAACCCTCCCCTTGGCTTCGCCAAAGGGAGGGCTCAGTACGTCGAGGGCATGCAGCTTTGCTCCCTCCCTTGCACCGCAGGTGCAGGGGAGGGCTGGGGAGGGGGGCTTTTCGCTGTAGCGCTGGCGCTTCGAACGCGGCGGATTCTGCGCGAAGGTCAAAAGCACCCCTCCCAACCCTCCCCTTGGCTTCGCCAAAGGGAGGGCTCAGTACGTCGAGGGCATGCAGCGCATTGC
>NZ_JBDJMY010000028.1:0-56273 GCF_039674165.1 Stenotrophomonas terrae
CCTCTGCCGAGCATGGCTCGGCACTACGGGCTTGCTTGTAACGCCTCTGCCGAGCATGGCTCGGCACTACCGGGGTGCGTGTAACGCCTCTGCCGAGCATGGCGCGGCACTACATGATTCAAAAGCCGCGGCCTGCCGCGGCTTTTGCTGTTTATTGGTTGCGCGCGCAAGCGTATGCAGCCGCCGTTCGCCCTGCAGTCGTAGAATAGGGCGATGAACGAAGTCGACCACAGCCATCTCGTGCACGGTCGTCGGCAACGCCCGGATGGGCCGTCGCCGGTGGACGTGATTTCCGTGCAGTCCCAGCTGGTCTACGGCCATGCCGGCAACAGCGCGGCAGTGCCGCCGCTGCGTGCGTTGGGGCTGCGCGTCGCCGAAATTCCCACTACGCTGCTCAGCAATGCGCCGTTCTACGCGACACTGCGTGGCCGTGTGCTGCCTGCCGATTGGTTTGCCGAACTGCTGCAGGGCGCCACCGAACGAGGCCTGCCGCAACGCGCCGGCGCGCTGGTGTCCGGTTACTTCGGCAGTGTCGCCAATGGTGCGGCCTTTGCCGATTGGCTGGACGAAGTACTGCCGCAATCGCCGCAGTTGCGTTACTGCCTGGATCCGGTGATCGGCGATACCCATACCGGGCCCTATGTCGAGCCCGGGCTGGAAAAGATCTTCATCGAGCGGCTGCTGCCGCACGCCTGGCTGGTGACGCCCAATGCCTTCGAGCTGGGCCGCCTTACCGGCATGCCGGCCTTGGAGCAGGATGACGCCATCGCCGCCTCGCGCAAGCTGCTGGAGCGCGGCCCGGAATGGGTGATCGCGCATTCGGTCTCCGGCGACCCCGGCGAGCTGGTGACCCTGGCCATCGGCCGCGAGCAGATCTGGCGCTGGACCTCACCGCATCTGCCGGTGGACGTTGCTGGCACCGGTGACGTGCTGATGTCGCTGCTGGTCGCGTTCCTGCTGAAAGGCCACAGCTTCGAGGACGCGGTAAGCCGCGCCATCGCCGGTGTGCATGCGGCACTGGAAGCGACCTTGGCCACCGGCGTCGAAGAGTTCGACGTGCTGGCGGCCGCACCGGCCGCCTTGGGTACGCCTTACCGGTTCCGCGCCGAGCGTCTGGCGTGAGTCTGCGCCCGGTGATCGGCATCGTCGGCAGCGGCGGTGCCTTCGGGCGTTGGCTGCGCGGCTTTTTCGAGGCGCGGATGGGCTTGCAGGTGATCGGCCATGATCCGATCGATGCGGGCTCGCAGACACCGGAGCAGTTGCTGGAACAGGCCGATGTGTTGCTGTTCTCAGCGCCAATCCGGCATACGCCTGCATTGATCCGCGAGTACATCCGGCAATCGGGTGGGCGTGAGCGCGGCAAGCTGTGGCTGGACGTCACCTCGATCAAGGCCGAGCCGGTGACTGCGATGCTGGAATCGCAGGCCTCGGTTGCCGGGCTGCACCCGATGACGGCACCGCCCAAGGCGCCGACCTTGAAGGGCAGGGTGATGGTGGTCTGCGAGGCGCGCCTGGATGCGCACTGGCAGGCATGGCTGGACGAACTGTGCAGCGCCCTGCAGGCCGAATGCGTGCGCGGGACTGCCGGACACCACGACCGGGTGATGGCGCTGGTGCAGGCGATGGTGCACGCCACCCATCTGGCCCAGGCCGGCGTGCTGCGCCAGTACGCGCCGATGCTGGGCTCGCTGGCTGAGTTGATGCCCTACCGTTCGGCCGCCTTCGAGCTGGATGCGGCGGTGATCTCACGCATCCTGTCGTTGAACCCGGCCATCTACGAAGACATTCAGTTCGGCAATCCGCACGCTGGCGAAGTGCTGGATCATCTGTTGCAGCAGCTGCAGCAGCTGCGTGGCCTGGTGGGGCAGGGTGATGACGCGGCGCGTGCGGTATTCCGCAAGCAGTACCTGGCCGACAACAAGGCGGCCGTGGATGAGCAGACCCTGCGCGATGGCAATTACAGCTTCGAGCGCGTCGGCTACCTGTTGGCGGACCTGACCGACGCGCGCGCGATGAGCGTGCACCTCCCGGAAGATCGCGCGGGTTCCCTGCGTGAGTTGCTGCATGTGTTCGAACGCCATGGCATCAGCTTGGCCTCGATCCATTCCTCGCGCACGCCCAGTGGCGAGGTGCATTTCCGCATGGGTTTCGTGCAGGCCTATGCTGCCGACGTGCTGCAAGCGGCGGCCGAGGAGATCAACCGCAGCGGTATTGGGCGCGTGCTGGATCGATGAGCCTGCAGCGTTTGTAGGAGCGGCGTAAGCCGCGAAGCTGACAACGCCAGCCGAAGCCAATGGCGCATTGCAGTTGCTCAGGCCCTGGAATCGTCGGGGGTCACCGACTTCGCGGCTTACGCCTCTCCTACAAGATTTCCGGCGCTCGTGGGAGCGGCGTGAGCCGCGAAGCTGACAAAGTCAGCCGAAGCCAATAGCGCATTGCAGTTGCCCAGGCCCTGGAATCGTTGGGGATCATCGACTTCGCGGCTTAGGCCGCTCCTACAAGATCTCGGGTGCTCGTGGGAGCGGCGTAAGCCGCGAAGCTGACAACGCCAGCCGAAACCGATAGCGCATTGCAATTGCCCAGGTCCTGGAATCGTTGGGGATCATCGACTTCGCGGCTTATGCCGCTCCCACAAAAGCCAGGGTAGCCAGTGCCCCTTCCAAGCCTTCCCTTTGCTGTTTAGAGGGAGGGGCTCAACCCCATCTGCGTCTCACGGGCTGCGACTTAATCCACAGCGGAGTGTGCGCAAGCATGTGGATAATCTCTGACAACCCTTGGGGCACAAGGCTGTCAAGATGGTTGGTGAAAAAATGAGCAGTCGCAGGCCGAATCGGCAAAGCGTATTCAGAATTACCGGATCAACCTGCAGCACCAGCGCCGGAAGGCGCGCCGGCAATGACCATGGCGCGCTGCTGAAGGGCCATCAGGCCCGGTAGGGCTGGTTCATCGAAAGGCTGACTTCGCCATCGGCACTGAACAGGTTGCTGCCACGGCGCAGCAAGGGGCGGCCATCGGCAAGTTCATAACGGGGCGGATGGGGCGTATTGCTGGCTTGGATGCTGCTTGGCTCATCAAGGAACTCGATGACGATGCAGCTTTCGCCATCGCGGGTGGTTGCCGGAAATTGTCGGAACGCCATAGCTCGACTCCAGTGCTGGAAAGGTGATCGCCGTGCATCCGCTGCGACCACACCTTGAGCTTGCCGCTGGCGGTGTTAGCCATGCGTTAGCGCGGTGTTAGGCATGTGCGAGAAGGTGCAGCAGTTATCAGAACGCGCGTTTTGCGCGGCCGTGGAAGTCAGCTGCCACCCTCCCGTCGGCAGAATGATTGCGTGCAGAAGTTGCGCCGCAACCGCAATTCTTGAATGCAAACAACAAAGGCATTCAATCAAGCCGCCCCATAGAACGGGGTCGGCTTGATTCAAGCCTCATCAATCAATGAACTGCAGTCGCGCCAATTCCGCGTACAAGCCATCCTGCGCGAGCAGCTCGGCATGGGTGCCTTGGGCGACGATGCGGCCGTGGTCCATCACCACGATGCGGTCGGCCTTGAGCACGGTGGCCAGGCGATGCGCGATGACCAGGGTAGTGCGGCCGGCCATCAATCGCTCCAGCGCCTGCTGCACGGCTCGCTCGCTCTGCGCATCGAGCGCGCTGGTGGCTTCGTCCAGCAGCAGTACCGGCGCATCCTTGAGCAATGCGCGGGCAATGGCTACCCGTTGTTGCTGGCCGCCGGACAGGCGCGCACCGCGCTCGCCCAGGTCGCTGGCATAACCTTCTGGCAACTGCATCAGGAAGTCATCGGCCTCGGCGGAACGGGCTGCGGCGCGGACCTCCTCGTCGCTGGCTTCCAGACGGCCATAACGGATGTTGTCGGCGGCGCTGGCGGCGAACAGGGCCGGCTGCTGCGGCACCAAGGCGATGCTTTGACGCAGCTGCGCCGGGTCCAGTTCGCGCAGATCAATACCGTCCAGTCGCAGGCAGCCGCTGTCCGGATCATGGAAGCGCAACAATAACGACAACACGGTGCTCTTGCCCGCGCCGGAAGGCCCGACCAAGGCTACGGTTTCGCCCGGTGCCACGGTCAGGCTGAAATCATCCAGCGCCGGGTGATCGGGGCGCTGCGGGTAGTGGAAGGACACATGCTCGAAGCGGATCTCGCCGCGTACCGGTGTAGGCAAGGGATGCGGCTGGGCAGGCGAATTGATCTGCGGGGTTTCGGCAAGCAGTTCGCCAATGCGACCCATGCCGCCGGAGGCACGCTGCAGTTCGTTCCAGACTTCGGCCAAGGCACCGACCGAGCCGCCGCCGATCAAGGCGTACAGCAGGAATTGCCCAAGCGTACCGGCACTCATTCGGTGATCAACCACATCGTGCGCACCGGACCATAAGACCGCAACGATTGCCCCGAACACCAGCATCATGGCGATGGCGGTAACAAAGGACTGGGTACGGATGCGGCGTTTTGCAGTCGCCACGGAAACATCCAAAGCAGCCTCGAAGCGACCACGCTCATAAGGCTCGCGCGCATGCGCCTGGACCGTGCGCACCGCGCCCAGGGTTTCCGCAGCCAAGGCATTGGCATCGGCGACGCGGTCCTGGCTGGCGCGCGAGATCTTCTGCAACTGGCGTGCGCCAAGCACGATCGGCAGCACCGCCAGCGGAATGCCGATCAGCGAGTACACCGCCAAACGCGGGCTGGTGACGAACAGCATCACCATCGCGCCGACCACGGTGACGCTGCTGCGCAGTGCCACCGACATGGTTGAGCCGATCACGCTGCGCAGCAGCTCGCTGTCGGCAGTGAGCCGCGAGACCAGCTCGCCGCTGCGGGTGCGGTCGTGGAAGCCGGCGTCCAGGCCGATCAGGTGCGCATAGAGCTTGGCACGCAGGTCGGCGACGACTTTTTCGCCCAGGAGGGAGACGAAGAAGAAGCGCGCGGCCGTGGCCAATGCCAACACAACGGCGACGATGAACAGCAGCATGAAAGCGCGGTTGATCTCGCCGCCGCCGGAGAAGCCGTGGTCGATCATCTGCTTGACCGCCATCGGCAGGCTCAGCGTCGCTGTGGACGATATCGCCAGGGCGACCAGCCATGCGCTGAACAGTCCGGCATGGCGGCGCACGAATGGCCACAGGGTTTTCAGGCTGCCGAGTTTCTGCAGCTTGCGCGGTGAGGGGGCGGTGGGGGTTTCAGTCATGGTCGACAGGTTCGCTCAGGCGTAGGCGGTCGCGGGTGGCGTCGCGCAGGCGTAGTGCCAGCGCATCGATCTGGTCTGCCGGCAGGCGCACGTGCAGGCGCAGGCCTTCGGGCAGGAAGTGTTCTTCAAGCTTCTCGGCGCCGGCGCTGCCCAGCAGGGTGTGCACGATGCCCATGTCTTCGAAGCCGCATTGCAGGATGCGCTCGGTCATCGGCACCAAGGGGCTGCGCTGTGCCAGTCGCAGGCATTCGGCGGCGGTGCCGCCATAGGCGCGGACCAGCCCGCCGGCGCCCAGCTTGATGCCACCGTACCAGCGTGTCACTACCACCGCGATGCGGTCATAGCCCTGACCGTCGATGGCGGCCAGGATCGGACGGCCAGCGGTGCCAGCGGGTTCGCCATCGTCGCTGGAGCGGTATTCGTTGCCGTAGCGATAGGCCCAGCAGTTGTGGGTGGCGTCGACATCCGAGACGGATTGGATGAACACCAGTGCCGCAGCGGCATCGCTGATCGGCGCTGCCTGGGCGAGGAAGCGGCTGTGTTTGATTTCCAGCTCATGGCTGGCGGAAGCGGCAAGTGTGTCGAGCATTGCCGTCATTCTAGTGGCAGCACCGCAAAGCGGTAGCGGGTGCAGCTCAATCCTCGAGCAGCGGCCGCAGGTCGCGCGGAATGCGCGCTTCCGGGTAATCGTGGGCGAAACGACGCAGGCTTGCCTTTGCGCCATCCAGGTCGCCGGCTTCAAGGCGTTCGCGGATACGCTTGATCCATTGGTGACGCGACAACGTGGCATCGGCTTCGATGTCCGGGGTGCTGTCGGCGGCGATGGCGGCCGCACGCTGTCGGCGCGCCTCCGCCGCTTTTGTAACCGCCTTGGTGCCGGCATGCGGAATCGGTGCCGGGCCAGTAAGCGCAGGGCGCGGTGGCGCCGTGCGTGCCGGTGCGCTTTGGGTGCGATAGAGGTCGTTCTGCGGAGCATCGGCGTTACCGGCCTGCTCGGTGTAGACCGGGGCTTGCACAGGTGCCGGCATGACCATGGGCGCTGGTGGCGCCGGCGGCGCTGGCGGGGCAATGACCGGAGCCGGCGAGAACGCGCGTGGCGCGCGCTCGGCTATAGCGCCGCTGGCGGGCTCGGCGACGGTGGTTTCGTCCTTGCGGGAGCCGTCTGCTGGCGCGGGCTTGGGCGCGGCTGCTTTGTGTTCTTTTGCAGCGGCTTCTGCTGGCGGCGAAGCGGCAGCGGGCGCGGCGGCCACGTCGACCGGAAGCTGATCCATCATGGGAGCTGCTGGCGGTGCCGCGCTTGGCTCCTGCGCGGCTGCCGCAGCGGAATCGGCAGCGGATTCAGCCGCTGCAACTGCCACGTTTGCTTCAGCTTGCGCTGGCATGGCAGGTGGCGCATCCAGCGGCCGCAGCTGCCAGGCCAGGCCAACCACCAACACCAGCGATGCGGCCACCGCCAGCGAGGACACCAGCCCGCGACGACGGCCCCAGCCGCTGCTGCGACGCGCAGCCGATGGCAAGGGAGTCGGTGCGGTGGCCTGGGTCTGCTCCGGGGCTGGATTCTCGGTATCGACGGCGGCCGGTGCCTGCGCTGCGTTGGCCATGGCGATGATCCGCGCATCGAGTTGCGCGCTGGGCGTAGCTGCGCTCCGGCCAGGCCGGCCGAGCAGCCGGGCCAGCTCGCGCTCTTCGGGGGTAAGCATGTCTGCGGTCTTCATTCGCTCAACCTCGCGCGCAGCTTGTCCATCGCATAGCGCAGCCGCGACTTGACGGTTTCCCGGCCAACGCCGGTGATCTGCCCGATCTCCTCCAGGCTGAGTTCCTGTTCCAGTCGCAGGATCACGACTTCCTGTTGTTCGGCTGGCAGCTCAGCCAAGGCCTGACGCAGTTGTAGGCGTTGGGCTTGTTCGTCTGCCAGTAATTCAGGGGTGCAGGTATCGGCCAGGCTCGCGGTGCGTTCGTCGGCATCGGCCGGTGCGACGGGCCGATGACGCGCTGCCCGCCAATGATCATTGAGCCGGTTGTGGGCGATGCGGAACAGCCAGGTGGAGAAGGCGGCATCGGGCTTCCAGCCGGCCCGGGCATGGATCATCTTCTGCCAGACGTCCTGGAACAGCTCTTCGGCCAAGGGCCGGTCGCGCAGCTGGCCCAACAGGTAATGAAACAGGCGCGCACGGTGCCGGGCGTAGAGCTCGGAAAACGCATCGCTGTCGCCGTCGGCATAGGCCAACATCAACACTTCATCGGTAGGGGTCTGGACAGCGGTATCCACCTGCCAAGCGTAGTGGTTGGCTCGGGTTCTGCCTAGCTCGACAAGGCAGTCGGGCGATGCTTATTCAGACTTGTGAAAGATAATCTTTTTTCTGAGACCCACTGCTCTTGACCGCTGCGAAAGGTATGCTGCGGAATCAGGGGGGAGTTCCGGGAGACCGGAACCCAGAGAGAACGGATAGATGTCGTATAGCGAGCTTGACGCGCGGGCCGAATCCACGCGCGCCGATACTTTTTCGCCGGTTACCAAAGTGGTGGCGACATTGCAGGGCTTGTTGCCCCGCGCCAGCAATGTTGCGCTGGCGTGGCGTGATGCGGTGCTGGGTGAAGGCAACTGCAGTTTCCCGGAGCCCGCCGAGGGGCTTTGCCGCTTGGCGCGTGAGCGTCTGGCCGGGACCGGCGTGGACCTGCCGGGCAGCGTCTTCGAACTGGCCTGGCGGCATGAGCTGGGCACCGATTGCGTGGTGCTGATCGATACCGATGAAGTGATGTCCATGGTGCGCCGCGAAGCCTGGGAGGGTACTGCGCGGGTGCTGATCGGCTCGGCCATGGAGTTGATGCGCCAGCGCCTGCAGATTGAAGAGCTGCAGCGCTCCAAGCAGTTGCAGAAGGCGCTGTTCGAGATTGCCGACCTGGCCGGCGCCGACCTGGCGATGACCGAGATGATGGCGCATTTCCACCGCATCCTTGGCTCGTTGATGTACGCCGAGAACTGCTACATCGTCGAGTGCGATGAGTACCAGCAGAGCCTGGAATTTCTGTATTTCGTCGATACCCACGACAGCTACCTGCCAGAGCCGGGGCGTCGCTACCGCTATGAGGAGATGCCGGCCAGCCTGACCTTTGCGGTGCTGCGCAACGGCAGGGCATTGAGTGGGCCCTCGCGTGAGTTGGCGAAGTTCCTGGAGCAGCAATACGAGGTGTCGGAAGGCGTCGAGAGCACCGATTGGCTGGGTGTGCCGATGTGGCGCGACAACCGCGTATGCGGCGCGATCGTGGTGCAGAGTTACGTTGCCGATGCCTGCTATGGCGAGGAAGAGCGTGCACTGCTGAACTTCGTCGCCAAGCACATCCTTACCGCGATGGACCGCCATCAGGCACATGCGCAGCTGGAACAGCGTGTCTGGCAACGCACCCAGGACCTGGAGCACATCAACGGCCACCTGCAGGGCGAAATCATCGAGCGGCGGCGCGCGGAGTTGTTGCAGGCGGCGCTGTTCAACATCTCCGAACTTGGGATGAGTGGCAAAGCCACCGGTGAGTTCTACGCGCAGGTGCACGGGATCATCGGTCGCCTGCTTGATGCCAGTAATTTCTACGTGGCGATGGTGACCGCAGATGCGGCAGGCATCGAGTTCGTCTATTCGGTAGACCGCTTCAATCGCGAGCGTGCAACCCGGGTTTTCAGCGCTGGTTTGACTGAGTACGCACTGCAACGGCGCGAGCCCGTGCTGCTGGCGCGTGCGGATATCGACCAATTGATCGCGGCGGGCACCTTGAAGGAGTTTGGTGCCAAGTCGCAATGTTGGTTGGGGGTGCCGCTGTTCAGCGATGACGAAGTGGTTGGCGTCATCGCCGTACAGAGCTACAACCCCGAGGTGGCGTTCACTGCCGATGACCAGCGCTTGTTGGTTTTTGTCGCCCGCACCATCGGCAACAGCCTTGCCCGCCAGCGCGACCAGCAGCGCCTGTTGCAGGCGCATGCGGAACTTGAGTTGCGCGTGACTGAACGTACCCGCGAGTTGGGCGAGGTCAATCAGAAGTTGTTGGGGCAGATTGGCGAGCGCATGCGCGCCGAGCAACGCCTGACCCATCTGGCCATGCACGATGTGCTGACCGGCCTGCCCAATCGCCTGCACCTGCAGGACCGTCTGGAGCGGGCGATCGAGAATGCGGAACTGGGTATCGCCCCGCACTTCGCGCTGCTGTTCCTCGATCTGGATCGTTTCAAGTGGGTCAACGACAGTATCGGCCACGCTGCCGGTGACCAGATGCTGGTTGAAGTGGCGCGCCGCCTGGTGGGCCTGGTGCGCGGCGAGGATGTGGTGGCGCGCTTGGGCGGTGACGAATTCGCATTGCTGGTGCCCTGCGAGCGCGGCTCCAATGCGGCGATGGAGTTGGGGCGGCGCCTGCTCAAGGCCCTGGAAGCCCCGATGTGGGTGGACGGGCGCGAGCTGTTCCCTTCGGGGAGCATCGGTATTGCCGTCTGGGATGCACGCTATACCTCCGGTGCGGATCTGTTGCGCGACGCCGACGCGGCCATGTATAGGGCCAAGCTCAAGGGCCAGGACCGCTGCGTGATGTTCGATGGCGCGATGCACGACGAGGCCATGCGCAGTCTGGAGCTGGAAGCGGACCTGCGCCGGGCGATCAAGAAGCGCGACTTCCTGCCGTATTACCAGCCCATCGTGTCGCTGCTGGATGGTGAAGTGGTTGGCCATGAAGCACTGCTGCGTTGGCGGCACGAGCGACGCGGCGTACTGCTGCCGGGGCAGTTCCTGTCGCTGGGCGAGGAGAGCGGCCTGATCGAGCAGGTGGACTGGCAGATCTACGAGCAGGTGGTCACCGATATGGCGAGCTGCACGGCCGGCTATATCTCAGTGAATGTGTCGCCACGACATTTCCGCTCCGCCGAGTTTGCGCCACGATTGCTGGGCATGCTGGACGCGGCGGGTGCTGATCCCGAGCGTCTGCGTGTTGAGATCACCGAAATGGCGTTGCTGGATGATGAGCCACGGACCCTGCGCACGCTGCATCAACTGCGTGAGCGCGGCGTGGTGGTGCAGTTGGATGATTTTGGTACCGGCTATTCGGCGTTGTCGTACCTGCATCGCTTCCCGATCAGCGCACTGAAAGTGGATCGCAGTTTTGTGGCCGGGCTGCATGATGAAGGCAGCAGCAGTACGTTCGCGCTGGTGCAGGGTGTGCTGTCGCTTGCGCGCACGCTTGGCATCGAAACGATAGGCGAGGGCATCGAGGATGAGCGGCAGCTGCAGACCTTGAAGGACCTGGGCTGCAATTTCGGCCAGGGTTACCTGCTCGGCTATCCAGCCCCGCGCGAGGAAACCCTGCAGCGCGCATAAGTGCTGGGTTTTTGTAGGAGCGGCGTAAGCCGCGAAGCTGACAAGGTATACGCCGCGCACCGGCTGCAATTGCACGATGCGCAGTGGCTGTTTCTCACTGGGAAGACCAGTAATCTGTACGGGCTATGAGCTTCGCGGCTTACACCGCTCCCACAAACCACCCGTCGGGAATGTTGTAGGAACGGCGTAAGCCGCGAAGCCACCAATGCATCCGTCGCGCACCGTCCGCAATTGCACGAGATGCGCATTTGCTGTTGCTCGCGCGGAAGACTGGCGATCTGTGCGATGTACGAGTTTCGCGGCTTATGCCGCTCCTACAAACGACCCGTCGGGAATGTTGTGGAAGCGGCGCTGGGTGGCCTAGGGCGATAAGCCGCGAAGCCGGGAGTACCTCAACGCAGCGCGTTGCGCTTCTTCTCGTCGAACCACTTGTCGGCCTGGGCCGGCGAGTAGTTGCGCATCCACTCCAGCATCTGCGTGGCGTCTTCGCCGTACCACAGGTCATCGCGCTGTTCCGGGTGCAGGAAGCGCTCGCTGACCATGGTGTCGATCATGTTGATCAGCGGCTGGTAGAAGCCATCGATGTCGAGGAATGCGCAAGGCTTGTGGCCGATGCCGAGCTGGCGCCAGGTCAGCATCTCGAAGATCTCTTCGGCGGTGCCGAAGCCGCCGGGCAGGGCGACGAAGGCATCGGACAGGTCGAACATGCGCGACTTGCGCTCATGCATCGAGCCGACGATCTCCAGCGAGGTCACGCCCTTGTGCGCCACTTCCATGTCCACCAGGTGCTGCGGGATCACGCCGGTGACTTCGCCGCCTGCGGCCAGCACGCCATCGGCCACCGCGCCCATCAGGCCGGTACGGCCGCCGCCGTAGACCAGGCGCAGGCCTTCGTTGGCGATGCGCTTGCCCAGTTCGGTGGCGCGTTCGACATAGATGGGCTTGGCGCCGGGGTTGGAGCCGCAATAGACGCAGATGGACTTCATGTGTTGTTCCTGGTGAATGGGAAGAGGTGGTCGCTCTGTGGCCGCTGAACAGGCGCGCAGACCGGGGAATACAAAAGCAAGAAGGCTCCGCCGGAGCGGAGCCTTCAGGTCACAGGCCGTGGAGCTTAGTTGGCCTTGTGGATGGCGCGCTTGCTGACCGCCATGGCCGCGTCATGTACTGCTTCGGACAGCGACGGATGGGCGTGGCAGATGCGTGCCAGGTCATCGGACGAGCCGCTGAACTCCATGGTCAGCACACCTTCGTGCACCAGCTCGGAGACATTGGCGCCAACCAGGTGCATACCCAGCACGCGGTCGGTTTCGGCATGTGCCAGCACCTTGACGAAGCCAGCCGGCTCCACCATGGCAACCGCGCGGCCGTTGGCGGCGAACGGGAAGCTGCCAGCCTTGTACGGGATGCCCTCGGCCTTGAGCTGGGCTTCGGTCTTGCCGACCCATGCCAGTTCCGGCTCGGTGTAGATCACCCACGGGATGGTGTCGAAGTTGACGTGGCCCGGCAGGCCAGCAATCAGTTCGGCCACGGCGACGCCTTCTTCAAAGCCCTTGTGGGCCAGCATCGGGCCGCGCACGCAGTCACCCACCGCCCAGACGCCATCGACGCCGGTGTGGCAATGGTCGTCGACCACGATCTGGCCACGCTCATTGAGCTGTACGCCGGTACCTTCGGCCAGCAGGCCCTTGCTGGCAGCGCGGCGGCCAACGGCGACCAGCAGCTTGTCGACGGTCAGGGTCTTGTCGCCCTCGGCATCGGTGTAGCTGACGATGACTTCGTTGCCCTTGATCTCGGTCTTGGAAACTTTGGCGTTGAGGCGGATGTCCAAGCCCTGCTTCTTGAATTCCTTGGCGGCAACCTTGGCCACTTCGGCATCGGCTACGGCCAGGAACTCCGGCAGTGCTTCCAGAATCACCACTTCCGAACCCAGGCGCTTCCACACGCTGCCCAGTTCCAGGCCGATCACGCCAGCGCCGATGACGGCCAGGCGCTTGGGCACTTCGGTGAAGTCCAGCGCGCCGACGTTGTCGACGATGAGGTTGCCGTCAAACTTGGCGAACGGCAGCTCGATCGAATCCGAGCCGGCGGCGATGATGACGTTGGTGCCCTTGAGCTCGACTTCCGAACCGTCGTGCTGCTTGACCTTGACCACGTTGCCAGCCTGCAGCTGGCCGAACCCGTAATAGGTGGCAACCTTGTTGGCCTTGAACAGCTGGGCGATGCCGCCGGTGAACTGCTTCACGATGGCGTCCTTGCGGCCGACCATCTTGCTCACGTCGATCTTGGCGTCGTTGAAGCTGATGCCGTGCTGATCGAAGATGTGGCCCATGTTCCAATACTGGCGCGAGGAGTCCAGCAGCGCCTTGGACGGGATGCAGCCCACGCGCAGGCAGGTGCCGCCCAGTGCCGGCTTGCCGTCCTTGCCCAGCGCTGCATCGATGCAGGCGGTCTTCAGGCCCAGCTGTGCGGCGCGGATGGCAGCGTGGTAGCCGGCCGGGCCAGCACCGATGACGACGACGTCGAATTGTTCAGCCATTTGAGATTCCTTGTTGCCTGTTCCTTCTCCCGCCGGGAGAAGGTGGCGCATAGCGCCGGATGAGGGTGCGGGTGAGGCTGCCCTCACCCCAACCCCTCTCCCGCAGGCGGGAGAGGGGCTCAGAGCTCTTACAGACCGAACAGCATGCGGCCCGGGTTTTCCAGCTGGTTCTTGATGTCCACCAGGAACTGCACCGAATCCTTGCCGTCAATGATGCGGTGGTCATAGGACATGGCCAGGTACATCATCGGGGCGATCACGACCTGGCCGTTCTCGGCGATCGGACGGTCCTTGATGGCGTGCATGCCGAGGATGGCGCTCTGCGGCGGGTTGATGATCGGGGTCGACAGCAGCGAGCCGAAGGTGCCGCCGTTGGTCACGGTGAAGGTGCCGCCCTGCAGTTCTTCCAGCGACAGCTTGCCGTCACGGGCCTTCTTGGCGTAGTCGGCGATGGTGCGCTCGATGTCGGCGAACGACATGCGCTCGACGTTGCGCAGCACCGGGGTCACCAGACCCTTTTCGGTGGACACGGCGATCGAGATGTCCGAGTAGCCGTGATAGATGATGTCGTCACCATCGATCGAGGCATTGACCAGCGGGAAGCGCTGCAGTGCGTTGGCGGCAGCCTTGACGAAGAAGCTCATGAAACCGAGCTTGATGCCGTGGGCCTTGACGAACTCTTCCTGCAGTTCCTTGCGCGCAGCCGACACCTTGGACAGGTTGACTTCGTTGAAGGTGGTCAGCATCGCGGTCGAGTTCTTCGACTGCATCAGACGCTCGGCAATGCGCTTGCGCATGCGGGTCATCGGTACGCGTTCTTCCGGACGTGCACCGCCGGCCTTGCCGACGCCGCCGTTGCGGGCGAAGTTGACGATGTCTTCCTTGGTGACCGCGCCGTGGCGGCCGGTGCCGGACACGTCAGCCGGGTTCACGCCTTCGGTGATGGCCGAGAAGCGGGCGCCCGGGGGCAGGGTGTCGGCAGCCGACTTGGCAGCCGGGGCCGGTGCAGCGGCAGCAGCCGGAGCGGCGGCGGCCGGGGCAGCAGCCTTCGGCGCTTCAGCAGCAGTGGCCGGAGCGGCAGCGGCAACCGCGCCTTCCTCGATGATGGCCAGCAGCTGGCTCGAGGTGACGGTGTCGCCTTCCTGGAACTTGATTTCCTTCAGCACGCCATCAACCGGCGCCGGTACTTCCAACACGACCTTGTCGGTTTCCAGGTCGAGCAGGTTCTCATCACGCTTGACGGCATCACCCACCTTCTTGTGCCAGGTGGCGATGGTGGCGTCGGAGACGGATTCGGGCAGTACCGGTACTTTGACTTCGGTGGCCATTTGGCTGATTTCCTGGTTTCGTTTTCTTGTGGAAAAGGGGGCTTATTCGGCGTAGTTGTCGTCGATCTTGTTGACCAGCGCGTCGGCGAGCAGCTGTGCGAGTTCGCGCAGGTGATCGGACATGTGGCCAACAGCAGGCGACGGAGAACGCGGACGACCGGCATAGTGCAGCGCCTGGCCATCGGCCACGCATGCTTGCAGGTGGTGCTTGATCTGGTACCACGCACCCTGGTTCATCGGCTCTTCCTGGCACCACACGACGTCGGTGGCCTTGCCGTACTTCTTCAGCTCGGCCGCCAGCGCCGGGCGCGGGAACGGATAGAGCTGCTCGACGCGCACCAGGGCGACGTCTTCCTGGCCACGCTTGGTCACGTCTTCCAGCAGGTCGTAGTAGACCTTGCCCGAACACACGACGACACGCTTGACCTTCTTGGCATCGGCAGTGGCGTCGCCAATCAGGTGCTGGAACTCGCCATTGGCCATTTCGTCCATGCTGGACACGGCCAGCTTGTGACGCAGCAGCGACTTGGGCGACATCACCACCAGCGGCTTGCGGGTAGCCATGCGCATCTGGCGACGCAGCATGTGGAATGCCTGCGCCGGGGTCGACGGCACGCAGACCAGCATGTTCTCCAGCGCGCACAGCTGCAGGAAGCGCTCAAGGCGCGCCGAGCTGTGTTCCGGACCCTGACCTTCATAGCCGTGCGGCAGCAGCAGGGTCAGGCCGGAGATGCGGCCCCACTTTGCTTCGCCGGAGGCGATGAACTGATCGATCACCACCTGGGCGCCGTTGGCGAAGTCGCCGAACTGGCCTTCCCAGATGCACAAGGTGTTCGGATCGGTGGTGGAGAAGCCGTATTCGAACGCCATCACGGCTTCTTCGCTGAGCAGCGAATCGATGATGGTGGCCTGCTCCGGCGACTCGACCAGCTGACGCAGCGGCAGGTAGTAGTTGTCGGTCTTCTGATCGTGCAGGATCGCGTGGCGGTGGGTGAAGGTGCCACGGCCCACGTCCTGACCAACCAGGCGCAGAGCGTTGCCTTCGTCCAGCAGCGTTGCGTAGGCCAGGTTTTCAGCAAAGCCCCAGTCGCCCAGTACTTCGCCGGCGGCCATCTTGCGACGGTCGTCGTACACCTTGGCAACGCGCGAATGCACTTCCACGCCTTCCGGAATGGTGTTGATCATGGTGGCCAGCTGGGTCAGCTTGCCCATGTCGACCTTGGTGCTGACCGGATCGGACAGCTTGCCCGACAGGTACTTCGACCAATCCACGTACATCTTGCTGGTAGCCGGGGTCTTTTCGACCTTGGCCAGTTCGGTGGTGACTTCACCGGAGTCCAGCTTGTTGCGGTAAGCGTCGACCATGTCCTTGCCGGCGCCGGCAGCAATGACGCCTGCGGCTTCCAGCTGCTCTGCGTAGAGCTCGCGGGTGGTCTTGTGCTTGCGGATCACCTGGTACATCAGCGGCTGGGTGATCGCCGGTTCATCGGCTTCGTTGTGACCCCAGCGGCGGTAGCAGACCAGGTCGATCACGACGTCCTTGTTGAACTGCTGGCGGAAGTCATAAGCCAGCTTGGCCGCGAACACCACGGCTTCGGGATCGTCGCCGTTCACGTGCAGGACCGGGGCAGCAACCATCTTGGCGATGTCGGTGCAGTACAGGGTCGAACGCGAGTCGTCGCGGTTGGAGGTGGTGAAGCCCACCTGGTTGTTGATGACGATGTGCACGGTGCCGCCGACCGCGAAACCGCGGGCCTGCGACATCTGGAACAGTTCCATCACCACGCCCTGGCCGGCGAATGCAGCGTCGCCGTGGATCAGGACCGGCATCACCTGCTTGCGCGCGGTGTCGTTGCGGCGTTCCTGGCGCGAGCGCACCGAGCCGACAACCACCGGATCAGCGATTTCGAGGTGGGACGGGTTGAAGGCCAGGGCCAGGTGCACCGGGCCGCCATCGCTGGCGACGTCGGCCGAGAAGCCCATGTGGTACTTCACGTCACCGGCCACGGCGCGGTCGTCGTGCTCGAACTTGCCTTCGAATTCGTCGAACAGCTTGCGCGGGTTCTTGCCGAGGGTGTTGACCAGCACGTTCAGGCGGCCACGGTGGGCCATGCCGATGATCACGTCCTTGACGCCTTCCTTGCCGGCGTCGCGGATGATGGTGTCCATCATCGGGATCAGCGAGTCGCCGCCTTCCAGCGAGAAGCGCTTCTGGCCGACGTACTTGGTGTGCAGGTAACGCTCAAGGCCTTCGGCAGCGGTCAGGCGCTCCAGGGTGCGGCGCTTGGTGTCGGCATCCAGGTTGTAGTTGCCACCGGCGGTTTCGAGGCGCTGGTAGAGCCACTGGCGCTGCTCGACTTCGGCGATATACATGAATTCTGCGCCGATCGAGCCGGCATAGGTCGCCTTCAGGCGCGCAAGCAGATCACGCAGCTTCATCCGCGGCTGGCCGCCCACACCGCCGGTGCTGAACTCGTCGTTGAGGTCGGCATCGCTGAGGTGGTGGAAGGGCAGGCTCAGATCCGGCGGGTTGACCGGGGGGGTCAGGCCGAGCGGATCAAGATTGGCGCCGAGGTGGCCGCGCGAACGGTAGGCGGTGATCAGACGGCCGACGTTGCGCTCGCGCTCGTCGCCGGAACCGGCGTTGCCGCCGACTTTGCCAGCGTTTTTTGCGGCTTCGGTGATGTGTGCGATGGCGGCAGAGTGCGGCACATCGCCCGCTTCGCGGCCTTTGAAGCCGTCAAAGTAGGACTTCCACTTGGGGTCCACACTGTCCGGGGAGACGAGGTACTGTTCGTACAGGTCCTCGACATAGGAGGCGTTGCCGCCGGCGAGCTGCGATGATTGCGCAAACTGCTTCAGTAGATTGTCCACGATGGAGAGTCGGATTCACTTGTGGGGTAGTTCTGGGAACCGGCGGACCTTGCTGCAGCGTCGCGCGCGGGCGTGTTCTAACCACTGAATTATACCCCTCACTGGACAGGAAGGGGCATGCACTCTGTCCCGCGCATTAATACCTGACTGCGGCTTGTCCTGTCCCGGTCAGCGCTCAGACACCCAGTACGCGCAGCCCGTTGCAATCGCGTGAACGCTCCCAGATACGCTTGAACAACGCTTCCTGCTGATGCGCACGGGCCGGCGCATCCAGCCACAGCTCGCCTTCGACGCGGGCGCCTATTGGACGAAAGTAGCAGTCGCCGTGATCATTGCTGACCGCCGCCGAGGGGACCTGGCAGTCCGCCGGGTCCACCGGCTCACTTAGCTGGAACACGCTGGGCAGGCGCTGAGCCAGGGCGATGAAGGCCGCGGGCAGGGCAGGCAGGTCGGCTTCGTGCAGCAGCACCTGCACCTGTTTGTCATGGCGGGCGGTGGCGAAGCGGCGCAACGCGTCCACGATCAGTGGTTGGCCGAGCAGGGCGTCGTTGCCGCGTAGCTGCAGCTGAAGGCGGCGGCGCGCGGCATGGATTACCGCTGCGGTTGCCGCACGGGCCTGTTCCGGGTCCTGCACGCGCATGGCACCGTCCAGCCGTCGGCGCATGCTCTGGTGGCCGATGCCGGCCTCTTCAAATTCAACGCCTTCCGGCAGAAAGCCGTTGCAGGCGTAGAAGTCACGGGCATGCAGCTGTGCATGCAAGCTGACTTCGCCCCAGCCGCGTTTGCGGGCAGCGGCCAATAGCGCATTCAGCAGGGCTTGGCCAACACCTTTGCCGCGCCAGGCGGCAAGTACGGCCATGCGGCCGATGCGCTGATCCGGGGTGAGGCGGGCGGCGCCGATGGCCTTGCCGTCTGCGTCCAGCGCCAGGGCGTGGTCGCTGAGCGGGTCCAGGGCATCGATCTCAAGCTCGGCTGGAACGTTCTGCTCGGTGACAAACACCGTATGACGCACGCCGTGCAGCAGTGTCTGCTGCACGGCGTAGTCGGCGATCTCTACGTGAAAGATCGCGGTTTGACTCATGCCGACGGGTTTTCCGCGTCGTCTTCGTCTTCTTCCTCGCCGTCGTCGCAGATCACCACGACCTCGACGCCTTCTTCGCTGACCAGGACGGTCTCGATGCTGGCGCTGGAGGGCTCGCCTTCACCGGCTTCGGAGTACTCGATGACTTCGATCTCCACTTCCGGGGCATCGGCCTCGTCGTCGAAGTCTTCTTCTTCGAAGTCCTCTTCGGCCACGTCTTCCATGGCTTCCAACGCGTCCTGCTCGGCCAGCATGGCGGCGATGGTTTCCACGTCGAGCAGCTGGTAGTGGCCGCCGACGATCAGTTCCATCAGCGCATCACGGCCCTTGTTGCCGAGCTTGTTGAACAGGGCGATATCGATCTGCTCGGTGCCGGCCAGGGTCTGCGCGTCCTTGATCGACAGCTGGAAGGCCAGGCCGGAGCAGTACAGCGAAGCACCACGGGTGGCGCGGCGCCAGGCCAGACGGGCCCACGGGTGACGCTCAAGCACGCCGCCATTTTCCAGTTCAGCGGTCACTTCTTCCGGCGACGGCGGTGCCTGGGAGGGCAGGATGTCACCCGCGGCGCGGTAGGTGGTGATGAAGCGGCCGAACCAGTTGCCGAGGCGATCCGGGTCGTTCATGCGCAGCGCATTGAGTGCGGCGACCACACGCTTCATCGCGGCGGCATCGATCTCATTCGGGTCTTCCGGCAGCTTCAGGTCCGGGTCCTGGAAGCGGATGGATTCGTCGGCATCGGCGACCAGATCGTCCAGATAGTCGCTGATCAGCTCGGCCGAGGACGGTGCACGCATGCCGAACGAGAAGGTCAGGCAGGGGTTCACGGCAACGCCGTTGTGCGGCACGTTCGGCGGCAGGTACAGCATGTCGCCCGGGCCCAGCACCCAATCGTGGGTGGCCTTGAACTTCTTCAGCAGCTTCAGTTCCACGTCGGGGCGGAACTCAAGCGATGGGCGCTTGCCCTTGGTCGACTCGCTGGCGTCGATCTGCCAGCGGCGCTGGCCGTGGGCCTGCAGCAGGAATACGTCGTACTGGTCGACATGGGCGCCAACCGAACCGCCGGTAGCGGCAAAGCTGATCATCACGTCGTCCATGCGCCAGCGCGGCAGGAAGTTGAAGTACGAGGTCAGGGCGCGCACTTCCGGGTCCCACTTGTCCACGTCCTGCACCAGCAGGGTCCAGTCGTGGTCGGGCATGCCGGGGAAGTCTTCTTCCTGGAACGGGCCGGTACGCAGTTCCCAGCCGTCGGTGGCGCGGTCGTGGCTGACGATGCGAGCCAGCGCACCTTCTTCACAGGCCAGGCCGGCCAGGTCTTCGGGCATCACCGGGGTTTCAAAATCCGGGAAGGCGGCGCGGATCAGCAGCGGACGCTTCTGCCAGTAGTCGCGCAGGAAGGTGGCTGGGGCCATGCCCAGCGGCAGGCCGGCGCGGGCCTGTACTTCGATCGGATAGGTCTTTTGCTTGCGTGCAGCCATGGGGGAAATCCTTTGCAACGGAGGTCGAACAGGGGCGCGCGATGCGCGCAGGCCGCCATTGTCCCCTTGTTGGCGACAATGCGCACGGCATGCGGCTGATCTGAATCAAATGAAGCGCCGAGCCACGCTCGGCAAGGGGGCCGTACAAGCAATGCAAATGTAGTGCCGAGCCATGCTCGGCGAGGGGCCGTACAAGCAATGCACATGTAGTGCCGAGCCACGCTCGGCAGAGGCCGTACAAGCAATGCAAATGTAGTACCGAGCCACGCTCGGCAGTGGCCTTGCCGGTAAAGCTCCTGGCTTGGTCCTTGCCTCTAACGCCCGGGCCTCGATGGGCTCGGCACTACATCCACACGACTGCCCTCACCCCAACCCCTCTCCCGCAGGCGGGAGAGGGGCTCGCGGATTCCTGGGCTTTGGCGCTCAGATCGCCTTGGCCAGATCAGCTGCCAGGCCGGCATAACCGCCCGGGGTCAGCTCGCGCAGGCGCTGCTTGGCATCGGCCGGCAATTCCAGGGTTTCAATGAAGGCGCGCATCGAATCGGCAGTGATGCCGTGACCACGGGTCAGCGCCTTGAGCTGCTCGTACGGATTGGGCAGGCCATGGCGGCGCATCACCGTCTGTACGGCTTCGGCCAGCACTTCCCAGGCGGCATCCAGATCCGCGTCCAGGCGCTCCGGGTTCACGGTCAGCTTGCCCAGGCCCTTGGCCAGCGATTCCAGGCCGACCTGGCTGTGGCCGAAAGCAGTGCCCACGGCGCGCAGCACGGTGGAGTCGGTCAGGTCGCGCTGCCAGCGGCTGATCGGCAGCTTGGCGCTGAAGTGCTCGAACAAGGCGTTGGCGATGCCGAAATTGCCTTCGGCATTCTCGAAATCGATCGGGTTGACCTTGTGCGGCATGGTCGAGGAACCGACTTCGCCTTCCTTGAGCTTCTGCTTGAAGTAGCCCAGCGAGATATAGCCCCAGATGTCGCGGGCCAGATCGATCAGGATGGTGTTGGCGCGGCGGGCGGCATCGCCGATTTCGGCAACGTTGTCGTGCGGCTCGATCTGGGTGGTGTAGGGGTTGAACACCAGGCCCAGCGAGGTGACGAAGCGCTCGGCGAAGGCCGGCCAGTCCACGTCCGGGTAGGACACGACGTGGGCGTTGTAGTTGCCGACGGCGCCGTTGATCTTGCCGGTCAGCTCGACCGCGCCGATCTGGCGGATCTGGCGTTCCAGGCGGGCCACGACATTGGCGATTTCCTTGCCAAGAGTGGTCGGCGAGGCGGTCTGGCCGTGGGTGCGCGACAGCATAGGCTGCGCGGCCTGGGCGTGGGCCAGCGTACGCAGCGAGGCGGCAATGCCGGCATAGCCCGGCAGGATCACCTTTTCACGCGCTTCGGCCAGCATCAGGCCATAGGACAGGTTGTTGATGTCCTCGCTGGTGCAGGCGAAATGCACGAACTCCAGCGCCGGCGCCAGCTCGGCGTCGTCCTTGAGCTGTTCCTTGATGAAGTACTCCACCGCCTTGACGTCATGGTTGGTGGTGCGCTCGATTTCCTTGACGCGGGCGGCGTTGGCGACCGAGAAGCCGTCTGCCAGCGCGCGCAGCTTGCTCTTACCAGTGGCCGAGAAGTCGGCCAGCTCGGTGATGCCCGGCTCGGCGCCCAGTGCCAGCAGCCATTCGATCTCGACCTTCACGCGGGCCTTGATCAGGCCATATTCGGAGAAGATCGGGCGCAATGCGTCGACCTTGCCGGCATAACGGCCATCAAGCGGGGACAGGGCGAGCAGGGCGGCTTCTTGGCGGGATGTATCCGTCATGGCGGCAGGCAGTTGGGCAGTGGCGGGGGCGCATATTCTACGCTGCCGGGGGCCTTGCCGTTGCTGGGCCTTTGTATCCCATCGGCCGCGGATGTCTTTGCCGGGACGGCCGGGTATGGTGTCCTTAGCCGCCAGCCGGGACGTCTGCCCACCGCCAGCCGCAGCTTTCCCTTCCCCAACAATGAGATTGTGCGGAGTTGATGATGAGCAAGGTTTCCAAGAGTGGTTTCCGGACCGAACACGACAGCATGGGCGAACTGCAGGTGCCCGCCGAGGCCCTGTGGGGCGCGCAGACCCAGCGTGCGGTGGAGAATTTCCCGGTATCGGGGCAGCGCATGCCGCGTGCTTTCATCCGAGCGCTGGGCCTGATCAAGGGCGCCGCCGCCGAGGTCAATACCGGCCTGGGCCTGCTGCCCAAGGGCGTGGGCAAGGCGATCCAGTCGGCGGCCACCGAAGTGGCGATCGGCGCTCATGACAGCCAGTTCCCGATTGATGTGTACCAGACCGGCTCGGGTACTTCGTCCAACATGAATGCCAACGAGGTCATTGCCACCCTGGCCAACCTCGCAGGCAAGGCCGGCAAGACCGCCGTGCACCCCAACGATCACGTCAATCTGGGGCAGAGCTCCAATGACGTGATCCCGACTGCGATCCGCGTCTCGGCCCAGTTGGAGGTGGTGGAATCACTGCTGCCCGCCCTCAAGCACCTGCGCAAGACCATCGACAAGCGTGCCCGCAACCTGGGCAAGATCGTCAAGACCGGGCGCACCCATCTGATGGATGCGATGCCGCTGACCTTCGGCCAGGAATTCGGGGCATGGTCGGCACAGCTGGCCTCGGCCGAGGGGCGGATTGAAGATGCGCTCAAACGCCTGCGCCGGCTGCCGCTGGGCGGCACCGCCATTGGCACCGGCATCAATGCCGATCCGCGCTTTGGCGGCAAGGTGGCGCGGGCGCTGTCGGCCAGCACCGGGGTCAAGTTCGAGAGCGCAGCCAACAAGTTTGAAGGCCTGGCCGCGCAGGACGATGCGGTCGAGTTGTCCGGCCAGCTCAATGCGCTGGCGGTGGCCTTGATCAAGATCGCCAACGATCTGCGCTGGATGAATTCCGGGCCGCTGGCTGGGCTGGGTGAACTGGAGTTGCCGGCCTTGCAGCCGGGCAGCTCGATCATGCCGGGCAAGGTCAATCCGGTGATCCCCGAAGCGACGGTGATGGTGGCCGCGCAGGTGATCGGTCACCACACCGCGATCACCGTGGCCGGGCAGACCGGCAATTTCCAGTTGAATGTGGCGCTGCCGCTGATCGCGGCCAATCTGTTGGACTCGATCCAGCTGCTGTCCAATGTGATGAACCTGCTGGCGGACAAGGTGTTTGCCGGACTGGTGGTCAAGCAGGAGCGGGTGCGTGAGGCGCTGGCGCGCAATCCCATCCTGGTGACCGCGCTGAACCCGATCATCGGTTACGAAAAGGCGGCGGCAATTGCCAAGCGCGCCTACAAGGAACAGCGGCCGGTGCTGGACGTGGCGCTGGAGGACAGTGGTTTGTCCGAGACCGAACTGAAGCGCCTGCTGGACCCGGCAGCGCTGACCCTGGGTGGCATCCACGACCATTGAGGTTCGGCGCTACGTATCTGCCCCCTCCCTTGCGCGCAGCGCAGGGGAGGGTTGGGGAGGGGTTGGCTTTTAGGCCTTGCTTCGCGGCGCATGCCGTTCGCGCATTGCGCAGGCATTCTTGGTAAGGCCCTTGCCGAGCATGGCTCGGCACTACACAGGGATCTTTGGTAAGGCCCTTGCCGACCATGGGTCGGCACTACGGTCAGCGCAGGGCGCGCAGGTTGGCCAGGGCTTCGTCGTATTCCTTGAATTCGGGGATCTGCTGGGCCAGGTCCGGCGGGAATGGCGATTGGCCTTCCGGGATCTGCAGCGGCAGCGAGCGTTCCTGTGCCAGCGCCGGGTCGGCATCCACCAGTGTGTTCTGGCGCAGGATCTGCAGCTTGACGTAGCTGGTGTGCAGCAACTCCTGCTGCTTGGCATTCAAGGGGATGACGATGTCATCAACGCGCAGGCGGCCGTCCGGCAGGATGTCCAGGTTGGGGTAGGGCGCGCGGCGGATGGCGATGCGCTCCAGGGTGACTTCGGTCTTGGGCTTGCTGCGCTCGCTGCGGTGCTCAGCGTACTTTTCGCGATCACAGCCGGTGGCCAGGGTGGCGAAGGCGACGAGGATCAACAACAGCAGTTTGTTCATGGCAAGGGCAGCAACAACGACGGAGCGGTGATTCTACCGCTCCGTCGTGCGCGCCGGGTCAGGGGACGTGGACGTTGCCGTTGCCCTCGCGGCAGTCGTCGATATCACTCTGGTCCATCTTCGCGTAGGGCTTGAAGGCCGGCACCGCTGCAGCCAGTTGCTGTTGGGTGACCATCAGGGCGGGCAGCTGGTCGCACAGCTTCATCGCGCTGGCCTTGATCTTCTCGGCCTCGGCATTGACGCGTTCCTCGATCTTGTCGGTATCGCCGGAGAACAAGCCCTTGATCGCCTCGCCAGCAGCCTTGGCGCCAAGGTTCGCGCCCTGCACGCCAATTTCGATACCGGCTTCGGCGACGCCGATCATCTGCGTGCGGTAGCGCAGGGTAATGGCGCGTTGGCTGTCGTTGAGCGGGATGGAGGTCCCGTTGATCAGCAGGTCACCGGTTGGCGTGAGCTCGACGTTGGCACCATCGCTGCCAATGCTGACGTTGCCTTCCGCCATTTCCTTGCGGGCCTTGTCGGTGGCCTCACGGACCTTGGCGCCGATGGTGGTGTCGGTGTCAGGTGCGTTGGCTGCTGGCTTTTCACCGCACGCAGCCAGCGGGATTGCCAGCGCCAGGGCCAGCAGGGGGGCGTTGAGGATCTTCATGGTGTGCGTTCCGTTGCAGTAAGAAGGAGTCAGCGTTTTTTCGGCAGGTCGACGGCGCCGGTGATGCCCGAATGGTTCACCGAGCCGCTACCGAGCCTGTCCACCTTGAGACTGGCGGCGCCACGCACCTCCAGATCACCCGAGCCCAGCGAGCCCAGGCTCACCGCGCCACGGCTGTCACGAATGTCGACATCACCCGAGCCAATGCTCTCGATGCTCACCGCGCCCTGCACGCCGTGCAGCTCGACATCGCCGGAGCCGACGGTGCCGACGCGGGCATTGCCACGCACACCATTGGCCTTGACGTCGCCCGAGCCCACCGACAGCACGTACAGCGAGCCGATGTTGTTGAATTCGACATCGCCCGAACCCACCGCAGCGGTTGCAAGCCCCTTGATGTCGCGGGCACTGACATCGCCCGAGCCGACATCGGCGCTCATGCTCTGCGCACCGGCCAGCGAGGCATCACCGGAGCCGACCTTGAGCTGGACCAGGATGTCGTCAGGCAGGCTGCCGGTCAGGTCCAGGTAGGCGTAGCTGTTGCCGAGATTGAAGTGCAGCCCCTGGTTCTTGCGCTCCAGCGTCACCACCAGCTTGTCGCCGTCCTTGCGTTGGGTCAGCGAAAGCTGGTCCAGCAGTTCCTGGCTGGAGGCGCAGGCACGTCCGCTGAGGGCGGCCTTGGCGCCGGGGCTGGCCTGCAGGCGCAGGTCATGGCTGTTGACCTCGAAGAGCACGGTCTTGCTGCCAGCCAGATCCAGGGTCAGCGACTGCGGGGCGGTTACAGCGCAGGGCTGGGTGGCGAAGGCTGCGCCCGGCGCAGCCAGCAATGCGGCCAGTACAAACGTCTTGTGCATGAACACTCTCCTGATCAAGGGTCAGATGTCGTCGCGACGGCGGCGCAGGTAAACAGAGGCCACGATCAGGGCGATACCGATCACAGCGCCAATCCAGATGTCAGGATTGGACAATACCTTGCTGAGGCTGTGATGTTGCAGCAGCCACTGCACCAGATCGGCAGGCGTCTGTAGGTCATTCTCATTGATATTGGTGTCAGTCAGGCCGCGCGGCAACCAGGACGAGGGGAACACGCTGAGCAGGCCGCGGTAGGCAACGGTGTACCAGATCCAGCCCAGTGGCAGCTTCACGCCCGGCATGGCGCCGAGGATGCTGATCATGGTGCAGGCCAGCAGCGGCAGCAGCACTGCCCACAGGAAGGGTTTGGAGCGCACCAGCGCCGAGCAGAACATCAGCCAGCCGACGGTCGGCAGTGCCCACAGCAGGCTGACCGGCAAGGTGGTCAGAACCAGGCCCAGGATCCGGAACGGATGCGAGTGGGTAGCGATGGCCCAGGGGCTGGTGGCGCCGGCGGCGGCCGCGCCGATCATGGCAACAACCCACAACACCAGGCCGACGATCAGACCGATCGCCATCGCGATCAACGGTGCCAATACCAGTGCCCACAGGGCCTTGGACAATACGGTCTGGGTGTCGGAAACCGGCAGCGATTTCCAGAACAGCACGCTGCGGTCGCGGCGGTCGTCATACAGGCTGCCCAGCGCGTAGAAGAACACCACGAAGGCCAGTATCAGCGAGGCCAGGAAGATGCCTGCCAGCAGCAGGCCATCGCCGAATGCCCCCATCACCTTCAGGTATTCGCTGACATCGCCCATATGGTTGATGCCATCGGAATTACGCGCGGCGAATGCGCCAATCAGCGCGCCGATGATGGCGAACAGGATGGCAATACCGCCGGTGATGACTTGGGCCCAGACGAAGCCGCCCCGGTTTTCCCAGTACTCGCGTTTGAGCAGCCACTTGAATTTGCCGAGCGGGGTGATGTTGTGAGCGGCGTTCATGCGTAGGTTCCCTTCATGGTGGCCACGAACAGGTCGGCCAGGCCGGGGGTGCGGATTTCGCCCAGGCTGGCGAGTTGGTTGCGGTCGGCGCCATCGAACAGCAGCACGGTCTTGCCGAAGGGCAGGGCGCGCTCGTCGATCGGGGCCAGCGCGCGTGCTGCATGCACGCTGTCGGCCGAGGTCAGCAGTTCGGTGTAGCGGTCAGCCAGGCTTTCCATGTCCGAGGACAGCACGATCTGGCCATCTCGGATGAACAGCACGTCGGTGAGGATGTGCTCGACCTCTTCCACCTGGTGGGTGGTGATGATGATGGTCTTCTGTTCGTCGAAGTAGTCCTCCAGCAGGCGCTGGTAGAACTCCTTGCGGTACATGATGTCCAGGCCCAGGGTGGGCTCGTCCAGCACCAGGATCTTGGCGTCGATGGCCATCACCAGGGCAAGGTGCAGCTGCACCACCATGCCCTTGGACATCTCGCGCACCCGTTGCTTGGGGTTGAGCTTGGTATTGGCCAGGAAGCGCTCGCAGCGGGCGCGGTCAAAGCGCGGGTGCACGCCGGCGACAAAATCGATGGCTTCCTTTACCCGCAACCAGCGCGGCAGCACCGCCACGTCGGCGATGAAGCAGACATCATTCATCAGGTCGTCGCGCTGGCTGCGCGGGTCCATGCCCAGCACCTGCAGGTCGCCGTCGAACGAGGTCAGGCCGAGCACGGCCTTCAGTGCCGTGGTCTTGCCGGCGCCGTTGGGGCCGATCAGGCCGACGATGCGGCCCGGTTCAATGGAAAAGCTGGTGTTGTCCAGCGCTGGCTTCTGCTTGTAAGCCTTGCGCAGGCCCTTGGCGGAAACGACGGCTTCGACGGCGGCGTTCATAGAGTGGTCCCCGGTGGCAGCAAATCTTGCATGGTCAGGCCCAGGCGCTGGATACGCTCCAGTACGGCCGGCCATTCGTCATTGAGAAAGCGGTCGCGCTCGTTGCCGCGCAGCTTCTGCGCAGCCTCCTCGGTCATGAACATGCCAAGGCCGCGGCGCTTCTCGACCAGATTCTCGTCGGCCAACTCCTGGTAGGCGCGCGAAACCGTGATCGGATTCAATTGGTACTCGGCCGCAACCTGGCGTACCGAGGGCAGGGCGTCGCCCGGCTTCAGGATTCCGTCCAGCATCATCGCGATAACGCGATCCTTCAGCTGGCGGTAAATGGGAGCGCCATCGCTCCACTGGATATCGCTCATGGGTCAGCTCCGCGAATTCAGCTGTGCGAAAGAAAAGTAAGGCATCGAAAGGCTGGTTCGCATCCGTCGAGCCGGTCGTTTCGCTTTGGGGGTATCGTCGGCATCCTGTCCATCACTGCCCACCTGGGCTGCATAATCCTTGGCATTGGCAAGGCCGTTGCCGAGGGAGCTTGAGCAGCCCAGCAACAACAAGGTGCCTGTGACCATCAGTGCGTGGAGAGCGTGTCTGCCGTGCTTGGTGTTCATGAAGGCCCCTGTGTAGGGTGGCTGGTGTTGTATGCAACTATAACACCGACACGCCGGGATGCAACTGCTTCTGACCCAACTGATGGCCTATGCCGCCCCAACCCTGTTTGCAGCGCCCAGGAGAATCCAGTGAACATTCGTAATATATTGATTTCAATTGCTTTTGTGGCGTCTGCAGGTGGCGCGTTGGACGCGGTGGCCGGCCCGCTGCTGGACCGTAACTACCGTTCCCTGGCCGGAAAAGACGAGATAAACCTGAATCGCGCGTACGGCGGCAAGGTGTTGTTGGTGGTCAATACCGCCTCCAAATGCGGTTTCACCCCGCAATACGAAGGCCTGGAGGCATTGCAACAGGAACTGGCACCGCGTGGTTTTGCCGTGTTGGGCTTTCCGTCCAATGATTTCAAAGGCCAGGAGCCGGGCAGCGAGGCGCAGATTCAGGAGTTCTGCACGCTTACTTATGGGGTGAAGTTCCCCATGTTTGAAAAAGTGCATGTGGTGGGGCCGGAAGCGACCCCGCTGTACCAGGACCTGACCCGCCTCAGCGGCGTGGCGCCGGGCTGGAATTTCCACAAATATCTGATATCCCGCGATGGACGCGTGCTGGCACAGTTCCCCAGCAAGGTGAAGCCGGATGATGCGGAACTGCGTGCGGCAATCGAAGCCGCGCTGGCCGCAGCGGCACCACAGCGCTGAGGCGCCTCGACATCTGCGGTGCGCATGCGACAATGTCGCCCCTCGCGCCGCCGGTGGCGTTTGTTCACTTCCAGGAATGCAGCGAATGAAGATGGGAAAGCGTGGCGCGGTTGCGTCGCTTCTGATTTTGGCGATGGCGGCCCCAGGGGTCGTTTTTTCGCAACAACCTGCCGCTGCGGCGGCGACCAAGGAGAAGTCTGTTTTGACCTCGGATCGTGAAAAGATTGGTTACGCCATCGGCATTGACGTGGCCAGCTCGTTTGAGCCGATTGCTTCGGAAGTAGACGTGGCTGCATTGCGCCGCGGCGTGGAAAACGCGTTCGCTGGCGGCCAGCCGCTGCTGTCGCAGGAAGAAGCGCAGAAGACCGATCAGGCATTGCGCACCTTGATGATGGTCCGTTCGGGCCAGCAGGTGCCGGGCATGGCGCCGGGCAGCCAGCCGCCGTCGGTTGACCGCGAGAAGGTTGGCCTGATGCTGGGCAGCTTCGCCGTTGGCCCGTCGCTGGCGCGCATCCAGAAGGACATCGATCTGGATTCGGTGTTCCAGGCCGTCACCACCGTGTTCTCCAAGGGCACCCCACTGATGAACCACGAGCAGGCCCAGGCCGTGCTTCAGGCGTTCAGCAGCACCAAGGAAGCGGAAATGAAGGCTGAGGCCGGCAAGGCCGCCCAGACCAACCGTGAAGAAGGCAATGCCTTCCTCGCCAAGAACAAGACCGTTCCGGGCGTGGTGACCACCCCGTCGGGCCTGCAGTACCAGGTGATCCGCGCCGGCAGCGGCGAGCGCCCGGTTGCCAGCAGCCGCGTGCGCGTCAACTACGAAGGCAAGCTGCTCAACGGCGAAGTGTTCGACAGCAGCTACACCCGCGGCCAGCCGGTTGATTTCGGCCTGGACCAGGTCATCAAGGGTTGGACCGAAGGCGTGGCACTGATGCCGGTCGGCTCCAAGTACCGCTTCTGGATTCCGGGTGAACTGGCCTATGGCGAAACCGGCACCCAGGGTGGCCCGATCGGCCCGAACGCAACGCTGACCTTCGACGTCGAGTTGCTGGGCATCATGCCGTAAGGCTGGGTACGGAGTAGGCGCAACCATGCGTGTAGCTATTTTCGGTACTGGCTATGTGGGTCTCGTCACCGGGACTTGCTTGGCGGAAGTAGGGCACGATGTGGTCTGCGTCGACATCGACCAGGCCAAGGTCGACGGCTTGCAGCGGGGCATCATCCCGATCTACGAGCCCGGCCTGGAACCGATGGTGAAGGCCAATCACGCCTCCGGGCGGCTGGCCTTCACCACCGACGCCGCACAAGCCATCGCCCATGGCGAGGTCATCTTCATCGCGGTAGGTACGCCGCCGGACGAAGACGGTAGCGCCGACCTGCAGTATGTGCTGGCGGTGGCCCGCACCATTGGTCGCCACTTGGCGCGGCCGACGGTGGTGGTCAACAAGTCGACGGTACCGGTGGGTACCGCCGACAAGGTCCGCACCGCCATTGCCGAAGAGCTGGCGGCGCGCGGCCAGGAAATCGCCTTCGATGTGGTTTCCAACCCCGAATTCCTGAAAGAAGGCGATGCGGTCGCTGACTGCATGCGCCCGGATCGTATTGTCATTGGCGCCAGCAGTGCGCATGCGGTGACGGTGTTGCGGCGGTTGTACGCCCCGTTCAACCGCAACCGCGACCGCGTTGTGGAAATGGACGTGCGTTCGGCCGAGCTGACCAAATACGCCGCCAACGCGATGCTGGCGACCAAGATCAGTTTCATGAATGAAATCGCCAATATCGCCGAGCGTGTGGGCGCCGATATCGAGCAGGTGCGCCAAGGCATCGGTTCGGACCCGCGCATTGGCTGGCATTTCATCTACCCCGGCGCCGGTTATGGCGGCTCCTGTTTCCCCAAGGACGTGCAGGCCCTGGCGCGTACGGCTGCCCAGCATGGCCACCAGCCACAACTGCTCAATGCGGTTGAAGCGGTCAACGCGGCGCAGAAGGGCCACCTGTTCGAGCTGATCCAGCGTCACTATGACCGTGGCGAGGACGAAGGCGTGCGTGGCAAGACTTTCGCTGTGTGGGGCTTGGCATTCAAGCCCAACACCGACGACATGCGCGAGGCGCCGAGCCGCCGGGTATTGGCGCAGCTGTGGGAAGCCGG
The DNA here is from genome assembly GCF_039674165.1 of Stenotrophomonas terrae. Lineage (GTDB taxonomy): Bacteria > Pseudomonadota > Gammaproteobacteria > Xanthomonadales > Xanthomonadaceae > Stenotrophomonas > Stenotrophomonas terrae_A. Next base: position 30,720 of record NZ_JBDJMY010000028.1, read on the forward strand.
TGCGAAGGTGCAGGTGTTTGATCCGGAAGCCATGGCCGAGGCGCGGCGCATTTTTGGCGAGCGCGAGGATCTGGTTTTCTGCGATTCGGCGTTTGCAGCCTTGCATGACGCCGATGCGCTGGTGGTGATCACCGAGTGGAAGCAGTTCCGCAGCCCGGATTTCGCGCGGATGCGCGAGGCGCTGGGTGATGCGGTGGTATTTGATGGCCGTAACCTGTACGACCCGGTAGAAATCGAAGCCGCAGGTTTGGCGTATTACGGCATTGGCCGAGGACGTTCCGTACATGCATGAGTCACCTTCCGACCAGCGCGAACAGGCGCTGGAAGCACGTCTGGTCGAGTTGGAGATGCGAGTCTCCTTCCAGGAGCAGGCTTTGGCGGAGATGAGCGAGGCATTGGCCGACGCCCGTATGCAGGGCTCGCGCAATGCCGATCTGCTGCGCCATCTCCTTGACGATCTGGGCAAGGTACGCACGACGTTGTACGCCGACGCCGCCGATGAACCACCGCCCCCGCACTACTGATATTTCCTTATGAGTGACAATATTCGCGACCAGCTGCTTGGGCTGGGTTTCAAAGCTGCTCCCAAGCCGGAGCGCAAGGCTGAGCCGCGCCGTGACGGGCGCCCACAGGGCAAGCCCGGTCAAGGCCGGCCGCAGGCGGGCAACAACAAGCCGGCACATGCAGGCAGCAACAAGCCTGGCCACGCCGGCAAGCCCGCGCATGCTGGCAGGCCCGGCCAGGGCCGGCCCGCGCAAGGCACGCGCAAGCCGCGCTCGCAGGAAGACATCGACCTTGCCAAGGCCTATGCCATCCGTGCGCAGAAGGAAAAAGACGAGCGCATGGAAGCGGAGCGTCTCAAGCAGGAAGAAGCACGCCTGCGCCGCGAGGCCCGCGCCAAGCTCGACGAGCTGATCAAGGACAAGGGGTTGAACGACCCCAATGCCGACATCGCCCGTCACTTCCCGTATGGCGGCAAGATCAAGCGCATCTACGTCAATGCCGAACAGCTCAAGGCGCTCAATGCCGGCGAGTTGGGCGTGCTGCAGCAGAACGGCCGCTACCTGTTGGTGACGGCGCAGGTGCTGGCCGAGGCCGAACAGGTATTCGCCCAGGCGGTAGCGCTGAAGGTCGATCCGAATGCGCCGGCCGATGCCGACCCATACGCCGATCCGCAATACCAGGTGCCGGACGATCTGGTCTGGTAATCGATTCGATTTGATGCAGACAACGGGCGCCAGTGGCGCCCGTTGCCGTGAAAGGGGATGCAATGCAGGGACATCTGAAGCAGGAAGGCTACTACCCCCATATTGACGGTTTGCGCGCTGTTGCCGTGCTTGCCGTCATTTTTTACCACCTCAATCCAGCTTGGGTGCCGGGCGGCTTCACCGGTGTGGACGTGTTCTTCGTCATCTCCGGCTTTGTCGTCAGTGCGTCGGTAGCGCGTTCTTCTGCGCTGAATGGTTGGCGAGGTGTATTGGGCTTCTACGCACGACGCATGCGTCGGATCATGCCGGCGCTGTTCGTCTGCCTGCTGGCGACTGGCGTGCTCAGCACGCTGTTCATTCCCGAGTCCTGGCTCAGTGAAACCAGTGGCAAAACCGGTCGCATGGCCTTCGTCGGCTTGAGCAACTGGGTGCTGGCAAGTACCGGCAATGATTATTTTTCGCCGCGTAGCGAATTCAATCCTTACACGCACACCTGGTCGCTGGGCGTTGAGGAACAGTTTTATCTGTTGTTCCCCCTGCTGTTCCTGGGCTGGGTAAAAGGCGGGAAGGGGCGCGGGCTGTCCATGCTGCTGTTCGCCTTGGCAACGGCGGGCTCGCTGGGTTTTGCCATCACTCGCGCGCTGCAGGGCGGCTACGAGATTCAATCTTTCTATCAGACGACCACGCGGTTCTGGCAATTGGGCGCGGGCGTGTTGTTGTTCCAGCTGCTGTCGACCCGAGCGCGAGCGGGCGCGGTTGATGGACAACCGGGTATCTGGCATTCGCTGTTGCAGGTGGCTTGCGCTGCGCTGTTGGGCTATGGACTGTGGGCCGCGCGGCCAGGGCATTCGCCCTGGATCGATGGCTTGTGGCCGGTGCTGGGTACGCTGGGCCTGCTGGCGCTGCTGCACCGTTCTGCCGCAGGTTGGATTGGTAGCTGCTTGTCGCTGCGTCCTATGGTTGTGATCGGGCGCATGTCCTACTCGTTGTACCTCTGGCATTGGCCAGTGTTCGTGCTGTTCCGCTGGACGCTAGGTTTGGAGTCACTGCTTGGGGGTGCACTGGCATTGCTTTGCACGGCGGTCCTCGCCTGGGTGTCCTGGCGCTGGGTAGAGCAGCCGGCACGCTTTGGACGTCGCTGGCGTGGCTCGGATCTGCGCTGGGTGGCCGGCGGCGTGCTGGTAATGCTGCTGGGCATGGGACTGCAGAAGCCGCTGGAACGTGCGGCCAAGTACATTTCGCTGAGTACCGTCAGCCGGCACCCGCTGGAGTGGTATCCCTATGCGAAGGGCTTGAAGAAGGAATTTCCCGAGTGTGAGCTGGTTTTCTCGCGCCTGCCGGTAGCCGGTGGCCAGGTGCAGCAGTTCGAACGAGGTCAGTGCGTAGGCGGCAAGGGGAGCGCTCAGCGCCTGTTCGTTGCTGGGGATTCGCATGCACTGGCTTACGGGGAGATGCTCCGCCGCCTGGTCCTGCTCGACGGTGGGCAGGCGCGCCTGTATGCCAACGCAGGCTGCGCCTTTATCGGCCTGCAGGGGCGCCGACAAGCCGACCCCGGCTGTGATGCTTACGTGCGCAATACCCTGGACGATGTCACTGCACAGGCGCAAGCCGGCGATGTGCTGTTGCTGCCTGGTCTGCGCGTGCCGCGGCTGGTGGAGCAATACAGTCTGTTCGATCAGCAGCAGGCGTTTGCCACGGTAAACAGTGAAGCATCTGCCGCGCAGCGGAAGGCTGATGTGGAAGCGGCAATCGCTGAGTTGAAGCCCCTGGCCGAGCGCGGTGTGCGTATCGTGCTGGAGGCGCCCAAGCCAGTGTTGGGGGCGCCGCCGTTCCGTTGTTCGGATGCATTCAATCGGCACAATCCGATCTGTGTGCACGGAATGACGGTGTCGCGCGAACGGATGGAAACACTGCGCGCACCGGCGTTGTCCAGCCTGCAGCAGGTGGCGCAGGCCTTGCCGGGCGCTAGTGTCTGGGACCCCTTGCCTGTGCTGTGCCCGGGCAAGGAATGCCACCCTGACGATGCCGGCAAGCCGTTGTTCTTCGACGGAGATCATCTCAGTGGTCACGGCAACCGGGTGCTGTTGCCATCCTTCCGCGCACACCAAGCGGCGCTGCACCGGTAGTCAGCTGATGCCGGGCTCAGCTGCCAGTTTGCGGAGGTCGTCGGTTATGGCCTGATTCGAATGTTGAATTCATCGGCCGGCAGTAGCTGAGCTTGCTCCCTGCGCGTCTGGGCTTGTCAATGGGCCTCGCGCGCGGGGTGGCAGCCAGTACCAGGCGATCAGGGTGCCGAGCAGGGCAAAGCAGCCGCCGACCAGGAAGGCGATCTTGCCGTTGCCGAACTGCCATAGCTGGCCGGCGATCAAGGCGCCGAGCACGCCGCCCAGGCCGGACGAGAAGCCATAGAACAGGCCCTGGCCGTGACCGTTGAGGTTGCCCGGGAAGTACCTTGCCAGCAGCTGCATGGCCGAGGCGAAGAAGGCTGCAAAGCCCAGGCAGTGGGTGGTCTGCGCAACCAGCATCACCGGCAGGTTGTCCGGCCATAGCGCGGTTGCCCACCAGCGCAGCACCGCACTGGCCATGGAAATGATCAGCAGCCAGCTGGCGTCCCAGCGGCGGAAGAAACGGGCGATCAGGAAGAACACCGCAACCTCGAACACCACCCCAACCGTCCACATCAGGCCCAGCAGCGAGGTGCTGTAGCCGTGCTGGTCCATATAGACGGAGAAGAACGTGTAGTACGGGCCGAACGAGAGTTGTTCTAGGAAGGCGGCAATGAAGAACGCCATCACCGGCTTCTGCCGCACGATGCTCCAGAAGCCGCCAGCGGGCTGGCTGTGCGAGCCGATGTTGCGCGCATAGCGGTTGAGGAAGGCCGAGCCGGTCATCAACACGAACAACGGCAGCATCAACCAAGGCAACTTGCTGGCGCCATGTTTCTCGATCAGCCAGCCAAACAGGGTGACCACGAGGATGAAGCCCAGCGAACCCCATACCCGGATCATGCCGTAACGATGACTGTCCGTGCCCAGATGGGTGAGGGTGATCGACTCGAACTGCGGCATCACCGCGTTGTAGAAGAAGCAGAACGCGATCATCACCGCGTACAGCGTCCATTGCGGTGCAGGCACCAGGAAGCCCGCAAAGCAGGCAATGGTCAGCACGCAGCCGATGCGCAGCCAGCGGATCGGGTGCGGCGATACTGCCGCCAGCGAGGTCCAGGTGCTGGGTGCAACCACGCGGGTGGCATACCACAGGCTCATCATCACGCTGATCGCGGTGATGGTCATGCCACGCGATTGCAGGTACAGGCTCCAGTACGGAGTGAATGCACCCAGCGCGGCGTAGTAGAAAAAATAGAAACTGGACAGCCGCGCGGTGGGCACGGTGCGGGATGGCAGGGCAGGGGGCGTCATGGGCGGGCGCTGGGGGCGCTGGGAAGGCAGGGGCACGGTGTTCGCCGTGTCCCCTATTGTGCCTTTTGCTGGCCGTGGATGGCAGTTCGCAGATCAGTGATGCGAAAGGCGCTCTGCATGCTGTCGATGTGGCGTCTGTAGCCCGGGTAAGCGCAGCGCACCCGGGAAGCGGGAAGCAACAGACGGTCTCGGCATGGCGCCAACAGCCCCGGGTGCGCTGCGCTTACCCGGGCTACGGTGCAGATCAGCGGCGTCGTTAGCGGGTTGCCTGCGCATTCCACTCGGCAACCTGCGCCTTGCTGTCGGACAGCATCCGGTCCAGTGCGGCGCGGTCGTAAACCTTGCCGCGCATCACCACGGTGCTGATTGCCCGGGTAGCGGCAATGTCCTCCAGCGGGTTGCGCTCCAGCAATACCAGATCGGCAGCCTTGCCGGCGGTCACTGCACCATAACGGTCGAGCTTGCCGAACCAGGCCGGGCCGGCGCGGGTCGCCGACTGCAGCGCCTGCACGGGGGTAAGCCCTTCACGCACATACAGCGCCAGTTCGTTGTGCAGGCCGATGCCGGGGAAGTTGTAGGAGTTCAGAAAGCCCGCATCGGTGCCGGCCATGATCTGCACGCCGGCCTGCTGCAGCATCGGCAGCACCGCAGCTACTTCTGCGTAATGGGCGTGACGGGCCTGGATCTGCTCGGGCGTGGCTTTGGCGGCGCGCTCCACACGCCAAGCATAGGTGGCGCGCAGACCGGGGCCGATGTAGGCCAGATACGGATCCTGGTCGCGCGGCTCGACATCGAGGAAGTCGATGATGCGGCCGCCGTCCAGGGTCGGCGTCACCGCGACGCCGGCTTTGGCAAACCGTTCATAGGCCTGCATCGCGGTTGCGCGGTCAAAGCCGCTGCGCAGGCGCCGGTTGGCTTCGGCGCGGTCGATGCGGCCAGCGGCGAAATCGGCGGCAATAGCGGCTTCGTCCTTGACCCCGGCCTTGTAGGCGTAGTCCAGGTGCTCGATCGAGCTGATGCCGGCGTCCACGGCCTGGTCCACCGTCAGCGCCATCGGAATGTGCCCGGAGGTGCGCAGGCCGCGCTGCTTGGCCTGGCGCAGGGCGTAGAGAAACAGCTCCGGGGTCAGCGTGCTGTCGGTGATCTTGACGAAGTCGACCTGGTCGCGCTGCTCGCGGTCCAGCGCGGCATCCACGCCGGCCTTGTCACCGGCCTCCAGCGTGCCCTTCCAGACCGGGGCGATGCCTTCGATCTTGGCGCCGGAGGTGAACAGCTGCGGGCCAAACAATTGGCCACTGGCGATCTGCCCGCGCCAGGACAGCACCTGTTCGGCCAGGTCGCCGGAGGCGTCGCGGACGGTGGTGATGCCATGCGCCACGTACAGCGGCAGCAGCGCCTTGTTCTCTTCGATCAGCGCCGGGCCGCCACCGAAATGCACATGCATGTCCCAAAGCCCGGGGATGAGATAACGGCCTTTGGCGTCGATGGTCTGGGCCGCCTTCCATTGCGTGGCCAGTTGCGCATCGTCGCCAACGGCGAGGATGTCGGTGCCACGGATGGCCACGGCCTGGCCGGATGTCGCCCGCCCATGTTCCACATCGATGACGGTGGCGTGGCGGATCAATACGTCGGCATTGGCAGGGGTGCTGGCGGCAAGCGCCGGTGCGCTGCTGGCGAGCATGGCCGACAACAGCAGGCAGAGGGTTTTGTTCATGGTGCTTCCAGTGGTGTGCGGCTTGTTCACGTTCATTGCATGCCTTGGTGCTCGCCCGCACTGATGGCCGGCGGCAATCCGACAGTGGCCTGATCTCCGCAGCGATGCTACAAGTGCGCCGGGATATCTGAAAATTAAATGTAATGGTAAGGGTCAGTGAAAAAACAAATAGAGTGCACTACGAGCTGGACCTGCTGCGGGCCTTGGTGACGGTCGCCGACTGCGGCAGTTTCACCGTGGCAGCGGCGCGGCTGCATTCCACCCAATCCACGGTCAGCCAGAAGCTGCGGCGTCTTGAAGACCTGGCAGGACATCGCCTGCTCGACCGCGGCGTACGTGATGTGCGGCCCACCGACATCGGTGAAACCGTACTGGGCTATGCGCGACGCATGCTGGCGTTGAACGAACAGTTGGGGGAGTTGCTGTCAGGCGAAGGCGTGGCGACGGTGATACGCCTGGGTGTGCCGGAGGACTTCGCGGCCGGGCGTACCACCGGCATGCTGGCCGAATTCAGCCGCACCCATCCGCAGGTCAAACTGGAGGTCAGCAGCGGCTTGAGCCGGGCCCTGACCGAGGCGTATGACCGCGGCGAGCTGGACGTGATCCTGGTCAAGCAGCGCCGCGGCAGTCGTGAGGCGGTGGCCTGCTGGCCCGAACCCATGTGCTGGGTGGACAGCATCAGCACGCCCTCGCTGCTGCTCAATCCAGTGCCGCTGGTGGCGTTTCCGCCGCGCGGCATGTATCGCGAAGACATGATCGATGCGGTCGAAGCATTGGGGCGACGCTGGCGGATCAGTTTCACCAGCTCCAGCCTGGGCGGCATCCAGTCGGCGGTGGCCGATGGCCTGGGTATCAGTCTGCTGCCGGCACGGGCGGTGACGGCAGCACACAAGGTATTGGGGCAGGAAAGCGGCTTGCCGCCGATTGACGGCGTGGAACTGGCGCTGCTGCACCGTGCCGCGCTGGATCCACAGGCCAGGGCACTGGCCTGCCTGCTGATACAGATGCTCGAGCAGGAAGCGGCCTGAGCGCGGTGGCTCAGAACAGGTCTTGAACCGGCGTATCCAACAGCTCTTTGGCGCTGTGGGTGAAGCGGCGCAGGCTGGAGATTCCCAGGTCACGGATCAGCGAATGCGTGGAGTGGGGCAACGCCGAATTGTAGATGTCCTGCGGGGCTACATTCTTGCCGTGAACGCCGGGCATCAGGTCTACGCCGGCGGCCGCATAGCAGTGCTGCACCATCGCCGAGCAATACAGCGCGCCTTCCTTGGACAGCACGTTGCTGCGCCGGCGCAGGCGGGTGCTGTGCATGGCGAACAGGGTGCCGACCAGTTCACTGAGCGAGTAACTGGACAGGCCCGACAGCAGGTCCAGTGCGGCGATCTGCACCTTGTGGGTCTGCGCGGCGTCCAGGCCGAAATCGAGGATGGCCAGGTTGGGAAAGGCCTCGTCGTCGAAATAGCGGTCGGCGCGGTTTTCCTGCGCCCCAAGGCGCAGTTGCCGATTGCGCAGGTCCAGATCCGATTCCAGCACCCACCAGTGTCCGTCCAGGCGTTGTTCGCTGAACAGGAACGCATGCGACCACAGGCTGCGATGGCCGTCCTGGGTCAGTGGCGCCTGCGCCTTGCGGATGGCCTTGCCGACCCAGTCGTCGGTACCGCATAGGCCGATGCGGCCGGCGGCGGCGTGCTTGCGGATCAGCTCGGCGTTGCGGCTAGACATGGAATGGAGCCCAGGAGTGCAACGTGCAGGATAGTGGCTGGCAGCGGCCTTGTCGCCGCTGCCAGGGGCAAGATCATTCCGGATCGTAATCGAGGTTGGATGCCAACCAGCGCTCGACCTGGGCGCGGTCCACGCCTTTGCGTTTGGCGTAGTCGCTGACCTGTTCGCGCGACACGCGGCCGACCACGAAGTACTGGCTCTGCGGATGGCTGAAGTAATAGCCGGACACCGCGGCGGTAGGCAGCATGGCGAAGCTCTCGGTCAGCGACATGCCGATGCCCTCGGCGCCGAGCAGTTCAAATAGCGCCTGTTTCTCGCTGTGCTCGGGGCAGGCGGGGTAGCCCGGGGCTGGGCGGATGCCGCTGTACTTCTCGGCGATCAGTGCCTCGTTGTCGAGCTGTTCGCCGCTGGCGTAGCCCCAGAACTCGGTACGCACGCGCTGGTGCAGGCGTTCGGCCATGGCTTCGGCCAGGCGGTCGGCCAGGGCCTTGAGCAGGATGGCGTTGTAGTCGTCGTGGTCGGCTTCATAACGGGCGACGTGCGCGTCGATGCCGATACCTGCGGTCACCGCGAACGCGCCGATCCAGTCCTGTTTGCCGCTGTCGGCCGGTGCAATGAAATCGGCCAGGCAGAAGTCCGGGCGCTCGGCCGGCTTGTCGACCTGCTGGCGCAGGAAGTGCAGGGTGTGCTGCTGATCTAGCCCCTCTCCCTGCGGGAGAGGGGTTGGGGTGAGGGTGCTTGGCACAAGCGAAGAAGCAGAAAGCTTGCCCTCATCCGCCCTTCGGGCACCTTCTCCCGCATGCGGGAGAAGGGAGGAAACAGCACTGTCTCCCGCATGCGGCAGAAGGGAGGAAACAGCACTGTCTCCCGCATGCGGCAGAAGGGAGGAAACAGCACTGTCTCCCGCATGCGGGAGAAGGGAGAGCACGACATCGTCTCCGCTGCTGTTTGCCGGCCACAAGCCGAACACCGCCCGCGCCGTCAGCCACTTCTCGTCAACGATGCGCTTGAGCATCGCCTGCGCATCGGCGAAAAGATCACTCGCCTGCGGGCCTACGATTTCGTCCGTCAGGATGGCCGGGTACTTGCCGGCCAGTTCCCAGGCCTGGAAGAACGGCGTCCAGTCGATGACCGGAATCAGGTCCTGCAGCGGGTAGTCGTCGAATACATGTACGCCGGGCTGGTTCGGCGTCGGCGGCGTGTACTGGCTCCAGTCGCAGCTGAAGCGCTGGCCGCGCGCATGTTCCAGCGAAACCAGGCGCTTGGCATCGCCGCGGTTGCGGTGGCGCTGGCGGATATCCGCATAGTCGGCATCGTTGGCGGCGACGAAGCTGGCGCGCAGTTCGCGCGAGATCAGCGATTGGGCGACGCCGACCGCACGCGAGGCATCTTTCACCCACACCGTTGGCGCGCTGTAGAACGGGTCGATCTTCAGCGCGGTATGCGCGCGCGAGGTGGTTGCACCGCCAATCATCAACGGCAGCTCGAAGCCCTGCCGCTGCATTTCCTTGGCGACGTGGCTCATTTCCTCCAGCGAGGGCGTGATCAGCCCGGACAGACCGATGATGTCGGCGTTCTCGGCGCGTGCCGCGTCGAGGATCTTCTGCGCCGGCACCATCACGCCCAGGTCGACTACTTCGAAGTTGTTGCAGGCAAGCACGACGCCAACGATGTTCTTGCCGATGTCATGCACGTCACCCTTGACCGTGGCCATGATGATCTTGCCGTTGGTCTTGCCGACTTCGCCGGTGCGCGCCTTTTCTTCTTCGATGAAGGGCAGCAGATAGGCCACAGCCTTCTTCATCACGCGGGCGGATTTGACCACCTGCGGCAGGAACATCTTGCCGGCACCGAACAGGTCGCCGACCACGTTCATGCCGTCCATCAGCGGGCCTTCAATCACGTCCAGCGGGCGGCTGGACTGCTGCCGCGCTTCTTCGGTGTCTTCTTCAACCCAGGCATCCAACCCTTGCACCAGCGCGTGGGCCAGACGGTCGCGTACCGGACGTTCGCGCCAGGCAAGGTCCTCGACTTTCTTCTCGCCTTTCTTGCCTTTGTAGCGCTCGGCGATTTCCAGCAAACGCTCGGTGCCATCGCGGCGGCGGTTGAGGATCACATCTTCCACGCGTTCGCGCAGTTCCGGATCGAGCTGGTCGTAGATCGGCATGGCGCCGGCGTTGACGATGCCCATGTCCATGCCGGCCTTGATGGCGTGGTACAGGAACACCGAGTGGATCGCCTGGCGCACGGTTTCGTTGCCACGGAACGAGAACGAAACGTTCGATACGCCGCCGGACACATGGCAGTGCGGCAGGGTGCGCTTGATGATGCGGGTGGCTTCAATGAAGTCCACCGCGTAGTTGTCGTGTTCCTCGATGCCGGTGGCCACGGCAAAGATGTTGGGGTCGAAGATGATGTCTTCCGGCGGGAAGCCCACCTGCTCGGTGAGGATGCGGTAGGCGCGCGTGCAGATCTCGACCTTGCGCTCGCAGGTATCGGCCTGGCCGACTTCGTCGAAGGCCATCACCACCGCCGCGGCACCATAACGGCGCACCAGCCGGGCGTGTTCCAGGAACGCGGCTTCGCCTTCCTTCAGCGAGATCGAGTTGACCACGCTCTTGCCCTGCAGGCATTTCAGGCCGGCTTCGATCACGCTCCACTTGGACGAATCGACCATCACCGGAATGCGGGCGATATCCGGCTCGGACATGATCAGGTTGAGGAACCGCGCCATCGCCTTCTCGGAATCGATCAGGCCCTCGTCCATGTTGACGTCGAGGATCTGTGCACCGCTGGCAACCTGCTGGCGGGCGACTTCCACCGCTTCTTCGTAACGTTCTTCCTTGACCAGTTTGCGGAACTGCGCGCTGCCGGTGACGTTGGTGCGCTCACCAACATTGATGAACAACAGGTCAGGGGTGATGACCAGTGGTTCCAGGCCCGACAGGCGGGTGTAGTGGGTTGCGGTGTCGTTGCTCATTACCAGACCTTGAAAACCTGTCCATTGGCGATACCGTCGATGCTGCGCTGGTAAGCCAGTGCGGCGCGGGCGGCGGAGACCGGTTCAAAGCCGGGGAAGAAGTCGCCATAGGCGTCCAGCGCTTCAGTCAGCACGCTGGGGCTTACCGCGTTGATGCGCAGGCCGCGCGGCAGTTCCAGCGCGGCAGCGTGTACGAAACCTTCGATGGCGGCGTTGACGCTGCTGGCGCTGGCGCCCTGCGCGATCGGCTGCTCCGTCAGGATGCCGGTGGTCAAGGTGATGCTGCCGCCGTCACGCAGGTGGTGTTGGCCCAGCAATGCCAAGCGCACCTGGCCCAGCAGTTTGTCCTGCAGGCCCTGGGCGAACTGTGCAGGGCTCATCTGCGTCAGCGGCCCGAAGTGGACACTGCCGGTGGTGGCGACAATGGCATCGAGCGGGCCGACGGCCTGCAGCAGCGCGCTCACGCTGTCGTCGCTGCCAAGATCAACGCTGTGCAGCGGATCCGAGCGAGACGCGGTGATGACCTGATGCTGTTGCCGCAGATGCTGCGCAACCGCCGAACCCAGGGTGCCACTGGCACCGACCAGAAGAATCTTCTTCATCGCGTGTTCCTCAAGCAGCTTTGTCTGCAGCCAGCGGCAGCCTGCGCGGCGGCAGCCCGGCGACAGCCTCGGCGATGGCGCGGATATGGTCGGGCGAGGTGCCGCAGCAACCGCCTACCAGGTTCAGCAGGCCGGACTGGGCGAACTCCTTGAGCGTGGTGGCCATTTCCTCGGGCGTCTCGTCGTACTCGCCGAAGGCATTGGGCAGGCCGGCATTCGGATGCGCGCTGACATAGCCGCTGGAGATCTGCGCCAGCGTTTCCACATGCGGGCGCATGTCGGTGGCACCGAGCGCGCAGTTGAAGCCGATCGACAGCGGCTGGCCGTGCGAGACCGACGCGTAGAAGGCTTCGGCGGTCTGCCCGGACAAGGTGCGGCCGGAGGCATCGGTGATGGTGCCGGAGATCATGATCGGCAGGCGGCCGCCGCGCGCATCGAATACTTCCTCGATGGCGAACAGCGCGGCCTTGGCATTGAGCGTGTCGAAGATGGTTTCCACCATCAGGGTGTCGGCGCCGCCGTCGATCAGGCCTTCGATGGCTTCGCGGTAGGTCGCGCGCAATGCGTCGAAACTGGTGTTGCGGAAGCCGGGGTCGTTGACGTCGGGGCTGATCGAGGCGGTGCGGCTGGTCGGGCCGAGCACGCCGATCACGAAGCGCGGCTTGGCCGGGTTGGTCGCTTCGATGGCATCACAGCACTGGCGCGCAACCTGGGCACCAGCCTTGTTCAACTCATACACCAGGTGTTCCAGGTGATAGTCGGCCTGGCTGACCGAGGTAGCGTTGAAGGTATTGGTTTCCAGCAGATCCGCACCGGCTTCAAGGTAGGCGGTATGGATGCCGGCGATCACGTCAGGCTTGGTCAGCAGCAATAGATCGTTGTTGCCCTTCAGGTCGTGCCCGCAGCCGGCGCCATGGACATGCTGGCTGTCGAAGCCCTCGGCAAAACGCTCGCCGCGATAGTCGCCTTCCTCCAGGCGATGGCGCTGGATCATTGTCCCCATCGCACCATCGATGATCAGGATGCGCTGGGCCAGGGCATCGAGCAGTTTGTGGACGCGATCGGGGTGGAGCCAGGGGAGGGCTTGCATAGGGCGGGCCGGGTGCTCGTGTCAGGATTGGTGCGCGATCAGCGAGATCACTTCGAAGTGCGGCGGGCGCTTTTCGCGGGTGACGGTCTCCAGACTGGATACTTCCAGCCCGGCCTTTTCCACGAACTTGCGCAGCTCCTTGCCGGTGAAACCGAGATTGACGTGGCCGTAGGCTTCCACCGCAGCCTTGTGCTCATGGCGGGCCAGGCTGCACAGCATCAGCCGGCCTTGCGGGCGCAGCACGCGGGCGCATTCAGCCACGGCCTTGGCCGGCTGGCTGGAGTAGGTGAGGGCGTGCATCAGCACCACCAGGTCGAAGCTGCCATCGGCGAACGGCAGCTTGTGCATGTCGCCTTCCAGCACCTCGACATTGGGCAGCTTGCGCAGGCGCTCGCTGGCGGCGGCGACGACGCGGGCACTGGTGTCGATGCAGACATAACGCTTTGCGTGCGGGGCCAGCAGCTCGGCCAACACGCCGTCGCCGGAGGCGATGTCCAGCACATCACCGGTTTCCAGCAGCGGCAGGGCGCTGCGTGCCATCGCTTCCCAGGTGCGGCCGGGCGAATAATGGCGCTCCATGTCGCCGGCGACGCTGTCCGCCCAGTTCTGGTCGGCCGCACGCATGGCCAGCACCGCCGGTACACGCTCGGCATCCTGGCGCAGCAGCGGGTCGTCGCTGCCACTGCTGAGGGCATGCCACAATGCGCGCTGCGCCGAATCCAGTGCGGCTTCGTCAAAGCGGTAGTACGCCGAGACGCCGGCGCGGCGGTCGCGCACCAGGCCGGCTTCCTTGAGCCGGGCCAGATGGGTGGACACGCGTGGCTGTGCCAGCGTGGTGATGGCCGACAGCTCGGCCACAGTCAGTTCTTCCTGCTCAAGCAGCGTCAACAGACGCACGCGCGTCGCATCGGCGAACACTTTCAGACGGGTTGACCAGTCTTCCAGATCCATAAATATCTACCTATCGCGATATAGAGATATTTTCGTTGTATTGCCGGTTCCGGTCAAGAAGATGCATAGGCTGAACGGGGTTGCGATGGTTACAATCGCAACTTGATAAACCCTGGGAGGGGTGTAGTGGACTTCAGTTTTTCCGACGAGCAGCTGATGCTGCAGGACGTCGCACGCCGTATCGCCAAAGAAAAGATCGCCCCCAGTGCCGAGCACTTCGACGCCACCGGTGAGTACCCGCTGGAGAACATCCGCCTGCTCGGCGAGAACGGCCTGATGGGCATCGAAGTGCCGGTGGAATACGGCGGCTCGGGTATGGACCCCATCTCCAGCGTGCTGGCGATCATCGAGGTTTCTGCGGCCGATGCAGCCCATGCCACCATCATGTCGGTGAACAATTCGCTGTTCTGCAACGCGGTGCTGGGTTATGGCACCGAGGCGCAGAAGCAGATCTACGTGCGTGCGATTGCCGAAGGCAGCGAGATCGGTGCGTTCGCGTTGACGGAGTCGCAGTCCGGTTCGGACGCCACTGCCATGCGTTGCCGCGCGGTCAAGCAGGCCGATGGTTCGTTTGTGATCAACGGCCAGAAGAGCTGGATCACCTCGGGCCCGGTGGCGCGTTACATCGTGTTGTTTGCGATGACCGACCCGGACAAGCGCTCGCGCGGCATCACTGCGTTCATGATCGATACCCACAAGTCGGGCTTCGGCCGCGGCAAGACTGAGCCCAAGCTCGGCGTGCGTGCTTCGGCAACCTGCGAGATCGAGTTCCAGGACTATGTTGCCGCTGCCGAAGACGTGATCGGCAACGAAGGCGAGGGCTTCAAGATCGCGATGAGCCTGTTGGATTCGGGCCGCATCGGCATCGCGTCGCAGGCGGTGGGCATTGCCCGTGCCGCCTATGAAGCCTCGCTTGCCTATGTGAAGGACCGCAAATCGTTTGGTGCGCCGATCGGCAGCTTCCAGATGATCCAGGCCAAGATCGCCGACATGAAATGCAAGCTGGACGCAGCCATGCTGCTGACCTTGCGCGCGGCTTGGTTGAAGTCGCAGGGCAAGCGCTTCTCCACCGAGGCAGCGGTAGCCAAGTTGACCGCTTCGGAGGCGGCGATGTGGATTGCCCACCAGGCGGTGCAGATCCACGGTGGCATGGGCTATTCCAAGGAAATGCCGCTGGAGCGTTATTTCCGCGATGCCAAGATCACCGAGATCTATGAAGGCACGTCGGAGATCCAGCGTCTGGTCATCGCCCGCAACGAAACCGGCGTGCGCTAAGCACACGGCAGTGCCGCGCCTGGATGGCCCGAGGCACCACGGGTAACGCTTCTCCCTCGATTGGCGCGGCACTACAAGTGCAAAAAAAAGCCCCGGCATTGCCGGGGCTTTTCGTATCAGCGGTCTTCCTGCACCGCGCGTACCTTGTGCTGTTCGATGTACTCCTTGGACTGCTCGTCCAGCTTGTCACCGAGCATGCGCCGCACGCTGACGAAGAACAGCGGGATCAGCAGCACGCCGATCACGGTGGCGAACAACATGCCGCCGATCACGCCGGTACCCAGCGAGTGGCGTGCATTGGCGCCGGCACCGCTGGAGATGGCCATCGGCAGCACGCCGAGGATGAACGCAAACGAGGTCATCAGGATCGGGCGGAAACGCAGATGTGCCGCTTCGATGGTCGCCTCGCGCAGGGTCTTGCCGGCTGCACGCTGCTCGACCGCGAACTCCACGATCAGGATCGCGTTCTTCGCCGCCAGACCAATCACCGTCACCATGCCGATCTTGAAATACAGATCGTTCGGCAGGCCACGCAGCAGCGAGAACACCACCGCGCCGAGGATGCCGATCGGCACCACCAGCAGCACCGAGACCGGGATCGACCAGCTTTCATACAGCGCTGCAAGACACAGGAACACCACCACGATCGACAACACCATCAGCAGCGTCGCCGCGTTGCCGGCCAGGATTTCCTGGTAGGACATGCCCGACCAGTCATAGCCGAAGCCGGCCGGCAGGTCGTCACGTACCAGTCGTTCCATGGTCGACATGGCCTGGCCGGAACTGCTGCCCGGAGCCGGTGCGCCGACGATGTTGACCGCCGAGTAGCCGTTGTAGCGGTTCAGTGCCGGCGGGGCATAGATCCACTCCGACTTGACCACCGAGCTGAGCGGAATCATCGCCGGCTGGCCGGTGGCGTCCTTGCTCAGCGAGCTCGGCACAAAATAGCTGTTCAGCGATTCCGGACCGGTGCGGTAGGCGGCGTCGGCCTGCATGTTGACGCGCTTGATGCGGCCACCATAGAAGAAGTCGTTGACGTAGACCGGTGCCAGCATCATCTGGATGGCGGTATAGACGTCATTGACCGATACGCCCATGGCCTGGGCCTGCACGCGGTCCACCTTGAGCTGCAGCTGCGGCGAGTTTTCCAGCGTATTGGGGCGTACGCCGACCAAGGCCTTGTCCTGCCCGGCCGCACCCAGCAGGGTGTTGCGGGCGTTCATCAACGCCTCCTGGCCGGCGCCGGTACGGTCCTGCAGCCACATGTCGAAACCACCGAACTGGCCCAGGCCCTGCACGGTCGGCAGGTTGACGAAGAAGATCTGCGCGTCCTTGATGCTGTAGGCCTTCTGGTTCATTTTCTGGATGAACTCAGGCGCGGTTTCCTTGCGTTCGCTCCAATCCTTGAGGCGGACGAAGGCCATACCCACGTTTTCACCGGAACCGATGAAGCTGAAACCGGTGATCTGCATCAGGCCTTCAAACGCATCTTCCTGCTGCAAGGTGCCGAGCAGCTGGTCGAACACAGCGGTGGTGCGGGTCTTGGTGGCACCCGGCGGCAACTGCACGATGGCCAGCGCATAGCCCTGGTCTTCTTCCGGCAGGAAGCTGCCCGGCAAGCGGGTGAACAGGAAGCCACACAGCACCAGCAGCAGCGCGAATACCATCAACCAGCGCGGGGCGTGCCGGATGACACCGCCGACGGTGCCGACATAGCTCTTTTCCAGCTTGCCGTAGTACTTGTTGAAGGTGCGGTAGACCCAGTTCGGATGCTCGTTGTGGGTGGGCTTGAGGAAGGCCGCACACAGCGCCGGGGTGAAGGTCAGCGCCAGCAGGGCCGAGAACGCCATCGCCATGGCGATGGTCAGCGCGAACTGCTTGTAGATCTCGCCGGATGCACCTGGCTGCAGGGCAGAGGGAATGAACACTGCAGCCAGCACCACGGTGATTGCCACCACGGCGCCAGTGATCTGGCTCATTGCTTTCTGCGTGGCCGGCTTCGGGTCGAGCTTCTCCTCGCTCATGATGCGTTCGACGTTTTCGATGACGACGATGGCGTCATCGACCACGATGCCGATCGCCAGCACCATCGCGAACAGGGTCAGCTGGTTGATGGTGAAGCCGATCGCCAGCATGCCCATGAAGGTGCCGAGCAGGGCCACCGGGATGACCAGGGTGGGGATGATCGTCGCGCGGAAGTTCTGCAGGAAGATCAACATCACCAGGAACACCAGGATGATGGCCTCGACCAGGGTGTGGATCACTTCCTCGATCGAGATGGTGACGAAGGTGGTGCTGTCGTAGGGGGTGAACCAGCTCACGCCGGGCGGGAAGCTCGGTGCCAGCTCGTCCATCTTTGCGCGCACCGCCTCGGACACGTCCAGGGCGTTGGCGCCGGGCAGCAGCTGGATGGCGAACACAGCCACCGGCTTGCCGTTGTACTTGGTGTCAAAGCCGTAGTTGGTCGCACCGAAGGAAACCTTGGCGACGTCCTTGAGCTTGACCACGCTGCCGTCACTGTTGGCCCGCAGGATGGTGTTCTCGAACTCTTCCGGGCTGCTGTAGCGCCCTTCGGCGGCAACGGTTGCGGTGAAGGCCTGGCCATTGGGTGCCGGGTCGCCGCCCACCGAACCTGCCGCGAACTGCAGGTTCTGGGTGCCGATTGCGTTGTAAACATCGGTTGCCGACAGGTGGTAGCCCTGCAGCTTTTCCGGGTTCAGCCATACGCGCATGGCGTATTCGGAACCGAACTGCTGGGTGCTGCCGACGCCGGGAACACGCGAGATCTGCTCCAGCACGCGCGCACCGACAATGTCGTTGAGCGCGTCACGGTCGACGTTGCCGTCATCCGAGCGCACGCCCACGGCCATCAGGAAGCCGGCGTTGGCCTTGGCCACCACCACGCCCTGCTTGGTTACTTCCGAAGGCAGTCGCGGGGTTGCCAGCGATACCTTGTTCTGCACCTGCACCTGGGCGATGTCGGCATTGGTGCCGCTGTCGAAGGTCAGGGTGATGGTGACCCGTCCGTTCGATGACGACGACGAGCTGAAATACATCAGGTTGTCGATGCCGGTCAGCTGCTGCTCGATCACCTGGGTGACCGATTTTTCCGCGGTGGACGCACTGGCGCCCGGGTAGTTGGCGGTGACGGTCACCTGCGGTGGCGCCACGCTCGGATAGGACTCGATACCCAGGTTGAGGATCGAGATCACGCCGCCAAGCGAGATCAGGATCGCCACCACCCAGGCGAAGACGGGATGCTCGATGAAAAATTTAGGCATGGTGGAGTCCCGTTACTCTTTCTTTGCCGGGGCAGCGGCCGGCGCGCCAGCGGCGGGCTTGGCGGCGTCGGGCTGCCAGGGTTTGGCAACGGCCGGGGCGCCTTCCTTGACCTTCTGGATGCCGGAAACAATGATCTGGTCGCCGGCGGCCAGGCCGGAAGAAACCAGCCAGTTGGCACCCTGCTGGTTGTCCAGGCTGATGTTCTTGCGCGCGACCTTGCCGTCCTTGCCCACGATCAGCACGTAGCCGCCCTGGGTATCACGCTGCACGGCCTGCTGCGGCACCAGGAAGGCGTTGTGGCGCTCGCCCAGGTTGGCCTTGAAGCTGACGAACGAGCCCGGCAGAAGGATGTGGTCCGGGTTGGGCAGCTGCGCACGTAGCGATACCGTGCCGGTCGCCGGATCCACCGTGGTCGAAGAGAAATCCAGGCTGCCTTCGTGGCCGTAGGCGCTGCCATCGGGCAGGTTGACCTGCACCGTGGTCTTGCCGTCGCCGGCCAGTGCCACCGCGCCCTTGTCCTGGGCTGCACGCAGCTGGCTCAGTTCGTCGGCGGTCATCGAGAAGTTCACATACAGCGGATCGATCTGATCAACCGTGGTCAGCAGGGTCACATCGCCCTGGCCAACCAGAGCACCTTCGGTGACCTGCTGCTTGCCCGCCTGGCCGGCGATGGGCGAGGTGACCCGCGCATAGCCCAGATTGATGCGCGCAGCGGTGACAGCGGCTTCGGCCTGCTGCACGGCGGCGGCCGAGGAGCGTTCGGCGGCTTCGGCGCTGTCCAGGTCGGACTTGGAGACATAGCTCTGCGGTGCCAGCGAGCGCGCGCGGGTGGCGGTGGCGCGGGCGTTGACGTAGGTGGCGCGGGCCGCTGCCAGCGCACCTTCGGCAGACGCCAGCGAGGCCTGCAGCGGCGCCGGGTCGATCAGGAACAGCACCTGACCTTCCTTGACCGTGCTGCCTTCTTCGTAGACGCGCTTCTGCAGCACGCCGGCCACGCGGGCGCGGACGTCGGCCGAGCGGAACGGCGACAGCCGGCCAACCAGCTCACGCTGCAAGGGCAGGGTCTGCGGTTTGGCGTCCACCACGCCGACCTCCTGCGGAGGCGGAGCAGCTTGCTCCTGCGGCTTTTTGCAGGCGGCAAGGCTCAATGTCGCTGCACAGGTGAGAGCGAGAAGACGGAGTGGGGCGGTCATCAGGAGAAACTCCGGGTGTTGTTTTTATTTGAGGCCGTGGTGGCTTGGTGCGCCGGCGCAAAAGCACGCAGGAAGCCGTCAACGGCAAATTCGGCCCAGCAGAGACGGTTGTGTGGGTCGTCGCGGTGGGGGGCGTGGAATCGCTGTCGTTCAAAATCCTGGCCAGCAATCATGCTTATTAACAGCTCGGCCATGAAATGCGGGTCGTCATGGTCCAAACGGCCGCGGAGAATTTCGGTGTGCATCCATTCAGCTACATGGTTGCGCAATGCCTCACTGCTGCCCAGGTACATATATTGCGCTTCGTCGCGGAACTCATGCGCGCTGGCGCCGATCAGCTGGGCGGTGCGGCGGGCAGCGGGTTTGTTGCGGTTTTCGAGATAGCCCACGGCGAAATCGAGCAGGACCTGGCGCAGGGCTTTGTCTTCGTCAACCACCAGTGCGGCGGTGGCGTTGGAGACATGCAGCTGCATGGCCTGGCGCAACAGCTCGCGTTTGCAGCCATAGCGGCTGTAGAGCGTCTGCTTGGAACAGCCTGCCGCTGCCGCGACGGCATCCATACTCAGGCGTATTCCCTGTTCGGCCAAGAGTTCCCGCACCGCTTCGAACACGCGCTCATCACGCGCGTCGATTGGCGCGGGGCTGGTAGAAGGGTTTGGCATAAGCGGTGGACTATACCGTCCAGTTCAGAAACACCGCAACGTAATTCGTCTTTCACTCCTGTTGGTGAGCAAACGAGATTCAGGTGGCGGACATTCTTGCGGCATCGCTATCACCAGATACGGGGCTGTCGCTGTCGTTTCTGCCCGGATTGCGCTGCAGATAATGCGGCCCTGCAGCAAGGTTCTTTTTGTTACCAGCGATACAATCGCGGTTTCTCCAACCGAGCAACACCCAAAGCTCTGCCATGAAATCGCAAAACAGTGCTGCCAAGTCCGTAAAGACGAAATCCAAACCGGCTGTAAAGCAGAACATCGCAGACGCCGGCCTCTCGCTAGAACCGGTATTTGCAGCCTTGCGGAAGCGTTATCCCGCTGCAGCCGCGCAGGCGCAGGCAGTGGCATTTGCTACGGCGTTCTACAAGCGCATGGAAGCCGACGAGTTCAAGCTGCACTCGGCCGACGACTGGGCGGTGCTGGCCGCCGGCATGCTCGAGTTCGCCCGCAGCCGCAAGCCGGGCAAGGCCAATGTGCGTGTGTTCAATCCCACGCTGAAGACTGACGGTTGGGAATCGGCACATACCGTGCTGCAGATCGTCAACGACGACATGCCGTTCCTGGTGGATACGGTGACACTGGCACTGGCCGAGCAGGGCGTCGGCGTGCACGTGCTGGGCCACCCGGTGATCAATATCGCGCGCGACAAGGCCGGCAAGCTCAGCGGCGTTGGCAATGGTGCGCTGGAGTCGGTGATGTTGCTGGAGATTGATCGCCAGCCGGCCGACGCGCTGGACGCGATCGCCAAGCGAGTCACCGCTGCGGTGGACGACGTGCGCGCCATCGTCAATGACTGGCAGCCGATGACCGACAAGGCGCTGGCACTGGCCGATGACCTGGGCAAGCGTTCGCTGCCGGTCAGCAAGGAATCGCGTGCCGAGGCGCAGGAGTTCCTGCGCTGGGCCGCCGACAACCATTTCACCTTCTTCGGCTACCGCGAGTACAAGGTAGAGAAGAAGGGCAAGGAAGAAGTGCTGGTCGCCCAGAACGGCACCGGGCTGGGCCTGATGCGCGGCAAGGACACGATGGTGGCACGCCCGGTCAAGGGGCTCGCCGCCGAAGGCCTGAACGCCACCAGCAGCCTGCATGACGCGCTGATCCTGACCAAGACCAATGCCCGCTCGCATATCCACCGCGGCGGCTACATGGACTACATCGGCGTGCTGGAATTCGACGCCAAGGGCAAGATCATCGGCGAGCAGCGCTTCCTCGGCCTGTTCACCTCCAGCGCTTACAACCGCCGCCCGTGGGAAATCCCGCTGGTGCGCCAGCGCTATGAAAACGTGATGGCACGTTCGGGCCTGAGCCTGTCCAGCCACAGCGGCAAGGCACTGCGTCATATCCTGGAGTCGCTGCCGCGCGAAGAACTGTTCCAGTCCAGCGAGGACGAACTGTTCCGCACCGCCATGGGCGTGCTTGGCCTGCAGGAGCGCGTGCGCAGCCGCCTGTTCCTGCGCCGTGACAAGTTCAGTCGCTTCATCTCGGCACTGGTGTTCCTGCCGCGCGAGCGCTTCAACACCGACGTGCGTCTGCGCGTTGAAAGCATGTTGAAGGATGCGCTGCAGGGCGAATACGTCGATTCCAGCGTAGTGCTGGGCGACTCGCCGCTGGCCCAGGTGCACCTGATCGTGCGCCCCAAGGCCGGGCAGAGCCTGGAGCTGGACGTGGAGGGCATGGAAAAGCGCCTGGCCCACGTGCTGCGCAACTGGCAGGACGATCTGCGCGAAGCGCTGGTCAACAGCCATGGCGAAGGCGAAGGCCTGCGCATCGCCTCGCGTATCGGCAAGGCCCTGCCGGCCGGTTACATCGAAGACTCCAGCGCTGAAATCGCTGCGGCCGACGTCGCCCAGCTGGACGCATTGACCGGCCCGGACGATCTGCGTCTGAGCCTGCAGGCCATCCGTCGCGATGGCGTCGATGGTCTGCGCCTGAAGCTGTACCGCCAGCTGGAAGACATTCCACTGTCGGACGTGCTGCCGATGATGGAAAACATGGGCCTGCGCGTAATCGCCGAGCGCCCGTACAAGCTGATGGTCGATGAAGCGCCGGTCTACGTGCAGGACTTCGAGGTTGAATCCACCATCGGTGCGATCGACCC
Organism: Stenotrophomonas terrae; assembly: GCF_039674165.1. Lineage (GTDB taxonomy): Bacteria > Pseudomonadota > Gammaproteobacteria > Xanthomonadales > Xanthomonadaceae > Stenotrophomonas > Stenotrophomonas terrae_A. Next base: position 52,970 of record NZ_JBDJMY010000028.1, read on the forward strand.
GGCCAGCGCCAATGCCGCCTTCAGCGATGCATTCGCTCGTACCTGGCACGGCGATGCCGAGAACGATGGCTTCAACCGTCTGGTGCTGGGCGCCGGTCTGGATTGGCGCCAGGTGTCGATGCTGCGCGGCTACTGCAAGTACCTGCTGCAGATCGGCGTGCCGTTCTCGCAGACTTATGTGGAAGGCACCTTCAATCGTTACCCGCTGCTGGCGCGCCTGATCGTGGAACTGTTCGAAGCCCGCTTCGAGCCGACCCCGTCGGCCGACAAGGCGGTGCTGGATGCACAGCTGGCCCAGTTCAAGCAGCTGGCCGGTGACGATGCCACCACCCTCAAGCTGCTCGACGGCGTGGTCAAGGCGCGCAAGAGCGACCGTGCCGCGCGCATGGCGTTGGTGCACGAAGTGCTGGTCAAGCTGCTCGACGGCGTTTCCAGCCTGGACGAAGACCGCATCCTGCGCAGCTTCATCGGCGTGATCGAAGCCACCCTGCGCACCAGCTATTACATGGTGCGCAAGGACGGCGTGCGCGCCGATGGCGGCCCGGCCGACTACATCAGCTTCAAGTTCGACGCCGCCAAGGTGCCGGACCTGCCCAAGCCGCGCCCGTACCGCGAAATCTTCGTGTGCGGACCGCGCGTGGAAGGTACCCACCTGCGCTTCGGCCCGGTAGCCCGTGGTGGCCTGCGCTGGTCGGACCGTCGCGAAGACTTCCGCACCGAGGTGCTGGGCCTGGTCAAGGCGCAGATGGTGAAGAACACCGTGATCGTGCCGGTCGGCTCCAAGGGCGGCTTCTTCGCCAAGCAGCTGCCGGACCCGTCGGTGGATCGCGACGCATGGTTCGCCGAGGGCGTGGCCTGCTACAAGCGCTTCATCAACGGCCTGCTCGACATCACCGACAACATCGTCAACAACAAGATCGTGCCGCCGCAGGGCGTGGTGCGTCATGACATGGACGATCCGTACCTGGTCGTTGCTGCCGACAAGGGCACCGCCACGTTCTCCGACACCGCCAACGGCATCGCCCGTGCGCACGGTTTCTGGCTGGACGATGCGTTCGCTTCCGGTGGCTCGGTCGGTTACGACCACAAGGGGATGGGCATCACCGCGCGTGGTGCGTGGGAGTCGGTCAAGCGCCACTTCCGTGCGCTGGGCCGTGACTGCCAGAAGCAGGATTTCACCGTGGTCGGTGTTGGCGATATGTCCGGCGACGTGTTCGGCAACGGCATGCTGCTGTCCGAGAAGATCCGCCTGGTCTGCGCATTCGATCACCGCCACATCTTCCTCGACCCGAACCCGACCGCTGCCAGCTCGTTCAAGGAACGCGCGCGCATGTTCAAGGTGCCGCGTTCTAGCTGGGCAGACTACGACAGCAAGCTGATCAGCAAGGGCGGCGGCATCTACCCGCGTTCGCTCAAGTCGATCGAGATCACCCCGGAAGTGCGTGAGGCACTGGGCATCGACGCCAGCATCAAGGCGATGAACCCGACCGACCTGATCAATGCCGCGCTGAAGGCACCGGTTGACCTGCTGTGGAACGGCGGCATCGGTACCTACGTCAAGTCGGCGGGCGAGACCCATGCCGATGTCGGCGACCGCGCCAACAACGGCCTGCGCGTCAACGGTGGCGAGCTGCGCTGCAAGATCGTGGGCGAGGGCGGCAACCTGGGCATGACCCAGCTCGGCCGCATCGAGGCCGCGCAGGTAGGCGTGCTGCTCAACACCGACTTCATCGACAACTCGGCCGGTGTGGATACCTCCGACCACGAAGTCAACATCAAGATCCTGCTCAACGATGTTGTCCGCGCCAAGAAGCTCACAGTGGACCAGCGCAACAAGCTGCTGGCCTCGATGACCGACGAGGTCGGCGAGCTGGTGCTGATGGACAACTACCGTCAGAACCAGGCGCTGAGCCTGATGGAGCGGATGAGCAGCAAGCGTCTGGGCTCCAAGCAGCACTTCATCCGCACGCTGGAGAAGCAGGGCCTGCTGGATCGCCAGATCGAGTTCCTGCCGTCCGACGCCGAGCTGTCGGCGCGCAAGCTGCGTGGCCAGGGCCTGACCCGTCCGGAGCTGGCGGTACTGCTGTCGTACTCCAAGATCGTCGCCTTCCAGCAGCTGCTGGAGTCGGACATCCCGGAAGACCCGTACCTGTCCAAGGAACTGCTGCGTTACTTCCCGCAGCCGCTGCAGAAGAAGTACGCCGATGCGATGGACCGTCACCGCCTGAAGCGCGAAATCATCGCCACGGCCGTGACCAACCAGACCATCAATCGCATGGGCGCCACCTTCCTGATGCGCATGCAGGAAGACACCGGCCGTACCGTGGCCGAGGTTGCCAAGGCCTACACCATCAGCCGTGAAACGCTGGATGCGCGTGCACTGTGGACGCAGATCGATGCACTCGATGGCACCTTGCCGGAAGCAGTGCAGGTGGATGCGTTGGAAGTGATCTGGAAGCTGCAGCGCTCGTTCGTGCGTTGGCTGCTGACCCGTCCGGGCGCGATGCCGGGCATCACTGCCGCGGTGGACCGTTATCAGGGTCCGTTCAACGACATCCGCGTTGCATCGGGCGTGCTGCCTGATTCGCAGCGCCCGGCCTACGAGGCCAGCGTTGTGGCGTGGAAGGAGAAGGGCTTGCCGGCGGCGCTGGCACAGCAGTTGTCCGAGCTGCAGTTCCTGGAACCGGCGTTCGACATCATTGAACTGGCGCGTCCGCGCAAGCTCAAGCCGGTGGACGTCTCCAAGGTCCACTTCCGCCTGGGCGAAGCCCTGCAGATGCCGTGGCTGTTCGAGCAGATCGACGCGCTGGAGGTCAACGGCCGTTGGCATGCGGTTGCCCGTGGCGTGTTGCGCGACGAGCTGGCTGCACATCAGCGTGCATTGGCTGGCCAGGTGCTGGCGATGAAGGGCGCGACCGCTGAGGCCAAGGTGGCTGCGTGGTTGGGCCGTGATGACAGCGGCCTGCGTTTCACCCTGGCGATGCTGGCCGAGTTGGCCGAACAGAAGACGCTGGACTACCCGACTGTGTCGGTTGCGGTGCAGCGTTTGGGCCAGTTGGCTGCGCACGGCGCTTAAAGCGTTAGGTTTTTGTTTTGGAGAACGGGCCCGAAAGGGCCCGTTTTCTTTTTTGGGGAAATCAAGAGCTTGCCCTCACCCCAACCCCTCTCCCGCGCGCGGTAGAGGGGCCAGAAATCTGCGAGCGCGAGCGCCGCCTGCAACTGCAGGTTCAGCCCCTCTCTCGCTTGCGGGAGAGGGGTTGGGGTGAGGGGCGCTTTTTGGCACCACCGGGAAAGCTTCTGCCGA
>NZ_JBDJMY010000029.1:0-54908 GCF_039674165.1 Stenotrophomonas terrae
ATGCTCGGCACTACAGGTGATCTATCGGTAATGCCTCTGCCGAGCGTGGCTCGGCACTACGGGTGATCTACCGGTAAGACCCTTGCCGAGCATGGCTCGGCACTACAGCGCGCGTAGCAGCAGCGCCACCATCGCCGGTACGGCCTGGACGTAGAAAATGCGCGGGCTGACGCTGTATGCGCCATAGGCGCCGGCCAGTACCACGCAGACCAGCGAGAACGTCACCAGCACCGGCTGCCCCAGCACCAGCCCGGCGACGATGCCGGCGGCAAGGAAGCCGTTGTAAAGCCCCTGATTTGCCGCCAACACCCGCGTGGCCTGTGCCTTCTCCGGCGTGTTGCGGAAGGTCTTCAAACCCAGCGGCTTGGTCCACAGGAACATTTCCAATACCAGGAAATACATATGCAACGCTGCCACCAGCAGCGTCACCAGCACTCCAGACAAAGCCAATACGCTCATCGGCATCTCTTCCTGAAAGCACAGCGGCAAACCCGCCGCAGGGAACAACTCAGCGATCGTGCGGCAGCTTCTTCTCTTCGCGCAATACGCCCAGCGCCGACAACGTCATCAGCACCGCCACGGCCGCACCGCCAACGAACACCGCTTTGGACCCAAACAGCGACAAGCCCTTGTGCACCCATGCAAAGGTCAGGTCAGCGCCGCGGTAAAGCACTGTATCGATGGCCGCACCCGCCTTGTAGCGCCATTGCCGGTCCACGCGTGTATAGATGGTCTCGCGTGCCGGCTTGCCTAGTGAGAACTCGCTGGCGCGCGTCAGCACCTGCACCACCGCCACCATCAGCGGAAACGGCGACGCCGCCAATACCGAGAACCCGACAATGATTGCCAACCCCGGGATCAGCAACGCTGGGGCCACGCCATAGCGTGACAGCAACCAGCGGGTCAGCCCCAGCTGGATAACCAGGGTCAGCGCGTTCACTGCCAGGTCGATGCGCGAATAGAACGCGGTGCTTGCGGCCGGGTCGGTGATCAGGCGGCGCGCGATAGCAGCCTGTTCGTTGTACAGCATGGTGCCTATGCCCACGCCGAACACCACCATCAGCGCCAGCCAACGCAGCAGCGGTTCGCGCGCGATCAGCCTCAGCCCATCGAACACACTGCCGCCCATCGGCTGTTCGCCGTCGACCAGTTGCTGCTCGCGTTCACGCTGCACCGCCCACGGCCGCAGCCGCCAGATGCAGAACAGGCAGATCGACAGGAAACCGGCCGACACCAGCATCAGATTGGCGATGCCCACCCGTTGCACCAGCGAGCTGGTGATGATCGGCCCGAGGAATGCACCTACCGTTCCGGCCGCACCGATGTAGCCGTAGTACGCCCGTGCCTGCGCATTGGAGAACACGTCAGCCATGAAGCTCCAGAACACCGCTACCGCGAACAGGTTGAAAACGGTGATCCAGAAGAAGAACGCCATGCCCCGCCCCGGCACGCCGGCATTGAACATCGCGTAGAAGACCAACAGGGTGAAAATGAAGAAGCCATATACCAGCGGCAGGAACACCCGTCGCGGGTAGCGGCTGACCAGCCAGCCATACAGCGGCTGCAGCACCAGCATGATCAGGAACACACAGGAAAACAGGAACTGCAGGGTGAAGTCCTTCAGCGGCATGCCGTGCGCTGCGAACCAGGCAATCAACCCGGGCGGGAACAAGGTGTCCATGTTGGACGAAGCCGCCATCGCCTCGCGCACCGGGCGCAGCACGTAGTAACCGCTGAGCAGGCAGAAGAAGTACAGGAACGACCACCACAGCGGCGGTGAGCCGCGCAGCGTGTGCAGCAGGGACCGTGCACCGGATCCGCGCGTAGCGGTCATGCGGCACCCCGGCACTGCGGGTGGCGAGAGGACGGCGGCATCGGAAACTCCGGGGGTTCGGCGGAGCGCGTACGTTATCTAATGCACTGCAACATCGCCAGTGCGCCAGGGCTTACTCCCACACAACGAGCCGTTCTATCCTCAAGTATGGGAAAGGGGAAAGCCGTGAAGGAATTTGACTACATCATCGTCGGCGCGGGCTCGGCCGGCTGCGTGCTGGCCAACCGGCTCAGTGCCGACCCGCAACTGCGAGTGCTGCTGATCGAAGCCGGGCCACGCGACTGGCACCCCTTCATCCATATGCCGGCCGGCATCGCCCGGCTGGTCAACAACCGCCGCGTCAACTGGAGCTACGACACCGAGCCCGAGCCGGCGCTGGGAAATCGGCGCCTGTGGTGGCCGCGCGGCAAGGTGCTTGGCGGTTCGAGCTCGATCAACGCGATGTGCTACGTGCGTGGCGTGCCCGGCGACTACGACCGTTGGGCGCAGGCCGGCGCCAGCGGCTGGAACTGGGACAGCGTGCTGCCGTGGTTCCGTCACAGCGAAGGCAACGCGCGCGGTGCCGATGCGCTGCACGGCGCCGCCGGTCCCTTGCAGGTGTCCGACCTGCGTTACGTCAATCCGCTCAGCCATGCCTTCATCGAGGCCGGGCAGCAGGCCGGCCATGCCCACAACAGCGACTTCAACGGCGTCCAGCACCAAGGTGTCGGCCTGTACCAGGTCACGCAGAAGAATGGTGCACGTTGCTCCTCAGCGGCCGCGTATCTCGCCCCAGTGCGCGCGCGTGCCAATCTGCAGGTACTCACCGGAGCCTTGGTGGAACGGCTGCAGATCGACGCAGGGCGCGTTAACGGCGTGCACCTGCGCGTGGGCGGCAAACGCGAGCAGTTCCGCGCCGCCGCCGAAGTACTGCTCAGTGCCGGCGCGATCAACTCACCGCAGTTGCTGATGCTGTCCGGCATTGGTCCGGCCGATGCGCTGCGCGCGCATGGCATCGACGTCCAGCTGGACCAACCCGGTGTCGGCGCCAACCTGCAGGACCATCTGGATATCTGCACGCTGTACCGCAGCGTGCCCGGCGTCAGCTATGACCGCGCCAGCGAAGTGATGATCGGCCTGAACTACTTCCTGCGCGGCCATCAGGGCGCCGGCAGCAGCAACGTGGCCGAGGCCGGTGGCTTCGCGCGCTCGCGCTTTGCGCCGGACGAACGTGCCGACATCCAGTTCCACTTCGTCCCGGCGATGCTGGACAACCATGGCCGCAACCGCCTGCCCGGCGACGGCTACACCTTGCACGCCTGCTACCTGCATCCGCGCAGCCGCGGCCATATCGGCCTGCACAGCGCCGACCCGGCCGCGCCGGCGCGCATCCACGCCAATTACCTGAGCGATGCCGAAGGCTTCGATATGAAGATGATGGTCGAGGCCGCGCGGTTGAGCCGCGACATCCTGCAGCAATCGGCATTTACCCACTGGCGCAAGGCACCGCTGTTCCCGGCCGATGAGCACCTGGACGACGCCGGTCTGGAAGCCTTCATCCGCGCCAAGGCCGAGACCATCTACCACCCGATCGGCAGCTGCCGGATGGGCAGTGACGATGCTGCGGTGGTCGACCCGCAGCTGCGGCTGCGCGGCATCGATGGCCTGCGGGTGGTCGACGCCTCGGTGATGCCCACCTTGGTCAGTGGCAACACCAATGCACCGACCATCATGATCGCCGAGCGTGCGGCGAGCTTGATCCTGGGCTAGACAACCGGCTTGCTGAGGCGGAAAAGCAATCAATCCCCACACGCAGCGCTGCTATGGGCTGCCCGCAGAGAAACAGGCGAAAGCGGGAACACCCCGGCCTCAGGCCACCTGCAGCATCGCTGGCAACGGGCAATGCAAGGTGGCGCAGATGGTGCGCAGCAACTCGGCCTCGGCGACATTGACGCGTTGATTGTGGCTGACCGTTGCGGTCACCGCTTCCACCAGCAGCTGCTTGGCCAAGGGATCCATCGAATCCAGTGGCCCCCACACCGCGTCCAGAGCCAGCACGCCGTTGACGGGCGGCGCGTAAGGCAGGTGGCCCTGCGGCAGGATCCGCTGCAGGCCGGCGAGGTAGGCACGGCGTGCGGAGGCTTCATCGCCGGGGTTGCCGGCGCGCGCAACCACGGCCAGCAGCGTGGCGAACTCCTTCTGCACGCTGGTGGTCTTGCGGCGTCCGAAGTGCAGATGGCGCGAAGGATCCAACGCCGCCTGCACCTGCACCAGCAACAGCCGCGACAGACAATATTCGAACAGTGAGATGCGGCCGTCCGCATGCGTCAGTGCTTCAATGCAGCGCATGAACGCATCCAGTTGCGGCCGCGGCAGGCTGCGCAGGGTCGGGAACGCCAGCGCCGCCAATGGCAGCCGCAGCGCCGCCTGCAGATCGCGCAACGGCCCCGCCGCCAGCTGCATCACGCTGTCGGCCATCGCCTCACCCAACTGCATACGCACGGCCTCGCGCTGCTGCGCGGCAACCGTTGCATCGGCATCCAGCAGCATCGCCAGCAACAAGGGCTGTGCCGCAGCACGGTCGCCGGCCAGCGCGCGCAGCGGCGCAGGCAGACTGCCGGCAAGGCGTACCGCCTGCTGGTAGTCATCGTCGGCCGGCGTGGCCACCTGCGCGGCCACCTGCGCCGGGTCCACGCGCAGCTGCCGCGGCGTCCCCGGCATGGACGGCAACAGCGCATCCACGCTGACCGCGTCATGCCCGGCCAGGCCCATGACGCGATCTTCGGACAGGCCATCCGGCGGTGCACTGAACCAGCTACCGCGCAGTGTCTGCAGCTGCTCGGCGCGGAACCCGGGCTGCAGGCGCTGGATGCGTTCCAGCAAGGGCGGATGCGTGGCGAACCAGCTGGACAGACGCAGCCCTTCGCCAAACAGCATATGGCTGACCTCCTCGGCACCGGCACGGTCGGCCAGGTGCGAGCCCTCGTCCAGCCCGCCGATCTTTTTCAACGCACCGGCCAAGCCTTCGGTCTGGCGGGTGAACTGTACCGCCGAGGCATCGGCCAGGATTTCGCGCTGACGCGACACCGCCGCCTTGATCAGGCGCCCGAAGAACACCCCGATGCTGCCGATGGCAATGCCTGCCAGCGCCATCGCCAGCACCACCAACACCGGCGCGCCGACGCGCCCAAGCCGCACCCGGCTGCCGCCGCCCATATGCATCAGCATCCGCTTGCCGATCACGCTGAGCATGAGGATGCCGAACAGCACGCCCATCAGGCGGATGTTCAAGCGCATGTCGCCATTGAGGATGTGGCTGAATTCATGTGCGATCACCCCCTGCAGCTCGTCGCGGTTGAGCCGCTGCAAGGCGCCGCGGGTCACCGCGATGGTCGCGTCGGCCGGCGAATAGCCGGCAGCGAAGGCGTTGATGCCGGCGTCCTGTTCCAATACATACAGGCGCGGCATAGGCACGCCGGAGGCGATGGCGATCTCCTCCACCACGTTGCGCAGGCGTCGCAAGGCAGGGTCGCGGGTATCGGCGGCAACTTCGGTTCCGCCCAGCTGCACGGCTACCACCTCGCCGCCAGCGCGCAGCGAACGGATGCGGTAAAGCGACGCCAAGCCGATCACCGCCAGCGTCAGCAGGCTGCTCCACAGCACCATGCGCGGGCTGCCGGTGCTGAACCACACCAGCACATCCACCATCACCACGATGGCGGTCACCGCCAACGCGAACAACAGCACCAGCCGCGCGGAATTACGCCGCGCCTGTGCCTGGTGTTCGAAGAAGTTCATCCCGCGCCCCCGGTTACGCCCGCGTCAGAGTCAGAACTGCACCTTGGGCGCCTCACGCACCTGCTCGCGCTTCTCCACCGGGATGTCCAGCAAGGCTGCGGTCGAGAAGTTGAACATGTCGGCAAATACATTGGCCGGGAAGGTCTCGCGGCGATTGTTGTAGCCCATCACCGCATCGTTGTAGGCCTGCCGCGCGAACGCCACCTTGTTCTCGGTGCTGGCGAGCTCTTCGCTGAGCTGCATCATGTTCTGGTTGGCTTTCAGCTCCGGGTAGGCCTCGGCCACCGCCATCAAGCGGCCCAACACGCCATTCAACTGCCCCTGCGAGGCAGCCAGCTGCGCCATTGCCGCCGCATCGCCCGGATCGGCCTTGGCTGCGGCCAAACCTGACTGCGCGGCACTGCGCGCGGCGATCACCGCCTCAAGCGTCTGCCGCTCATGGCCCATATAGGCCTTGGCGGTCTCCACCAGGTTCGGAATCAGGTCAAAACGCCGCTGCAACTGCACGTCGATCTGCGCAAATGCGTTCTTGTAGCCGTTGCGCGCCCGTACCAGCCCGTTGTAGATCCCCACGCCCGCCGCGACAACTGCGACAACCACCACAAGAAAGATCAGCAATATCAACGCGATGCCCATTCATTCTCTCCCCGTTTGTGCATTGATGAAAAGCGGCGCTAGAATCGCCGACAGCAGTAGCTTACAGGCACCGATCACGATGAAAGACAAGAGCACGCGCCGGTACATTCGTCCGGTGGCATCGGGATTGCTGGGGGTGTTGATGCCCTTCGCATTGTCGTCTACCGCGCAGACTCCAACCCACACCACCCTGCCAGCTGCCGCACCGGCCGCCGCAGCGTTGCCGGTGAACCTGGAGAACGCGCCCAGCCAGTCGCCGACGCAACCGATGCCTTATCGCACCGCGCTGCGCCCGGACCAGGTGCAAGCGTTGCCGGCCGACTTCAATGTCGCCGCCATCGAATCACTGGCCGAACAGCTGACCTACGGCAACCGCGTGCCCGGCATGGCGATGGCCATCGTCCAGAACGGGCGGGTGCTGTCGGCACGTGGCTATGGCGTTACCGACATCAGCAACCCGCAGGAAGTGGACGCGCATACCGTGTTCCGGCTTGCTTCGCTGTCCAAGGCCTTTGCCGGCACCATGGCCGGGCTGCTGGTCAACGATGGCACGCTGCGCTGGGACAGCAAGGTCACCGATTACGTGCCCGGCTTCCGCCTGTCCACCCCTGAAGCGACCGACAAACTCACCGTCGCCGACGTACTCAGCCAGCGTGTCGGCCTGACCAGCAATGCCTATGACCGCGATGTCGAGGCCAATGCCGACTATTACTCGCTGACCCAGAAGCTGGCCAGCGCGCCGCTCAAGTGTGCGCCGGGCGAATGCTATTCCTATCAGAACGTCGCCTTCAGCCTGGTCGGCGATGTGGTGTTCGCGGCCTCGGGCAGCTTCTATGAGCAGGCTGTCGAGAAGCGCATCCTCAAACCACTGGGCATGAATGACGCCAGCCTCGGCCTGGCCGGCATCCAGGCCAGCTCGCGCTGGGCGCGCCCGCATGTGCGCAGCCGCAACGGCTGGGTGTCGCTGACGCCCAAGCCCACCTACTACCGCGTCGCGCCTGCCGCCGGCGTCAACGCCAGCGCCAGCGACATGGCGCAATGGCTGCTGGCCCACACCGGCCATCGTCCGGATGTGTTGCCTGCTCCGTTGCTGGCAACGCTGCACGCGCCCTTGATCAACACCCCCGGCGAAATGCGTTCGGGCTGGCGCCACCAGCGCCTTGATTCGGCAGGCTACGCGCTGGGTTGGCGGGTGTTCGATTACTCCGGCCACCAGGTGGTCTTCCACGCCGGTGCGGTACAGGGCTATCGCGGCCTGGTGGCGCTGCTGCCGGAACGCGACCTGGGCATCGCCATCATGTGGAACGGCGAGAGCAGCCTGCCCAGCGGCATGATGCCGACCATCCTGGATCGTGCGATTGGTTTGCCGACGCAGCGCTGGCTGGATGTGGATACCGATTTTGGCAGCGACAACCTGATGGCCGAAGATGCCGCGCCGGCGCGCGGCGGCAAGAAGGGCGCGTCCTCCGACCGCGCGGTGGCCTCACCGCACTGAGTCGCAGCGCGGTTCTGCGCTAGCACCCGAAAGGCGGCCGATGGCCGCCTTTCTTTTTGCATTGGCCGCTGTGTAATGCGTGCAGCTCTGTAGTGCCGAGCCATGCTCGGCAAGGGCAGTCCCCGCCACCCCAAACCACCAGCACCAACCTTGTGGGAGCGGCATCAGCCGCGAAGCTGGCGATGCTTGAGCGGCCCTGATGATCTGGTCGCAGGGAATCGGGGCGAACAGGCCGGACCCTTCCACAAACAGATATCGACTGGTCGGATAAGCAATTGGCTTCGCGGCTTACGCCGCTCCCACAAAAGCGGCGGCGTTGCCTGGTCGGATGCTTGGTCGGCTTCGCGGCTTACGCCGCTCCTACAAAAGGCGGCGTTGCCTGGTCGGATGCTTGGGCGGCTTCGCGGCTTACACCGCTCCCACAAAAGAGGCGCCGCTGTTTGGTCGGATGCTTGGTCGGCTTCGCGGCTTACGCCGCTCCCACAAAAGGCGGTGGTGCCTGGTCGGATGCGCCACTGGCTTCGCGGCTTGCACCGCTCCTAACAAGGCGGTCTCGCAGCCGTGTAGTGCCGAGCCATGCTCGGCAAGGGCAGTACCCGTACCACCATGACGCCAGCACCGACCTTGTGGGAGCGGCGTCAGCCGCGAAGCTCGCGATGCTTGAGCGGCCCTGATGATCTGGTCGCAGGAATCGGGTCGAACAGGCAGGGCCTTCTACGAACAGATATCGCCTGGTCTGATTCGCCACTGGCTTCGCGGCTTACGCCGCTCCCACAAAAGAAGCGGCGGTGCCTGGTCGGATGCGCCGCTGGTTTCGCGGCTTACGCCGCTCCTACAAAAGAGGCGGCGTTGTTTGGTCGGATGCGCCACTGGCTTCGCGGCTTACGCCGCTCCCACAAAAGGCTGGCTTGCCTGGTCTGATGCGTGGGCGGCTTCGCGGCTTGCGCCGCTCCCATGTTGGTTGCCCCCCCGATTGGTGCCCTTCCCGCCCGGCGGGCGCGCATAAAAAAACTCCCTCCCCGCTGGGCAGTCGGGGAAGGAGTTTCAGGTACAGCTAGTGGAGCTGGATCAGATCAGCGGCGCCGGGGTGGCCGGCAGCGCAACCGGAGCGGCCTTCTTCTTACGAGCGGCCGGCTTCTTCTTCGCAGCAACCTTCTTGGCAGCCGGCTTCTTGGCGGCAACCTTCTTGGCAGTCTTCTTAACGACCTTCTTGGCAGTTGCCTTCTTGGCAACCTTCTTTACGGCCTTCTTGACTACCTTCTTGGCGGCTTTCTTGGCAGTTGCCTTTTTGGCAACCTTCTTTACGGCCTTCTTGGCAGTTGCCTTCTTGGCAACCTTCTTTACGGTCTTCTTGGCAGTTGCCTTCTTGGCAACCTTCTTCACGGCCTTCTTGGCAGTTGCCTTCTTGGCAACCTTCTTCACGGCCTTCTTGGCAGTTGCCTTCTTTGCAACCTTCTTCACTGCCTTCTTGGCGGTTGCCTTCTTGGCAACGGCCTTCTTGGCGACCTTCTTCACTGCCTTCTTGGCGGTTGCCTTCTTGGCAACCTTCTTCACGGCAGCCTTCTTGGCGACTTTCTTTACCGCCTTCTTGGCGGCCGGCTTTTTAGCAGCTTTCTTCGTAGCCATGGTTTGTTCCTCGTCAGTGATCTATGGAATTGAAATGCCCAGTTGAAGCAAATCCGCGGTGTTCGGCGGAGGACCGACGACGCGTCTAGCGCATCGTGACGGATACAGAAACACCCGCGACGGTTCCCGCTGCGGGTGCCTTATTGAAATCAGGGGGGTGTTTCGCGGAAGGAAGCGGCTCCTGCTCCACCATCAAGAGAATCCTGGCGGACGTCCAAGTTGTGCTTCGCGTCTGAATGTTGATCCGGCTCACTCGCTTCCGCAGGAAAGGTCTGCTGGGCGAAACCTAATCACGGTTTTTTTTACTGTCAACTATCTTTCCAAAATATTTTTCGGAAGCCTTCAGGCTTCTGCACCCGCGTGCTCGCCGCCGGCGCCGGTCTTTGCTCGCCGGCAACACAGCTGCAACGCCCGTCCAAAAAAACACAAAGTAAAAAAACATCGGTAAAAGCGCACTATTCTTTTCAACGCCTGCCACATGCCACCGTGTTGGCACTACACCAGGCGCATCTCAAAGCATGCGACCGACGACCACCAACGGCCGGTTCCGACACCCGAAAAAAAGTTTGCCAAAGGCTGCGCTTTGCATCGGCGTTGGATCAATTTGCGCAAACTTTTTGAACCGTTTCGCAGTTCGCAACGATGTCCACCGACACCACTTCGCACCCGCCGAGCAACTGTCGCGCCGCTCTCATGCCGTCCCTCATCACCGCCGATCATCACCTGATGCTGACATCGACACAAAAAAAAACGGCCGCTGATGGCGGCCGTTTTTCCGAAGACGACAGGACTCAGTGGTCCTCGTTCTCCAGCATCTCGGCGTAGTCGTCCGGGCCGAGCAGCTCGTTCAACTGTTCCGGTTCGGACAGCTCCACCACGTACAGCCAGCCGTCGCCGTAGGCATCTTCGTTGATGGTTTCCGGCTTGTCGGTCACCGCTTCGTTGACTTCGACAACGGTGCCGGACACCGGGCTGTAGACGTCGGAGGCAGCCTTCACCGACTCGACCACCGCTGCGCCAACGCCAGCCTGCACGCTGTCACCGACAGCCGGCAGTTCGACGTAGACCAGGTCACCCAGCAAACCTTGGGCATGGTCGGAAATACCAACGGTGACGCGGCCATTGCCTTCGACACGGGCCCATTCGTGGGACTTGAGGAACTTGAGGTCGCCAGGGATCTCGCTCATGGAACTACTCCGAAAAAAACGGTGGTCGGGAAGAAGCGCTAGTTTAACGAACCGGAAGCGAGGTCGCTTCCGGCCCGGTCGAGCAGGTCAAAGATTGATACCGGCCTGTGCCTGGCCGTCACGCACAAACGGAAACTTCACGATACGCACCGGCACTTCCTTGCCGCGGATATCCACGCGCACCTCGCCCGGTGCACCGGCGGGAACGCGTGCGAAGGCGATTGCCTTGCCCAGCGTCGGCGAAAAAGTGCCGGACAGGATCTCGCCCTCGCCATTGGCGGTGAGCACCTTCTGGCCGTGGCGCAGCACGCCCTTCTCGTCCATCACCAGGCCGATCATCTGCCGCGCATTGCCGGCAGCCTTCTGTGCCTCCAGTACCGGGCGACCAGTGAAGTCGCGCGCGGTGCCATCGGCCTGATCATCCAGGGCAACCGTCCACGCCAATGCCGCTTCGTACGGGGTGATGGTTTCGTCCATGTCCTGGCCGTAAAGATTCATGCCGGCTTCCAGGCGCAGCGTATCGCGCGCGCCCAGACCCGCCGGCTTTACACCGGCAGCCAGCAATGCATTCCAGAACGCGACCACGGCCGTCTGCGGCAGCAATACTTCGTAGCCGTCTTCGCCGGTGTAACCGGTGCGCGCAACAAACAGTGGCACGCCATCGGTGGAGGTCACATCCAGGCCGGCAAAGCGCGCCAGCTTGTCCAGCGCGGCACGATCATCGGCCGCCACCAGGCCGGCGACCAGCGCACGCGCCTGCGGACCCTGCACGGCGATGATGGCCAGGTCTTCGCGCTCGATCACTTCCACGCCGAAGGCTTCGGCATGCTGACGGATCCAGGCCAGGTCTTTTTCGCGGGTGGAGGCATTGACCACCATGCGGAACATGTCATCGGCCAGGAAGTAGACGATCAGGTCGTCGATCACCCCGCCCTGCGCATTGAGCATGCACGAGTACAGGGCCTTGCCCTTCACCTTGAGCTTGTCGATGGAGTTGGCCAGCAGCTGGCGCAGGAACTCGCGGGTACGCGCGCCCTTCAGATCGACCACAGTCATATGGCTGACGTCGAACATGCCGGCGGCATTGCGGACCAGATGATGCTCATCGATCTGCGAGCCGTAGTGGATCGGCATGTCCCAGCCGCCAAAGTCGACCATCTTGGCGCCGAGTGAGCGGTGGGTTTCGTTGAGCAGGGTTTTCAGGGTCATGGCCGTTCCACACAAAGGGGTCCGCCATTATCCCAGATGGTCACTTTTAAAACCTGCGGCACTGCCACAACGGCAGTGCCGCGCCGGCCTTCAGACCGGCTGCACCTTGAGCGTCATGCCGTCCACGGCGACCACCCGCACCGCACTGCCCTGCGGCAGATCCGGGCCGGCCACCACCCAGAACGCATCATCCACCTTGGCCCGGCCAATGCCGGCGTTGATGGCCTGGTCCAGCGTCACCACGCGCCCCACCAGTTGTTCGGCACGGCGGTTGAGCAGGGGTTGATCGCTGGGCCGCGCCCGCTGACGGAACCAGGTGCGGTAGACCTGAATTGAGACGAAACTCAGCACCACGAACAGAACCACCTGCAGCAGCAGGGTCATGCCATCGATGGCCCAGACGGTGAGGAACACCGCCGCGGCGGCGATGCCCATCCACAACATGAAGGCGCCCGGCACCAGCGCCTCGGCAGCGAACAGCAGCACCGCCAGCGCGGCCCAGATGATTACTTCCCAGCGCATGGCTCAGCGCCCAAGTGGCGGCGGGTTGCCGCGTGCGGGCTGCCTGGTCTCGCCTTGTTTGGCAAATGCTTCCTTGGCCAATTCAGCAATGCCGGCAATGGAGCCGATCACGGCACTGGTTTCCATCGGCATCAGCACCAGCTTCTGGTTGGGCGAGTTGGCCAGCTCACTGAAGGCTTCCACGTACTTCTGTGCGATGAAGTAGTTGATCGCCTGCACGCTGCCATTGGCGATGGCATCGGAGACCATGGTGGTCGCCCTGGCCTCGGCTTCGGCCAGCCGCTCACGGGCTTCGGCATCGCGGAACGCAGCTTCCTTGCGGCCCTCCGCTTCCAGCACCGCCGCCTGCTTCTGGCCCTCGGCACGCAGGATCTCCGATTGGCGGATGCCTTCGGATTCCAGCACTGCGGCGCGCTTGTTCTGCTCGGCCATTTTCTGCTGCTGCATCGACTGCACCAGGTTGGCCGGCGGCTGGATGTCCTTGATCTCGATGCGGGTGACCTTCACCCCCCACGGATTGGTCGCGTGGTCGACCACGTTGAGCAGCTTGGCGTTGATGGTTTCGCGCTGGCTCAGTGATTCGTCCAGGTCCAT
This sequence comes from Stenotrophomonas terrae, assembly GCF_039674165.1. Taxonomy (GTDB): domain Bacteria; phylum Pseudomonadota; class Gammaproteobacteria; order Xanthomonadales; family Xanthomonadaceae; genus Stenotrophomonas; species Stenotrophomonas terrae_A. The sequence goes on from NZ_JBDJMY010000029.1 coordinate 12,881, forward strand.
CGAGCCGATCACGGTGCGGATATTGGTCTGCACCAGCGCGATCATCGCCACTTCCAGGTTGGCCACTTCATAGGCCGCCTTGGCCGCGTCCAGTACCTGGAAGAACACCACGCCATCCACGCGCACGACCGCGTTGTCCTTGGTGATCACATCCTGGCTGGGCACCTCCAGCACCTGCTCCATCATGTTCACCTTGCGGCCGACGCCATACACAATCGGAAACAGGAAATGCAGGCCCGGGCTCATCGTATGCGTGTACTTGCCGAAGCGTTCCACCGTCCATTCGTAGCCCTGCGGCACCATCCGCACCGTCTTGAACAACACGATGACACCAGCGATGACCACCACCAGCGCCAACACCCCGGTTCCGCTGCCCATTGCCCACTCCTCGTGATGATGGATGGGCCGAGTATAGCCACAGCCCCGAGACGGCCAGGTGTGCGCCTACAGGCGCACCCGCCCACGCAGAATGTCGACGAACATCACCCAGTCGCCGGCAAATGAATAGAAGGGATGTCGGAAGGTGGCCGGCCGGTTCTTCTCGAAGAAAAAGTGCCCGACCCAGGCAAAGCCATAACCGCATACCAGCGCCAGCCACAACCAGCGGCCGTGGCCACTCCACAGCGCCATTGCCACGCAGGCCAGCACGCCCCAGCTACCGATGAAATGCAGGCGGCGGCTGATGTGGTTGCTGTGTTCGCTCAGGTAGTACGGATAGAACTGGCGGAAGCTGCTGAAACGCGACATGGCCGGCAACCTGGTGCGGATGCGGACAGCATAGGTGTTTCAGTTGCTGCGTGGGGCGAACATGATCACCGCCATGCCGAGCAGGCACAGGCCGCCGCCTAGCAGGTCCCAACGGGTGGGTTTGACCGAATCCACCAGCCACAACCACAACAGCGCCATGCACACGTACACGCCGCCGTAAGCGGCATAGACGCGGCCGCTGGCGGCGGGATGCAGGGTCAGCAACCATGCGAACAAGGCCAGGCTGGCGGCGGCCGGCAGCAGCAGCCACGGGCTGCCCTGCTGCCGCAGCCATAACCAGGGCAGGTAGCAGCCGACGATTTCCGCCAACGCGGTAAGCAGGAACAAGGCGAAGGTTTTCACCGCGCCGCGTCCTTTTCCTGCTGCTTCACCGCCTGCCAAAGTGCTTCCTGCGCGGCCAGATCCAGCGCCGGCATCGGCGTTGCCTGGGCCGCTGCCAAGGCTTCCATCGCACGGAAGCGACGCTCGAACTTGTGGTTGGCGTGGCGCAAGGCGGTGCCGACATCCACCTTGGCGTGACGCGCCAGGTTGGCGCAGACAAACAGCACATCGCCCAATTCTTCCTGCAGCCGCGCCTGGTTGTCCTGGCCATTGGCGGCGATCTCGAACTCGGCCTGCAGCTCGTCGATTTCCTCACGCAGCTTGGCCAGTACCGGCGCAGGGCTGGGCCAGTCAAAGCCGGTGCGCGCGGCGCGCGACTGCAGCTTGGTGGCACGCAGCCACTCCGGCAGACCGCGTGAGATACCCGCCAATGCCGAGCCGTCCTGCTCACCCTTGGCCGCACGTTCGCTGCGCTTGATCGCATCCCAGTTGGCCAGCACTTCGTCCGAATCGCTGACCTCGGTGTCGCCGAAGATATGCGGATGGCGGCGGATCATCTTGTTGCTGATCGACGCCACCACATCGCCGAAATCGAAGGCGCCCTGCTCGCTGGCCATCTGCGCATGGAACACCACCTGCAGCAGCAGGTCGCCGAGTTCGTCCTTCAACTCCGGCAGGTCGTTGCGATCGATCGCGTCGGCGACCTCGTAGGCCTCCTCCACCGTATACGGCGCAATGCTGGCGAAATCCTGCTCCAGGTCCCATGGGCAACCGCCCTGGGGATCGCGCAGCCGCGCCATGATCTGCAACAGCGTCTGGATATCGTTCAACTCGGACATGCGCACACCTTCTTCATGACGACGCCGGCAGACGCCGGCGTTGGGGGTTTGTTGATCAGCGGCTGAGCGCAGCCATTACAGCCCGGCCACCCAGTCCTGCCACGGCAGCGAGGCATCGCCCAGTGCGACAAAGTCGCCATTGAGCAGACGCGGCCGCTGGTTGTAGGCAAACGGCACACCGTCATCGGCAGCCAGCACCACCCCGCCTGCCGCTTCCAGCACACACTGGCCGGCAGCCGTATCCCATTCACTGGTTGGCCCAAGACGCGGGTACACGTCCAGCGTGCCCTCGGCGATGCGGCAGAACTTGAGCGACGAGCCCTGCGCAACCAGCTCGATCTCGCCCATGCGTGCCAGCAAGGCCGCGGTACGCGCACTGGCATGCGAGCGGCTGGCCGCCACCCGCAACGGCGACGCCGGCGGCACCCGGGTGCTGATCGCTTCCTGCTGCTGGCCCGTGCGACGCCATGCCTTGCCACCGCGCTCGGCGTGCCAGATGACCTCGGTCACCGGCGCCTGCACTACGCCAAACACCGACACGCCGTGCTCGATCAGCGCGATGTTGACGCTGAATTCGCCATTGCGCTTGATGAACTCGCGGGTGCCATCCAGCGGATCCACCAACCAGTAACGCTGCCACTTGCGCCGCGTCTCCCAGGGCAACTGCGCCGACTCTTCGGACAGCACCGGGATATCCGGGGTCAGCCCGGTCAGGCCGTGCACGATCAAACGATGCGCGGCCAGATCGGCGGTGGTCACCGGGCTGTCGTCGGCCTTGTGTTCGATATCGAAGCCGCTGGCGTAAACCTGCATGATCGCCGCGCCAGCCTGCCGGGCGATCTGCAGCACGCCTTCGCGCAGCGCCTCATCGATTGAAGCATTCATGCGCCACCTCGCAGCCACTCACGGGCAATGAACAGGGCCGCCAACGAGCGTCCTTCGGAGAAATCCTCGCGCAGCATCAGCTGGTCCAGCGCGGCCAGCTTCCATGGCACCACTTCCAGCTCCTCGGGCTCATCGCCGGGCAGGCGCTGAGGATACAGATCGCGCGCCACCACCAAGGTCGACTGGTGACTCATATAAGTAGGTGCCAAGGTCAGGCTGCGCAGCGCATCCAGTCTGCGCGCGCCATAACCGGCTTCTTCCTTGAGCTCGCGGTCGGCCGCTTCGATCGGCGTTTCGCCCTCATCGATACGGCCCTTGACCAGGCCCAGCTCGTAGCGATGCAGGCCGGCTGCGTATTCACGCACCAGCAGAACGGTCTCATCGTCGAGCATCGGCACCACCACCACCGCGCCGTGACCACCGCTGACCAGGCGCTGGAAGTGCCGGCGCTCGCCGTTGGAAAACTCCAGATCCAGCTGTTGTTGGCGGAACGGACCGATATGTTCTTCGACCACGTTGTGGATCTGTGGAAGCCGGCGACTCATGCGCCGCTCCGGGCAAAAGGACGGTAGACCGATAGAATGCGCATTGGCAGATACGTTTTCATGACGTTGAAATGCTAGCAGACCCAGCCGCCCCCCATGCGGCACCGCCTTTGCGAGATCACCGATGCGTCTTACCCGTTGCCCGATTGAACTGCCACTTGCCGCCGGCCAGACCCTGTCCCTCCCCGAAGAGGTGGCCAATCACCTGGTGCGGGTAATGCGCCTGCGCGAGGGTGACGGCTGCGTTCTTTTCAATGGCGATGGCCATGACTATGCGGCCACGCTCAGCGCCATCAGCAAGCGCGAGGTGCAGGTACATATCGACAGCGCGCAGGCCATCGACAATGAATCACCGCTGGCCATCACCTTGCTGCAGGGCATCGCCCGCGGCGAGAAAATGGACCTGATCCTGCAGAAAGCCACCGAACTGGGGGTCAGTCGCATCATCCCGGTCAATGCCGAGCGCACCGAAGTAAAGCTGGACGCGGCCCGTGCGGAGAAGCGCATCGCCCATTGGCGCAATGTCGTCGGCTCGGCCTGCGGGCAATCCGGGCGTGCCCGCATTCCGTCGATTGGCAGCCCGCAGGCGCTGGCCGCCGCTGTCGCCGCGCTGCCGGAGCAGACCCTGCGGCTGACCCTGGATCCATTGGGCGAACATCGCCTGGCCTCGTTGCCGGACGCACCTGCCAACGGCGTGGTCATCGCGATTGGCCCGGAAGGCGGCTGGTCACCACGCGACCGCCAGCAACTGGCCGAGGCGGGCTTCCAGGGCCTGCAGCTGGGCCCACGCATCCTGCGCACCGAGACCGCAGGCCTGGCCGCCATAGCCGCCCTGCAGGCGCGCCTGGGCGACCTATAGCGCCCAGCCATGCTTGGCTGGGGCGTTACCACGGCAACCCACAGAACCCACAGAACCCCCCGTGGGGGAGCGGCGTCAGCCGCGAGGCTGGGGATGGTTGCACCACCAAGATGCCTGCAATCTGATGGACTACGGGCTTCGCGGCTGACGCCGCTCCCACAACATGCAGCGCCGCCGGTTTCAGGACTGCCGGGAAGGCCTCTGCCGAGCATGGCTCGGCACTACCGGTGCATCTGCCACTGCGCGGGCCTGTAGCGCCGGGCATGGCTCGGCTCTACCGTGCAGGGTGGATCAGCCTGCGGCTTCGGCCAGGGCCAGGATCACTGCGCTTTCAACGGCGTCCAGATCCGGCAGCAGGGCGCTCTGCTCGCCCAGCAGCACGCGCATATGCACGCCTACCGGCAGGCTCTCTTCCGAGGCGTCGGCCAGCAGGCCGTCACGCGGTACCGCGATCAACTGCGGGAAGGACTGGGTCAGCAAGGCGAAATAAGGCAGGTCCGGGTTGCCACCCAGGGCCTTGAGCACCACCACCTTGTTGTTGCTGCCGACCATTTCGTGGCCGTGGCCACTGAGCCCGGCATAGGACAGCAACGGCACGCTCCAGCCGTGCCATGCGATCTGCCCGACCAGCCAGGCCGGCGCATTGGCAATCGGCTCGACCGCCACGCGGGACATCATTTCCGCCACCGTCGCGTTGGGCAACAGCACGCGCTCGGTACCGGCCTGTATCAGTACCCCACGGACTTCATCGTTGTTTGCGTAGCTCATCGTCAGTTCCTGGGTCGCGCTGCGGTCACGCCGCGCAATGCACAGCCAATTCGGCGGCGAGATATTCCGGATCACCGGCGCTCATGCCAGCAACAGCCAGCTGGCTGGCAGCGGCCGGGTCATAGCAACCCTCACCGATCTGCCCCGCCACCCAGCCACCCTTGCCGGCGAAGTCCAGCACCGGCGCGACCATCGCCACATCGGCACCACTGAGCATCAGCACCGCGCTGCGGTCCGCTTGCAGCGCCTGCAGCAGATCGTTGGCGTCGGCGCAGAAACGCAGGCCGCCAGCAGCTGATTCGACGCCAATGACATCGGGAAGAATATAGACCTCGCCCGGGTTCAGGCTCTGGCCGGGATCGGCCAGGCTGACCGGCAGCGGCGTTGCCCGTGCCATCTGCTTGACCAGGTTGGCGTAACGGCCACCGTCCAGTCGCAGCTGCACCAGCACCGGGCGCGAAAAATCTTCCGGCAGGCCGGCCAGCACGCGGCGCACCGCATCCGGGCCGCCAATACCGGCAATCAACAACACCGCGCCATTGCCCTCGGCAGCGCCCTCATCGAGGTCTACCAGCGACAGCTCGCTGTTGAGCAGACTGGCCAATGCCGGCGGCGGCTCAGCGGCTACCGGCGCGGCGGGCGCGGTCTCGTAGCCATCCTCGTCCAGCAAGGACCAGCTGCTGAAATCACCGATCGGCGCTGCGGCCGCCTTGCCCGCAGGCTCGACCGAAGCCGTAACCGGTTCCGGCGGCAGCGGCGGAGGCAGGGTTTCGACGGACGACGGCTGTGCGGCACCGGCAATCAGTTCCTCGAACGACAGCACTTCGGCATGCGGTTCACGCGCACTTGCCGGTGCCTCGTAGATTTCATCGGCGGGCAGGTCATAGGCCTGCACCTGCGCCTCATCCAGATGGAACTGCAGCGGCGCATCCACATGGCCATCGGCCGGACGCGGCGGCAGGCCGGGTTGCAGAGTGTTTGCCGGCTCGGCGTCTTCATGCTCAAGGCCCGGCGGCAGCACGTTGCCATGGCCCTGCAGCTTGGCGGCCAGGTGACGGATCCAACGCTGCGCCTCCCAGCCTTCGCGACGCGCGGCCAGTTCGGCTTCCTCGAACAACAAGGACAGTTCCGGGGTTTCCAGTACCGATTCCAGCCGTTCCAGCGCGTCCTCGACCGCCGGCTCCAGCGCGACCAGCACCACCTGCGGCGCAGCCGAGACCAGCGAAGCCGGCTCCAGCTGGTTGGGGTCTTCCTCCAGCACGATGCGGCCACCGGCAGCGATCAGTGCTTCGCGCAGGCGATCGCGGGCGGCGCCAGCACGGGCCAGCAGGGCAACGGGCTTGGCAGTGTCGTCAGTCGCGTGCACGGGCGATCCCCAGCAGGTCATAGACATTGCGCATCAAATCCAACTCCTGGTACGGCTTGCCGAGATAGCGTTGCACGCCGATCTCGAATGCGCGCTGGCGATGCTTGTCGCCACTGCGCGAGGTGATCATCACGATCGGGATGTCCTTGTAACGCGGATCGGCACGCATCGCGGTGGCCAGCTCGTAGCCGTCCATGCGCGGCATTTCGATATCCAGCAGCATCAGGTCCGGGATGCGTTCTTCCAGCTGCTCCAGCGCTTCCACGCCGTCGCGCGCGGCGACCACCTCCAGGTTGTGACGTTCCAGCACGCGGCTGGTGACCTTGCGCATGGTCAGCGAATCGTCGACCACCATCACCAGCGGCACATGGCGCTGGCTGCTGGCCTCGATCACTTCCACCGTCTGCTGCGGCTGGGTCAGATGACGACGCACCAGCGGTGCCACGTCCAGGATCACCACCACATTGCCTTCGCCGGTGATGGTGGCGCCGTAGATACCCGGCACCGACGCGATCTGCAGGCCGACCGGCTTGACCACGACTTCGCGGTTGCCCAGCACCTGGTCGATCGCCACCGCCGCACGCAGGTCGCCGGAGCGCACCAGCAGCAACGGAATCTCGGTCTGGCCTTCGGCCTTGGCCGCCACCTGACCCACCAGGTTGCCCAGGTTGTACAGGCTGAAGTCTTCGCCGTTGTAGTGGTAACCGCCCTGCCCTGATTCGAAACGCTGGCGGGAGATCCGGCCGATACCACTGACCGATGCCACCGGTACCGCATAGGTGGTTTCGCCGATACGCACGAACACCGCCTGGGTAACCGCCAACGTCTGCGGCAGGCGCAAAGTGAAGGTTGCGCCCTGGCCACGCACCGAGTGGATGTCCACCGAGCCGCCGAGCTGACGCACTTCATTGCGCACCACGTCCATGCCGACACCACGGCCGGACAGCTGGCTGACCTGCTCGCTGGTGCTGAAGCCCGATGCAAAGATCATCTGGTCCAGCTGGTTGTCGTCGATCTGCTCATCGCTGCCCAGCAGACCACGCTGCTCGGCACGGCGACGGATTGCCTCGCGGTCCAGGCCGGCACCGTCATCGCCGACTTCCAGCACGATTTCCGAACCTTCGCGGCGCAGACGCAGTGCGATTTCGCCTTCTTCCGGCTTGCCTGCAGCAGTACGTGCAGCCGGCTGCTCCAGACCATGGGCAACCGAGTTGCGCAGCATGTGCTCCAGCGGCGCGACCATGCGATCAAGCACGTTGCGATCGAGTTCGCCGTGGGTGCCTTCCAGCTTCAGGTGCACCTGCTTTTCGGTTTCCTGCGCGGCTTGGCGCACCACGCGACGCAGGCGCGGCACCAGGCCATCGAACGGCACCATGCGCGCACGCATCAGCCCGTCCTGCAGTTCCGAGCTGACACGCGACTGCTGTTGCAGCAGCGTGTCGTAGTTGCGCGACAGATCGTCCAGCACACCTTGCAGACCGCCCAAGTCGGCCGCCGATTCGTTCAGCGCACGGCTGAGCTGCTGCAGGGTGGAGAAACGGTCCAGTTCCAGCGGATCGAAGGTCTGGTCGGCCTGTTCGTGTTCGCGGCGGTAACGCGCCACGATCTGCGCTTCGGTTTCCAGATCCAGACGACGCAGCTGGTCGCGCAGACGGGCGTTGGTGCGATCCAGCTCGGCCATGGCGCCACGGAAGGCACCGAGCTGCTGCTCCAGGCGCGAACGGTAGATCGCCACTTCGCCGGCGTGGTTGACCAGGCTGTCGAGCAGGTCGGCGCGCACGCGCACCTGTTCCTGTCCGCGCGGTGCACCTTCTTCTTCGGCACCGGCCGGTTCTTCGCGCAACGGCGCAGACAAGGGCTCGATATGTGCCAGCGGCTGCGGCTGCACCGCGTCTTCCGCGACCTCGACCACAACGGTGTCGGTTGCAGTGACCGCCGCTTCGACCAGCGCCTGTGCGGCTTCGGCACGGCCATCGGTACGGGCTTCGAACGCTTCGATCAGGTCGCTCGGCATCTGCACCGCACGGTGCTCGCCGGTACGGATCAACAGCTGATGCAGACGGTCGAAACCGCGCTCCAGCAGCTGCACGTCGGCACGGGTGATCTCGGTACGGTTGGCCGCAACGGCTTCCAGCAGCGACTCGATGCCATGGCCGAGGTCGCCGATGGCGTTGATACCGGCCATGCGCGCGCCACCCTTGAGGGTGTGCAGATCACGCTGCAGGCCCGCCAGCGCTTCGCGATCTTCCGGCGCGGCGCGCATGTCATTGACCAGACCATCGCAATGGTCGAGCAGATCCTTGCCTTCCTCGACAAAGATATCGACCAGCTCACGATCCAGGTCGGCGAAGTCCAGCGGGCCAGCATCCAGTTCGTGGACTGCCACGGCGACGGCCGGCGCTTCTACCTGTTCCGGCAGTGCTGCGGTCAACGGGGCAAGCGTGGCCTTGGCGACGACGACAGACTCGAGCTCAACCGGCTCGGCAATCTCGACCGTTTCGACGGCTTCGACAACTTCGACGACTTCAATAGCGTCCACCGGGTCATTTCCGGCGACGTCTTCGAGCGATGCCGATTCTTCGGCTGCGGCGGCTTCGTCTGCCGTCTCGTCCTGTTCGATCTGCGTTGCGACAGTTGCGGACGCGTCCAGCGGATCAACGGATTCCAGCTCGGACACGGAATCATCCGCAGTCGCAACAACTGCATCTTCATCCACCGGCAAGGCATCTGCCGCTGCCTGCTCGGCATCGCCAGCAAGCACTTGCTCGTACTGTTCAGCGCCCTGTGCAGGCTCGACCATCTGCGCGGCCTCATCGGCCTGCGTCAGCGGCTGTGCGTCCTGTTCGCTCTGCGCAGCCAGCTCTGCTGCCTCAGTGTCAGCCTCGGCATCGGCTTCAGCCGTCGTGCCTGCGTAGACCACGCCTGCAGCCAGTGCGCCCGCACCGGTTGCGATGGCCAGGGCGCGCGCAATGACGCTGTCGTGATCATCCGCGTGCGCGGAACCTTCGGCAGCTGCCTGTGCGTCATCCTGGGTGTTTTCAGTCTGCGCGGCCACTGCATCCTCAAGTGCGTTATCGGCATCTGCAGCAATGAAGGACTCGGCAGCAGCCCCGGAAGCGTCGTCGGCCAGCGGCGCGTCGGTGCTTTCCATGGCCTGCGTCGGCTCAGCGGCATCGGAGGCATGGCCCCAGGTCGAAGCGCGGACTGCGTCGTAGCCATCTACCGCATCCACGGCCAGCTGCGCGTCGTCTGCCGCGCCGCCATCCAGTGGCGCTGCGACATCTTCCTGTGCGTGCACGTCGTCAGTGACGGCAGCCGTTGCCGGCTCGGCGTCAACAGCGGCATCGGCTGCGAACGCGATCGACGGCGCGTCAATTTCGACAGCTTCTGCGGGTTCCGGCGCTTCCGCCAGCATGTCCGCATCCGCACGCACGTCAACGCCGGTCGGCAGAACGATTTCCGGCTCAAACGCGGCAACCGGCAGTTCAGCGGCGGCCACCGGTACGGCGTCACCCGGGGTTTCATCCAACAAGCTGGAGTCGAAGTAAGCCGACAGGTCTTCGACACCGACCAGCTCAGCGCTTACGTCGTTGCCTGCCGACAGCGGACCCTGCACTGCATCGGCGTCAATGGAATCAACGATGGCCAGCTCATCCTCGGCGGCCATCGGCGGCCACTTGGCATCGGGCAAGGCGTCGACCAGCGACTGCAGGCGCTCGGCCACACCCGGGAATGCCGGAATGCGGGGCGAAGGTGCGCGCAGCGCGGTGATTGTGGTGTGCACGGCCGAGGCCATCTGCGCCAGCGCATCCACGCCTGCCGTGGTCGGCGTGACCGCCGCGGCCAACGAACGCTTGACGAAGGTTTCAGCCGGGCTGGTGATCTGGGTGATCACCGGCACGTCGGTCATGGCGAAAGCGCCACTCATGGTGTGTACGGCACGCAACAGGTCTTCGGAAACCGGCTGCGGCTGCGCCACGGATCCGGCCAGCCAGGTGTTGACCGTGTCCAGATGGGCGCCGATCTCGGCTTCCAGGATCTCGCGCAGCACCTCATCGACCGAGGCCGGGGTGCCGCCTGCATCGTTGTCCTGGTCTGCTGCGGCTAGTTCGGTTTCGACCGGCACAACCGCTTCAGCGACCTCGGCAGCCGGGGCGATATCCTGCGCTGCGGCGGCATCGGCAACTGCGCTGACACCGGCAACGTAGAACGCTTCTTCGCCTGCGGCGACGCGGTCCGCCACGTCCTGTATGCCCAGCAGATCGGAATGGATGCTGCCTGCACCACGCAGGGCGGCATTCAGTTCCGGCAACACGTCATAGGCCTGGGTCACTGCGGCAAGTACCGCAGGGCTGGCGGGACGGCTGCCATCAAGCACGCGGTTGAGCAGGCTCTCGATCTTCCAGCTGAACTCACCCAGGGTGCGTGCGCCAACCAGACGGCCGCTGCCCTTGAGCGTATGGAATACGCGACGCACCGGGCGCAGGCGCTCCATATTGGCCGGCGCCGCGCGCCATGCCGGCAACAGATTGCCCAGGTTTTCCAGTTCTTCGTCGAACTCCTCGATGAAGACTTCGCGGATGTCCTGATCGATGACGTCGCCGCCATCGATGAAGCCACCTTCGAGCTGGTGTACCGGCGCTGCGGCCTTCGCAGGCGTTGCACCGTGGATCGCAGCGTCGGCCACATCGGCGGTGACCAGCTCGGCCTGCAGGGATTCCGGCAATGCGAACGGATCGAACGCTTCGGCGGCGGCATCGAGCTGCGCCATGAACGCGGCGGTTTCCGTATCCAGCTTGGACACGGGTTCAACCAACATGGAAACCGGCTCGATCGAGGCGGCCTCCAGGCTGTCGGCCGGCGTTGCTTCCAGCGTCAGCGCATCGCCGGCAATGCCGGCGTCTGCGAGTGCTGCCGGCGCAGCGTCCAGCTCCCAGTTGTTGGCTACCTGCGCATCCATCGGTGCAGCAGCATCAAATGCCGGCGCAACCGCTTCCAACTCGGCGCTGAAGAACACATCGCCATCGGCAAGCGCGACCTTGGCCAGATCGGCGGACTGCAGCGGCGCTGCGTCAGTACCGTCCAGGGTCAGCAGGGAATCATCAAAACGGTAGGTGTCGCCAGCGTCAGCGACCGCGAAGTCCTCGGCGGCGACCGGATCGAACGCTGCGGCAAACGATGCCGGCGCAGCTTCGGACGCAGTGCTGGTTTCCTGCCCTTCAAGCGCCAGCGGCGCCAGCGCGAAGCTGCTGTCGTTCGACAACGCTCCCTCGGCGGCAACCGGATCAAACGCGGAAATCTCCGCCGCGGCTACCTCGGTCGGGACCAACGGCCCGGCCACGTTCGGCACCTGCAGCGTCTGCACCGGCGTGGCCACGGCATTGATGGCCGCACCAAACACCAACGGGTATTCGGCGGCTGCCTGCGGCTTGTCCTCCAGCTCAATCGGCGGCAGCGGCGGCGGCATTACCGGCGTGGCGCTGACCGGTGCCTGCTCGGCGACCGGAGCGGCCTCGGCAGCTACTGCGTCTTCTGCATGCTCGGCTTCCTCAACAATGGCGGTGACCGCCACCGGCGCCGGATCGGCGGCCAGCGATTCGTTTGCCGCAGCCGCCCATGGTGTTGCCGCAGTGGTGGCGTGCGCTGCCGGGGCTGCTTCACCCATGACCGTTGCCGCGCGGCCGTCGGTATTCGCCTGCAATGCCGGGATCGGCCAATAGCGCAGGGTTTCCAGGCTGGTGCGGGTGATGTCGAGGATTTCCTCGCGGCCGGGACGGCGATCGCGCAGGGCTTCCAGGAAGTATTCCAGGCTGGCCATCGCATCGGCCAGGGTGTCGAGCTGACGCCCGCTGGGAACGCGTTGGCGCGCAATCAGTTCGACGTCGATGTACTGACGCACGGCCTGCAGATAGTCTGCCGGCGCCGGCAGTTCCAGCATGCGCAGGGCACCGGAAACTTCGCTCAGCAGACGCGGCACTTCGGCCAGGCGTGCGTGGTCCCAATTGGTCTCGATGAAGGCCACGAAGGATTCGCGTGCGGCGGTGAAGTTGGCAATGGCTTCATGCGCCAGTACTTCCACCGTGCGGCGGGTTTCCACCGAGCCCGGATCGTCTTCACCGGTGACATTGGCGCCGAGGTGCGCCACCTGGTCATCCAGCGACGCGTCCACATAGAGCAGCGCACCGGCGATGTCCAGCAACAGGTTGTCGTCGATCTGACGCGTGCCGTTGACCACTTCGCGCAGCGAATCGCGCTGCTGCGCGACGATGCCACGGGCAACGCCCAGGCCCATCACACCCAGCGTGTCGGAAACGGCGCCCAGCTCGTTGACCTGTACCTGCAGGTCGGCCGGATTGCCATCCATGCGCATGTGCAGATCGAGCGCATCCTTGATGCGCATCAGTTCTTCCTTGACCGCACTGCCGACCGTGTCGAGCAGTTCGCGGTTGCGCCCGCTCAAGCTGCCGCGGGCGTGCTCCAGCTCATCGGCACTGGCGTTGCTGGCATCGGGGTTGAAGGCGAACAAGACGCTTTCGTTGATGCCTTCAGCGCCGCGTGCAGCGCGGATGTCATTGAGCAGCGGCAGCAGCACGATGGGAATATCGCGGTGGCCGTTCTGCAGGCGCTCCAGGTAATCGGGCAGCAGCACGGTGCCACGCATCAGCGTAGCGCAGGCTTCGTCGCGGTCCGGGATGGCACCGTCGCGCACTGCATTGGCGAGCAGCTCCAGCTCCTCGGCCACCATCGCCGGGGCATACAGCTCGACCATGCGCAGCGTGCCCTGCACCTGGTGCAGGTAGCCGGCACAGAAGCGCATGCGGCTGCTGTCGTTGGGTTCTTCGACGTAAGCCTCGACCTCATTGCGCACCTGGCGCAGGGTCTCGTCCAGCTCGGGTTTTACCCACCCCAGAGCTGCGTGGCTCATCGCATCGCGCAAGGTACTCATCGCACTCCCCCGTGCAGCATCAATTGCATGCCGTCCGGGCGGCCCTGCGTTGGTTTGTGACGAAACTTCATCTGCTGATTCCTTTGCATCCCCGCCCGATCAGTCCGTTCAGGCCGGCAACTTGAAGTCGGCCACCGAACGGCGCAGCTCTGCCGCCAACTGGTTCAACTGACCCAGCGAATCGGCGGTCTGCCCGGCGCCCTGCGAGGTCTGGCCGGTAATCTGCCGGATCACGCCCATCGTCTGGGTGATGTCGGTAGCTGCCGAGGCCTGCTGGTTGGCGGCGATGGAGATGCTTTTAATCAAATTGTTAAGCGCGTTGGACACGCGTTCGATTTCGGTCAGTGCGGTACCGGCGTCTTCGGCCAGACGTGCACCGGATACCACTTCGGCGGTGGTCTGTTCCATCGAGGTAACCGCTTCGTTGGTATCGGCCTGAATGGCCTGCACCAGACCTTCGATTCGACGCGTCGCGCCGGAGGTACGTTCTGCAAGCCGCTGCACTTCGTCGGCCACCACAGCGAAACCGCGGCCGGCCTCACCGGCCGAGGCTGCCTGCACGGCCGCGTTCAATGCCAGGATGTTGGTCTGCTCGGAAATGTCGTTGATCAGTTCCACGATCGAGCCGATTTCCTGCGAAGACTCACCCAGACGCTTGATGCGCTTGGAGGTTTCCTGGATCTGGTCGCGGATCTGGTCCATGCCCTGAATGGTCTGGCGCACCACGCCGGCACCTTCGGTGGCGATCACCACCGAGCGCTGTGCCACTTCGGCCGACTCGGTGGAGTTGCGCGAGACCTGTTCAATGGAGGTTGCGATTTCGCCGATACGGTCCGAGGCGCTGGTGATCTCGTCGGCCTGGTGGCCGGCGGCTTCGGCCAGCTGCATTGCCGTTGCCTGGGTTTCCTGTGCCGACACCGCCACCTTCGAGGAGATGTCGTTGATGGTGGTCACCAGGTGGCGCAGTTCGTCCACGGCGTAGTTGATAGCGTCGGCGATGGCGCCGGTCATGTCCTCGGTCACCGAGGCCTTTACCGTCAGGTCACCTTCACCGAGCGAGCTGATTTCGTCCAGCAGACGCATAATTGCCTGCTGGTTGCGGCTGTTGAATTCCACCTGGGTCTGGTAACGCACGTCCTGCTCGCGCGAACGGGTACGCACCGTGCTCCAGACGAAGCCGATGATCGAAAACACCGACAGGCCGCCGAAGATCACGCTCCACCAGAAGTTCGGGAAGATGCGGGTATCGCGGGCCGAGCCGAATGCCGAGAACGCGTCAAACAGCTTGCGGCTGCGCTCCAGCATCTTGTCCGAGCCGGTGGCCAGTGCGGCCGCCGAGGACTGTGCAGCAAACAGGTTGCGCGAGCTGGCCAGAATGGCGTCGGCATCCTTCTTCATCTTTGCCCACTGGTTGGCCGACTGTTCCAGCGCAACCTGTGCATTGGCATTGCGCACCGCGGCGATGCCCATTTCTTCGTTGCCGTTGCGCAGGCCTTCCAGCACCTGGGTGAACACCACCATGTCGCGCGCCAGCGCGTCACCGGCGCCGCTCGCGCCAGCACCACCGGCGCGGATTTCGGTTACGCGACGGGCCATGGTGCCAACCACCACCACCTGCTGCAGGCCGTTGTAGACCTGCGAGGACTGGGCGCCACCGGCGGTCATCGCCCGCACCACTTCATTCAACTGTGCCTGCAACTGCGGCACCGCGCCGACGAAGCTGTCAGCGTTACCGGCCAAGGCCAGTACCGCCGGCTCGGAGGCGACGATCTGCTCGGCGTTCTTGGACAGCGGCTTCCAGGTATCAACCAGTGCGCCCAACGGACCGGACACGCCGCTCTCGTTGCCGTAACGGCCCTGCAACTCGCTGACGGTACTTTCCACCTTGCTGCGCGTGTCCTTGAACGCTGCGTAGCTTTCGCGGCTACCGGCCACGGCTTCACGGCCCTGGTTGGCCAGCTGCTGTGACAGCACCTGCAAGTCGGCGGCGCCGGTACTGGCGCCGGCCAGACGGCTGCCCTGCCAGGTGGCCACGCCGGTGTTGGCACCGAACACGACCATCGAGAGCACCAACAAGCCCAACCAGAAGTTGGTGCTTACGTTGCCAAGCTTGCCAGCCTTGGCGGCTTCAGGAGCAGTACTCATCGTTCGACCTCGGTCTCAATACGAAGAGGCAAGCGCGCCAATCAGGCGGCCGCTTGCCGGAATTCAGGAGTGCGGGAAAGCAGCGACAGCGAGAACACGCCCCAGTCACGGCCTTCATCATGGAAGGCGCGTTCGACGAAATGCGCGTAGCGCCCTTGTGCGATGTCACCGGCAGGCACCTGCATCGGTGCCTCGAAGCTGCGCTGGCCGTACAACTCGTCAATCACCAGCGCAACGTCGCCGCCGCTCTGGCGCATGATCAACACGCGCTGGCCTTCCTGCGGCGCGGTGCGCTCGCCTTCCAGGAAGTTCTTCAGGTCCACCACCGGGAACAGGTTGCCGCGCAGGTTGCCCACGCCCAGCAACCAGGGCTGTGCGCCCGGTACCGGGGTAACCGGCGGCATGGGCACGATTTCCACCACTTCGCGGAAATCCGAGACCAGATGCCGGCTGCCAACGCGGTAACCCACGCCACGCCAGACATCCTGCGAAAAGCTCCGCTCCGGCAGCTGTACCGCGTGCGCCAGACTGCGACGTTCGTAGGCTTCAAGGATGTCGAATGGAGAACGCATCAACCCACCAGTTTGTTGATCCGCGCGATCAGATCATCCTCGCGCGGCGGCTTGACGATGTAGTCGCTGGCACCTTGCCGCATGCCCCAAGCCTTGTCGGTTTCCATGCCCTTGGTGCTGACGATCAACACCGGGATGTCACGCGTAGCCTCGTCACGCGACAGCGCGCGGGTTGCCTGGAAACCACTCATCCCCGGCAACACCACGTCCATCAGCACCAGCTGCGGGCCTTGCTCACGGGCAATCTGCAGGCCGTCCTCGGCGTTGTCTGCCGACAGCACCTCGTGCCCAGCCTTGAGCAACCATTGTGTAAACACCGCCCTGTCGGTCGGTGAGTCCTCGATCAAAAGAATTCGAGCCATTTTTGCCTTTCCCCCCTGGTCAGGCGTTGACGTATGTGCGGATGGCACCTAGTAGTTCGTCGCGGGTAAATGGCTTGGTGAGGTATTGCTCGGAACCGACGATGCGGCCACGGGCCTTATCGAACAGGCCATCCTTGGATGACAGCATGATCACCGGCGTCGACTTGAAGAGCTGGTTGCCCTTGATCAATGCACAGGTCTGATAGCCATCCAGACGAGGCATCATGATGTCGACAAAGATGATCTGCGGTTGCTGGTCGGCAATCTTGGCCAATGCCTCGAAACCGTCAGTGGCGGTCACGACCTCACAACCTTCACGCTTGAGCAGTGTTTCAGCTGTACGTCGGATGGTCTTCGAGTCATCGATGACCATCACCTTCAGCCCTGCGAGTTCCCCACCCGCAGCCATGTTTTCAACCATTTGTTGTTCCCCGAACGCGCGACCGGCATCGAACGCGATGCTGCCGCGAAAGCGCATCTATATCCCAGTCCTGCCGCAAACTGTCAAGTGATGCCTGCAGGACTAGGCTGATCATCAAGATAATGTGAGCCACTTCACATTAAAAGCGGCACGCCGTTCAGCCTCAGCGTTCCGATTTCCGCGCTGTGCGACCCCGCCGCGAACCGCTAACATCCTCCTCCAGATCTGCCGGATTCAAGTCATGCCTTTAGACGTCATCGTGGTGATGGACCCCATCGCCAACATCAAGATCGCCAAGGACACCACCTTTGCCATGCTGCTGGAAGCCCAGCGCCGTGGTCACCGGCTGCACTACGTGCGCCCCGGCGGGCTGTCGCTGCACGGCGGCCAGGCCCAGGCCGAAGTAGCCCCGCTGCAGGTCCGTGACGACAAGGCCGGCTGGTTCAGCTTGGGCGAGTTCGCGCCACTGGCATTTGGCCCTGGCCAGATCGTGCTGATGCGCAAGGACCCGCCCTTCGATGGCGAGTACCTGTACGACACCCACATCCTCAGCGTCGCCCAGCAGGCCGGGACCACCGTGGTCAACGATCCGCAGGGGCTGCGCGATTTCAACGAGAAGCTGGCCGCCCTGCTGTTCCCGCAATGCTGCCCGCCGACCCTGGTCAGCCGCAACGCGCGCGAGCTGAAGGCCTTCGTGCTCGAACATGGGCAGGCCGTACTCAAGCCGCTGGACGGCATGGGCGGGCGCTCGATCTTCCGCAGCGGTACCGGCGACCCCAACCTCAACGTGATCCTGGAAACCCTGACCGACGGCGGCCAGCACCTGGCGCTGGCACAGCGTTTCATCCCCGACATCACTGCCGGCGACAAGCGCATCCTGCTAATCGACGGTGTGCCGGTGGACTATTGCCTGGCGCGGATTCCGCAGGGCGATGAGTTCCGCGGCAACCTGGCCGCCGGTGGCCGTGGCGAAGGCCGCCCGCTGAGCGAGCGTGATCGCTGGATCGCCGCCCAGGTCGGCCCGGAGATGAAGCGCCGCGGCATGCGTTTCGTCGGCCTGGACGTGATTGGCGACTACCTCACCGAGGTCAACGTCACCAGCCCCACCTGCGTGCGCGAGCTGGATGCGCAGTTCGGCCTGAACATCGCCGGCCAGCTTTTCGATGCCATCGAGGCTGGCCTGGCCTGATGTATTCCCAGCCTGAGGTCCTGCCCGCCGCCCCGCGGGTTACCGAACAGCAACGCCTGACCGCCACGCTGGTGCTGTCCACGCTGGTGCATGGCCTGTTGATACTCGGGGTGGGTTTTGCGGTGAGCGACAACGCGCCGCTGGTACCCACGCTGGATGTGATCTTCAGCCAGACCAGCACGCCGCTTACGCCCAAGCAGGCCGATTTCCTGGCCCAGGCCAACCAGCAGGGCGGCGGCGACCACGACACCGCCCAGCGCCCGCGCGATGCGCAGGCCGGCATCGTGCCGCAGTTGCAGAACGGGCTGGCCCCCGTGCCGCTGCAGGCGCAGAGTGCGGCAGCACCGCCACCACCGCAGGCACGCATCATCACCAGCAGCCAGGGCAAGGACACGGTGGCCAGCGCGCAGACCCAGCCCTTGCCGGATCGTCCCGACACCAATGCGCCGATGAACGCCCGCGAGCAGCGCGATGCGGCAATGGCGCGACTGGCGGCCGAGGTGCATCTGCGCTCGGAGCAGTACGCCAAACGCCCGAACCGCAAGTTCGTCTCGGCCAGCACCCGCGAATACGCCTATGCCAACTACCTGCGCGCCTGGGTTGACCGCGCCGAGCGGGTGGGCAACCTCAACTACCCCGATGAAGCGCGCCAGCGCCGGCTCGGCGGCCAGGTAGTGATCACCGTTGGCGTGCGCCGCGACGGCAGCGTGGAAAGCAGCCGCATCCTGCGCAGCAGCGGCGTGCCCCTGCTGGATGCCACCGCACTGCGGGTAATCGAACAGGCCCAGCCATTCCCGGCCCTGCCCGAGACCAGCGACGACATCGACATCCTGCAGGTCACCCGCACCTGGATGTTCCTGCCCGGCGGGCAGCTGCACGATGATCGTTGAGCCGGACATTTGCGCATTTGTAGGAGCGGCGTAGGCCGCGAAGCTGGCGTTGCCTGAGCAACCAGCCTGATCGCAATCGGGGAATGTACGAGCTTCGCGGCTGACGCCGCTCCTACAAGGGGGTGGCGTTGCTGCTGTGTTGTTGTGGGAGCGGTGTAAACCGCGAATCTGGTGCTGTCTGAGCAACCAGCCTGATAGCAATCTGGGAATGTACGAGCTTCGCGGTTTACACCGCTCCCACAAAAGCTTCGAACCTTATCGCTGCTTCAGCGCTTGGAATCGCGCAGCGCCTGTTGTTCGACCAGGGTCAGGGCGACGTTGTCGCGCAGGTAGGCCGGCTGCACCAGCTCCGGAGCGATGGCCTCGCCACGCAGCATCGCCGGCACGGCGATCTTCAGCACGTCGGCGGCGCGCGGCAATGCCTGTGCATCCACGCTGCCCAGGCGCGATTGCAGGCGTGTGCTCAACACGCCCTCGCCCGCCGCAAAGCCGGTACCAACACCGGCCCAGACGCTGTCATCGGCCGGCAGCTGCACCGCATCGGGTGCCACCAGCAACTCGCGCTCCTGCAACTGCAGCTCGCCGTTGGCGTCACGCAGGTAGCGCGCTGCGTACAGCTCACCCATCCGCGCATCGATACAGGCCAGCACCCGCGCTGCATCTGCCGGTGCGCGCAGCGCCAAGGTCTGCAGGGTGGATACCGGCAGCAAGGGCCGATCCAGCGCCAGGGCGATGCCCTGCGCGATGGCGATGGCCAGGCGCACGCCAGTGAACGCACCCGGCCCACGGCTGAGCGCGATGGCGTCCAGCTGGCTGCGCGCGATACCGGCTTCGGCCAGCAACTGCTCGGCCCAGGGCAGGCTCAACTCGGCATGCCGGCGCGGCGCTACTTCAAACCGCTCCAATACCTGCCCATCCACATACAGGGCAACGGAACAGGCTTCGGTGGCGGTTTCAAAGGCAAGCAGCTTCATGGCGACAATCACGACAGGGAAAAGGGGGGCGCAGCGGTATCCGCATCAGCGGACGGCTCTTCAGCCGCTGGCGGCGGTCCGTGCTCCGGTGCCCATTGTCGCGCAAAGAACGCCTGCACATCGGCCAGCGCACGGGTACGCCGGAATGGCGGCAGTGAATCAAGGAAGACCCGCCCATAGCTGCGCGACAGCAGGCGCGGATCACACAGCACCAGCACGCCACGGTCGGTCTCGCTGCGGATCAGCCGGCCCACGCCCTGCTTGAGCGCGATCACCGCCTGCGGCAGCTGTTCGTCGCGGAACGGATTGCCACCCTGGCGACGGATCGCATCCAGCCGCGCTTCGAATACCGGGTCATCGGGGGCGGCGAACGGCAGCTTGTCGATCACCACCACGCTCAGCGCATCGCCGACCACGTCCACACCTTCGCGGAAGCTGGCCGCACCCAGCAGCACGCCATTGCCGGACTCACGGAAACGCTGCAGCAGACTGGCGCGCGGCGCCTCGCCCTGCACGAACAGCGGCCACGGCCCATCACGCAGCGCATCGGCGGCCTCGCGCAATGCACGGTGCGAGGCGAACAACAGGAATGCCCTGCCCTGCGAGGCCTCCAGTACCGGCCGCAGGGTCGCGATCAAGGCTGCGCCGTAGCCGCGCGCCGCCGGGTCGGGCAACTGCTGCGGCAGATAGCACAAGGCCTGCTGCTGCCAGTCGAAAGGACTGGGCTGGACCAAGGTATCCGGATCATCCAGGCCCAAGCGCTTGGCCAGATGCTCGAAGCCACCATCGACGGTCAAGGTGGCCGAGGTGAACACCCAGGCTGCCATCGAACGCAGGCGGTGCTCGCGCAGCGGGCCGGACACATCCATCGGCGTGCGCTGGCAACGGAAGCCGCGCGGGGTCAGTTCGTACCACAGCACATCATTGCCGTCGTCGGCAGGGAACAGCGAATCGCCAGCCGTTGATGCTGGCTCGGCGGCGGCATCGTCCGCTGCCACCGGCGCATCATCGATATCCCATGTATCGACGGCGCCAGCCTCGCCATCGTCGAGCCAGCGCGACAAGCGCGACACGCCTTCCAGCGCGCGGGCGTGGCAGGCATCAAGGCCGGGCGAGGTTTCGCGCACAAGGCTGAGTGCATCGCGCAGCTGCGCCATCGCCGCCGCGACCGCATCAAAGCCTTCGGCAACCGCCGGCACCGCCAGCGCGCGCCAACGGGTGCCGCGCTGCGGCAGTTTTTCCATCGCCTCACGCAGTTCCCGCAGGGCAATCTCAAGCGTCGCCACCGGCTGCTGCAGGCTTGCCTGCGCACCGGCAACGCTGCGGCATTCGGCCAAGCAATCGCGCGCCAGTTCCTGCCACGGACGCATGCCAAAGCCTTCACCGAAGAAATTGGCGGCAAGTTCGGGCAGCTGGTGGGCCTCGTCGATGACGAAGGCCTGCGCGCCCGGCAGGATCTCGCCGAAGCCTTCCTGTTTCAGCGCCAGGTCGGCGAGCAGCAGATGATGATTGACCACCACCAGGTCCGCTTCCTGCGCCCGCTGCCGCGCCTGCACCACGAAGCAATCGCCCCAGAACGGGCAATCGGTGCCCAGGCAGTTGTCTACCGTCGAGGTCACCATCGGCAGCAACGGCGAGTCATCAGCCAGGCCATCGAGTTCGGCCATGTCGCCGTACTGGGTGCGCCCGGACCAGGCGAGGATGCGCTGGAACTGCGCCACCTGTTCGGTCGAAGTGAAGCGGGGTTCGCCGCGCGCCTGGTCCAGCCGATAGCGACACAGATAGTTCGCCCGCCCCTTCAACAAGGCGGCGCGATGGCCAACACCGAGTGCGGCGCGCACCCGCGGCAGATCGCGGTGATAGAGCTGATCCTGCAGCGCGCGGGTGCCGGTGGAGACTATCGTCTTCAAGCCGGACAGCAGCGCCGGCACCAGATAGGCGTAGGTCTTGCCGGTGCCGGTACCGGCCTCGGCCAGCAGCACATCGCGCTGCTGGAAGGTCTCGGCAATGGCTCCGGTCAAGCGCAGCTGCGCCGGGCGCGGCACGAAGGCATCGAGCTGGCGCGCAAGCGCGCCGCCTTCACTCAATGCTTCGCAGCTGGCGGTGACGAGGGAGGACATGTTTCAGCGGCCGGGAACGGACAGTGGACAAGCGCATGGGCAGGCAATCACCGTAACTGATGCTCGCCCGGTAGCAACCCACCCTGCTTCACGCCACGCGCTGTTGTCGCGTTCGCGTTGCCGATTCCCTGCGCCCGATTCCCTGCTCACATCAAAAACGCTTGATCCCCGGCACCGTGCAGCCCTCGATCTGTGCATGGGCGGAGACGGCGTTCTGAGTTTCGGCACGCGCCAGGCGCGATTGCTCGATGGTCGCCCAATGGCGGCGGCACAGCGGGCCGGTGCGCGAGCCCAGCTCCAGAGCCTTTTTGGACAGCGTTTCGGCGCGTACCCAATCGGACTGCAGCAAGGCGATATCGGCACGCTCCTGCAGGATGCCCGGGTCATCGTTCACCAGCAGCAGGGCCTGGTTCAAGGCTTCGGCAGCGGCAGCCAGGTCACCGGCCTTGCGCTGGGCAATGGCGGTCTGGCGCAGATCGTCCACCTGCGCATCGCGCAGCGGCTGCACCGACAGCTCGGTGTCATCGGCACCGGCGATGGCATCCACAGCCGCCAATCGCTGCGCCGGCGTGGTGGTGTCAACGGCCGCGCGCGGCGCCGCCGGTGGTGAGCTGACACAGCCTGCAAGTGACAGAACGGCTGCAGCAGCAACCAGCGCGGAGCGGATCAAGGACGTGGTGTTCATGGCCCTGATTATCGCGCAGGCGTCTGCGCAGCGGGGGCAGCAGCCGGTTCAGGTTCCTTGCGGTCCAGGCCCAACCAACCACGCCAGCCACCGCCTGATTGCTCCTGCGTACCCTCGGCACCATCCTGTAGCGGCACTTCCGGCGGCAGTGCGCACGGCACGTACGGCGGTGCATAGCCCACCACGAACGGGAAACGGCGCGCGCCCGGGCAGGATTCATCGGTGGCATTGCTGCCTGCCGCTTCCACGTACTGCCAGTCCAGGCCCTTGTTGTTCACGTGCAAGGCCTTGCTGGGCAGGTTGCGGAAGATGCCCGACCACACCCGCATCGCACCGGAAGCACCAAACAAGCCGGTCTGCTCGTTCTGGTCGTTGCCCATCCAGATCACCGCCAGATGGTCGCCGGTGTAGCCGGCATACCAGCTGTCGCGGCCATCGTTGGAGGTACCGGTCTTGCCGGCCGCCTGCAGCCGCGACAAGCCGTCGGCGTTCAGCCCCGACGCCGTGCCACTGGACACCACCTGCTGCAGGCCAACGCTGATCAGGTTGGCGGCAATCGAATCGCCTTCCTGCGCCGGCGCCGGGCTCTTGTCGTAGCGCTTGAGCAGCTTGCCCTGCGCATCCACCACGCCACGCACCGCATGCAAGGGCTGGATTTCGCCGCCAGAGGCCAGGAACTGATACAGCTGGGCCATGCCATAAGGGCTCTGGTCGGTGGAACCCAGGATCACCGCCGGATTGGATTCGGCCTTGAGCCCGGCCAGCACATTCATCAACTGGGTCAGCCGTTCCGGCCCGACCTGCATGCCAACCCGCACCGTGGCCTGGTTGTAGGATCGCGCCAAGGCATCGATCAGCCGCACCGTGCCGTGACTGCGGTTGTCAGCATTGCCCGGCGTCCAGTTGCGGCCGCGGCTGAGCTTGACCGTCACCGGCGAGTCATCCACCCAGCTGGCCAGCGAGTAACGATCCGGCTGCGCCAACGCCAGCAGATAGACGAAGGGCTTGAGCAGCGAGCCGACCTGGCGGTGCGCCTCGATGGCACGGTTGAAGCCCGGCTCGGAAACATCGCGGCTGCCAACCACCGCCAGCACATCACCATTGTGTACGTCGGTCACCACCAGGCCGGTCTGCAGCTCCGGGCGGCGCTTGTTTTCCAGCGCCTTGATGGTGTGCGCCACCGCACCCTCGGCATAGGCCTGGGCCGAGGGCGACATGCCGGTGAACACATTCAAGCCCGCGCCCTGCAGCACGTTTTCCGGGTAATCATTGCCAAGCTGACGACGCACCAGGTCGACATAGGCCGGGAAGCGATTGGCGGCGGCGATACCGGCGGTCTTGGACACGCCCAGGGGTGCCTTGATCGCGCGTTGATATTCGGCTTCGTCGATCAGCTTGTTTTCAAGCAGCTTGCCCAGCACGAAATTGCGGCGGTCCAGCGCGTTCTCGGGATTGCGCCGGGGGTCGTAGTACGACGGCCCCTTGACCAGGCCGATCAGCAGGGCGATCTGCTCGCTGCTCAGCGAATTGAGGTCACGGCCAAACCAGAACTCGGCGCCGGACGACACCCCATGGATGGCCTGCTTGCCGCGCTGGCCCAGATAGACCTGGTTGAGATAGGCCTCCAGGATCGTGGCCTTGTCGTAGCGCGCCTCCATGATAAGCGCGTACAGCACCTCGTTGAATTTACGGGTGAAGGTCTGTTCCTTGCCGATGCCGAGCAGGCCGCTGCGGGCCAACTGCTGGGTCAAGGTGCTGGCGCCCTGGCGGGTTTCACCGCCGCTGCGCACGGTCACCCAGACCGCCCGCGCGATGCCGCTCAGGTCGATGCCGTGATGGCGCGCGAAATCCTTGTCCTCCACCGCCTGCAGGCCGGTGACCAGCAGTTCCGGCACTTCGCGCACCCGCACCAGCCGCCGTTCTTCCTGCTTCTGGCCATACAAGGTGGCGATACGCGCCGGATCCAGCCGCGCCGCTTTCAGCGCCTTGCGGCTGCCCGCCTCGCGCAACGAGGCCACCTGCCCACCAGACACCACCACATCGACCTTGCGCGGGGCAACGTTGCCGTCAACATCGACATAGCCGCGGCTGGAAATGGTGAAACTGCCGCCCTGCACGCGATAGGTGCCTAGGCTGCTGCCGGCACCGTCATCGCGGTAGCCGGAGGCCGCCAGCTCGGTCTTGAGCGTATTGGCGTTCATCGCCGTGCCTGCGCTGAGCACCAACGGCCGCGCGTACACCCGGGTCGGGATCTGCCAGCGCAGCTCACCGAAGCGCTGGCTGACCTGACTGTTCAGGTACAGCGTATAGGGGATCATGAAGCCCAGCCCCAATGCGGCTGCGGCCAATCCCCAGGTGATCAAGCGGCTGCGCCACACAGGGCTGTTGCCGTCGGTATCGTCGTCGAGCTCGTCGGAATCGTGGCGTCGTGGCACAGGGATGCGAGAATGTGAGTTGCACCGAGTCTAACGCAGCCGCATCCCGGCGGGCGTTGACTGCTTGTTCCCTGCTTAAGCTGGAGTTCCAAAGGAATGTCGATTTCGCTGGCCGATATGCGCTACGCCGTCAATCGCATCATCGGCCTGGCCCGTCGTGGCCTGGCTAGCCTGCGCACCCGCGGCTGGCGCGCCACCCTGCACCGGGTTGGTGTGCATACCCGGCGCCAGCCGCCTGCGCAGCGTGAGCCGCTGTATTTCCCCGACAACGGCCCGTTCGTTCCGTTCAGCGTGCCGCGCAGCGAGCAACCAGCAGCCAGCATCGTCATCCCCGTATACAACCACTGCGGCCACACCCTGGCCTGCCTGCGCGCCCTGGCCGCACATCCGCCTGCCAGCAGCTGCGAGATCCTGGTCATCGACGATGGCAGCAGCGACAGCACCCGCGAGTGGATGCAGCAGATCGATGGGCTGCGCTACCACCTGCGCGCAAGCAACGGCGGCTTCATCGCCGCCTGCAACGATGGCCTGCGGCTCAGCCGCGGCGACCACGTGGTGCTGCTGAACAACGACACCATCCCGCAGCCCGGCTGGCTGGATGCGTTGCTGGCCACCTTCGCGCAGGTTCCCGACGCCGGCCTGGTCGGCGCCCAGCTGTTGTATCCCGATGGCCGTTTGCAGGAGTCCGGCGGCGTGGTTTTCGCCGATGGCAGTTGCTGGAGCTATGGCCGCTTTGAATCGGCCGAAGATCCCCGCTACAGCGCATTGCGCGATGCCGATTACTGCTCCGGCGCCGCCTTGGCGATACCGCGGCTGTTGTTCGAGGAATTGGGCGGGTTGGACAGCCGCTATGCACCGGCCTACTACGAAGATACCGACCTGGCCTTCAAGGTGCGTGAGGCCGGGCGCCGCGTGCTGGTACAGCCGGCCAGCCGCGTCGTGCACGATGAAGGCACCAGCAACGGCACCGATACCAGCAGCGGGGTCAAGGCCTACCAGGTGCGCAACCAGGCTGTTTTCGCCAGCGCCTGGCAGGACGCGCTTGCCGCGCAGCCCGCAGCGGGCAGCGTGCCGTCGCCAGCCTTGCTGCATCGCCGGCAGCGGCAGATCCTGATCATCGACGAATGCGTGCCGCAGCCCGACCGCGACTCGGCCTCGCTGCGCCAGTTCAACCTGATCCGCATGTTGCTGGCTGAAGGCGCCCATGTGGTGTTTCTGCCTACCCGCGGCGAACCGGCCAGCCCTGCCACTGCGGCCTTGCAGGCGATCGGCGTGGAAGTCTGGCACGCGCCCTTCCTCGACCGCGTCGGCAGTTGGCTGCGTGACAACGGCAAGCGTTTCGCCGTCGTCATGCTGGTGCGTTACCACGTCGCCAACGAATGTCTGCCCTTGCTCAAGCAGTTCGCACCGCAGGCGCGCACTGTTTTTGACACTGTCGACCTGCACTATCTGCGTGAGCGCCGCGGCGCGGAGCTGGCCCGCGACCAACGCCTGCTGCGCAGCGCCGAACGCACCCGCGCCAGCGAACTGGCGGTGATGGCGGCAACCGATGTGACCTTGCTGGTCAGCGCAGCGGAAAAGGAACAACTCGCCACGGATGCACCGCAGGTACGGGTGGAACTGCTTTCAAACCTGCATGAAATCGCCGGCGCAGGTGAACCCTGGGCACAACGGCATGATCTTGTGTTCGTCGGCGGCTTCCGCCACCCACCGAATCTGGATGCGATGACCTGGTTCATCGGCGACGTGTTTCCGCTCATCCACGCGCAGCGCCCGGATATCTGTTTCCACTGCATCGGGGCCGATGTACCGGCCAGCATCCACGCCCTGGCTGCCACCCGGCCCGGCGTACAGGTGCATGGCTATGTACCGGATGTGGTGCCTTTCATGACCCGCATGCGCGTTGCCGTGGCCCCGCTTCGTTTCGGCGCAGGGGTCAAGGGCAAGGTCAACCTGAGCATGGCCCACGGCCAGCCGGTGGTAGCCACCACCTGTGGCGTGGAAGGCATGCACCTGCAGCACGGCCAGGACGTGCTGGTCGCCGACGGCCCGCAAGCCTTCGCCGACGCCGTGCTGCGCCTGTATGACGATGCCGAACTCTGGCAGCGTTTGTCCGACAACGGGCTGGCCAACATCACCAGGCATTTCTCTATGGACGCCGCACGCCAAGCCGTGCAGCGGGTGTTCTTCGCCAAATAGCAGCCGCTGCCTTCAAGCATGCACAGCACGGCATCCGCTCATGACCGGATCAGACGTAATCGTCTGATCCGGCAGCCTGCGCAAACCTCGCCCTTGTCAGCGATACACCGGGTGACGGCGGCATAGCGTGGACACCTGTGCCCGCACCTGGCCAAGGACCTGCTCCAACGCCCCGGCCTCCAGTCCGTCCAATACATCAGCAAGCAAGCCCGCCAGCTGTTCGCATTCGGCTATGCCAAAGCCCCGCGTCGTCACTGCCGGTGTGCCGATCCGCACCCCTGATGTCACGAACGGCGAGCGCGGGTCGTTGGGCACCGAGTTCTTGTTGGCGGTGATCCACGCGCGACTAAGCGCAGCGTCAGCATCCTTGCCGGTGAACGGCTTGCTGGACAGGTCGATCAGCATCAGGTGGTTGTCGGTGCCACCGGAAACGATGCGATAACCACGCTGCTGCAGCACCGTCGCCATCGCCCGTGCATTGTCGATCACCTGCCGCTGGTAGCGTTTGAATTCCGGCTGTAGCGCCTCTTTGAACGCGATCGCCTTGGCCGCGATCACCTGCATCAGCGGCCCGCCCTGGATACCCGGGAACACCGCCGAGTCCAACCGTTTGTTGAACGCCGCATCCTGCCCCTTGCTCAGGATGATGCCGCCGCGCGGCCCGCGCAGGGTCTTGTGGGTGGTACTGGTCACCACGTGCGCGTGCGGCAGTGGGTCCGGATATTCACCAGCCGCGACCAACCCCGCCACGTGTGCCATGTCCACCCAGAACACCGCCCCGACCTTGTCGGCGATCGCGCGCATGCGCGCCCAGTCCTTGTGTCGTGAATACGCCGAGAAGCCGCCGATCAGCAGTTTCGGCCGGGTTTCAAGCGCGATACGTTCCATCTGCTCGTAGTCGATCAATCCAGTCTGCGGATCAAGTCCGTAGGGCACGATCCGATAGTGGCGACCGGAAAAATTCGCTGGATTGCCGTGGGTCAGATGCCCGCCCTGCGCCAGGTTCATGCCCATCACCGTATCGCCCGGTTCGACCAAGGCCAGGAACACCGCGGCGTTGGCCTGCGCACCGGCATGTGGCTGCACGTTGGCGTAGTCGCAATCGAACAGCTGCTTCACCCGCTCGATAGCCAAGCGTTCGGCTACATCAACGTTCTCGCAGCCACTGTAATAACGTTTGCCCGGGTAACTCTCGGCATATTTGTTGGTGAACACCGAATCCTGGATCGCCATCACCAGCGGACTGGCATAGTTCTCCGAAGCGATCAGCTCAACGTGATCGTGCTGGCGTTGTTGTTCGGCCAGCAAGGCAGAGGCGAGCTCGGGATCGAAGTCGACGAGTGCGGGCGATGCGTCATACATGGCGGTGGCTCCTGGGTTGAAATTGTCTGTTGGCGGGGCGGCATCCGCTGCTGATCCGGCAGGCCGCATTGGCTGCGGTGGCAGCGCATCCAGCCAACCCGAATACCGCCTGCGCCGCCCGTGGCAATACCGACGCGGCGGCTTCTGCCTGCCTGCGCACTGCGCGCGGGTCGATACCGGCCTGAGCAAGCTCACAGGCATGGCCCAGCAGCCAGTGTTCGATCTGCTGCGGTTGCATTTCCAGATGGCACTGCAGTGCCAATACATGCAGGCCAAGACTGAAGGCCTGGTTTGCGCATAGCGGCGTTCCCGCCAAGTGGCGGGCACCGGCGGGAATGTCGAAACGATCGCCATGCCAGTGCAGCACAGCAACCTGCCCCAGCGCGGCCAGCGGTGATGCCTTGCCCTGCGCAGTCAACGTCAGCGGTGCGAAGCCTATTTCCTTGACCCCCATGCTGGTCACGCGCGCGCCCAGCGCGCGGGCAATCAACTGCGCGCCCAGACAGATACCAAGCAAAGGCAACTGCTGCCGCAGCTGCCGCTCAATCAGCGCCAGCACATCCAACAGATGGGGATGGGCCTGCTCATCGAAGGCTGCAATGGGCCCACCCAGCACCACCAGCAGATCCGCCGTGTCCACCGCGCGCAGATCATCGTTGGCCACATCCAGATAGCGCACGCGATAACCGCGCTGCTGCAGGAGCGGCTGCAGGCTGCCCAGGCCCTCGAAATACACCGTGCGGATGGCGACGGCGGTCTTCATCGTTTCGGCTCCGTCGCCGTGGCGTCGGCAGGCCAGTAGTGACTGTCCGGCAGCGGTCGTGCACCGAAGATTGCCTGTCCCACACGCACGACCGTGGCCCCCTCTTCGATTGCGATCTCGAAATCGCCCGACATGCCCATCGACAATTCATCCAGACCCACCGCCGCTGGCGCGTCCTGACGCAGCCTGTCGCGCAGCGCGCGCAAGCCGATGAAACAGCGTCGCACGCGTTCGGCCTCGGCCGAGAACACAGCCAAGGTCATAAGCCCCCGCACGCGCAACGCCGGGTAGGCGCCGAGCGCACGCAGATGCGCCAGGACAGCGTCCGGTGCCAACCCATATTTACTGGCTTCGCCGGAGGTGTTTACCTGCACATAGACATCCAGCGAACGGCCTTCAATCTGCAGCCTGCGCTCCAGTGCTTCGGCAACACGCAGACTGTCCAGTGCCTGGAACTCACTGGCCAAGCGCGCCACCTGCTTGGCCTTGTTGGTCTGCAGATGGCCGATGATCGACCATTGCAAACCGCCCAGGTCCTGCATTGCCTGCCACTTTCCGGCCGCCTCCTGCACCTTGTTCTCGCCAAACAGGCAACAGCCTGCGGCATGGGCCAGGCGCAGGCTGGCCTCCGGCTTGGTCTTGCTGACCGGCAGCAGGCGCACCTGCGCCGGGTCACGACCCGCACGCAGGCAGGCAGCATCCATGCGTGCCCTCACCGCAGCGAGGTTGTGGCGGAAATCGTCCACTGTCCGCGCCTGCGGATAGCGCCCGTGGCGCGCGTGCGAGGTCATCGTTTGTGATGACTCAGACATGGGCCTGCTCCCAGCTGTCGGCACTGACATCCAACCACGGCCGACACTGCAGCCGCCGGGCTGCAGATGGTCCAGTAACGACCCGCACGACGACGCGCAGGCAAGCAGGGGAAGAGAACATGGGAAATCACGACTCCTGGCGCGGCGTGGGGCGCTGGCTGAGTCTGTTTTTATAGGTCTAGAATGGACTGCCATTCCCATCCACTTTTTCGACATCTGGCAGACCAATTGTTCAAGCACGCCCAACTTGAGTCGGTGAAAGCCTGGATCCTGGACCCGGCGCAGCGCGGGCTGCCCTTGCACGTCCGCATCCAGCGCGCCGTGCGCCAGCTGATCCTCGACGGGGCGCTGGATGCCGGCAGCGCGTTGCCGGCTTCGCGAGCACTGGCGACGTCGCTGGGCGTGTCCCGCGACACAGTGGAGGCGGCCTACGGCCAGCTGCATGCCGAGGGCTTCATCGACCGCAGGAGTGGCAGTGGCAGCTTCGTTGCAGCGGGCGCCCGACGGCTGGGCGGGCGCGGCACCACACGCCGTTCCCCTGCCGCGCCGCAGCCGCTACGGCTGAGCCAGCGCGGCGCCAGCCTGTACCGCAACGGCGGGATACGTGATTTCCCGGCGCCGCGCCCGTTTGTCCCCGGGGTACCGGAAACGCGCAACTTCCCGCTGGCCACCTGGGAACGACTGCAGCGCCAGGTATTGAAGGAATGGGGCAGCGCCGCCCTGCTGCACAGCCCGGCGCAGGGCGTGGCGCCGCTGCGCAGCGCGATTGCCGACTACGTCAACCTGGAGCGCGGCGCCCACGCCAGCGCCGAGCGCGTGCTGGTGCTGACAAGTTCGCAGCAGGCCTTGTACCTGTGCGCGCACGTGTTGCTTGATGCCGGCGAACGCATCTTCGTGGAAGACCCTGCCTACCATGGCGCGCGCAAGGCGTTCGAGGCCGCCGGCCTGGAATGCGTGCCGGTTCCGGTAGACGCCGAAGGCATGCGTGTGGACCTGCTACGCAACGCTACTCCATCGGCACGGGCGGTATATCTCACGCCTTCGCACCAGTTCCCCAGCGGCGCAACCCTGGCCCTGCAGCGGCGGCTGGAAATCATCGAGTGGGCCCGGCAGAACCAAGCCTGGATCATCGAAGACGACTACGACAGCGAGTTCCACTACGCCGGCCGGCCGACCGCCTGCGTGCAGGGACTGGATCCCCACCAACGCACGATCTACATCGGCACTTTCACCAAATCCCTGTTTCCCGGCCTACGCATCGGCTTCATGCTGTTGCCGGCGCAACTGCTCGCGCCAATGACCACCGCGCGCACGTTGCTGGATGGGCATAGCGCTCCCATTCCGCAGTTGACCCTGGCCCGCTTCATGGAGGGCGGGCATTTCGGCGCATACGTGCGTGCGATGCGGGCGATCTATTGCGAACGCCGCGATGTATTGGCAACGCTGGTGCGCAGGCATCTGAAGGATTTCGTCGAACCACGCGTGCCCGACGGCGGCATGCAGATGCCCTGCGTTTTCATCCGCGACATTCCCGAGCAGGCAGCTATCGAAGCCGCGCGCCGGGCTGGCATCGAGCTGCTCGGGCTGAGCGGCCTGCACGCTCGCAGCAAACAGGCGAACGCCGGCTTCCTGATGGGATTCGCAGCGCATGCGCCGGCTGAGCTCGAGGTCGCGGTGAAAAAGCTCGCCCAGGTGCTGCGGGGATTGGCGCCCTGAAGGCCCATGTCTGCCGCATCTAATACGTTGCCGCAGTGCGCTTAAGTCATAGCGTCGGCGTAGGGCGCTGGGCTTTGCCGGGAAAGCTCCTGCCGAGCATGGCTCGGCACTACAGGAGCCGTGCAGGCCGGTCGATCATGCCGGGGCCGATCTGGCCGGCGGCGCGGTCAGCGCAGGGCGTTGCGCACGCGCTCATTGAAACTGGCGATTTCCGGTGTGGCCGGATCTATCTGCCGTGCCTGTGCCAGGGCCTGTTGGGCAAAGGTGGTATCGCCGCCACCCAGGCGTTCGCTGCCAACGGCGAGCCAACGCTGGGCCAGCCGGCGCCGCGCCGGGGCCAGCGCCGGATCGGTCGAGGCCAGTGCCTGCCAGGCATCCAGGCAGGTGCGTGCCGCGCGCAGCCGGTTGCCGCGCAGGTTGTCGTCCAGGCAACTGCGGGCCGCCGGAAGAATCCGTGCGGCCGCACGCTTGACCCGCGCGTCCTGCGGCGCCAGTGCCTGCGCTGCCTTGAAGCGGTCATAGGCGCTGCTGCCCGGTGGCAACAGCCATTCCTGCCGCGCTTCGGCCTCGTCCAGTTGTTTGAGCAGGGCCTTGAGGCGTCGCTCGCGCTCAACGCCGGTGCCCGGTGCTTCCATCGCCTGGCGGGCCTGACGGGTGCGTTGCAGTACCTGTTCGGCCGCACTGACTTCGGCACTGTCCGGGGCAAGTTCGCGCGCGTGCTGCAGGGCGCGTTCGGCCGGTTCAAACTGAAAATCCGCGGTCAACCGCAGCGCTTCCTGCACCTGCGCAAGGGCGATGCGCTGCAGGCCCTGGCGGGCCGCCGGGTCCTCGCCCGCCGCCAGCACCTGCTCGAACGCGTCGGCTGCGCGTTGCAGGCGACCACGCGCAAGATCGCGCTCACCCTGTTGCCGGCGCTGCTCCAATGCGGCGTTCATCACCGCCTTGACCGCCGGCAGGTTGGCGTGGCCGGCGTCATAGCGCTCAACCCGCTGCAACAAGGCCGCCGCGGCGGCCAGGTCGCCCCGGTCCGCTGCCCGCGTCGCCTGGGTCAGCAGGTCCGACAACACCTCGTCGCGTCCTTCCAGGGCCTGCATCTTGTCCGGCTGCAGCGCCAGCACACGCTGATACAACGGCAAGGCCGCGTCCGCCGCATCGTCCAGCCGACCCTGCGCCTGCGCCGCCTCGGCCTGCTGCAGCAGCTGTTCGATACCGTCCGGTCCGCGTACCGCCTGCTGCAGTTTGGCGGCGAGCGGGTCGATATCGGCCGACGGCGCCTGCAGCTGCCGGGCCAGCGCCAGACTGCGCGTGGCAGCCTCACGATCACCGGCCGCCAACTGCCTGCGCGCCTGCGCCAATGCCGCCTGCGCGGTTTGCGCCAAGGCGTTGCGGATGTCACTGCGATCCGGATCCAGCGCGGCGGCTGCCTCGAACAACTCGCGTGCGCCGCGACCATCGGCGGCACTCAAACGCCCGTCGCGCAGCGCCGAACGGCCATCATCGAGCAATTGTTGGATCTTGGTCTCCGGCCACAACCAATCGGCCAGCGGCTGCCGGAACAAGGCCAATACCAGCGCCAAAGCAGCCACACCGATGGCGATCGAACGCCAGGCGCGCGGGCTGTTCCAGCCACGCGCCACCCACCAGCGCCCGTACAGCCGCAGCTTGTCGCCGAATGTTTCCAATCCCTGTTGGCCGCGCTGACGCCAGTTCTCCATGCGCCAAGCTTACCTATCCCAGCCTTCGCGCATCGTCTACGCCGGGCAATGCATCAAGTTTTCCAAGCAGGGTGGACAGCTGGCCGTAGTCACTGACCTTCAAACGCAGGCGCAACTGCACGCGCCCGCTCTCACGCAGGTTGTCGCTGTTGATCTCCAGCACATAGGCATCTTCCTGCGCGATCAGGTTGGTGATGTCCTTCAACAACCAGCGCCGGTCCACCGCGCGCACCATCACATCCACCTCATAGCCGGAACCGGTACGGCCCCACTCCACCGGCAATACCCGCTCCGGGTGCGCCGCCGACAAACGCGCCAGCGCCGCGCAATCCATGCGATGCACGGTGACGCCACGGGTGCGGGTGAGATAGCCGGTGATCGGCTCGCCCGCCACCGGCTGGCAGCAGCGCGCAAGCTGCACCAGCAGGTTGCCCACGCCCTGCACGGTGAAATCGGATTTGCCGATGCTGCCGCGGCGGGCGGTCGGCCGCGGCAACACCGGCGTTGCCGGCTGCGATGCGGCTTTTTCCGCCTCCAGCAGAGCCCGGCTGACCTGGTTGGGCCCGGTATCGCCCAGCGCCACCTGGATGTACAGATCGTCCACGCTGTCGGCGTGGAATTTGCGCGCGGCCACCATCAGATCGGACTGCTGCAGGCCCAAGCGCTTCAGTTCGCGATCCAGCAGCTCGCGGCCCGCCTGCACATTGCGTGCCCGGTCCAGCTTGTGGAACCAGTTGCGCACCTTTTCGCGCGAGCGGCCGCTGGCCAGGAAGCCATTGGACAGCAACAACCAGTCGCGGCGGGGATCAGCTTCCTTGCCGGTGAGGATCTCGACGCGGTCGCCGCTGCGCAGGCGGTAGGTCAGCGGCACGATGCGGCCGTTGATCTTTGCGCCACGGCAGCGGTGTCCGACCATGGTGTGCACGTGGTAGGCGAAATCCAGCGGCGTGGCACCGGCAGGCAGGTCCATCACCTCGCCTTTTGGGCTCAGTGCATACACCCGGTCTTCGACCAGCTCGGCATCCAGCGCACCGGCCAGGTCGTCCGGGCTACCCGGGTCCTGGGCCTGCTCCAGCAGTTGCCGCATCCAGGTGATCTTGCGATCGAAGGCCTTCTCACCGCCCTTGCCGCCTTCCTTGTACTTCCAGTGCGCGGCCACGCCCAACTCGGCCTGGGCATGCATTTCGTGGGTACGGATCTGTACCTCGATGGTGCGCCCTTCCGGGCCGATCACCGCCGTATGCAGCGAGCGGTAGTCATTGGCCTTGGGCCGTGCGATGTAATCGTCGAACTCGCTGGGAATCGGCGTCCACAGCGCATGCACCACGCCCAGCGTGGCGTAGCAGGCGCCCACATCGTCGACCATCACCCGCACCGCGCGCAGGTCATACAGCTGCTCGAAGGCCAGCTGTTTTTTCTGCATTTTCCGCCAGATGCTGTAGATGTGCTTGGGCCGGCCGCTGACTTCGCCACGGATGCCCTGTTCGGCCAATGCCGCCGACAGCTTCTTCTTCACCGCCTCGACATAGCGTTCGCGGGCAATGCGGGTTTCGTCCACCTCGCGGGCGATATGGCGGTAGGTCTCCGGTTCCAGAAAGCGGAACGCCAGATCTTCCAGCTCCCACTTCAGCTGCCAGATGCCGAGCCGGTTGGCCAGCGGCGCGTGGATGTCACGGGTCAGCTGGGCCAGCGCGCGACGCTCTTCGTCCACCAGTCTGTCGGCCGCCCGCATGCAGGCCAGCTGCCGTGACAGCAGGATCGGCACCACCCGCAGGTCGTGGATGATCGCCAGCAGCAAGCGGCGCAGGCCTTCACTGTTGCGCCCGGCATCACGCCCGGCATGCAGCGCCCACACCTGGTCGGCAGCCTCCTGGCCGTCCAGTAACCCATTCACCGCCACCGCGGCCGCACCCAGCGGCAACGCAGCGATGTGGGCCCGCAGGCCGGGCAGGTCAAACAGCAGGGCGGCGACGATCACGCTTTCGTCCGCCGACAGCAGCGCCAGCGAATCCAGGGTATCGGCAAGCACCGGCCAGGGCAGGCGCGGTGACACATCCATGTCCGGCTGCTGCCAGCAGGCCAGCAGGGCCTGACGCAGCGGCGCGGACAGGGCACGGGTTGAGGAGCGCTGCAGCAGCGCATCCAGGCCGGGGGTGGGGGAACTGTTCACAGCATTCAATTACAGGCAGATGCCCCTACACTAGCGCCCACCCTCTCTGGGAACAATATTCATGAAGCTGCCTCGCCTTGCTGTCCTGCTTGCCGTCACCGCTTTGTCGTCGTACCCCTTCATCGATGCACACGCCCAGCGCGTGGTGCAGGGCGATCTGCAGCAGCAGATGTCCGCCGCCGAGTTCAACGCAGCCGGGCTGAACAAGCTCAGCCCGGAAGAACTGGTCACCCTCAACAACTGGCTGCAGGGCAAGGTGGCGCAGGCCGCCAGTGTTGCCGTGGAACAGGCGCGCGAAGAAGGCCGCCAGGAAGTGATCGTCAAGAACCGCGGCTTCTCCGACTTCGGCTCCAAGGATCCGATCGAAGCCACCCTGGAAGGCGAGTTCCGTGGCTTCAGCAAGGGCCGCCAGTACACGCTGGGCAACGGCCAGATCTGGGAACAGACCGATGACACCAGCGTCGGCGGCGTGCGCAAGCAGGCCCCCAGCGTGCGCATCACCCCCGGCCTGATGAACGTGTGGTACCTGCAGGTGGACGGGCTCAATACCCGCGCCAAGGTTCGCCGTACCAAGTAAGCGCGCACCACCGCGCCTGCCCTGCCCCGGTCATGAGCGCCGGGGCGGTTGCCTCCCGCCATCGAACTTGCGAGCCTGCTGCCCCATGCGTGTAATCGTCCTGCCCCTGTTGTTGCTGTTACTCCCGGCCAGCGCTGCCGCACAGGTCTACAAGTGCAAGGGCAAGTCCGGCGAAACCATGTATTCCGAACATCCCTGCGATGCCCGCGCCGAACCGATGAAGCTGCGCGAGCAGGCCGCCGCCACTCCCGCAAGCGCGGCCAGCAGCGCAGAAGGCCAACCGGCAACGGCTGCGGCTCCAGCAGCCAGCGGCAGCCCGGCTGAAGCGCTTGAAGCCGAACGCAGCTGCATCAGCACGGCTACCGCATCCATCTACGGTTCTTCCAATGACCGCGTCGGCACCCTGCAGCAGCAGATGAGCTCGCTCAGCGAACAACTGGCCCAGGCTACGGACGCCGAACGCAGCCAGGCACTGCGGCAGCGGATGGCAACCTTCCGCCAGGCCATCAGCCGCGAACACGCCTCGGCGCATACGCAGATGAACACCGCCCGCCGCGCCTGCATCCAGCAACACCGCCCGGAGGCGGCGATTACCCGCTGAGCGCAGCCCTCAGCTGCGCAGTGCCGCCACCCGCTGGGACAGCTTCTTGGCCGAAATGCCGGAACGGAAGCCCAGCTCCTGGGCGAACAGCGATACCCGCAGTTCTTCAATATCCCAGCGCAGCGCCGCCCATTGCGGGCGCTCGGCCAGGCCCTGCACGCGCGCTTCCTGCAAGGCATCGACGAAGGGTTTGAGTTCGAGCATGCGCGCCTGGTCACGCGGCGGATCACGCTTGGCCCGTTCGGCACGCAGGATCATCGCCTTCAGGTAGCGCGGGAACTGTGCCAGTGCGTCGGCCGGTGTCTCACGCAGGAAGCCGGCATGCACCAGACCGGCCAACTGCGCCTGCATATCGTCCAGATTGCCGCGCGCCCAGCCCATCAGCGGCGACTCCAGCTGCGGCTTCAGTTCGCCAACCAGACCGAGGATGCTTTCAGCCAGTTTGAGCCGCTCCATCGCCTCGCCAAACAAGCGTTTGCCGGCATCGGCGCAGCGTTGCTGGAATGCTTCCGGTGTGCGGATCGCGTCCAGGCCATCGGCCAGCACCGCGTTCAGCGCGGCATCGACAAGATCGCCACGCAGCCGCTCCTGTGACTCGATGGCTGCGTACAGCAGGCCGGTCTTGGGCGACACGGGCAGCTGCTTACGCGCATGTTTGAGTTTGTCGGCCAGGGCGATTTCCAGCAGCCGGCGCACGCCCTGTGGGTGTGCAAGCGCGGCTTCGTTGCGGTCGGCGAAGATGCGCAACGCGGCGGCATCGCCGGTATCCACCAGCGCCGGATAGGCCGGTACGCCCGCCTCACCCGGCACCTGCTCGGGAATGGCAATGGCCGGAAACTCCCGCAGCCCCTCGGCCGCCAGCGCTGCACCCGCCCGCGCGGCGAACGCACTGCCGGCGCGCTCGCCAAAGCGGGCGCGCAAGGCGTCCAGATCGCGCGACATCGCCAGCAGCTTCATGCCAGCCTTTTCGCTGGTGGCAGTTTCCTTGTCGCGCCGCGCCGCCTGTGTCACTTCGAACAGACGCAGGTTCATGCGCAGGTGCGGCTCCAGCGCGTCCACGTCGAAATCCGTGGCCGCGACCACCGCACCGGTGGCCTTGGACAGGAACCGCGCCAGCTCGCCGCGGATGTCATCGGCCGAAGGCTGCAGCCAGGCTTCGGCAAACGCGCGCCCGAAATCCGGGGCCGGCACATAGTTGCGGCGCATCGCCTTGGGCAGGCTGCGGATCAGCGCCGAGGCCTTGTCGGCGACAAAACCCGGTGCCAGCCACGACAGCCGCGCCGGATCCAGCGCATTGAGCAGATGCAGCGGCACATCGAGGGTGACGCCGTCCTCCTCGCTGCCCGGTTCGAAGCGGTAGTGCATGGCAAGCCGTGCATCGCCCAGCGGGAAATACTTCGGATAACGATCCTGCTCGCTGCCCTCGCCCGGCAGCAGATCGGTCAACGACCACTGCAGGCTGCGCCGTTGTTCCGGCGGCAAGGCCTTCCACCAGCCATCAAGCAGATTGGCCGAATGGATATGCGGCGGCACCCGGTCCAGGTACCAGCGCGCCTGCCAATCCTCGTCGGCCACGATACCGGCGCGGCGCAGCTTGGCTTCCTCTTCGCGCGCCTGTTCCAGCAGTTTGATGTTGTCGGCGACAAAGCCGGCACGGGTATTGATCTCGCCGGTCACCAAGGCCTGCCGCACGAAGATGTCGTGGGCCTCGCCCGGATTGATGCGGCCGTAATGCACCGGCTTCTTCGGCGCCAGCACCAGCCCGAACAGGCTGATCTGCTCCGAAGCCAGCACCTGGCCCTGCGCACGCGACCAATGCGGGTCGAAGTGCTTGCGCGCCAGCAGATGCTCCAGCTCGGCAATCACCCAGTCCGGCTCGATCGATGCATTGGTCATGCCCCAGACGCGCTGGGTATCCAGCAAGGTGGCGCTGAGCACCCACGGCGGCGGCCGCTTGGCCAGTGCCGAGCCCGGGAACAGATGGAAGCGACGCTGGCGCGGGGCCTGGAAATCGCCTTTCTCGGTGCGATGGCCAACCTGGGTGGGCAAGCCGGCCAGCACCGCCCGATGCAATGTCTGGTAAGCGGCGATGCGTACCTTGTCGGGAATGGCATTGGCTGCCGGAGCAGCGTCGGGTTTGCGCGCGTTTTTGCCAGCAGGCGGTGGCGCGGCGGCAGCGACCGCCGCCGGCGTTGCGCCCTCGCGGGCCAACCGCGCCGCCTTGTGCTGTTCGCCACGCGTGGCCTTGCGCTTGGCTTCGCTGTCGCCGCCCGCCGGCAGGGCTGGCGGTGCCGACAACAGCGCCTTGCCGAAATTCTCGTCCTCGCCCATTGCCCAGCCCAGCTCTTCGCACAGCAGCCGCAGCTGGCGATGCAGCTCGCGCCATTCGCGCATGCGCAGGAAGCCAAGGAAGTGCCGCCCGCACCAGTCGCGCAGCTTGGACTGGGTGAGTTCTTCGTGGGCGTCGCGGTAGGCATTCCACAGCCGCAGGATGCCGATGAATTCGGAGCGCGCATCGGCAAACAAGGTGTGTGCGTTGTCAGCCGCCTCGCGCGCCTCCGGTGGCCGCTCGCGCGGATCCTGGATGCCAAGGAAAGAAGCGATCACCAGCATTTCGCGCAGGCAACCGCTCTTCTGCGCGGCCACCAGCATGCGCGCCAGCTTCACATCCACCGGCAAACGCGCCATCTGCTTGCCGATGGCGGTGAGCTTGCGCTGCTCGTCAATCGCGCCGAGCTCGACCAGCTGCTGCCAGCCGTCGGCCACGGCACGCTCGTCCGGTGCTTCCAGGAACGGGAAGTCGTCGATGCTGCCCAGCCCAAGCTGCAACATGCGCAGGATCACGCCAGACAGCGAAGAACGGCGGATTTCCGGATCGGTGAATTCCGGCCGGCTCAGGAAGTCCGCCTCCGAATACAGCCGATAACACACGCCCTCGGAAATACGGCCGCAACGGCCCTTGCGCTGGTTGGCGCTGGCCTGCGATACCGGCTCGATATGCAGGCGGTCGAGCTTCTGCCGCGGGCTGTAACGCTTGACCCGCGCATAACCGGGATCCACCACGTAGCGGATACGCGGCACGGTCAGCGAGGTTTCGGCGACGTTGGTGGTCAGCACGATGCGGCGTTTCGGGCCGGGGTTGAATACCCGGTCCTGGTCCTTGGCCGACAGCCGCGCATACAGCGGCAGCACCTCGGTTTCGCGGTATTTGCGGCGTTCGAGCGCTTGGTGGGTATCGCGGATCTCGCGTTCACCGGGCAGGAAGATCAGCACGTCGCCGCGCGCATCGCTGCGGGTGATTTCATCAACGGCGGCAACAATGGCCGAAACCGGATCCATCGCCGATTCGCTGTCCGCTTCCACGCGCTTGCCACGTGCCGGTGCAGCGGCGCTTTCCGCGCTCTTCCCCATCTCATCCAGCGGCCGGTACCGCACTTCCACCGGATAGGTGCGGCCTTCGACATTGACCACCGGCGCATTGTCGAAGTGGCGCGAGAACCGTTCGGTATCGATGGTGGCCGAGGTCACGATCAGTTTCAGATCGGGGCGTTTGCGCAGCAGTTGCTTCAGGTAGCCGAGCAGGAAGTCGATGTTGAGGCTGCGTTCGTGCGCCTCGTCGATGATCAAGGTGTCATAGCGCGACAACCAGCGATCCGAGGCGATCTCGGCCAGCAGGATGCCGTCGGTCATGAACTTGATGCGGCTGTCTTCGCCGACCTTGTCGGTGAAACGCACCTGGTAACCGACCACCGTTCCCAGCTCGGTCTGCAGCTCCTCGGCCACGCGCGTGGCCACCGCGCGGGCGGCGATACGACGTGGCTGGGTGCAGCCGATCATGCCGGCTTCACCACGGCCTGCGGCCAGGCACAACTTGGGCAGCTGGGTAGTCTTGCCGGAGCCGGTTTCGCCGGCGATGACCACCACCTGGTGGGCCCGGATCAGCGCGCTGATCTGCTCGGCCTCGCGCGCGATGGGCAGCGCTTCGTCCATGCTGATCGCTATCGGCCGCGCAGCGCGCTGCTGCCGCTGCGCCCGCGAACGGTCCAGCAGCTGCTGGAAGGCCTGCTCGGCGGCGGCATCGGCCGGTTTGCCCTGCCAGCGCGACAGCAGCCCAAGCAGGCGGCCGCGGTCACGGCTCATCGCCCCGTCAACCGCCGCGCGGGCAGCGCGCAGGCGCGCCGATGGATCTTTTTCGATAGTGCTCATCAATCGTTCAACGTGAAAACTTGAAATGCAGGTAAGGTGCCCATAGCGCTATTGTGAAGCCATTCAACCCGCCACGGAGGAAAGCGTCATGGCCAAAGCCAAGAACAGCAACAAACCAGAAGCCGGAAAGAAGAAGCTGGCAGCCACAGCAACCGCCAGCAAGACGGAAATGGGGAAGAAGAAACTGGCCGCCGCCGCGCCTTCAGCGCCCGGTGTTGATATCGGGATCAAGGACACGGATCGCAAGAAGGTCGCCGATGGGCTTTCACACTTCCTGGCCGATGCCTACACGCTGTACCTGAAGACCCATAACTTCCATTGGAACGTCACCGGGTCGATGTTCAACTCGCTGCACAACATGTTCATGGACCAGTACACCGAGCAGTGGAACGCCCTGGATGAGATTGCCGAGCGTATCCGCGCCCTGGGCTTCAACGCCCCCGGTTCGTACCGCGAGTTCGCAGCGCTGACCTCGATCCCGGAAGAGCCGGGCCTGAACGACAGCGCCGATTGGCGTGAAATGGTGCGCCAGCTGGTGGTCGGCAACGAAGCGGTCTGCCGCACCGCACGCAAGGTGCTGGACCAGGCCGATGACGCCGACGACGCCCCCAGCGAGGACCTGCTGACCCAGCGCCTGCAGATCCATGAAAAGTACGCCTG
The DNA here is from genome assembly GCF_039674165.1 of Stenotrophomonas terrae. Classification (GTDB taxonomy): domain Bacteria; phylum Pseudomonadota; class Gammaproteobacteria; order Xanthomonadales; family Xanthomonadaceae; genus Stenotrophomonas; species Stenotrophomonas terrae_A. The sequence continues at coordinate 54,752 of NZ_JBDJMY010000029.1, forward strand.
GATGCTGCGTTCGCTGCTGCAGTAAGACCCCCGATCTTCGGCACGCCCCCTTGACTCAAGGGGGCGTTGCTCAAGAAGGATCGCAGCGTCTTCTGTAGTGCCGAGCCATGCTCGGCATGGGCTTTCCCGGGAAGGCCTCTGCCGAGCATGGCTCGGC
>NZ_JBDJMY010000030.1:0-52418 GCF_039674165.1 Stenotrophomonas terrae
CATGGCCCGGAATGTGGAACCCCCGGAACCGCACCCGCCGTGCTGGGCTCGGCACTACAGAAAGCAAACGACCAAAACGCAGAAAGGCGCGGAATCCGCGCCTTTCTGCTTTCTTCAATACCGCAACCGCATCAACGCCAGATCTTGATCTGCTCGGCGTCGGTGCGCTGCATCGGCTGGCCCGGCTTGCAGCTGAAGCTGGCGCCGAATGCCGGCAGGTTGGACAGCGGGGCGTTGCTGCGCCAGCGGCCCGGTGCACGTACGTCGGTGCGCAGACGCTGCACGGCTTCGTTCGGCGACAGCTGCTGCGCCCACAAGCTGGCCCAACCCTTGAAGAAGTCCTGCTTGTCGGCCGGCTTGGCGTCAGACTGGGCAGCGCTGAAGGCCTCGAAGGCGATCTCCATGCCCGAGATATCGGCCATGTTTTCGTCGCGGGTCAATTCGCCATTGACCTTGGCGTCCTTGACGCCCGGGAACGGGTAGCCGCTGTACTGCGCGGCGACGCGGTTGCCCAGCAGCGTCCAGGCACTCTTGTCGGCCGGCGTCCACCAGCTGCGCAGCTCGCCCTTGGCGTCGATCATGGCGCCCTTGACGTCGATGGCACGGCTGACTTCGTGCGCGACCAGGCCACCGAAGGCACCGAACTTCTCGGCATTGCTGGCGTTGCCGGCAAAGATCGGACCCTGCAGTGCGGCAGCGGTGACGATCAGACGGTTCTGGGCGATGTCGTAGGCGATGGACGGCTGCTGCGGCAGCACGTCCCAGCGGCGGTCGGCATTGCCCTTGCCGATGCGCTTCATTTCCTGGGCGTGGCGCCAGGTGGAGGCGATCAGCATGTTGCCACCAAAGCTGCCACGGCCCATCGGCTGCACGGTGTAGTCCAGGTCACGCAGCGGCGTGCCGATCTCGATCTTCATCGCTGCCAGCTTGGCTTCGGCCTCGGTCTTGGCCTCGGCGCTGAGCCAGGTGCTGCGCTTGACCGCGGCGATCTGCGCTTCGCGGATCTGGTCGACCATGATGCCGGCCTGGCGGCGGGTGTCGCGGTTCAGGTAGGTGTTGGCGTACTCGTGGCCCAGCATCGGGCCGGCGGCCACGTTGATGGCGTCAAGCACGGCTTCCGGACGCGCCGGGGCGATGGTCTGGCCACGCAGCACGCGGCCACGGAACTCAAACTCGGCATCGCGGTAGGCCTTGGACAGGTACGGCGACATCGAGTCACCCACGCGCCAGCGCAGGTAGGCCTTCCACTGGTTGGCCGGCAGGCGGCTGACCATGCTGTTGAGCTGCTGGAACAGGGCCGGATCGGCCAACGACACCAGGTCGTCGTTCACGCCCTGGGCCTTGAGGAAGGCGTCCAGCTGCAGGTTGCGGTAACGGCTGTTCAAGTCCTTGGTGGAGACCGGCGCGTAGTTGTTGAACGGGTTGTTGATGTCGGCGACCGAGTGCGCGCTGCGCGCCAGTTCGGTTTCCAGCTGGATGACCAGCGCCGATTCGGCATCAAGCTGCGCGGCCGGGGTGCCGGTCAGCGCCAGGATCTGCTTCACATAGGCGCGGTAACGGCCCATCAGCGCAACGGTGTCGGCATCGGTGCGGGTATAGAACGCCGGGTCCGGCAGGCCGGTGCCGCCCTGCATGAAGTAGCCGATGTGGCGGTCCAGCGCCTTCAGGTCCACGTCCGGGGCGAAGTTGAACGCCACCGGGATGCCGACCTGGTGCAGCGCGGCAATCGAGGCCGGGATGTCCTTGGCCTTCTTGATCGCGTTGATGCGGGTCAGCAGTGGTGCGATCGGCTTGGAGCCGTCGGCTTCCACGGCGGCCTCATCCAGGCCACTGGCCCAGAAGTCGCCCAGCAGCTTCTGTACGTTGCCCTGCGGGGCGGTCATCGCGCGATCAAGCAGCTGACGCTGCTGGGTGCGGGCATTGTCTGCCAGGGTGCCCAAGGCGCTGACCGCGCCGGTCTGCGGCACCGGGTTGGCCTTGAGCCAGTTGCCGTTGGTGGTTTCGTAGAAGTCCGTACAGGCCGCGCTCACTGCCGGTGCCCGGGCCGCAGGTTTTTTGCGGGCGGCCTGCGCATCGTTGGTGGACAGTACCGTCACCAGAGAGAAGGCCAGGGCCAGGGTAAGTGGGCGAACGTTTGGCATGTGGTGCATATCCGCAGAAGGACAAAGTGGGCGGAGTTTAACAAGCTGGCGCGGGATTGGTGCCGGGGCAGGGCACGGATTTGGGTACTGCATCAAAACCGGCGGTTGTAGGAGCGGCGCAAGCCGCGAAGCTGGCGGTGCCTGAGCTTCACGGCTGACGCCGTTCCCACAAGCGAAGCCGGGATTCTTGTAGGAGCGGCGTAAGCCGCGAAGCCACAGCAGATGAGGCAGGCGGCATAGCCGGGATTGCGTGCTGGAGCGAGGGCCAGGTTCGCTATCCGATACTGTGAGAGTTGCTAGCCCCGGAGTTTGTGGGAGCGGCGTCAGCCGCGAAGCAAACGCAAACGATGAGGTTGGCACTGCCGGGATTACGTTTATTCGGGGCGCTTTGGCTGGGTCAGCTTCGCGGCTGACGCCGCTCCCACAACCGCCTTTGGCAGCTGGCAAAAAACAAGGCCCGGCAATGCCGGGCCTTGTTTGGGTCTCACTGCGGGGCAGCGATTACCAGATCACCACCTGCTTGTCGCCAGCACGGACCATCGGCGAGCCGGCCTTGCACTGGAACGCAGCTGCGAAGGTCGGCAGGTTCGACGGCGCACCCATGGCGCGGAACTGCGCCGGGGCGTGCGGATCGGTCGCCAGGCGGACCTTGGCGTTCTCGGCGGTGTACTTGGTGCGCCACACGGTGGCCCAGTTGAAGAAGAAGCGCTGGTCACGGGTGAAGCCGTCAACCTTGGCGTCTTCCTTGCCGGTCGACGCCTTCTGCAGCGCGTCGTAGGCGGTGGCCAGGCCACCCAGGTCGGCGATGTTCTCGCCCAGGGTCAGCGAGCCGTTGACGCTCTGGTCGCCCACCTTGTACTCGTTGAACTGGTTGACCAGCTTGCCGGTCAGGCCTGCGAAGCCCTTCGAATCCGCCGGGGTCCACCAGTTTTCGAAGTTGCCGGTCGGGCCGAAGCGGCTGCCCTGGTCGTCGTAACCGTGGGTCATTTCATGGCCGATGACGGCACCGATGCCGCCGTAGTTCAGCGCGTCGTCGGCGTTCGGATCGAAGAACGGCGGCTGCAGGATGGCGGCCGGGAACACGATCTCGTTCTGCAGCGGGTTGTAATAGGCGTTGACCGTTTGCGGGGTCATGCCCCACTCGGTCTTGTCCACCGGCTGGCCGATCTTGGCCAGCGCCCACTTGTAGTTGAAGGCATTGGCAGCGCGCACATTGCCCAGGTAGTCGTCGTGGGTGGTGCTCAGGCCGCTCCAGTCACGCCACTTGTCCGGGTAGCCGATCTTCGGGGTGAAGGTTTCCCACTTGGCGATGGCCTTGGCCTTGGTTTCGTCGCTCATCCAGGCCAGGCCTTGGATACGGTCCTTCAGGGCGCCGGCCAGGTTCTTGACCAGCTCTTCCATCTTGGCCTTGGACTCCGGCGAGAAGGCGACCTTGACGTACATCTGGCCGAAGGCGTCACCGGCATCGCTTTCAATCGTGCCCAGTACCTGCTTCCAGCGCGGCTTGATTTCCTTCTGGCCGTTCAGTTCCTTGCCGTAGAACGCGTAGTTCTCCTGCACGAACTCATTGCTCAGGTAGGGGGCGGCGCCGTCCACGGTGTGGAAGCGCAGGTAGGCGCGCCATGCAGCTGGGTCGGTATCGGCCAGCATCTTGCTCACTTCCGCGTGGAAGGCGGGCATGGCCAGCGAGAACTTCTCCGGTGCAGCAACGCCCTGCGCCTGGAAGAAGGCAGCCCAGCTGAAGTTCGGGGTCAGCTTGTCGGCATCGGCCACGGTGACCGGGTTGTAGTACAGCGAAACGTCGCGCGAGAGCTCGACGCTGGACTTGGAAGCCTTGGCCAGGCGGGTTTCGAACTTGATCACGTCCTCGGCCTGCTTGGCGGCATCAGCTGCGGGCACGCCGCTGAGTTCCAGCACCTTGGCCACGTGGGCCTTGTAGGCGTTGAGCTTGTCGGCCTTGCTGGCGTCGGTGTAATAAGTGGTGTCCGGCAGGCCCAGGCCGCCCTGGCTGGCGTAGGCCATGTTCATGGCCGAGTTCTTGAAGTCCGCTTCCGGGCCGAAGCCGAACAGGAAATTCTCGCCCTTGGCGGCGGTGGTGCGCAGGTAATCGGCCAGCGCGGCGGTGTTCTGCAGGCCGTCGATGGCGGCCAGGTCGGCCTTCAGCGGGGTGATGCCGAGGCTATTGATCTTGGCCTCGTCCATGCCGGCGGCCCAGAAGTCACCGACGATCTTCTCGATGCCGGTGGCGTTCTTCATCGCCGCGGCCTGCTCGGCCAGCTGGTGCTGCACGGCAACCGAGCGTTCGTCGAGGATGGTGAAGGCGCCCCAGCTGGTGCGGTCGGCCGGAATTTCATTGGCGTTGAGCCACTTTTCGTTCACGTAACCGTTGAAATCGGTACACGCGTCCTTGCTGGCGTCCAGGTCGGCGGCAGTGAAGGCGTTGTAGGCCGGCAGCTTGGACTCGTCCAGCTTCAGCTCATTGGCAGCAGGGGCGGCCGGGGCAGCGGCGGTGGCCGCCGGCGGGGACTGCTCTTCCTGCTTGGGGCAGCCGGTCAGCGCGGCGGCGACGGCCAGCGACAGCAGGAGAATCTGGGGTTTGCGAACGATCACGGGAAAGGCCTCCGGGCCGGTTTCGAAGCATGAGTGGGGCCTCGGAATCCGGGGCCGAAGCAGGAAGATACGCCTGAAACCGATGCGGAAGGGGTGTAGAAGGTAATGGGTGGCCGCCGGCTTATTCCTATGGGCGGTGATGGCGGGCCGATGCTATACAGCTGCAATGACCAAGACATCGACCAAGCAGTGGGACGCGATCCTGATCGGCGGCGGCCATAACGGGCTGGTGTGTGCGGCCTACCTGGCCAAGGCCGGCAAGCGCGTATTGGTACTGGAGCGACGCGGTGTGGTGGGCGGCGCAGCGGTAACCGAGGAATTCCACCCCGGGTTCCGCAATTCGGTGGCCTCTTATACGGTGTCGCTGCTGCAGCCCAAGGTGATAGCCGAGCTGGAGCTGGAGCGGCATGGCCTGCGGGTGGTGTCGCGCAAACTCAACAACTTCCTGCCCTTGGGCAATGGCGAGTACCTGCTGGCAGGTGCCGGGCGTACCGCCGAGCAGGTCGCACGCTTTTCGGCGCGTGATGCAGCGCGCTTGCCGGAGTACGAACAGCGGCTGGAGATATTCGCAGATGTGTTGCGTGCGCAGGCACTGCAGGCGCCGCCCAATATCAGCGGCGCGAGCTGGTTGCGCGCATTGCCCGAGCTGTGGAAAGCAGGGCAGTTGGGCCGGCAGCTGCAGCGCCTGGATCCGGCGCTTCAACAGGAGCTGATGGATCTATTCACCATCTCCGCGGCCGAATACCTGGACCGCTGGTTTGAAAGCGCGCCGATCAAGGCCTTGTTCGGCTTCGACGGCATCGTCGGCAACTACGCCAGCCCGTATGCGCCCGGCACCGCCTATGTGCTGTTGCATCACGTGTTTGGCGAAAGCAACGGCGTCAAAGGTGCCTGGGGGCACGCAATCGGCGGCATGGGCGCGATCACCCAGGCGATGGGACGTGCGGCGGTCGAAGCTGGTGCCGAGATTCGTACCGATGCCGCCGTCGAGAAGGTGCTGGTAGAGCAGGGGCGTGCAGTCGGCGTTGCACTGGCGGGTGGCGAAGTGCTGCGTGGCTCGGCCATCGTTGCCAACGTCAATCCGAAGCTGCTTTACGAGCGTCTGTTCGATCCTGCCGATGTACCTGCGGCCACGTTGGAGCGCATGGCCAATTGGCGTTGCGGCTCGGGCACGTTCCGCATGAACGTGGCGCTGTCGCGGTTACCTGATTTCAGCGACCTGCCGGGGGGCGGTGATCATTTGACCGCAGGGATAATCATCGCGCCCAGCCTGGACTACATGGACCGCGCCTATCTGGATGCGCGTCAATATGGTTGGTCACGCGAACCGATCGTCGAGATGCTGATTCCCAGCACCTTGGATGATTCATTGGCGCCAGCCGGGCAGCATGTTGCGAGTCTGTTCTGCCAGCACGTAGCCCCGCAGCTACCGGATGGACGCAGCTGGGACGATCACCGCGAAGAAGTCGCAGATCTGATGATCGCCACCGTCGACAAGCATGCGCCGGGCTTTGCAGCTTCCGTGCTGGGCCGGCAGATCATGAGTCCGTTGGATCTTGAGCGCACGTTCGGCCTGATCGGCGGCGATATCTTCCACGGCGCGTTGAGCTTGAATCAGCTGTTCAACGCACGGCCGATGCTGGGGCAGGCTGGCTACAAGGGGGCGTTGCCCGGACTCTATCTATGCGGTTCGGGCACGCATCCGGGCGGTGGGGTTACGGGGGCGCCTGGGCATAACGCGGCGCGCGTGTTGCTTGAGAATTCCTGACCTCCTGCTCGCGAAGTTGAGCTTGTCGGATACGATAGGAACCCGCATTTCCAAATAAGTGTCAGGTGCTTTGATGAGCCAGCAGGTGATGCAACTCTACGCTCGAGCGGTGGAAGCGCTGAACCGCAAACAATGGCGTGAAGCTTGGGCCGTAGCGCAGCACTTGCTTGAGTCTGGCGTGGAACATGGCGGGGTCCACTTTGTCGCAGGTGTGGCGGCGATGGAGTTGGGGCATATGAAAGCGGCAATTGTGCATCTGCGCATGGCCACGCGAATCAGTCCCGAGCGTGCGGATTACGCAACCCAGATGGCGCGCCTCCTTGTCGCGTTGCGCGCGCCGCAGGAAGCATTCCAGTATGCCGAGGCAGCGGCAGCGCTTGAGCCCGAGGATGCGCACACGCTGGATACACTTGGCGTGGTTTTTACCCGGCTCAATGAACACGTCCGTGCGTTGGAAGCATTCACGGCCGCTGTTGGCAAATTGCCTGGTGAAGCGGTTTTTCATTACAACCATGCAACGTCGCTGCTGTTCTCCGGTCGAATTGCAGATGCGGAGTCAGCTTATCGTCGATGTCTGGAGCTGGCGCCAACCTATTGGAGGGCCTATACGTCGCTGGCCAATCTGCGTCGCTGGCGGAGTGATGAGAACAATGTCGCGCTCTATGCGCAGGCACTTGAGTTGGCTGGTCAGAGTTCCGAAGGGTGCCTGTACGTCAATCTCGCACTGGCGAAAGAGCTGGAGGATGTAGGCGATTACCCTTCAGCTTTCGCGAGTTATACCAAGGCCAAGGATTCGCAAAAATCGCTGCGTAATTATCAGTCTGAAAAAGACTTAATCTTGTTTGAGGGCTTGCGCGAAGCCTTCGATGGCGTGGGCGATGTTTCGCCAGGAGCGGCTAGCGAAGAGCCCATTTTCGTTGTGGGAATGCCACGAAGTGGCACTACCCTAGTTGAGCGCATCGTTTCCAGTCATCCTGACGTTCATTCGGCTGGCGAGCTTGAGAACTTTCCGGTGACTGTCAAGCGCTTTTCCGGCACGCGTACCAATGCGGTGACCGATATCGAGACGATGATCGCATTGCATGGGATAGACTGGAAGGCGCTTGGTGAGGCCTATGTAGAGTCAACCCGGCCCGGTACGGCTGGTTGCTCGCGCTTCGTTGACAAGCTACCGCATAATTTTTTGTATCTCGGGCACATCGCCATGGCGTTGCCTGCTGCGCGGATCGTGCTTCTACGGCGTGACAGCATGGATACATGTCTGAGCAACTTCAGGCAGCTGTTTTCATTGACATCTTCCGTCTACGACTATTCGTTCGATCTACTCGATACAGGGCGCTATTACCAGATGTTTGATCGGCTGATGCGCTATTGGTGTGATCGGTTGGGTGACCGCATCCTGATAGTCAACTATGAAGATCTTGTTGACGATCAAGAAGGTCAGACCCGGAGAATCATTGAATTCTGCGGTTTGGAATGGAATGACGCGTGCCTTCGTTTTGAGGAGAATGCCGCGCCCGTTGCGACAGCCAGTGTCGTTCAGGTTCGATCAAAGGTGACCAGGGATTACATCGGGCGCTGGAAGCGATATGGTGCAGCCGTCGATCCCCTTGCGCAGCTGTTGACCGGGGAGAGCGGTTCCAGCGTGTGATCGGGAAGCATGCTTCTCGCTGACGGTCCGACAGACCGTCCGCAGCATTCCCCAGAGGTGGCAGGTCACCGCGGTACACCGCGGTCGCGCCGGTCGACTGCCCACCCAGGTAGCGCATCTGCTGCCTGGAGCTATCTTGCCAGCTTGTTCGGTCAAGCTGGTGAATAACGGGCTGATTCCGCTGAGTTCGACGGCGGGTAGGCAATGTGGCGACTCGACGTCGGTGATTTCTATAAATGGGAATTCAAAAAGGCCCCGTCATAACGACGGGGCCTTTGTCTTTCAATCGCCAGGGTTCAGCTGGCAATCATTTCTTGCCGAATGCGTAGCGTGCTTCGATGTAGTAAGCACGTCCGTATACGTCGAAGTTGTACGAGTTGTACGGCGCGTTCGAGGTGCCAGGGTACGAGAAATCGTACGGCGGCATCTTGTTGAACACGTTGTTCACCATGAACGACACATCCATGCCCTCAAACAGCTGGTAGGAGATGCTGGCGTTGTGCTTGCTATAAGAGCCGAACTTCGCTGCGCGATTGCTTGCATAGCCAAGGTCGCTGATCGTGGCAGCATAGTTGGGGGTGGAGTCGATCCAGTTCACGTACCAAGTTGCAGAGAAGTTGCCCTTTGCCCAGGTCAGAGATCCGTCGGCCTTACGCTTCGGATCCGAGCTCCAATAGGGGTCGTTCAGCAGGTCAATGTAGCTGTCTTCCGGATACTGCTGGTACTTGTGGCTCAGCTTCTGCGTGTAGCTGGCACGAACACTTAGGTCGCCCCAGTTGCCGAAATCGTAGCCGTAGTTGAATGAAGCGTTGATCGCCTTGAGTTGCTGATTGGAGACATTCACCTTCGGGGTGAAAATCTCTGTGATGTTACCTGCGGAGTTACGCGTCACCTGATCCATGGTGATCTGGCAGAGCGGCGAGTTGACATCGTCGACGCCAGTGCGGCAGCGGTAGTCCTGCATCGACAGTTGGTTGGCGCTCTGCTGGGTGACCTCGTCCGAGATATCCCAGTTAAAGTAGTCAACGGTCAACGCCATCCGATCAAGCGGAGACCAGACAAAGCCTGCACTCCAGACGTCTGCATTGATCGGCTTCAGTTCAGTGCTGCCAACCTGGGTGCCGAAGAACTGGCGATTGGAGTAGGCGGTGGGGCAGTTATCAATATCGCCTGGGCCGAAGCCGCGCTGCGAGCACTGATAGTAGTCAATGACGCGGCTGTAGTAGCCACTCTCGCCTTGGTAGAGATCTGACAGGGTTGGGGCGCGGAATGCGGTGCCATACTTGCCGCGGAATAGCAGCGAGTCGATCGGGCGATACTCCAGACTGACCGCGTAGGTCGGTTTGTCGATGGTCTGGCTACCTGCCTTGAAAGCATCGTAACGGCCTGACAGCGAAATCGTCAGCGGCTCCCACAACGGAAGACGCAATTCGGAGGTGACCGCATAGCGGTCACGATCACCGCCACCGGCGACAGCCGTCTGTCCCCAGATCGAGCCATCCATGTAGCCCGCATCAGGGGTGTAGTCCCACTTCTGCTTGCCGAACTCGGCGACAACGGCGATGCCGGCATCGCCGCCGGGCAGCGTGAACAGGGATCCATTGGTTACCTGTGCACGCAGCATCGCGTCGGAGGTCTTGCTCTTGCTGGAAGCACGGCCGGTAAAGCTGGCGAATTCTTCCGGCGTGATCGGCGAGAAGAATGCGGCGTAGTTGGGCGTGTATACCGGGTAAGCACCATATAGCGGGTCTAGGCCCTGTTCAGCGCCGAGGACTCGATCAATGAAGAACTGATCAACCTTGTCTGCGTAACGGACGAAGCTGTTCTCGTCCAATTCGTACTTGGTGTAGGTGCCGCCGAAGTCGTAGTCCCAGTTGGTGCCTCCAAATACGCCTTTGGCGCCAAAGGTCACTCGGACGGATTCGCCCGTGTCTCGCGACATTGTATTGTTGAAACCGCCCGGGCCCATTTCTTCCGGTGCGAACGCGCGCTGCAGGTTCACCAGATCGCCAAGACTCGGGTCATAGTAGTAGCCGAAATCTGCACCCGTGCCCCACCACAGATAGCCGGATCCAGAGTGATATTTGGTCTGATCGTGGCTATAAAGAACATCGCCATAAAGCTGCAGGTTGTCGTTTACGTCGAAGGTGCCATGCAGATACGCCTGCGTGGAAGTCTTCTCGTTCATCAGCGTGCGGTAGCCTGCTGTGTTGAATGAACCACAGTAATATTCGTCGCCGAAACCGGGCCGCTGCTGCAGACCCTCGGTGCCGCCAAACAAGCCCTTCAGGTTTTCGCAGTTGTTTGGATCAGGGAATCGATAGCTGGTTTCGTAGCCAAGAACCACGAAATCTCGACTGGCCAGCGCGGGAGAATAACCGTCCGGATTGAACTGCTTGGTCAGATCGCGCTGGTAGCCCCAGATCGGCTTACGCTCTTCGTGCTGGATGCCGCCCAAGATGTTCACGCGACCATCAGCCGAAGTCCATCCATCGGCAATGCTGGCGCGGAAGCTTCCACCGCCACCCTCAGCATATCCACCACCGCGGATGGTCATCACCGTGCCATCCATGCTCTTTTTCAGGATGACGTTGATGACGCCGGCAATCGCATCTGAGCCGTAGAGAGAGGACTGTCCGCCCGGGAGGATCTCGATGCGTTCGATCAAGTCAACAGGAATGCCGCTGATGTTGTTGAACGTATCGCTGCCGTTGTAGAGGGCCGGATAGTTGGACATCGGCCGGCCATCGATCAGGTACTTGACGTAGCCCGGCGGCAAGCCGAACAAGCTGACTGTCTCCGCACCCTGGGTAAACGAGGCGGAGGTCTGTGCACCCTGCACGCCACCGGTCGACATTGAATTTTTCTGAAGAACTTCGGTGACCGAGCTGAAACCACGCGACTTGATGTCTTCAGCAGTGATGACCGTGACGGGGGTCGCGGTCTCGATCTGAGTCTGGGGGATGAGCGAGCCGGTGACCGTGACCTTGTCCAAGGTCTTGGCACTGCGCGCTTCATCCTGGGCCATCGCGGCGGCCGGGATCAAAACTGCGGTCAACAAGGCGCTGGTGAGCGCGCTGCGTTTGATGGAACTGCGCTTGTACGTCTTCACTGAAGTATGTCCCCTACTCAATCTGGAAGTTGTAGCCCCGGCAGTGCTTCAGGAGTTGTCTTGTTGACATCGGACAAGAACTGAAGGTGTTTTTGCCATGAACGTAACCTGACTTTAACGAACTAATTACGTCTGTGCACCAATTTTGTAAAAATCAGTCAATTGAAATGATGTAGAGGGGGGGGGGGGGCGGTGGCGCCCTGTGAGTTTTCAAGGCGGCCGCGCGCATTCAACCCTGGTAGACATTCAGCCATCCTCAAATTCGAGAGCATTTGAGAGATGGTGTGAGGTGGCTGGTTGCGACGGTTTTCACCGGGCTGGCGCAGTTGGCAAGGGTTCGCGGCGGAGTGCCGGGATCCAAGGCGGCAGATTGATCTCCCCGGGATGCATCTTCTGCTGTGAGAGAACCGATTATTCGAGGGCCCGTACTATCGCCGGGATCAAATCAGGGAAGGTGATACGAGCAGGTGATCCGCGCGCTTTGTCTGCAGCCCAACCGAGCACGAGTGCTGGCTCGAAACGCCTGGCATCGCGCCGGGTCCTTCGCTGGCGATTCCCAAAAAAAACAAGGCCCGGCGATTGCCGGGCCTTGTTTTCAACGCTTTTCAACTATTACTTACTGGAACTTGTAACGCAGGGACAGCATGAAGCGGCGGCCCAGCGAGTCGAGCACGTAGGGGAACGGGCCGACGTCGTCAGTGAGGTTGATGACCGCCAAGTTCAGGCGTGCATTCTCGGTGAAGCGGTAGCTGACGTTTGCATCCCAGGTGGTCCAGCTGTCGCGGACGAAGTACTGGCGGCTTTCCGGGGTGGCGACCAGACTGAACTGTGCGCTGCTGGTGTAGTTCGCCGCGAAGCCTGCGCTCCAGTTGCCGATCTTGTGCTGGGCGGTCCAGCGGAACTGGCGCTTCGGCTCAGTGAAGGTGCCGACCTGTTCCACGAACGGAACGTCCGCACTGGCGGCCTGACCACGGTTCTTCGGCATATAGCCGTAGAAGCCGAGGTCCAGGCGACCGAAACGGTCCATCTCCAAACGGTAGTCCACTTCGGCGGTCCAGCCGCGGAACATCAGGACCGGGCCGTTGCCGTACTGGGTCTTGATGTCGGTGGCGGCAGCGGTGACCGGGTCACGGGTAACCAGGCTGCAGAAGCGGTTTGCATTGGCGACGTCACTGGCGTTGAAGCTCGGGTTGTCGAAGCAGCCGGTGATGATGTCGTTCGGGCTGAGGGCGGTGATGACATCGGTGATTTCGATGTCGTACCAGTCAGCGGCGACGCGCAGGCCGTTGAGCCATTCCGGTGCAAAGACAATGCCGGCGGTCCACGACTCCGCCCTTTCGTTCTTCAGGCCGGTGTAGCCGTTGCTGGAGCCCAGCGTGGTCGTCGGCGAAGCAACGAAGGACGACGGGTTCACACTCGGGTAGGCAGCGAAGAATGCATTGCAGTTGTTGCGACGCACGGTCGGGTTGGCGCCGCCGCCGATCGATGCCAGGGTGCAGACTTCCGGAATGGCGTAGAAGGCCGGCTGCTGGTTGGTGTACAGCTCGGCAATCGACGGTGCGCGCATCGACTGGGTCTTGTTACCGCGCAGCTGGATGCCTGCGAACGGCTCGTACTGCAGGCCGTACGTGAATGCGGTAAAGCCACCAGCGACTGAGTTGTCGACGCGACGTACCTTGCCGGTGATGTCCAGGCGGTGCAGGCCCGGCAGGCCCCAATCCGGGTTGAACAGCGGCGCGAGGAACTCGGCGAACAGTTCATTGGTGTTGTATTCGCCGTGAGCGGACTGGATCGGCACCGAACGGCCCTGGCCCAGGCGCTGGTACTCGCTCGGGGTGAAGGAGCCTTCTTCGCGGCGGTGTTCATAACCACCGGCAACCGCGAACTCACCACCCGGCAGGTCGAACAGGCCGCCGGTAATGGAGGCGTTGATCACGGTCTGGCGGGTCTGTGCCTTGGCGACGGTGTTGGTGGAGACGTAGTCCAGTGCTTCGCGCGATGCCTGGTTTTCACCGAACAGGTTCAACGGACGGCAGGCGGCATCGACGGTGGTGCCGGCAGCGGCCGAGTCACAGACGATGTTGCCCGAAGCATCGCGCTTGACGTTGATGGCGTTGATGAAATTCTGCTGGATCAGGCCCGTGCCGAGGTAATCGAAGTCACCGCGGCCATGAACAACGCTGGCCTCCCAGTTGAAGTTGCGCTGGCCGATGTCGAAGTAGCCGTCGGCGCCGATGACAGCGCGGGTCAGACGGGTTTCAGTGCTCGAGTTGTTCATGCTCAGGTCGCGCGAGGAGCGCGACAGGCGGAACTGGGTGATGCCATTGTCAGCCAGGATCTTGCGCGACTCGGCACTCAGGTACGGGTTGTTGGCGTTGAACAGCAGGGCGCCGCTCAGGGCGCCGGTGCCGTTGTTGTTGGCGCGGCCGAACGAGATCGCGTTGTATACGTTCTGGTCCAGGGTTTCGCGTGCGGTGGCTTCGTAGCGGGACAGTTCGAAGAAGCCGCGCACGGAGTCGGTGAAGTCGAAGCTGCCGTTGGCATAAACGGTACGGCGCTCAAGATCAGCGATCAGCGGCAACGTCTCGTTCAGATTCAGGCCGTCGCCACCGGAGGCATTGCCGCCCGCATAGCTGGTACCCGGGTCGAACTCGACCAGGTTACCCGAGTTGTTGAACTGCCACAGCTTGTTCTGCGGACCGAAGCCGGCGATGGCGCCAAGCGGGTCGCGCTGATAGTTGGCGACATTTGGAACGATCAGACCGCCGAAGGTCATGCTGGCGATACGACGATTCTGGATCCAGACCTGATCGGCGATGCCGTCGGCCGGGCCGGTATTGAACGGAATGCCGCCGTCGATGCGGCCGTCGCTGCCCGGGGTGCGGCCCGGCTGCCACAGCGCTGCGTTGGCGGCGGTCGGGTTGGCCTGCAGGCTGTAGCCCTTGCGGTAGAAGTCACGCTGAAGGGCGTTGACGCCTTCGCTGTTGTCGAGCTCGGCTGCAATCGTGATGTTGCCGCGGTCGTCAGCGAAATTGGTGCCGAAGATGGCTGCCCACGAATAACGGTCGTTGTCGTGCTTGCTGGTGGTGCCGTAGCCCAGCTCGACTTCTGCGCCCTGGAACTTCTCGCGCAGGATGATGTTGGTCACGCCGGAGATGGCGTCGGAGCCGTAGGTTGGAGCACCGCCGACGCTCAGGTTTTCAATGCGGTCGACCATGATGCTCGGGATCGCATTCATATCAACCTGGATGCCTGAACCACCGCCTGCGCCGAAGATGGTCGGCGGGGTCGAGGTTACGTAACGGCGGCCGTTGACCAGGGTCAACAGGCGGTTGCTGCCCAGGCCGAAGCGGCTGGCAAAGTTCACACCGGCGCCGAAGCCGGCCTGGTCGCCACGCGAGCTGACACCGGCGGAAATGCCAGGCACCGTCGTCAGCGCGTCGATCAGGTTGGTCTGGCCATAGGCCTCCATGGTCTCGCGGTTTACAACAGCGGCGGGCTCAAGCGTGTCGAAGCCTGCGCGGTAAATGCGCGAGCCGGTGACCGTGATCCGGTCAAGCTGGGTGGCCTCCTTGTCTTCAGCAGTCTTTGCGGCCTCCGCTGCGGGAGTGTCCTGCGCGAAGGCGGGTCCGGCCACGGCTACGAAAAGTGCTGATGTCAGCGCCAGGCTCAGCGGGTGACGGCTGAGCGACTTGTGATTTGCCATTGAATCTCCCTCATGGAGTCGTTGTTGTCGGCCTTGGCTCGGCAAAAACAGGGCCTTCATCCTGGTTTCAAAAAAGTTTCATCTGCCGATAACTTTGGATTAACACACGGTTAACATTTTTAGTCAACGGTTAAGCTCCTGCTCATAAGTGCTTGAAATGCAAAATGAAATACCAATTTCAGTAAAGTGCCGCGGCGAATTCAGCAAAGCCGTCCCTGACCGTGGCTTTCTGCTTGACGCTATAGTTCCGGCCTAGTCTGGGAATGCGGGAGTCATGGTGGGCGGTTCGATCACATTGGGCGGTGCCCACAAAGTGCAGAAGGGGCTATCCCCCCATTCACGTATCCGCAATGTCATTGCGGTGGGCTCTGGCAAGGGCGGGGTGGGCAAGTCCACCACGGCGGTGAATTTGGCCCTGGCGCTGAAAGCGTTGGGTGCCCGGGTGGGTGTGCTGGATGCCGATATCTATGGGCCCAGCGTGCCGGCCATGCTGGGTTTGAGTGGGCGGCCGGAGAGCCCGGACAACAAATCCATCGAGCCGCTGCGGGCATTCGGGGTCGAGGCGATGTCGATCGGTTTCCTGATCGAGCCGGACTCACCGATGATCTGGCGTGGGCCGATGGCTACCTCGGCGCTGACCCAGCTGTTCAACGACACGCTGTGGGATGACCTGGATTTCCTGTTGATCGACCTGCCGCCCGGTACGGGCGACATCCAGCTGACGCTGTCGCAGAAGATCCCGGTCGCCGGTGCGGTGATCGTCACCACGCCGCAGGACATTGCCACGCTGGATGCGCGCAAGGCATTGAATATGTTCGAGAAGGTTGAAGTGCCGGTGTTGGGAATCATCGAGAACATGGCGGTGCATACCTGCAGCAACTGCGGCCATGTCGAGCATCTGTTCGGCGAAGGCGGCGGTCAGCGGATGGCCGAGCAGTACGGGGTGCCGTTGCTGGGCTCGTTGCCGCTGGACATCGGCATCCGTGAGCAGGGCGATGTTGGCGCACCGATCGTCGTTGCCCAGCCTGAGTCGGCAGCTGCGAAGGCCTATCTGGCAGCGGCGCAGCGGATGACCGAGGAATTGGCCAAGCGCCCACGCGCCAGCATTCCGATCCTGTCCTCGCTGACGTGAATCTGGCACCGGCAGGTGCCGGGATGGGGCCCGCGAATGCGGGCCCTTCTTATATATAGGCGTGGGAAAGGTGTGGGCGGCGAGGATTGGCTACGGCCCGGCGCCGGCTCTAAGCTAGAATCGACCACCCCCGGCCGCAGGCATGCTGCGGCACAACGTGAACAGGACCATTGAATGAGCATCAAGAGCGACCGTTGGATCCGCCAAATGTCCGAACAGCACGGCATGATCTCGCCGTACGAAGCCGGCCAGGTCAAGCAGGTGGACGGCCAGCGCATCGTCAGTTACGGCACTTCCAGCTATGGCTACGACGTGCGTTGCTCGCGTGAATTCAAGGTGTTCACCAACATCAACTCGACCATTGTCGACCCCAAGCACTTCGACCCGAAGAGCTTTGTCGATATCGAGGCCGATGAGTGCATCATCCCGCCGAATTCGTTCGCACTGGCGCGCACGGTGGAGTTCTTCCGCATCCCGCGTGACACCCTGGTGGTGTGCCTGGGCAAGAGTACCTATGCGCGGTGCGGCATCATCGTCAACGTCACCCCGCTGGAGCCGGAGTGGGAAGGTCATGTGACGCTGGAGTTCTCCAACACCACGCCACTGCCGGCCCGCATCTATGCCAACGAAGGCGTGGCGCAGATGCTGTTCTTCCAGGCCGACAAGGACGATGTCTGCGAAACCTCGTACAAGGATCGCGGTGGCAAGTACCAGGGCCAGACCGGCGTTACCTTGCCGCGTACCTGAGTGCTGCGGGCTGGAATGAAAAAGGCGCCGTCAGGCGCCTTTTCTTTATGCAGGATCCGGCGCAGCGGCTTACTTGCCGCGCCCGAACAACATGCCGATACCGACGGCAACCAGAATGGCCGGCCACCAGGTGGCGAGCATGGTGCCGATGTTGCCGTTGATCCAGCCAAGGTTCTTGGCCAGGAAGAACAGGCCAACGATGATCAGGATCAGGGCGGCGATCAGATTGGAGCGCATCGGCTTGCGGAGTCCGTAAGGGGAGAAGGTGCTTATCGTAGCCGCTGGCGCCAGATTTCGACACGTTCGGCCAGCACCTCCGGGTCGAAGCGCTGGGCCTTGCCATTGCCCCAGACCGGGCCGGGCCATGCGGCATCGTTTTCGTTGCGGCCAATCAGATGCACATGCAGCTGGCGCACGATATTGCCCAGGGCGCCGATATTGATCTTGCTGACATTGGGCTTGTGCTTCAGGTGCTGGGAGATCTGGTTGATTTCGGCCAGCAGCAGCCGTTGCTGGGCCCCGTCCAGGTCGATCCACTCGCTGGCCTCAGGCACGCGCGGCACCAGTACAACCCACGGAAAGCGGTCGTCATTCATCAGGCGGATCTGCGACAGGGGGCCGTCGGCGATCAGAACGCTGTCGGCGGCAAGGCGGGTATCAAGTACGAAATCGGACGTCACAACTTCGGTCATCGCAGGTTCTCGCTGAAGAAGGCCAAGGTGCGTTCGCGCGCCAAGTCGGCGCTGGGTGCGTGGTAGTGCATGCCGACCTCGCGGTTGAACGCGTGATCGGCTGGATACACATATACAGGCAAGTCGGGTTGCTTTTCACGGTGCGCTGCAACGGCGGCGGCCGGGATGGAGGCGTCCTGGTCGCCGAAGTGGAAGATCGCCGGCGCCTTGAACGGTGTATCCAGGAACGACACATTGCGCGCGCCGTAGTAGCTGGCCGACGGCAGGCCCAGGCGCTGCGCGGCCAGCATGGCGATGGTGCCGCCCCAGCAATAGCCGACGGTGCCGACCATGCCGTATTGCGCCAGGGTCGCGGCGGCGCTTTCCACAACGGTAACCGCGCGGTCCACGCCCAGTTCGTCGACCAGTGCCTTGCCGCGACTGACGCCGGCAGTGTCGTAGTCCAGCTGCAGGTCCGGCTCGATCAGGTCGAAGAAGGACGGCGCCAGCACCGCGTAGCCCTCGGCAGCGTACTGTTCGGCGACATGGCGGATATGCGCGTTGGCGCCGAAGATTTCCTGTATCACCACCAGCCCGGCGCGAGGGGTGCCTGCAGGCAGGGCCTGCCAGGCGCGGACGGCGCCGAGTGGGGTGGGGAGGGTGATCCAGTTGGGCATGGTGGGCTCCGGATTGAAGGGCGAAAAGCGGTGTTCCTTCTCCCGCTTGCGGGGGAAGGTGCCCGAAGGGCGGATGGGGGGAGCTTTTGGAGCGAAGGGTTTTGCTTGCTAGAGCCTCCCCTCACCCCAACCCCTCTCCCGTAAACGGGAGAGGGGCTCTAGTCAGTCATTCCCGCGATGAGACTGATTATCAGCTCTCTCACGTATTAAGCCAGCCGCAGGGCGAGGCTGCGCAGGCCCGGTATACTGGCCGGCTTTCCGGCCCTGCTGCCATTCCGGCCCGGCCCCAGGATTTCCAGATCATGTCCCAGCTGAACCCCAAAGTCGGCTTCGTCAGCCTTGGCTGCCCGAAAGCCCTTGTCGATTCCGAGCGCATCCTCACCCAGCTGCGGGTGGAAGGCTACGACATCGTGCCGTCCTACGACTCGGCCGACGTGGTGGTGGTCAATACCTGCGGCTTCATCGACTCGGCCGTTGCCGAATCGCTGGACGCCATCGGCGAGGCGATGAACGAGAACGGCAAGGTCATCGTCACCGGCTGCCTGGGCAAGAAGGGCGACATGATCCGCGAGCATTACCCGGATGTGCTATCGGTGTCCGGCCCGCAGGACTACACCACGGTGATGGAAGCGGTGCACGCAGCGCTACCGCCCAAGCACAATCCATTCGTGGACCTGGTGCCGGATTACGGCATCAAGCTGACCCCGCGCCACTACGCCTATCTGAAGATTTCCGAAGGCTGCAACCACCGTTGCAGCTTCTGCATCATTCCCTCGATGCGTGGCGATCTGGTGTCGCGCCCGGTCGATGAAGTGCTGCGTGAGGCCGAGCGCTTGGTGAAGGGTGGTGTGCGTGAGTTGCTGGTGGTATCGCAGGACACCTCGGCCTACGGCGTGGACCGCAAGTACGCGCCGGGCACCTGGCGCGGCAAGGAGTACGCAACGCGCATGAAGGCGCTGTGCGAGGGGCTGTCCGAGCTCGATGCCTGGACCCGTCTGCACTATGTCTATCCGTACCCGCACGTCGATGACGTGGTGCCGCTGATGGCCGAGGGCAAGATCCTGCCGTACCTGGACATCCCGTTCCAGCACGCAAGCCCGCGCATCCTCAAGCTGATGAAGCGCCCGGGTGCGGTCGACAAAACCCTGGAGCGCGTGTTGCGCTGGCGCGAGATCGCGCCGGACATCACCGTGCGTTCCACCTTCATCGTCGGCTTCCCGGGCGAAACCGATGCCGAGTTCGAGCAGCTGCTCGACTTCCTGGATACCGCCCAGCTCGACCGCGTTGGCGCCTTCGCCTATTCGCCGGTAGACGGTGCCACCGCCAACCAGCTGCCGGACCCGGTTCCCGAAGAAGTGAAGCAGGAGCGTCTGGCCCGTTTCATGGAAAAGCAGGCCGCCATTTCCGCCGCGAAGCTCGAAGCCAAGATCGGCAGCGTGCAGCAGTGCCTGATCGACGGCATTGAAGACGGCATCGCGGTGGCCCGTTCCAAGGCCGATGCGCCGGAAATCGATGGCCTGGTGCATATCCAGAACGCCGATGAGGCCAAGCTGCGGGTCGGCCAGTTCGTCGATGTCGAGATCACCGACAGCGATGAGCACGATCTGTTTGGCGATGCCATCGTCGATGCCAAGGCGGCCGCGCCGTTTGATCTCAAGGTGCTGTGACCTGCGCACTTGCCGCTGATGACGCCGGCTCAGGCCGGCGTCGTTTTCTGGCGCCACCGCGCGAGCAGGTGGCGCATCAGTGTTTTGAACAGCCCATATTTGGCGACTTTGCCAACTACACCGATCTGTTGGAGGGCGCCGACTGGCCGGGTATTGCTGCGCTCAACGCGCAGCTGGCCGTGCAGGGCAAGCAGTTCGTCATCCAGGACGAGGCCTTGCTTGGCGACGGACTGCACTACGAACAACGCATCGCCCAAGGGCGCATCGCCACCCGTGCGCAGAACTGGCATGACTTGTTCAATGCGCTGGTCTGGGCGCGCTATCCGGCGATCAAGTGCGCGCTCAATGCGCAGCAATGTCTGCATATCGCAGCGATGGGAACTGCGCAGCGCAACCGTGCGCAGGCTGCGCTGACCCAGTTCGACGAAACCGGCGTGATCGTGCGTGTCCGCGATGCGGACTTGCTGTCGGCATGGGATCGGCACGACTGGGCGACGCTGTTCGATCCGCGCTCGTGGCAGCGCGGCGATATCGCCATCTGCGCGCTCATCGGCCATGCCTTGCTGGAGCAGGCCTTGTTGCCCGGGCGCCTGCTGGTGGGCAAAAGCATCGTGGTGCTTGGCGAGGATGACGCGGCCTGCGTTGCCCGCGTCGCTGCGGCAATCGGTGAAGCTCAGCTGCTGGCCGAACCCTCCGAGCTGCGGCCATTGCCGCTGGCCGGCATTCCCGGTTGGCACGCGCCGCAGGATGCGGCCTTCTATCAGTCGTGCGACTACTTCCGCCCGCTGCGCGAGGGCCGAACGTACCCGGCCGCGCTCAGCCTTCGTAGCTGACGTCGAGGATGGCGAAGCGGGTCAGGCCGCTGGGCAGCTCCACCGCGAACTCATCGTCGATGCGCTTCTTCAACAGCGCCCGCGCCAACGGCGAATCGATACTGATCCAGCCGGCCGGTGCGTCGGTTTCGTCGGGGCCAACAATCCGGTAGACGACGGTCTGGCCCGAGTCGATGTTTTCCAGTTCCACCGTCGCGCCAAAGAACACCGCTTCCGGGTCGCTGGGCGTGGTGTCGACCACGCGCAGTGCTTCCAGGCGTTTGCTCAGGTAACGCACGCGACGGTCGATCTCGCCCAGCTGCTTCTTGCGGTAGGTGTATTCGGCATTCTCCGAGCGGTCGCCTTCGGCAGCTGCCGCCGCCAACGCCTTGACCACTTCCGGCCGCCGCTGCCGCCACAGCTCATCCAACTCGGCCTTGAGCCGGGCGTGGCCCTGCGCGGTGATCAGGGCGGTGCTTTTTTCTGCAGGGGGACGCCAGCGGCTCATTGCGGTCATGCATTGCGTGGATGCGGCATGGTAGCCGGGCTTGCTTGCGCAAGGCCAATCAATGGCTGAAGCTTCGCGTTCACCGACAAGGAAGTTTGGCCGATGTTGATCCTGCCGCTGCACAAGCCGCTGAACCTGAGCACCTTGCCGCTGGTGACGATGTTGCTGGTGCTGGTCAATGTCTATGTATTCTTCGGCTGGCAGGTGGACGACGAACACAAGGTGCAGGCGACGCAGGCCTGGTACCAGCAGTCGGGTCTGGCCGGCTACGAGCTGCCGGCCTACGAAAAACATCTGCGATTGACTGCGCAGCGCGATGCGCTGGCCGAGTTGGAAGCGCTGCCGGGGGAGGAGCGTGGCAGCTATGTGGGGATGGCGACCTTGAGCGATGTCAGCTTCCAAAAGGCGCTGCAACAGGGCGGCCTGTTCGAGTCGGAA
Source organism: Stenotrophomonas terrae (assembly GCF_039674165.1). Lineage (GTDB taxonomy): Bacteria > Pseudomonadota > Gammaproteobacteria > Xanthomonadales > Xanthomonadaceae > Stenotrophomonas > Stenotrophomonas terrae_A. The sequence goes on from NZ_JBDJMY010000030.1 coordinate 21,641, forward strand.
GAACAGCAGGCAGAGTGGGCACCCTTGCGGCGTGAGTACCAGGCGCAGCTGGACCAGGTATTCACCCTGCGGCATATCCTGCGCAGCTCGGAATGGTCGCCGTGGCGGCTGTTGTCGGCGGCCTTCCTGCACGGCAGCGTGATGCATCTGCTGGGCAATATGCTGTTCCTGGTGGTCTTGGGTCTGCTGCTGGAAGGGGCGCTGGGTGGTTGGCGTTTCCTGGGGCTGTACCTGTTGGGCGCGGTTGGCTCCAGTGTTGCCAGTGTGTTGTGGCGCTGGGGCGAAGCGGGCGGTGGGTTGGGCGCGTCCGGTGCGATAGCGGCGGTGATGGGAGCGTTCTGCGTGGTGTGGGGAATGCGCCCGGTGCGGTTTTTCTATTGGTTCGGGGTGATCTTCGACTATGTACGGGCGCCGGCAATCTGCTTGTTGCCGTTGTGGTTGGGGTGGGAGGTATTCAACCTGCTGACCAACGACGAAGCCGGCATTGGTTTTGATGCGCATGCCGGTGGCCTGATCTGCGGCGCCGTGCTGGGTGGCGTGCTGGTGCTTACCCGGCAGACCCGCGATGACTATATGGCCGATGAAACCGAAGTGGCCGTCAACGATCAGCGTTGGCAGCAGGCCCAGCAATACATGGGGCGCCTGGATAATTCCGCCGCCGAGCGCGTGCTGGCGGAGTTGGCGACCGAACAACCGCAACGTCTGGATGTTGCACTGGCGCGCTATCGGGTTGCCGCCAACGCAGGCCGGTCAGCCGACATGCGTGCGCGCGCTGCCGATGTGCTGCGATTGGAGGCCGACGATACTGCCGGGCTAGCCGCGCAGCAGGCCATCATCAAACAGCTGCTTGCGGAGGACACAATCGCCGAGTTGGCGCCTGCTGCGTTTGAGCGCTGCCTCAAAGCCGGCTGGCTGCAGGAAGCCGAGGCGGTCTGGGAACAGGCCACCAAATTGCCCGGTGAAGCGCAGGCGCAGGGCTGGCTTCGTCTGGCCTTGCGGCATGGCGAGGCGCATGCCCATGCGCAGCGCCGGCGCCTGCTTGAATTGCTGCAGCAGCGTTTTGCGGCGACCCCGCAGGCCGGCAAGGCGCGGTTCCTGCTGGAGAACGACTGAGGGGTCTACCTCGGCGTAGACGAAGGTCCGGGGCGGATTGGCCCATGTTTTGTGCCGCATCGAATCTGCAGAGCCGACTTTTATCCGTAGCCCGGGTAAGCGCAGCGCACCCGGGAAGCAGGGATCTACGGGAAATCTCAAGTGTTCGCCAACAGCCCCGGGTGCGCTGCGCTTACCCGGGCTACGTTGACGATACGGTTCCGCTCAAGCGCGCCGGATCTCAGGCCGGGCTGACCTGCAGTGCGTTCTTGGCCGCCTCAAGCTTGCGGCGCTGCTCTTCGTCTTCGCAACGCTGCAGCGCCTCGTCGATCAGTTGCAGTGCTTCGGCGTCGCGGTTGTAGCGCTCGCCCAGCAGCAGAGCTGCCTGCAATGCCCACTGCGGCGCCTGCGGGTCGCGCGGCCAGGCCTTGAACATCGCTCGCAGGGTGTCCATCTGCAGCTGCAACTGGCCGCCCAGACGTGCGCGTTCGGCAAGCTGCGCGGCCTGCTGCGGTTCGGAGGGGGTGAAGTCCGCATCCACTTCCAGCATGTCGCGCAGGACGTTCATCGCTTCGCGTTCCTGCTTTTCGATCAGCAGGCGGTTGATGTACTGGCGGGCGTGCTCGCGCAGGGCATCGGATGCACCCTTGCGCCGAAGCAGGCGTTGATACAGCTCATGTACCTGCAGGCTCACCGCGCGGGAGCGCACCGAGCCGCGCAGGGCATCCAAAGCGGCATCAAGCTGGCCTTCGCGGACGAAATGTTCGGCCTCATCGAGCAGCTTCTGGTCCGGGTCATGCCGCAGCAGCGCGTCGTAGGCGCCTTCCGGTTCAAAGCCCAGTGCCTCGTGGTACTGATAAACCAGATAGCCCAGCAGATGGAAGGTGCTGAACAGGCCCCAGATGCTGAAGAAATTGAGCACCAGCTCGCCTACCACCGGCGGCATGAAGGTGTGCAGCCACTGGCCGGCGGTCAAGGCGCTGGCCTGGATGACGAACAGCAGCAGGAAGGCGGCCAGGTAGGGCCAGCCAATCCGCAGCGCAATGGTGATCGAGGTAGCGGGGTTGGCGGCATGGCGCAGGCTGCCGTCCATCGCCAGCGAGATCACACAGCCGGGCTGCAGCAGCACCACCGCGCCGAGCGTCAGCAGGCCAATCACCGGGCCGAGGAAGATCGCCACCGTCACCACGAAGACGCCCATCAGGATCATCAGGCCGAGCAAGCGGATGACGGTGCCGTCGCTGCTGCTGAGGGTGTTTTCGGGCGAGGCCATGCGGCCGTTGGCGGTTTCGCGCAGGATCTCGAACGAATAGCGGTAGATCGCCACCCAGATGATGATGCCGAGCAGCCAGCCTATGGCCGGCAACCAGGTCAGCAACGTGCACAGGGTGAGCGCGATCAGCGAATACAGCGCCGAGCCCCGTACCGGATAGAGCGTGATGGCCGGCAGTCGTTGCCAGAACGGTTGTGGGCGTTGCGCATTCGCGCCGCGCTTGCGGTCTTCCATGACATTCCCCCGAGAGTCAGGTGCCAATTGTGGCGCCTGCGATGCAGGGCCGGCAATGGGCCGGCCCTGGCGTGGCAGTCAGCGCTTGCCGCCGAAAATGCTGCCGAGGATGCCGCGCACGATCTGGTTGCCCAGCTTGGTGCCCACGGTGCGGGTGGTCTGTTTGGCCATGGTTTCGATCATGCCCTGACGGCGCTTGGTGCCGAAGATCGCATCCTTGATGCTCTGGCCGAAGCCGCCCTCCTGCTCCTCGTCCTGCTGACGGGTGCGAGCGGCAGGCGCTTTTGCCTGCTCGACGACCTTCTCCGCACGCTGCGCCAGCAGTTCGGCGGCCGATTCACGGTTCACGGCGTTGTCATAGCGGGTACCCACCGGGCTGCCGGCACGCACCTGGGCGCGTTCGGCATCGGTGATCGAGCCCATGCGGCAGCGCGGTGGGGCGATCAGGGTCTTCTGCACCGGTGCGGGAATGCCCTTGTCCTGCAGCGTGGACACCAGCGCCTCGCCGGTGCCGAGCTGCGACAGGGTGGCGACTACATCGAGCTTGGGGTTCTGCACGAAGGTCTCTGCCGCCGTCTTGACCGCCTTCTGGTCGCGCGGGGTGAAGGCACGCAGGGCGTGCTGCACGCGGTTGCCGAGCTGGCCAAGGATGTTGCCGGGCACGTCATCCGGGAACTGCGAGCAGAAGTACACGCCCACGCCCTTGGAGCGGATCAATCGCACTACCTGCTCGATGCGCTGCACCAGCGCTGGCGGTGCATCGTCGAACAACAGGTGGGCCTCGTCGAAAATGAAGACCAGCTTGGGCTTTTCCAGGTCTCCCACTTCCGGCAGCTGCTCGAACAGCTCGGACAGCAGCCACAACAGGAAGGTGGAATACAGGCGCGGCTTGAGGATCAGCTGGGCGGCGGCAAGGATGCCGATCACGCCGCGGCCGTCGTGATTGACCCACATGATGTCGGCCAGTTCCAGCGCCGGCTCGCCGAAGAAGGCTTCGCCGCCGTCCTGCGACAGGCGCAGCAGCGAGCGCTGGATGGCGGCCACCGACTGCGCGCTGACCAGGCCGTATTCGGTGGAGATGTCCTTGCGCTCCTCGGCCACCAGGCCGAGCAGGGCGCGCAGGTCGTCCAGGTCGAGCAGCAGCAGGCCACGGTCATCGGCCAGCTTGAAGACGATGTCGAGCACGCCGGACTGGGTGTCATTGAGCTCCAGGATGCGCGCGAGCAGGGTAGGGCCCATTTCGCTGACGGTGGTGCGCACCGGGTGGCCGAGCTTGCCGTACAGGTCCCAGAACACCACCGGGCTGGCCGCTGGCGCAAAACCATCGACGCCGATCTCGGCCGCGCGCTGGGCCAGCTTTTCGCCGCCCTCGCCAGCGACCGCAAGGCCAGCCACGTCGCCCTTCACATCGGCCATGAATACCGGCACGCCCAGCCGTGAAAACCCCTCGGCCAGCGTCATCAGCGTCACCGTCTTGCCAGTGCCGGTAGCGCCGGCCACCAGGCCATGGCGGTTGCCGAAGCGCGGGAGCAGGGTGACGGCGATGTCGTCGGTGACGCCTTTGCCGAGCAGGATCGGGTCCATGGAGGCACTCATTGATGAATGAAGGGGGGATTCTAACGGCCGACTGTATCGCTGCGGTGGCAATGTTGCCCCCGGGTCTGTCTGCCAGCTACCCTGCCTCACCTTTGTCATGCAGTGCTGCTGATGCCCGTATCCCTGTTATCCGCTCGTCCTTGGTCGTTGTTGCTGGCGACCTCGTTGTTGACCGTGGTTCCGGCCGCCCATGCGATCTCGGCCCGGGACAAGGTCAAGGTGGATGCCATCGAGGCGCGGATGACGGTGGCGGAAAAACGTTACAGCGACGCGCTGGTGCTGGTTGCCAACGCCGACCCCAAGGGCGCCAGCGAGGGCGATGCCGCGCTGGAAGACATGGAAGACGTGATCAGCGCCTGTATCGCGCAGAAGGGTTGCCAGGTCAGCAATCTGCTGGCCACCTACAAGCGCCTGCTCAAGCAGCGCGCCGACGCCAGCAACAGCGCCGAGGGCGACGATGGTGGTCCGCTGGAAGCCGATCCCGACCATATCGCACCACTGGTAGCCGATGTGCCTGAAGCGGCACGCGCGGCGGCCCTGCTCAATGATCACCGCCACGCCTTCGATGAGATGGTCGAGTACAACCCGGCCATCCAGGCCGGCATCCGCCGTTGGCTCACCGACATGCGTCCCTCGCTGCTGACCAGCTACGAGAACTACATGAACCTGCGCGCGGTGATGTGGCCGGAGTGGGAAAAGGACGCGCTGCCTGAGGCGTTGTTGTTCGGCATCATGGCCAAGGAATCCAACGGCCGCGTCCATGCGTCGTCGCGGGTGGGGGCAGCGGGCCTGATGCAGTTCATGCCGGCCACCGGCCGCCGCTTCGGGCTGGGCCCGGATGGTACCGGCTTCGACACTCGCTTTGATCCGCGCAGTGCCGCCAGTGCCAGCGCCGATTACATGAACGAGCGCATGCGCGGGCTGAACAAGAACATCGAGTACGCCTTGGCCGCCTATAACGGGGGCGAAGGTCGCGCCGCGCGCATCTACCGCGAGACCGGCGGCCAGAGCTTCTGGACCGACACCTCGTACAACCAATTCCCAGGCGAAACCAAGGACTACGTGCCGATGGTGATCGCCGCGGCGTGGATCTTCCTGCACCCGCAGCAGTACGGCGTGGAGTTCCCGAAGATCAACGCGCAACCGGCGACGATCCGCCTGGCCAAATCCACCACCATCTATGAGCTGACCATCTGCCTGGGCAGCACCGGCACCCGCGACGGTTACATGCGCGCGCTGCGCAACCTCAACCCGCGCTATGAAGCCGATGGTTGGATCCCGTCGGGCACCACCATCAATGCCACCACCCGCATTGCCGGCCTGTACAACCGCTACTGCGTGAGCGGCCCGCGTGCCGATCTGGCGCGTGCGTTGATCACCGCCGACCTGAATGCCGCGATCAAGCGGCCCTCGGCGGCGAGCTTTACCGGCAGCGTGGCGGTGGGTGATGTGCAGGCGATGCAGGCTGCGCAGGCCGTCGCGCCGGTAACCGCTCCGGTGGCTGCGCCGCGGCCGGCGACGCCTGCACGACGTGCCGCGCGCAGCTACAAGGTTGCCAGAGGCGACACCCTCGGCGGCATCGCCAACCGCTTCCAATGCGAACTGCCGGCGTTGGCGCGCGCCAATGGTCTGCGTGCACCCGCGTATGCACTCAAGCCCGGGCAAAGCCTGAAGCTGGAAGGCTGCGGCCGTTGAACAAGAAGGGCGCCGCAAGGCGCCCTTCTTGTATGCGCGCGCTGTGTTTTTTGTGGGAGCGGCGTAAGCCGCGAAGCAGGTGGATCGCCAGATCCCAGCAATAGCACCCGCCTTGTAGGAGCGGCGTAAGCCGCGAAGCAGATGGATCGCCAGATCCCAACGCTGCCGCTCGCGGAGGAAATGCCAGCTTCGCGACTGACGTCGCTCCTACAAAACCCAGGTTGCCTGTGGGAGCGGCGTGAGCCGCGAAGTAGAGGGGTCATCAGATCCCAACACTGCCGCTCGCGGAGGAAATACCAGCTTCGCGGCTCACGTCGCTCCCACAAAAGCCAGGTTGCCTGTAGGAGCGGCGTAAGCCGCGAAGCAGATGGAGCATCAGACCCCAACGTTGTCGCTAGCGGAAGAAACACCAGCTTCGCGACTGCCGTCGCTCCTACAAAAGCCAGGTTGCCTGTGGGAGCGGCGTGAGCCGCGAAGCAGTGGGGTCATCAGATCCCAGCACTGCCGCTCGCAGAAGAAACCCCAGCTTCGCGACTGACGTCGCTCCCACAAAAGCCGGGTTGCTTGTGGGAGCAGCGTAAGCCGCGAAGCAGATGGATCGCCAGATCGCAGCGTTGTCGCTCGCGGAGGAAATACCAGCTTCGCGACTGACGTCGCTCCTACAAAAGCCGGGTTGCCTGTGGGAGCGGCGTTAGCCGCGAAGCAGATGGGTCATCAGATTGCACAAGCCCGGGGCGCTGGTGCGATCCGGGCTTCGCGGCTTACGCCGCTCCTACAGGAGGGCGCCGCTCCTGCGATCAGTCCTGCTTCTCAGCGCAGCTTCGCCAGCGGCTGGCCCAGTTGCACCGGGCTTTCGGCCTTCAATGACGGATCAAAATCGGCCACCCCCGGCGGCAGCAGCACGATCACCGTGGAGCCGTAGTTGAAACGCGCCATCTCGGCAAAGCGTTCCAGGGTGATGCCCTTGCCGCGCCAGTCCTTGCGGGTGATGCGGTCGCCGTACGCCGGGATTTCCTCGCCACTCCACACCGTCTCCACGCCGCTGACCAGCAGCGCGCCGACCATCACCTGCACCATCGGCCCGAAATCGGTGTCGAAATGGCAGACCAGGCGTTCGTTGCGGGCGAACAGGCGCGGGACGTTGGCCACCGCATCGGTGCCTACGCTGAACAGGCGGCCGGGTACATGCACGGTTTCGCGCAGGGTGCCGGTCCAGGCCATGTGCACGCGGTGATAGTCGCGCGGTGACAGGTAGACGGTGGCGAACAGGCCGTCGTTGAACGGCAGTGCATCGGCAGCATCGCCGAGCAGCTCGGCGGCGGTGAATGACTGGCCCTTGGCCTGGAAGATGCGGCCATCTTCAATCGGCCCCAACTGGCTGATGCGGCCATCGGCCGGCATGGTCAGGGTGCGCGGATCGGCGGCGGGTACGCGCGCGCCCGGCTTCAAGGCGCGGGTGAAGAAGGCATTGAAGCTGGGGTAGCTGCGCGGGTCCGGGTTGGCCGCTTCGCCAAGATTGACATTGAACTTGCGCGACACGGTGTCGATCAGCCAGCGCGAGATGCGCGGGTTCTGCGAATAGGCCAGCGAGCGGGCCATCGACGACAGCAGGCGGTGCGGCAATACGTAGGTGAGGCGTGTAACCAGACTCATGGTGCGGATTTCTCGGTCAGCTTGATCAGGTCGCTGGCAATTGCCTGCGGGTTGAACGGGGGACGCATCAGGCCGGCCAGGCGCCCCTGCGGGTCGAGCACGGCGATGCTGGCGGAGTGATCCATGCTGTAGTCGTCGGGGTTCTGCTCGAAGTGCTTGCCGGGGGCTTTCTGGAACACCATGCCCAGCGAGGTGGCAAAACGCTCCAGCGACGGCACATCGGCGGTGGCGGCGAGGGTGTCCTTGTGGAAGGCATGGGCGTACTCGCCCAGGCGGTTCGGGGTGTCACGCTCGGGGTCCACCGACACCAGTACCACGCGCGGGCGCAGGCTGTCGGGGATGGCTTCCCACTGCTTCTGGGCCTGGGCCAGCTCGGTCAGGGTGGTGGGGCAGACGTCCGGGCAGGAGGTGAAACCCAGGAATACCAGGGTCCAGTGGCCGCGCAGCTCACCGGGGATCAGGCGGGTGCCGTCGGACTGGGCCAGATCGAACTCAGGCAGGGTGCGCGGGGTGCCGTAGAACAGGATGCTGCTGGCCTCCTGGCTGCCCTTGGCGGACGGCCCGAAGACCTTCTGCGCCAACAACAGGCCCAGGCCGGCGGCCAGGGCGATGGCCAGGATGATGCCGGTATTTCGATTGAACATGAGCGCGGGCTTCCGTTCGGGTACTGCGGCTGGACGGGGCGTCAGCCGTGGGCGGGATACGGGAGTGTAGGGGATTGCAGGCGTATACCCCGCCAACTGGCCGGTGTTTGGCCGCCGTTTGCGGGCCATTGCCGAAGTTTCGGCTGCAACTGGACAATCAATATACCGGTCAGGTGCCTATAATCGCAGACCTTTCAAGTATTTCCGTATTGCCATGACTGCCGAAGCGGCCGCTGAACTCAAAACGATCGTCGATCTGATCCGCTACGGCGCAAGCCGTTTCAATGCTGCTGGCCTGAGCTTTGGCCACAGCTATGACAATGCCCTGGACGAGGCGACCCAGCTGACCCTGCACAGCCTGCACCTGCCACCGGACCTGGGCCCGGCCTATGGCACGGCGCGGGTGCTGCTGGAAGAACGGCAGCAGGTGCTGGCGCTGTTCCAGCGCCGCATCGACGAGCGTCAGCCGGCTGCCTACCTGACCGGTGAGGCCTGGTTCGCGGGCTTGAGCTTCAAGAGCGACGCGCGCGCGCTGGTGCCGCGTTCGCCGATTGCCGAGCTGATCCTCAATGGCTTCGAGCCGTGGCTGGCCGGTCGCGACGTCACCCACGCGCTGGACCTGTGCACCGGCTCGGGCTGCATCGCCATCGCCATGGGCCATTACTACCCGAACTGGCAGGTGGATGGCAGCGACGTCAATGACGCCGCGCTGTCGCTGGCGGTCGAGAACAAGGAGCGCCTGCTCGCCCACAACGTCGAGCTGGTCAAGAGTGACCTGTTCACCGGGCTGCAGGGCCGCGTCTACGACCTGATCGTGACCAATCCGCCTTACGTCACCAATGACGAGACCGACGCGCTGCCGAAGGAATACCAGCACGAGCCGGACCTGGCGCTGCGTGCCGGCGACGACGGCCTGGACCTGGTGCTGAAAATCCTGCGCGACGCGCCGGACCATCTGAGCGAAGACGGCCTGCTGATCTGCGAAGTAGGCGATTCCCAGCAGCACCTGGAGAAGCTGCTGCCGGAGGTCTACATGTCCTGGGTCGAGTTCAAGGTCGGGCAGATGGGTATCTTCGCTGTCGAAGCGGCCGAGCTGCGTGCACACCATGCACGCATCGCCGAGCTGGCTGCCGCACGTCCCTGACTCATGCTTACGCCGTCACTCCGCCCAGGCAGGGTGACGGCAACGGCCAGCGCAACTGCAAGAGCACAACGGCATTGAATACATTCGGACAACTTCTTCGCGTCACCACCTTCGGTGAATCCCACGGGCCGGCCATCGGCTGCGTGATCGATGGGTGCCCGCCCGGCCTGGAAATCTCGCCCGAAGAATTCGCCCACGACCTGCAGCGCCGCGCCACCGGCAAGAGCCGCCATACCTCGGCCCGTCGTGAGGCCGACGAGGTCGAGATCCTGTCCGGTGTGTACGAAGGCCGTACCACCGGCACGCCGATCGCACTGCTGATCCGCAACACCGATCAGCGCAGCAAGGATTACAGCAACATCGCCCAGCAGTTCCGGCCGGGCCATGCCGACTACAGCTACTGGCAGAAGTACGGCATCCGCGATCCGCGCGGCGGTGGCCGTTCCTCGGCGCGTGAAACCACCATGCGCGTGGCCGCTGGCGTCGTCGCCAAGAAGTGGCTGCAGCAGCGCCACGGCGTCAGCGTGCGCGGTTACCTGTCGCAGCTGGGCGAAATCACCCCGGCCGGTTTCGACTGGAGCGCGGTCGAAGAGAACCCCTTCTTCTGGCCCGATGCCGCCCAGGTGCCGGCGCTGGAAACGTATATGGATGCGCTGCGCAAGTCCGGTGATTCGGTCGGTGCGCGCGTGACCGTGGTGGCCGATGGCGTGCCGCCGGGCTGGGGTGAGCCGATCTACGGCAAGCTCGATGGCGACATCGCCGCCGCGCTGATGAGCATCAACGCGGTCAAGGGCGTTGAAATTGGTGATGGCTTTGCCAGCGCTGCACAGAAGGGCACCGAGCACCGTGACCTGATCACGCCGCAAGGCTTCCAGTCCAACCACGCCGGCGGCATCCTCGGTGGTATCTCCACCGGTCAGCAGATCGTCGCGGCGATGGTGCTCAAGCCCACCTCCAGCCTGCGCCTGCCGGGCGCCACGGTGGATACGGCGGGCAACGCGGTGGATGTGATCACCACCGGGCGTCACGATCCCTGTGTCGGCATCCGCGCCACTCCCATCGCCGAGGCGATGCTGGCACTGGTGCTGATGGACCAGGCCATGCGCCATCGCGGCCAGTGCGGTGATGTCGGCGACATGAGCCCGCGCATTCCCGGTCAGCTCGATGGCTGATCGGCGGCCCCGCGTCTGGATATCGCAGCCCCTGTTCGACGATACCGTCGCGCAGCTGGCGGCGTACTGCGACGTGGTTGCCACCGAACAGGTCAGCGCCCACAGTGCGGCCGAGCTTGCCGCGCAGCTGGCCGAGGTCGATGGCGCGCTGGTCACCCTCAACGACCGTATCGGCGCTGCGGAAATCACCAACGCGCTGGCGTTGAAGATGATCGCCAATGTCGGCGTCGGCTATAACAATCTGGATATCGGCGCGCTGAGCGCGGCCGGTATCGTTGCCAGCAATACCCCGGACGTATTGACCGAAACCACCGCCGACCTCGGCTTCTCGTTGTTGATGGCAGCCGCGCGTCGCATCGTCGAATCTGATCGTTGGCTGCGCGACGGCAACTGGGGGCAGTGGTCTTTTACCACCATGCTCGGTGCCGATCTGCACGGCAGCACCCTGGGCATCCTGGGCATGGGCCGCATCGGCCAAGCCATCGCGCGGCGCGGCCACCATGGCTTCGGCATGAAGGTGCTGTACCACAATCGATCACAGCTGCCTGCGGAGCAGGAGCAGGCGGTGGGTGCCCGTTATGTCGGCTTCGACGAGCTGCTGGCCGGCGTCGATCACCTGATTCTGGTGTTGCCGTATACCGCGCAGAACCATCACATCATCAACGCCGCTGCACTGGCACGGATGAAGCCGACCGCCACGCTGGTGAACATCGCCCGTGGCGGCATCGTCGATGAGCTGGCGCTGGCCGACGCGCTGGCCCATGGCCGGCTGGCATCGGCGGCACTGGACGTATACGAGAACGAGCCGAACGTGCGCCCGGAGCTGCTGGCCCTGCGCAACATCGTGCTGACCCCGCATATCGGCAGCGCGTCGCTGGCCACGCGCCGGGCGATGGTGCAGGTGGCGGTGGACAACCTGCTGGCTGGCCTGGGCATCGGCCCGGATGCAGGCAAGCCAGCCAATGCCATCAATGCCGAGCTGCTCGGCGATGGCGCCGCGCGCATTGCCGCGGCCGGCAAGAAAATCGACGACAAAAAACGATAGGGAGCCTCCCAGGCCGTGTGCTGGAGGTTCCCCGAACCTGGATCGATGTGTGTCTCCCCCCTCTTATTCTTTCGAGTATCTCCATGAGCAATGAAGCCCGTCGTTTCCATGTAGCCGTTGTTGGCGCCACCGGCGCTGTCGGCCAGACCATGCTGTCCATCCTGGCCGAGCGCAAGTTCCCGATCAGCAAGCTGACCCTGCTCGCCTCCGAGCGTTCGGCCGGCCAGCAGGTTGATTTCGAAGGCCAGAAGATCACCATCCAGGAGCTGGCCACGTTCGATCCGGCCGGTGTCGAGATTGCACTGTTCTCGGCAGGCGGCGGTATTTCGAAGGAGTTCGCGCCCAAGTTCGCCGCTGCCGGCGCGGTGGTGATCGATAACTCGTCCACCTTCCGTTACGACGATGACGTGCCGCTGGTGGTGTCCGAGGTCAACCCGGAAGCCGCCAGGAACCGTCCGCGCGGCATCATCGCCAACCCGAACTGCTCGACCATGCAGCTGATGCCGGTGCTGGCGCCGATCCACCGCGAGTACGGCATCGAGCGCATCAACATCGCCACCTACCAGTCGGTGTCCGGCGCTGGCCAGACCGGCATGGAAGAGCTTGGCAAGCAGACCGCGCAGCTGCTGGGCTTCCAGGAGATCGAGCCGACCAAGTTCCCGGTGCAGATTGCCTTCAACCTGATCCCGCATATCGATGAGTTCCTCGACAACGGTTTCACCAAGGAAGAAATGAAGCTGGTCTGGGAAACCCGCAAGATCCTCGGCGACGACAGCATCCTGGTGAACCCCACCGCGGTGCGCGTGCCGGTGTTCTACGGCCACTCCGAGGCGGTCAACATCGAGACCAAGAAGAAGATCACCACCGAACAGGCGCGCGAGCTGCTGGCTGCGTCGCCGGGTGTGAAGGTGGTGGACGAGCGCAAGGCCGGTGGCTATCCGACCCCGGTCACCCATGCCTCGGGCACCGACCCGGTCTACGTCGGCCGCATCCGCGAGGACATCTCGCACCCGCGTGGCCTGAACATGTGGGTGGTGGCTGACAACATCCGCAAGGGCGCCGCACTGAACGCCGTGCAGGTCGCCGAACTGGTCGCCAACGGCGGCTGATGGTCCCAACGACGCCGGCTTGATGCCGGCGTCGTCGTATCTGGGCGGTACAGCGGTATTCGAAAGCCGGGCCAGCCGTTATATTGGCCGCCATGAAACTATGGGGCAGGGGCGCGATGCGCTCATTACAAGGCGTGCTGGTCCTCGGCCTGGCGCTGTTCAGTAGCGCAGCGATGGCATTGGGGCTGGGCAATATCCGCGTCCTGTCCAAGCCGGGGCAGCCGTTGGTGGCTGAAATCCCGGTCATCACCAGTGATCCTGGCGAACTGGACAACGCCAAGGCCGGCCTGGCCTCCGCGGCCACGTTCGAACGTGTTGGGCTGGCGGCCCCCACCGGCCTGGTCGGTGAGCTGCAGTTCCAGTTCGTGCAGGACCGCGATGGGCGCGCAGTGATCCGCGTCACCAGCGCACAGCCGGTGCAGGTGGCATCGGTAGGCTTCCTGATCGAAGTGGATTGGGGCCAGGGCCGCCTGGTGCGTGAATATTCCGCCTTGGTTGCCGCGCCGGAGGCCGCAACCGTGGTCGCCGAGCCGATGATCGAAGCGCCGGCAGCGGCACAGTCCAATCTGATCGTACGCGAACCGCAACAGCAGCCCGAACAGCTTCCGGAGGCGCCGCCAGCCGCTGCTCCCCGTGCAGCGCCGGCAGCGGCACAGCCGGCGCCGGTAGCGTCGGCGCCGCGGTCCGCGCCAGTGATGCAGGCTGATGGCCAGCTGGCGCCGGTACAGCGCGGGCAGAGCCTGTCGCAGATTGCCCGCGAGCTGTCGCGTGACAGCGGCGCCTCGTTGAACCAGACCATGGTCGCGCTGATGCGCGCCAATCCGGAAGCCTTCATCCGCGGCAACATCAACCTGCTCAAGCAAGGGGCGGTGCTGCGTACCCCGGCACAGGAAGAGCTGGCACGGGTAGATGCCGCCGAGGCGCGCGCCATCGTGCGTGACCAGACTGCACAGTGGCGGCAGGCACGCGCGCCGATTCCACAGCCGGCGGTGGCGGATGCGGCGGCAGCTGCGCCTGCCGCGGCCGCACGCCCGGCTGCAACTGCGGCCGGCGCAAGTGGCGCACGCTTGGAAATCGCCCCGGCCGTGGCCGGTGCGCAACAGACCGCAGGAATGACGACCGGCCTCGATGCCGGTGGCGAGGGTGACATGTTGGCCAACGAACAGCTGCAGCAAGCCAAGGAAGAACTGGCCACGCGTGATGCGGAGCTGCAGGAGCTGCGCGATCGCGTTGGCGAACTGGAAAATCTGCAGAAGCAACAGCAGACGCTGATTGCGATGAAGGATTCGGACCTGGCTGCCGCCCAGCAGCGTCTGGGCGAGGCCGCCAAGCGTGATGGCGCAGGCTCGTTCGGCTGGGTGTGGTTGGGTTTGGCGCTGGTGCTGCTGGGTGCGCTTGGTTGGTGGCTGAGCCGCCGCCGCAAGCCGTTGCCGCCGGCACCGCGCAGTGATTCGGTGGCGGAAAATCTTGCCGCGACGATGCCGGTGATGGGCGTTGCGGCCGTGCAGGGGCCGTGGGAGACGGAGGCCGCCGAGGAAACCAGCGACCTGGCCGAGCCACATGCCCTGGCTGAAGACACCATGCCAGCGGCACAGCCGCAAGCCTACGAAGAGCCGATGCCGGCCTGGCTCAAATCCAGCCCACCGGCACGTGTCGAACCGGTCGTCCCGGTTGTCGCCCCCAAGGTCGAGCACAAGCCGGTGCTGTTGTTCGAAGCCTCGCGTCAGAACGATGTGCTGCCCGAGCCGGCCGCGACTCGGCCTGAGCCTGCGGCAGCGGACGAGGCCAGCTGGTTGGCCGGTGACATGGCAGCGGTGACGCCCTTGAATCCGGCGCCTGCCGGCCGCGAGCGGCTGGAGCTGGCCATCGCCTATCTGGACCTGGGTGATGCCGAAACCGCGCGCACCCTGCTCAATGAAGTGGCCGCCAGCGCAGATCCGCTGGCGCGCAACGAAGCATTGGAACTACTTGGCCGCATGGCTTGAGGGAGACGGCAAAGATGAAGCGCGAGCGCCGGATTGACTATGTGGAATTCGCCTCGCGTGACCCGGCGGCCAGCCGCGGGTTCTTCGAGCAGGTATTTGGCTGGCAGTTCGAAGACTACGGCCCCGACTACACCGCGTTTGACGATGGCGAGCTGCAGGGTGGGTTTTTCCGTGGGACCCCGCTGACCGCAAGTGCCGGCGCGCCGTTGATCGTGCTGTATGCCGCACAGCTGGAGCCCGTGTTGGCCGTGGTTGCCGCGCACGGCGGCGACGTGGTCAAGCCGATCTTCACCTTCCCGGGTGGCCGCCGCTTCCAGTTCATCGAGCCCGGTGGCAATGAACTGGCCGTGTGGTCCGAGCGCGACCACGACTGAGTGGTTGCCGGACCCGGCGGCCCAACAAATCAAGAGGTTCAAACATGCGTTACGCGCTGGGCGTGGAATACGACGGCAGCGAGTTCAAGGGCTGGCAGCAGCTCGGTGAAAGCG
Source organism: Stenotrophomonas terrae (assembly GCF_039674165.1). Lineage (GTDB taxonomy): Bacteria > Pseudomonadota > Gammaproteobacteria > Xanthomonadales > Xanthomonadaceae > Stenotrophomonas > Stenotrophomonas terrae_A. The sequence continues at coordinate 36,771 of NZ_JBDJMY010000030.1, forward strand.
GCTGCGCCAGTGTCCAGGCCACCTTGCAGGACGCATTGTCCTCGGTAGCTGACACCCCGATCAGCGTGGTCTGCGCCGGGCGTACCGACGCCGGTGTGCATGGCGAATGCCAGGTGGTGCACTTTGACAGTGATGTCGAGCGCAGCCCGCGCAGCTGGGTGCTGGGCACCACCACGCGGTTGCCAGCCTCGGTCTGCGTGCGTTGGTGTGTGCCGGTGGCGGACGATTTCCATGCGCGCTTTTCGGCCAGGGCACGGCGCTATCGTTATCGCATCCTCAACCGCCAGGTGCGGCCGGCGTTGTACCGGCAGATCCTGAGCTGGGACAGGCGTCCGCTGGACGCCGATGCGATGCACCGGGCCGCGCAGGCCCTGCGGGGCGAGAACGATTTCGGCGCCTTCCGCAGTGCGCAGTGCCAGGCCCTGCATGCACGCCGCGAGCTGCAGTCCATTGCCATCCATCGGCAGGGCGAAGTGGTTGAGGTCGAGGTCCAGGCCAATGCCTTCCTGCATCACATGGTGCGCAACATCGTTGGCTCGCTGCTGATGGTGGGAGCAGGGGAGAAGCCTGAAAGCTGGATCGGGGAGTTGCTGGCAGGGCGTGATCGCAATCTGGCCGGTCCAACTGCGCCGCCGCAGGGGCTGGTATTCGTCGGTCCGCTGTATGCTGGCAGCTGGAAACTGCCGGACGAGGTGACACTGTGAGCCGTACGCTGTTTCGTACCCGCATCAAGTTCTGCGGCATGACCCGTGCCGGTGACATCCGTCTTGCCAGCGAGCTGGGCGTGGACGCCATTGGTTTCATCTTTGCCAAGGGCAGTGCGCGCCGGGTGGCGCCCTCCGAGGCGCGTGCCATGCGCCAGGCAATTCCACCCATGGTCGAGGTTGTGGCCTTGTTCCAGCAGAACAATCGCGAGGAAGTGCGCGAGGTGTTGCGCGCGGTACGGCCAACCCTGCTGCAGTTCCATGGCGACGAGGACGATGCGTTCTGCCGCAGTTTCAACATGCCTTATCTGAAGGCGATCGCGATGGGCGGGCGCACCGAGGTCACCGCCCGTGGCTTGCAGCAGATGTACCCGCATGCCGCCGGCTTTCTATTCGACAGCCATGTGGCCGGGGGCAGCGGCGGCACCGGTGTTGCGTTCGACTGGGCGCAGATTCCACCCGGCGTGCACCGCCCCTATCTCTTGGCCGGTGGTATCCGCCCGGAAAACGTGCACGACGCCATTCTGGCCACCCAGCCCTGGGGCGTGGATGTGTCCAGTGGCATCGAGGCCGCGCCCGGGCTCAAGGACGGCTACAAGATGCGCCAGTTCGTGGAAGAGGTGCGCCGCGCCGACACCCAGCCCGAGCAGGACTGAATACGCCTGCCGCACGTATTTGCGTGTTGCAGCCGCTATCAGGGCGACGTGCGGCACATTTGGGACGTTGCCGGCCGGTCATGTCAGGGTTGATTCCCTTATGATGGGGATCTCGGCGACAAGCACGGATGCCTGCGGGTCGGGGATGTAACTGCACCGGCCTCAGGGCTGGGGCGGATCCCGCAAAGGCAGCTGGGCGCCACAAGGAAAGTGTGCATGGCGGAGTTTCTGGAAGTAGCGCTATCGTTTCCGACGTTGCCTTACAGCGTCGTGCTTTGCTTTGCGGTCATCTACTGGATGCTTGCCGCCACTGGCATTGTTGACGACGACGGTGGCATCGGTAGCGGCGATGGGGCGGATTTTCATTCCCATGGTGGCGAGCACGGTGCCAGCGGTATTTCCGCGATGTTTGCCCGGCTCGGGCTCGGCGGTGCACCGACCATGCTGGTGGTGCTGCTGCTGGCCTTCTTCGGCTGGACCATCACCTATCTGGTACAGCTCTTTTTCCTGCAGTCCTTGCCGGCCGTGTTGCGTTGGGGCATCGGCACTGCGGTGGCGGTTGCGGCGTTGATTCCCGGTGCGGTGGTCTCGGCCTGGGTATTGCGGCCGATCCGTAGGCTGTTGCTCAAACTGCGCCCGGTGGCGCAGGAATCCATTCTCGGCAGGGTTGCACTGATCACCTCGCCGGAGGTCACTGCCGAGCAGGGCTATGCAAGCTTTGATGACGGCGGCGCTGGCTTGATCCTGCATGTGCGCATGCGTGATGGCAGCCGGCTCGCGCGCGGCCAGCGGGTAAGGCTGGTGGAATACCTGCACGACAAGAATCATTACCTGGTGGTCGCCGACAACGACCTGCCGGGTCTGGACGTTTTCCCTTCTGATGTATCAGGCGACAAGGAGATCCACTGATGAGTACTGCTGCTCTGGCCCCTTTTATTATCGGGGTAGTTGCCCTGCTGGTTTTTTTCCTTGGCCTGGCCGGTTTGTTCAAGGCGTTCTATAAAAAGGTCGATCAGGGCACCGCACTGATCGTCAACGACATGAGTGCGCAGCCCAAGGTCCACTTCACCGGTGCGTTGATCATCCCGGTGCTGTACCGCGCCGAGCATATGAAGATCAGCCTGATCACCCTGCAGGTGGATCGCCGTGGCAAGGAAGGCCTGATCTGCCGCGACAACATGCGTGCCGACATCACCGTGGCCTTCTATCTGCGGGTCAATGAAACCCAGGCTGACGTGCTGCGCGTGGCCAAGGCCATCGGCGCCGACCGTGCCTCGGACAAGAACGCGGTGGATGATCTGTTCAATGCCAAGTTCTCCGAAGCACTGAAGACCGTTGGCAAGAAGTTCGATTTCACCCAGCTGTTCGAAAAGCGCCAGGAATTCCGCGACGAAATCATTGCGGTGATCGGCAATGACCTCAATGGCTATGCGCTGGAAGACGTGGCCATCGATTACCTGGAACAGACGCCCAAGTCGCTGCTGGATCCAAGCAATATTCTCGATGCCGAAGGCATCCGCAAGATCACCGAGCTGACCGCCGCGCAGAACGTGATCACCAACGAATTGGCGCAGAACGAGCGCCTGGCCATCACCAAGAAGAACGTTGAAGCCAAGGAAGCCACGCTGGCGCTGGAACGCCAGCAGGCCGAGGCGGAAGCACGCCAGCGCCGCGAGGTGGAAACCATCCGTGCCCGCGAACAGGCTGAAACCCTGAAGGTGCAGGAAGAACAGCGCCAGCTGTCCGAGAACGCGCGCATCGAAGCGCAGCAGCTGATCGACATCCGCGACCAGAACCGTCTGCGTGAAGTGGAAGTGGCCGAGCAGAACCGTCAGCGCGCCGTTGCCATCGAAATCGAGCGGGTCACACGTGCGCGCCAGCTGGAGCAGGTCACCACTGATCGCGAAGTGCAGCTGCAGGGCGTGGAGCGCGACAAGGTGGTCGAGCAGGGCCTGATGGATGTGGCCAACATCACCCGCGAGCGTATTTCCATCGACAAGACCGTGGCGCAGGAAGAAGAACGCATCAAGGAAGTGCGGCAGGTGTCCGAGGCTGATCGCTTGAAGCAGGTCGCCATCCTGGAAGCCGAGGCTGAGGCGCAGGAAGCCATGCTCAAGCAGGTCAAGGAAGCCGAGGCCAGCGAGGCAGCGGCCAAGCACCGCGCGGTGGAGATCACCACGTTGGCACAGGCCGAGTTTGATGCGGCCAGCAAGCAGGCCGAAGCGAAGAAAGCACTGGCAGAAGGTCTGCGTGCCGAGCGCGCGGCACCGGGTCTGGCCGATGCGCAGGTCAAGGAAGCCGGTGCGCTGGCCATTGAAAAGGTAGGCATTGCCGAAGCCCGCGTAGTTGATGCGATGGCCGATGCCAACCTGAAGCAGGGCACTGCGGAAGCCAAGGTGCTGGCCGAACAGCTGGCTGCGCGCGCCCAGGGCGAGGAACAGATGGGCCGCGCCAAGGCTACCGCCACCGAAACGCTGGGCGTGGCCGAAGCCACCGTCATCGAGAAGAAGCTGTTTGCCGAGGCCGATGGTCTGACCCGCAAGTTCCAGGCGATCGATTCGCTGGGCGATACCGCACGCGGCCACGAAGAGTTCCGCATGACGCTGGAAACAGGTCTGCGCCAGGCCTTGGCGGCAATCGACGCCGGCAAGGAAGTGACCAAGGACAATGCCGAGATGATTGCCAGCGCACTGCGCAACGCCAAGATCGACATGGTCGGCGGCGACGGTGGCATGTTCGAGAACCTGGTCAAGGCGGTATCGCTGGGCAAGTCGATTGAAGGCCTGACTGACAAGAGCCCGATCGTGCAGGACCTGATGCAGCGCTATCTGGGCGTGGACATGTCCGCGCGTGGCCTGCCGTCGCGTCGCGCCGCCGATGTGCCGGCGGTGCAGTCGGACGCAGGCTGAGCGAAAACGCACCCTGTGCGGTAGCACCGCGCAGGGTGTGGGCGCGCCGCATGGCCGGGAGCCAGCGGCATACGAAGATGAAGGCGTCAGCGGCATCGTCCCTGGGGCGATGCCTGCCGATGTCGGAGCAGGGAACAAGCGATGGCCGATATGAACCAGGACGCAGCTGCTGCCGCGCAGGCCGGCACTCTCGCCGACCAGGCGGTCGCGCAGGGTGGCGCCTATGAGGTGCTGCGCAAGCGGCTGAGCGATCAGGGCGTACGCCTGCGGCAGGTGGTGGACGCACTCAACCAGCGCCGCCTGCAGGAATTCGGCGACAGCCGGATGGAAGTGATCGGGCGTTTCCGTATCCGCAGTGAAAACAACTGCGTCGGCCGCGACGTGGTGCAGGTGGGTGATGACCTGCTGCTGTTTGGCTACAACGTCTTCATCGGCCTGAAAACGCAGACCCGGGTGGAGGATGTGTTCGGGCTGTACCGGCTGGTGGAAGGTGCCGAGGGCTACGACGTCAACCCGGTCGACCTGAAGACCAGCTTCCTCGCCCAGCCCGGCTTCGTCCATGATTTCGGTGAGCTGTACGCCTATTACAAGAATGCACGCCTGCTGCAGCTGATCGTGCGCGACGGCAAGTTGCTGGCGGCGTTCCAGATAGGCGAGCGCAGCAGCGACGTACGCGTGTTCCGCTGGGCCATGGCGCCCAGTGGCGAGCTGACCTATATCGATGCGCGCGGTGAGCGCGATATCGCGCTGCCACCGCCGTTCGACTTCGAATGGACCCGCGCCGGTCGCGACATGATGATCAGCGGGCGTTTCCCGCACCTGAACATCCTCGATACGATCTTCGTGGAGACCACCGGTGGCGACCTGACCATCAAGGTCGAGAACAACACCGAGACCGGCCAAGGGGTATACAGCGAGCCAGTCGAGGACAGTACCCAGTCGGTGGACGATGCCACCATCGATTTTGCCAAGGTGGGCTCGCTGATCCTGCTGAAGATTCTGCCGTATCAGGAGAGCACCTGGCGCGGCCTGATCTACAACACGCTGACCGGCAAGGTGGTGCGCAATGACGCCATCGTCCAGGCCTGCGTGCAGCTGCCCGATGACCATGGCGTCATCTTCCCCGGTGGCTATTACCTGCAGAATGGCGAACACAAGGCCTTCGACGCCTCGATGCAGGGCATGCGCTACAAGCGCTCGATCCGCTCGCCCAACGGCGAAGACATGCTGTACATCTTCTACGAACGCGAGGCCGGCAAGTCGGCGCTGTTTGTCTACAACAGCATCCAGCGGGTGCTGCAGAATCCGGTGTTCGGCCTGGGCTACGCCTTCATGCGCGATGGCCGCATGGTGCTGTTCAATGCCGAGAACGAAGAGCCCACCCGCGTCCATCCGATGCAGGTCTGGCAGACGCCGTTCAGCAGCGACGAATTCGCCGCACACACGCCCACGGGCACCAGTTTCATGGCCCGTATCGGCAATGCCGAGCTGGTGCGTGGTATTTCCAACCTGCTTGATCTTGGTCGCGAGATTGACAGTCGTGAGGTGTCGCTGCCGCGTTACGAGTTGCTGACCCACAACGCGCGTCGCCTGTTCGACGCACACCACTGGTTGGACGATGCCAACTGTGATGGTGCCGCCACGCTGCTGCGCGAGATCAGTGCGACCGGCGAGTCGATGCTCGACGAATACGAGAAAGTGGAGAGCATCCGCAAGCAGTCGGCGCAGGCGATGGCCGATGTCACCAGCGCGCACAAACTTTTGTTGGGGCGGCTGCAGCCGCAGAACTGGACGAAGATCGGCGAATTCGTCGAATCACTCGGTGACATCGGCAAGCTGCGTGGCCGCCTGCTGACCGTGCGCGATTTCCGCTATGTGGACATCGCCGCCATCGATACGATGAATGTATCGCTGCAGGAGGCGCACGACCGCGTCGGTTCGGCGGCGGGCGAATTCCTGGGCAGCGACAAGTCGCTGCAACCCTTCGCAGAACGTCTGCAGGAGCTGGACGCGGCCGCCCAGGTCGCGCAGACCGCCAAGCAGCTGTCCGAGCAGATCGCGCAGATGCAGGTGATGTCGGGCGATCTGGACATGCTGTCCGAGCTGATGGCCAGCCTCAAGGTCGACGATGCCGCGCAGCGCACGCGCGTGGTAGAGGCCATTTCCACGATATATGCCAAGCTCAACCAGGCGCGTGCACGGGCAGATCAGCGTCGCCGTTCGCTGGGCTCGGCCGAAGCCGTGGCGCAGTTCGGCGCGCAGTTTTCCTTGTTCAGCCAGGCCATCACCAGCGCCCTGGGCCTGGCCACCGATCCGGAGCGGGCCGACGAGCAGCTGTCGCGGCTGATGGTGCAGCTGGAAGAGCTGGAGAGCCAGTTCGGCGAACACGAACAGTTTCTCGGCGACATCCTCAACAAGCGCGAGGAGCTGCTCGATACCTTCGAGTCGCACAAGCAGACGTTGCTGGATGCCCGCCAGCGCAAGGCGCAGTCGGTGCTGGATGCGGCCAATCGCATTCTTGATGGTCTGGCCAAACGTACAGAACGCTTCACCACCGTCGATGAACTCAATGCTTTCTTCGCTGGTGACCCGCTGATCCTGAAGCTGCGTGAGCTGGCTGATCGTCTGCGCGACTACAAGGACAGCGTCAAGGCCGATGATGTGGAAGCGCGGCTCAAGGGCGTGCGTGACCAGGCCGTGCGGGCGCTGCGCGATCGCAGTGATCTGTTCGAGGGCGGTGGCAACATCATCCGCCTGGGCCGGCATCGTTTCAGTGTCAACACCCAGCCGCTGGACCTGACCATCCTGCCGCGCGGCGATGGCTTGGCGGTGCATCTGACCGGCACCGACTACTACGAGTCCATCGTCGACCCGGAGCTGGAGGAACTGCGTGACTACTGGCCGGTGACGCTGGATTCGGAAGCGCCGGCGCTGTATCGCGGCGAATACCTGGCAGGCTTGATCCTGGACGCGGCAATCAACGGGCGTGATGGGCTGAGCCTGGACGTACTGCTGCGCGATGCGGCACAGGCCGAGGTACTCGGCAAGCGGGTCAGCGACTTCGCCGCACCGCGTTATCGCGAAGGCTATGAAAAGGGCATCCACGATCACGACGCCAGTCTGATCCTGCAGGCGCTGTTGCCGCTGTACCAGGCTGGCGGTTCGCTGGTGCATGGCGCAGGCCCGCGTGCGCTGGCGCTGCTGTTCTGGGCACGCGAAGGCAAGCGCGAGGACGTGAGCCAGTGGATCGAGCGCGCTGCCGGTGCGTTCGCCATCGCCCGGCTGTTCAATGTGCGCGACGGTCTTGAAGCCTTGCGCGCTGAAATCGCGCTCGCCTTGGCGGCGTTCCAGCAGGAAAACACGCTCCCGTTCGACACCGGCATGCCGGCATTGGCGGCCGAATATCTGTTGGCCGAGCTGGCCAACGGCGAACCGACCTTCGCCTTCAGTGGTTACGCCCGGCAGTTGCTGACAGCCCTGCGCGAACAGCTGCAGGCCGCCGGCCAGGCCGATGCCTTTGATCGCAGCATGCAGCGTTTGAATACGCGCTTGGCCCTGCAATGGGGGCAGGCCGTGCAATGGCTGCAGGCCATGTGTGGGCAGCCGAAGTTCGCTGCCATGTGCGGTTACGTACCCGAAGCGGCGGCGATGTTGCTGGGCGAGCGTGCGCTGCGCAGCCAGGTACGCGAGGTGACCTTGATTGCCGACATCGGCGGCCTGCTCGGTGAACACCCGCGCATCGCCCGGGGTCACCTGCAGCTGGCGGTAGATGATTTCCTGCAGCGCTGGCAGTCGCATCGTCGCCAGTTCCAACCCGGCTTCGAACGCTACCAGGCCTTGCGCCACCGCATCAGTGCGCGCGAGCGCGACGCCCTGCGGCTGAGTGAATTCCAGGCCCGTCCGCTCAGTTCGTTCGTGCGCAACAAGCTGATCAATGATGTCTACCTGCCCATCATCGGTGACAACCTCGCCAAGCAGATGGGCACGGTGGGCGAGAACAAGCGCAGCGACCTGATGGGTCTGCTGATGATGATCAGCCCGCCCGGCTACGGCAAAACCACCTTGATGGAATACGTGGCCAATCGTCTGGGCCTGGTCTTCATGAAGATCAACGGCCCGGCGCTCGGCCATGAGGTGCGCTCGCTGGACCCGGAGCAGGCGCCGGACGCCACCTCGCGGCAGGAGCTGCACAAGCTCAACCTGGCGCTGGAGATGGGCAACAACACCATGCTGTATGTCGATGACATCCAGCACACCCATCCCGAGTTCCTGCAGAAGTTCATCTCGCTGTGCGATGGCACCCGCCGCATTGAAGGTGTCTGGAAGGGGCGCACCAAGACCTATGACCTGCGCGGCAAGAAGTTCTGCGTGGTGATGGCGGGCAACCCGTACACCGAATCCGGCGAAGTCTTCAAGGTGCCGGACATGCTGGCCAACCGTGCCGACATCTACAACCTGGGCGATGTGCTGGGTGGCATGGACGAGGCCTTCAAGCTCAGCTACATCGAGAACAGCCTGACCTCCAGCCAGGTGCTGGCGCCGATGGCGACCCGCGACCTGGCCGATCTCTACCTGTTGGTCGACAAGGCCGCAGGCAAGGAGGTGTCCACCAATACACTCAGCCATGCTTACAGTGGCGCGGAGATCAACGAGATCGTCGCAACTTTGCAGCGCTTGATGCAGGTCCGCGATGTGGTCTACCGGGTCAACCAGCAGTACATCGCTAGTGCCGCGCAGGCCGACAAATACCGCGTCGAACCGCCGTTCCGGCTGCAGGGCAGCTACCGCAACATGAACAAGCTGTCGGAAAAGATTTCGCCGGTGATGAATGCCGCCGAGCTGCAGCAGCTGGTAACCGATCACTATCTGGGCGAATCGCAGCTGCTGACCAGCGGTTCGGAAGAAAACCTGCTCAAGCTCGGTGAGTTGCGTGAGGCGCTGGATGCACCGCAGCTGGCGCGCTGGGAGCAGATCAAGCGCGATTTCATGCGCGACAAGGCCATGGGCGGCGACGACGCCGATACCGGTGCGCGGATGGTGGCGCAGTTGGCCGATATCGCCAGCGGGCTGCAGGGCTTGCGCGCTGACGAGCCCGCACCGGTTGCGCCGGTGGCCGAGCAGGCGCAGGCGCCGTGGGAACAGATTCTTGCCTTGTTGCAGGCGCTGGCTGACCGCCCTGCCGCCGTGATGACGCCGCCAGCGCCGCCGGCTGCCGCGCCAGCAGCGGCAGCGCCGGCACAGGACCTGACACCGTTGTTGCAGGCCTTGGCGGCGGGGCATCAGCGCGAAGGGCAGATTGGTGACGCGCTGGCGGGTTTGGCTGCGCAGTTGCAGGACTGGCTGTCCAAGGACAGTGGCAGCAGCAAGCCGGCACCACGCGTGCGACGCGCGCGCACGCCCGAAGAAAAGGCGCTGGATGAAGCCTTGATGCGCCATTTCTACGGCGGCAATGTGGTGGTGCCTGGGCAGCAGGGTAGTCGTGGGAATGACGTTGCCGACGATGCCTGATACGACGCCATCGTTGTTGCCGGCACCGCCGCAGCCCGCGCTGCAGGCTGACGATGCCTTGGCTGTTGCCGGCTACGGTGCGCCGCTGCTGCTGGCGGTGGAACGCCTGCTCGCCGCGCCAGCGGCCACAGGCGCTGCGCAGCGGCTGGTGGCGGAGATGGACAATATCCGCCAGGCGATGTCGGCGCGCGATGCGCGGCAGATTCGTCGTTCGGCCGGCCTGTTCGGCCGCTTGCTTGGCCGCGATGTCGAGGCGCAGCTGCAGGCAGAGCAACTGGCACGCCAGCTGGATATCTGCCTGCTGCGCGCCGATGGCAGCCTGCAGGAGCTGCAACACGAGCTTGCCCAACATCTGCTGCAACTCGTGCGGGTGGAAGCGGCAGTAGCGGCCATCGATGACTGGGCCGCAGCCGGCGAAGCGGTCCCGGCACCCGCCGATACGTTGGCGCAGGCGGCCCTGCAGCGGCGGCTGCAGCATCTGCGCGGGCTTGCGCGGCTGCGCCAGACCGAGGCTGGGCAGTTGCGCCTGTTGCACGCCCAGGCCGTGGAACTGATCGAGCGTTACCAGCGCATCCGCGACGTGCTGTTGCCGCTGTGGCGGCAGCAGTTGCTGGCGAACCAGGCGGCGCGGATGCCGGCTACGCTGGCGCAGGCTGCCGATGCCCAGGCGCGGATCCTCGACGAGGTGACGGCCATGCAGGCTAGACTGCGCTGAAACCACCCTGCACATGATTGCTCGCGCGCCACGGCGCGCCTCTTGCTCAAGGAGAACTGCTGATGACCCAGGATTCGTTGCCGCTGCCGGCCGGCCCTTCTGCCGATGTTGATGGCACCACCCTGGTTGCGCTCGGTTTGAGCGAAGCGGACCGCCCGCAGATCGCACAGATCGTACGTACGCTGGACGACATCAGCCCGGGCAACCTGCACGTGTTTGGTCGCGAGGCTGCGGGCAAGAGTGCGGCGTTCTCCAGCCAGTTGCTCGACCATGTGCGGAACCGCGACCTGGATGCCTCCGGCGAAAAGCTGGGCGAAGTGGTGCGTATCGCCCGCTCGCTGAAGCTCGATGGCTTGAACGAGCGCTCCAAGATGCCGGTGATCGGCGGGCTCATAGATCGCATGCGCGCCTCCAAGGGCGAGCTGGTGCAGAAGTTCAGCGACACCAATCAACAGATCGAGAGCTTGCTACGGGATGTTGGCACTCAGCAGGCGCAGATGGGCCAGCGTGTCGGCGAGTTTGATCGCATGCATGCCATCGTTCGTGACGAGCGCCAGAGTCTTGGTCTGCACATTGCGGCGGGCAAGCAGCGCTTGGCCGAGCTCAACAACGAACTGCATGCGCTGGTTGGATTGGAAGACCCGCAATCGCGCATCCGCCGTGGCGAGATCGACAACGCGATCCGCCTGCTCGACAAGCGCGTGGGTGACCTGACGGTGATGCAGCATGCGGCCGACCAGTCGCTGCCGATGATCCGTTTGATCCAGGCCAATGCGATCCAGCTGATCGAGAAATTCAACGCCGTACGCGACATCACCATCCCGTCGTGGAAGCGCCAGTTCGCCATCCAGCTGTCGCTGGGTGAGCAGAAGAACGCGGTGGATCTGTCCAATGCTATCGATGACGCTACCAATGAGCTGATGCGTCGCAATGCCGACTTGATGCGCCAGACCTCGGTGGAAACGGCGAAGGCCAACCAGCGTGCGGTGATCGACGTCGCAACCCTGCGCCATGTGCATGAGCAGTTGATCGCCACGGTGGAAGAAGTGCGCAGCATCCATCGCGAAGGCATGCAGCAGCGCCAGCAGGCCGAGGTCGAGCTCGCCCGCCTGCGCGAAGACGTGCAGCAGCGCTTGGCGCAGCCGACGCAGGGAAGCGCAGCCTAGGAGCGGCACAGTTGTAGGAGCGGCGTGAGCCGCGAAACTGCAGATGCAGCAGGATCCAGCGCTATAGCCCCCTCCCTTTGCCGAAGGCAAGGGGAGGCTTGGAGAGGGGGTTAGGCTCTTAGGCCTTTCAAGCTTTGCCAGCTTCGCGGCTAACGCCGCTCCCACAAAAGCCTGCAAAGCCTCACAACAGCTGCTTGCGCAGCCAATCCGCCAATGCAGTCACACGCGGGTCCTGCTGATCACCCGCAGTGCACAGCGCCCAGCAGCCATCGGTTTCAACAAAACCCCACGGCGCGATCAGGCGGCCGTTGACCAGATCATCGGCGACCAGCGGTTCCGGGGCAATTGCAATGCCCAGGCCGGCAACTGCGGCTTCCAGCATGTAATACAGATGTTCCAAGCCGGTGCCGTAGCTCAGCTTGTCGGCATCGATGTCATTGCGCGCGGCCCAGGCCGGCCACGCCTGTGGGCGTGAGCGCGTATGCAGCAGTGCATGTCCAAGCACGGCAGTGATCGGTTGATGGGCCAATACGTGCGCGCCATGCATCGAGGGGCTGAACACCGGTCCGATCCGCTCAGCAGCAAGCGTGTGTACCTGCCAGCCGACCGGCCACGGTGCCTGGCCCAGCATCAGCGCCGCATCCATGCCGTCCAGGCGCGGGGCGAAATCGCCATCCTGTGCGGCCAGGTGCAGGGTCAGGCCGGGCAGATCGCGTTGCAGGTCCTGCAGGCGCGGGATCATCCAGCGGGCCAGCAGGCTGCCCGGGCAGCCCAGCACGAAGGCGTCATCGCGCTGCGGGCGGCGCAGGGCAGAAATGCAATCGCGCAGTTGCGAGAACGCTCCGGAAGTTGCTTCCAGCAGGCGGTGGCCGGCGGCGGTGGGGCGGATGCCGCGCCCATCGCGTTCAAACAGGCTCAGCCCCAGTTCCTCCTCCAGTGCACGCAGCTGCCGGCTCACCGCGCCGTGGGTGACATGCAGTTCGGCCGCAGCCTGGCTGACGCTGCGCAGACGCGCAGCGGCTTCAAACGCACGCAGGGCATTGAGTGAAGGCAGGGGCTGGCGGGGGATCATGTGAGTTTTTCTAACATGTTGCCGCTGAATTATCCATTTTTTAGTCATCAGCCCTGCGTTAGAGTGATGGCCTGTTCCTTGTGGCTGTTACCCCCATGACTGACCCGTCGATCTCCGATTTCCATGCCTATCCCGATGCGCGGGGCCACTTTGGCCGCTTTGGTGGCAGCTTTGTCGCTGAGACCCTGGTCGGGCCCTTGCAGGAACTGGCAGCTGCCTACGATCAGGCACGCATCGATCCGTCCTTCATCGCCGCCTACGACAAAGACCTGAAACATTACGTCGGCCGCCCCAGCCCGATCTACCACGCCGAGCGCCTGAGCAAGGACGTGGGCGGTGCGCAGATCCTGCTCAAGCGCGAGGACCTGAACCACACCGGCGCGCACAAGGTGAACAACACCATCGGCCAGGCCCTGCTGGCCGCGCGCATGGGCAAGACCCGCATCATCGCCGAGACCGGTGCCGGCCAGCACGGCGTGGCCTCGGCCACGGTGGCGGCGCGCTTGGGCCTGGAGTGCGTGGTGTACATGGGCGCCACCGACATCGAGCGGCAGAAAATCAATGTCTACCGGATGAAGTTGCTTGGTGCCACCGTGGTGCCGGTCAACAGTGGCTCGGCCACGCTCAAGGACGCGCTCAACGAGGCGATGCGTGACTGGGTCACCAATGTGCGCGACACCTTCTACATCATCGGCACCGTTGCCGGCCCGGATCCGTATCCGCGCATGGTGCGTGACTTCAATGCCATCGTCGGTCGCGAAGCGCGTGCACAGATGCTGGAGGACTACGGCCGGCTGCCGGATGCGATCACTGCCTGCGTCGGCGGCGGCTCCAATGCGATCGGCTTGTTCCACGCCTTCCTCAATGACCGCCAGGTCAAGATCTACGGCGCCGAAGCAGCAGGCGAGGGCATCCATACCGGACGCCACGCCGCCTCGATCTCAGCCGGACGCCCGGGTGTGCTGCATGGCAACCGCACCTATGTGCTGTGCGATGACGACGGCCAGATCACTGAAACCCATTCCATTTCCGCCGGTCTGGACTACCCCGGTGTCGGCCCGGAGCATTCCTTCCTGTCCGATAGCGGCCGCGCCCAGTACGTGGGCATCACCGATGAGGAGGCATTGGCGGCCTTCCACCGCCTGACCCGCATCGAGGGCATCCTGCCGGCGCTGGAATCCAGCCACGCGGTCGCCCATGCGATCAAGCTGGCGCGCGAGCTGCCCAAGGACGCGCTGGTGCTGTGCAATCTGTCCGGTCGTGGCGACAAGGACGTGCACACCATCGCCGCGCGCGAAGGGCTGGTGCTGTAATGACCGGCCGGCTGCGTATCCCTGTTCTACTGGGTCTGGTGGCGGCGTTGTCGGCATGTGCGCCATCTGCGCCTGCACCGGAAACAACGGCTCCCGCCCCCGTCGCTGCCCCGCAGGCGGCACCGGAATTGGCCGTCGTTGCGCCAGCCGCGACGCCTGTCCCTGCAGCGGTTGCCAGTACCGGCACCGACCTGAGCCAGGTCGGCACGCTGCGCATCGGCGCGCCATTCGGCAAGGCACCGGGCGACAAGGCCTTCGTCTCGGCCGGCATGCGCGAGGCGATGGAAGGTGATTGCGAGTACTACGACAAGGGCAGCCTGCCCGACGGCATGGCGATGATGGTGATCGCCGACCGCATTGCCCGTTTCGAGGTGGATGTCGCCGGCGACCCCGGTGTTCGCGTCACCGCACCGCCGGCCGGTGCCGCCGCATTGCCGTATGGCCTGTGGGTGGGTATGACGGTCGACGAGGCCAAGCAACGCCTGCCGGCCGGCGTGGTCACCAGTCCGCATGCCTACAACTCGCCCAATGGCGAATACCTGACCTGGACGGACAAGGCAGCCAAGCTGGCCTTGCGCCTGGAAACACTCGACGGCCTGATCACCTCCATTTACTGGGGCCAGCCCGATGCAGTCGAACTGATTGAAGGATGTGCCTGAGATGGCTGTTGCCCGAATTGACGAATGTTTTGCACGCCTGCGCGCCACCGGCCGCAAGGCGCTGATTCCTTTCATCACCGCAGGCGATCCGTCGCTGGAGGCGACCGTGCCGGTGATGCATGCCCTGGTCCAGGCCGGCGCGGATGTGATTGAGCTTGGTGTGCCGTTTTCAGACCCGATGGCCGATGGCCCGACCATCCAGCGCAGTTCCGAGCGGGCCTTGGCGCGCGGGGCAGGGCGGCAATACGTGCTGGATACCGTGGCGCGTTTCCGGCAGACCGATGCCACCACGCCGGTGGTGCTGATGGGCTATCTGAACCCGGTCGAGATCCGTGGCTATGCGCGCTTTGCCGAAGAGGCCGTGGCGGCGGGCGTGGACGGCGTGCTGCTGGTCGATCTGCCACCGGAAGAGGCCGATGAGCCGCGCGCGGCGTTTGCAGCCGCCGGGCTGGCCTTGATCCTGCTGGCCTCGCCGACCAGCAGTGATGCCCGCCTGGACAGCCTGTGCCAGGCCGCGCAGGGCTATCTGTATTACGTCAGCTTTGCCGGTGTGACAGGCGCCTCCGAGCGCCTGGACAGCAGCGCGGCCGGCGAACGCCTGCGACTGCTGCGCAGCCGTTCCAATGCGCCAGTGGTGGCCGGGTTCGGCATCAAGGACGCAGCCAGCGCGGCGGCAATGGCGGTGGACGCCGACGGCGTAGTGGTGGGGAGTGCGCTGGTCTCGGCAATGGCTGAGACGGCCGATCCAGTGGCTGCAGCCGCAACGTTCCTCAAGCCGCTGCGCGAAGCCCTGGATCGCTGAACAGGCGTCCTGTAGTGCCGAGCCATGCTCGGCAGGGGCCTTACCAGCAGAGCGCCTTTGTAGTGCCGAGCCATGCTCGGCAAGGGGCCTTACCGATAGAGCGCCTTTGTAGTGCCGAGCCATGCTCGGCAGGGGCCTTACCGG
>NZ_JBDJMY010000031.1:0-50531 GCF_039674165.1 Stenotrophomonas terrae
CATTGTGTTTTTTGTTTTTGTTTCGTGACGATCCATGCTCGGCAGATGCCTTCCCGACAAAGCTTTGGCCTGCAGGCGTTTGTTGGAGCGGCGTACGCCGCGAAGCTGACGTCCGTTACGTGATCGTTTCCTCTGGGATCTGCTGACCCATCAGCTTCGCGGCTTACGCCGCTCCTACAACTGCTGACGAAATTTTAGGAAAGCCTCTGCCGAGCATGGCTCGGCACTACCGTTTCGTTGCTTGTGCCGAGGGCGTAGGGGAGGGGCTCTGCGCTGATGGTCTTCGAGCTTCGCGGCTTATGCCACTCCCACAAAGAAGAAAAGCCGCTTCAGCTGTTGCTGCTGATGAACTCGGCTGCTGCCATCGGCCGGCCGAGGTGGTAGCCCTGCAGTACGTCGCAACCCAGCGCGCCGAGGAACTCGCGTTGCGCCTCAGTTTCCACACCTTCGGCAACCACCTGCAATTGCAGCGAACGCCCCAGCGCTATGATCGAAGACACAATCGCCGCATCTTCGGCGTTGTGTTCAAGATCACGTACAAAGGCGCGATCTATCTTCAACTCGGCGGCCGGCATGCGCTTGAGATAGAGCAGGCTGGAATAACCGGTGCCGAAGTCATCGATGGCAATGCGCACGCCCATCGCGGTCAGGGCTTCGAGCATCTGCAGGCTGGCGTCCACGTCCTTCATCGCGGTGCTTTCGGTCACTTCCAGGGTCAGCTGGCGGGGGTCCAGGGCGTGCCGCTGCAGTGCAGCGCGCACGGTCTCCACCAGCGTAGGTGAGGCGAACTGCAGCGGCGACAGATTGACCGCCATCGACCAGTCCGCATTGCCGGCGTCATGCCAGGTACGCAACTGCGCACACGCGGCATCCAGCACCCATTCGCCGATGGGAATGATCAGGCCGCTGCGCTCGGCGATGGGAATGAACACGTCCGGTGACAGCATGCCCAGCTCCGGGTGGTTCCAGCGCAGCAGCGCTTCAGCACCGTTGGCACGGCTGCCGCCGGCGGGGAACTTGGGTTGGTAGTGCAGCAGCAGTTCGTTGCGGGCGATGGCGCGGCGCAGGTCCTGCAGCAGGCGCAGACGCTGGCGGGTGCCGGCCTGCATGGTCGAGGTGAAGAACGCATGGCCGTTTCGCCCACTCTGCTTGACGTGGTACATCGCCGCGTCGGCATGCGCCATCAGCTCGCGTTCGCTGCTGGCATCCTCCGGGTACAGGGCGATGCCGATGCTGGTGCTGACCAGCAGCTCGGCGTTGTCGATCAGGAACGGTTCGTTGATGGCGGTGCTGATCTGCTCGGCCATCAAGGCCGCGTCATCGGGTGAGTCGATGGCCATCACGATCACGAATTCGTCGCCGCCGAGCCGGGCAAAGGTGTCCTGGTTGCGCAGCAGCGTGCTGACCCGTTTGCTGAACTGCACCAACAGGCGGTCGCCGAGCTGGTGTCCGTAGGCATCGTTGACGTTCTTGAAGCCGTCCAGGTCGCAGAACATCAGCGCCAGGCCGAATTCACGGCGCGCGGCCTTTTCGATGGCACGCTCGATACGGTCCTGCAGGAGGACGCGGTTGGGCAGCTGGGTCAGCGGATCGTGCAGGGCGGCCTGCACCAGTTTTTCGTTGGCGTTTGCCAATGAGTGGGCCAACAGGCCGGTGCGCAGGCGCATCTGTCCGTCGAAAACCGAGGCCAGCAGCGCGACCGTCAGCGTGGCGATGGTGGTGACGATGACCAGCCCGGCAAGCAGGTGGGTATCCAGCCCGCCATCACTGATGGCACCGCACATGGCGCCGGCTGGGAACCGCGCGGCAGCCATGCCGGTGTAATGCATGCCGACGATGGCCACGCCCATCACCAGCGACGCCAGCAGGCGCATCGGCAGCAGCCGTTTCTGCTGATGGCGCAGGCGCTGGGCGATCCACAAGGCGGCAGCCGAAGCGCCGATGGCGATCAGCAGCGAGGCGCTGAACCACCACGGGTCGTAGTCGATGCCCGGCTGCATCCGCATTGCCGCCATGCCGATGTAGTGCATGGCGGCGATGCCCAGGCCCATCAGCACCGCGCCAGCCAGCAGGCGCGCGGCCGACAGCCGCTGCCGCGAGACCAGCCACAGCGCATACATGGATGCAGCGACCGAGGCCGCCAGCGAACAGCCGGTGAGCAGCAGGTCGTAGCCCACCGGGATGGGCAGCTTGAAGGCGAGCATGCCGATGAAGTGCATCGACCAGATGCCCAGCCCCATTGCTGCTGCGCCGCCCACCAGCCAGATGCGCGCCGCCCGCCGGCTCTGACTGTTGGCCACGCGCGCGGACATGTCCAGAGCGGTGTAGGCGGCAAGTATCGCCACCAGCAACGAGACGACAACGAGGCTCTGGTTGTAACTGCCGATCATGCGAATTCCTGGAACGTCGAGACGGGGCAAAGCCCCGCTTGCATAGCGGCAGCATCGGCAGGGACTTTAGTTGTCGCAGCCTTTGCGACATCGGTGGGCTATCCTGCGTCGCTAACGCAGATAGGAATTTCCATGGCCAAGACCCGCAGCGCCTACGTCTGCAGTGAATGCGGCGCCGAGTACAGCAAGTGGCAGGGCCAGTGCACCGAGTGCGGCGTTTGGAACGTGCTCAGCGAGATCGTGCTGGAAACCGCGGCCGCCGCCAAGGCACCGGCGTCGCGCCGCAGCGGTTGGGCCGGCAAGGTGGAAGCGCCCAAGATCACCGCGCTGAAAGACGTGCAGCAGACCGAACATCTGCGCGTGTCCACCGGCATCGGCGAGTTTGACCGGGTGCTGGGCGGCGGCCTGGTGGAAGGCGCGGTGGTGCTGGTGGGCGGTGATCCGGGTATCGGCAAATCCACGCTGCTGCTGCAGGCCGTGGCCAAGATGGCGGGCACGCTGCCGGTGCTGTACGTCACCGGTGAGGAATCGCTTTCGCAGGTGGCCGGCCGCGCGGTGCGCCTGGATCTGCCGCTGGAAGGCATCAACGCGCTGGCCGAAACCGGCGTCGAAAGCATCCTGCAGCATGCGATGAAGTCAAAGCCCAAGTTGATCGTCGCCGACTCCGTGCAGACGCTGTGGACCGAGGCGCTGACCGCCGCGCCCGGCTCGGTCAGCCAAGTGCGCGAGAGTGCGGCACGGCTGGTGCGTTTTGCCAAGGAAACCGGCACCGCCGTGTTCCTGGTCGGCCACGTCACCAAGGAAGGCGGCATCGCTGGCCCGCGTGTGCTGGAGCACATGGTCGATGCGGTGCTGTATTTCGAAGGTGAAAGCGGCAGCCGCTTCCGCATCCTGCGCGCTTTCAAGAACCGCTTCGGCGCGGTCAATGAGCTGGGCGTGTTTGCGATGGGCGAGAAGGGGCTCAAGGAAGTCCCCAATCCGTCGGCAATCTTCCTGTCCGGTGGCAGCACCCGCCAGCCCGGCAGCTGCGTGATGGTGACCCGCGAGGGCACCCGGCCGTTGTTGGTGGAAGTGCAGGCGCTGGTTGATTCCTCGCCGCTGTCCAATCCACGGCGCGTGGCGGTGGGCCTGGAGCAGAACCGCTTGGCGATGCTGTTGGCGGTGCTGCATCGCCATGGTGGCGTGCTGGTCGGCGATCAGGACGTATTCGTCAATGTGGTCGGCGGCATCCGCGTGCAGGAAACCGCGGTGGATCTGCCGGTGCTGCTGGCGGTGCTGTCCTCGCTGCAGGACCGGCCCTTGGCGGAGAAGACCATTGCCTTTGGGGAAGTGGGTTTGTCCGGTGAGATCCGGCCGGTGCCGAACGGCGAGGATCGCCTGCGTGAGGCCGCAACGCATGGTTTCAAGCGCGCGATCGTGCCCAAGGCCAATGCACCCAAGGCCGGTGCGGTGAAGGGCATGGAAGTGATCGCGGTGGAGCGGCTGTCGCAGGCGCTGGAAGCCGCGATGGAATGAGCAGCGACTGTAGTGCCGAGCCATGCTCGGCAGGGGCCTTACCAACGATCCAGCTTGTGGGAGCGGCGTAAGCCGCGAAGCTGATGGTCGATCCGATCCAAAGGTGCCTGTAATTTCATTGCTGCCAGCTTCGCGGCTTACGCCGCTCCCACAAGATGCAGGTGGGCCGATGCTTTGCTGGGAAGGCCTCTGCCGAGCATGGCTCGGCACTACAAGTCAGGTCTCAGCCGCGGCCCAGTACCAGCTCGATCACGAACTGGCTGCCGAAGAAGGCAAGCAACAGCAGCGCCATCGC
The DNA here is from genome assembly GCF_039674165.1 of Stenotrophomonas terrae. Lineage (GTDB taxonomy): Bacteria > Pseudomonadota > Gammaproteobacteria > Xanthomonadales > Xanthomonadaceae > Stenotrophomonas > Stenotrophomonas terrae_A. Next base: position 4,201 of record NZ_JBDJMY010000031.1, read on the forward strand.
GGTCAGGGTCCAGTGCACGGCCTTGCTGCCGCGCCAGCCGTAACGGCGGCGGCCAATCAGCAAGGTGCCGAAAACGATCCACGACAGCACGCTGAGCACGGTCTTGTGCACCAGCTTCTGCGCCAACAGGTTGTCGACGAACAGCACGCCGGTCAGCAGGGTCAGGGTCAGCAGGCAGAAACCGACCGTGATCGTGCGGAACAACAGGGTCTCCAGGTCGGCCAGCGGCGGCAGGGCGCGCAGCCACGGGCGGAAGTCGCGGCGGCGCAGCGCCCGCTCCTGCAGCCACAGCATGATCGCGAGCAGGGCCGCCACGCTCAGCGTGGCGTAGGCCAGCAGCGCAAGCCAGGCGTGGGTAGCCAGGCGCCAGCCGAGCAGCTTGCTCGGCGCATGGCCGTAGCCGTGGTAGGCCAGTAGCAGGATCGCCGCCATCGGGAATACCACCACGCCCAGCGCGGACATCCGCCCGCGTGCGCCGACCACGGCGGTCAAGGCCGCCATGCCCAGCCCGACCAGCGACAGTGCCGCGAAGAAGTGCATGTCCGGGCCGCCGGCGGTTTTCAGCGCCACCATCAGGTGGTAGCCGGCGTGCAGCAGCACCGCGCCGATGGCCGTTGGCAGCCAGTTGCGCGGCGGTGGGCTGCCGTCCCCGGCCAGCCCACGGACCAGCAGGGCGGTGGACACCAGATAGAGCAGGGCGGCGATGAGAACGATTGTCATCGATGCAGTTTCGCATACAGGCCCGCCGCTGGCGACGTGAACCGGCGGCGATGGCGACTGGCCGCTATACTTGCTGTCTCTGTTTCCACGATTTCCGCAGGTTCCGCCGCATGTTCGAGTCACTGACCCAGCGCCTTTCCGGCACCATCGAGCGCCTGCGCGGCCGCGGCCGCCTGACTGAGGAAAACATCCGCGAGGCCACCCGCGAGGTGCGCATCGCCCTGCTTGAGGCTGACGTGGCCCTGCCGGTGGTGCAGGCGTTGATCGAAAAGATCAAGGTCCGCGCGGTCGGCCAGGAAGTCCTCAAATCGCTGACCCCGGGCCAGGCCCTGATCAAGGTCGTGCGCGACGAGCTGACCGCCGTCATGGGCTCGCAGGCCACCGACCTGAACCTCAATGTGCCGGCGCCGGCCATCATCCTGATGGCAGGCCTGCAGGGTGCGGGCAAGACCACCACGGTGGGCAAGCTGGCCAAGCACCTGAAGGAAAAGCGCAAGAAGAAGGTGATGGTGGTTTCCGCCGACGTTTACCGTCCGGCCGCCATCGAGCAGTTGAAGACCCTGGCCGAGCAGGTCGATGTGCTGTTCTTCCCGTCCAGCCCGGACCAGAAGCCGGTGGACATCGTGCGCGCCGCCATCGATGACGCACGCAAGTCGTTCGTCGACGTGCTGTTGGTCGATACCGCCGGCCGCTTGGCCATCGACGAAGCGATGATGGCCGAGATCAAGGCCCTGCACGCTGCGGTCAACCCGGCCGAAACACTGTTCGTGGTCGATGCCATGACCGGCCAGGACGCGGCCAACACCGCCAAGGCCTTTGGTGAGGCGCTGCCGCTGACCGGCGTGGTGCTGACCAAGACCGACGGTGATGCCCGTGGCGGCGCCGCGCTGAGCGTGCGCTACATCACCGGCAAGCCGATCAAGTTCACCGGCACCGGTGAAAAGGTCGACGGCCTGGACGTGTTCCACCCGGAGCGCGTGGCCAGCCGCATCCTGGACATGGGCGACGTGCTGTCGCTGGTGGAGCAGGTTGAGCAGCAGGTCGACAAGGACAAGGCGCAGAAGCTGGCCGAGAAGGTCGCCAAGGGCAAGAAGTTCGATCTGAACGACATGCGCGACCAGCTGGAGCAGATGCAGAACATGGGCGGCATTGGCGGCCTGATGGACAAGCTGCCGGGCCTGGGCCAGATCCCCGAGCACCTCAAGGCGCAGGTCAGCCAGAGCAAGGAAGTGCCGCGCATGATCGCCATCATCGGCTCGATGACCAAGAAGGAGCGTCGCAACCCGGGCCTGCTCAATGGTTCGCGTCGTGCCCGCATCGCGCGCGGCTCCGGCACCCAGCCGGCCGACGTCAACAAGCTGATGAAGCAGTACATGCAGATGGAAAAGATGATGGGCAAGCTGGCCGGTGGCGGCATGAAGGGCATGATGCGCAACATGAAGGGCATGCTCGGCGCCATGGGTGGCAAGGGCGGCCTGCCGTTCCGTTGAGCGCGCTTGGTTGAAGCGCGCTGGTTGCTGCAGAACGCCGCGTGTGCGATCTGCGGCAACCTCACTCGCTCGGGCGCCGCAATGGCGCCTGCAGTGGACGAAGCGGGTGCCGGCATCGGCCGCTCGCTTTTTCAGGTGGATTTCACCGCCGATGACGGCCAGTATGTGAACTCCACTATCAACCAAGAGATGGACTGCCAGCTGGTGCGTCCCTACGCCCTCTCGTTTGCTTGAGTTGGGGCCGGCCCCGGCGGCACAGTCACCGCCATGCACAACGCGATCATCTCCGCCCGCACCGAGGCGTTCTGTCAGCGTTTTGGTCTTGAACTACCGATCCTGTTGGCACCGATGGCTGGCGCCTGTCCGCTGCCGTTGTCGGTCGCTGTCGCCAATGCCGGCAGCATGGGCGCGATGGGCGCGGTGCTGTCCACGCCCGAACAGATCAGCCAATGGATGGATGCCTTCGCCCAGCAGTCGCAGGGCCCGGCGCAGGTGAATCTATGGGTGCCGGATCCGGCGCCACGGCGTGATCCCGCTGCTGAAGCGGCGACCCGCGATTTTCTTGCACAGTGGGGGCCGCCGGTGCCGCTGGCCGCCGGCGATGCCGGCCCGGCGGATTTCCAGGCCCAGCTCGACGCGCTGATTGCCGCACGCCCGGCGGTGGCCTCGACCATCATGGGCCTGTTCTCGCCTGCACAGGTGGACAGCCTGCATGCGGCTGGCATTGCCTGGTTCGCCTGCGTCACCACCCTGGATGAGGCGCTGCAGGCGCAGGCCGCCGGCGCCGATGCGGTGGTTGCGCAGGGCATGGAGGCCGGTGGCCACCGTGGCGCGTTCGACGCAGCGCAGGCCGAACGGCAGACCATCGGTCTGTTCGCGCTGCTGCCACGTCTGGTCGACCGCCTGCAGATACCGGTGATTGCCGCCGGTGGCATTGCCGATGGACGCGGCGTTGCCGCAGCGTTGATGCTCGGTGCCAGCGCGGTGCAGGTGGGTACCGCGTTTCTGGCTGCCGAAGAATCCGATATTCCCGCCGCCTGGAAGCAGGCGCTGGCGTTGGCGGAACCGGAAGCCACCCGTGCTACCCGCGCCTTCAGTGGCCGGCTCGGTCGGGCGTTGGAAACCGCCTATGTGCGCGCAGCGGAAGCTCCGGGTGCGCCGCCTCCACAGCCGTATCCAGTGCAGCGTGGCCTCACCGCCGGCATGCGCCGCCAGGCCAATACCGGCAACACGCTGGAAGCAATGCAGGCCTGGGCAGGGCAATCGGCATGGATGGCCAAGCGCGCGCCAGCCGCGCAGATACTGCGTTCGATGTGGGCACAGGCGCAGACGCTGCCATGACGGTGCTGTTCTGCAACGGTCAACTCGCCGATGCCGGGGCACTGAGCGCCGCGCTGGTCAATTACGGCCACTTCACCTCCCTGCAGGTTCGCGACCATGCGGCGCAGGGTTGGGCGCTGCATCAGGCCCGTCTGCAACAGGGCACGCAGGAGCTGTTTGCTGTTGAATTCGACGCCCCCCAGGTACTGACGTGGTTGCGGCAGGCGTTGCTGCAGCTGGATGCAGGCGATGCCTCGGTACGCATCACCGTGTTCTCGCGACAGTTCGATTTCCGCCATCCGCTGCGCACGGTGCCGGTAGATGTGCTGATCGGCATCGGCGCGCCGGCACAGGTCTCGCCGCAGGCGCGCACGGTGTTGCCAGTGCCGTATCAGCGTGACCTGGCGCATATCAAGCACGTGGGCACGTTCCCGTTGTTCCAACTGCGCCGGCAGGCCTTGCAGCAGGGTTTCGACGATGCGTTGTTTGTCGACGCGCAGGGACGCATCAGCGAGGGCACAACCTGGAACCTGGCGTTCTGGGACGGAGCGCAGGTGTATTGGCCGCAGGCCCAGGCGCTGCGTGGCAGTGCCGAGCGTTTGCTGATGGATGGTTTGGGCGTGCTGGAGCAGCCGCAGTTGCCGCTTGAAGTACGGCTGTCGGACCTGTCGCGGTTCAGTGGCGCGGTGGCGTTCAATGCCTCGGGTATCTGGCCGTTGGCGGCCATCGGCGAACAGCGGCTGCAGCAGTCGCAGGCCTTGCTGGATCTGCTCAGGACCGCCTTGGCGCAGATACCCTGGGCGCGGCTCTGAAGCTGCCGCGGCATCCATGCCGATCTGCCGAACGCGAAGGCCTGGATGTCGTCGGTACTGTGATGCGGCTGCTCAGGCCGCCGGTGCAGGATCGCCGCGCAGCAGTCCCATGAACTCGCCGAACAAGCGGCGATCGATCAACCGGCCGCGATCATTGGCGAGGATCTCGACTGCACGCTGGGTAGCCATCGCATCGCGATAGGGGCGATGTGAGGTCATCGCATCGAAGCCATCGACGATGGTCAGGATGCGTGATTCCAGTGGGATGTCTTCGCCCTGCAGGCCATGCGGATAGCCGCTGCCATCCCAGGCTTCGTGATGGTGGCGGATCAAGGTGGCCACAGCCTTGGCATCACTGCGGCCGGTGGCGGCGAACAGCCGCGCGCCGCGTTCCGGATGCGAGCGCATGGCGGACTTCTTGTCGTCGTCCAGCTTGCCCGGATAGAGCAGCACGTCGTCACGGATGCCGATCTTGCCGACATCGTGGAAGCGCGCGGCGAGCACGAGATGGCCGATGCGTTCCTCGGACAATTCGCAGCGTTTGCCCATGGCCTGGGCAAGCTGGGAGACGCGATCGCAATGGTGGTCGGTATAGCTGTCGCGCTGATCCAGCGCAGCTGCCAATACGTCGATGGCACAAGAGCTGTCCTCGGGTGGAAGCGACAGGCCCACAGGCGTGGTGATGGGAGACATGGGAACGGAGCCGGGGGGGACGGCTGCGAGCGTAAATGGGGGGGCGTTATTTTCAACGCCCTTCCATTTTCACGCAATCTTCACGAGATTTTTCGTTCAGGCGCGCCCGGGGTGCAGCGTGGTCAGCAACGCGCGTGCGGCGTTGAAACGGTCGGCACTTTCCGGCAACGGATGCTTGATGCGCAGTTTGTCGGGGCCATCCATTTGGTAGAGCTTGGGTTGCCTCTGGATTAGCTGGATCACCACCATCGGATCGATGTTGGGCTTGCTCTCGAACACGATGCGGCCACCGTTCTCGCCCAGCTCCAGCTTGCGGATGCCCAGTTCGTTGGCCTGCAGCTTGAGCTCGGCGATGGCGAACAGGTGCTTGACCGGATCCGGCAACAGGCCGAAGCGATCGATCATTTCCACCTGCAGCTCGCGCAGGCGTTCGCTGTCGCGTGCCGAGCTGATGCGCTTGTACAAGGTCAGGCGGGTGTGCACGTCGGGCAGATAGTCTTCCGGAATCAATGCCGGTACATGCAGCTCGACTTCGGCGCCGCGCGGTTCTTCGCCGGCATCCAGATCGGGCAGCTTGCCGGATTTGATCGAGCGCACCGCACGTTCCAGCAGCTCGGTGTACAGGCTGAAGCCGATCTCGGCCATCTGCCCGCTCTGGTCCTCGCCTAGCAACTCGCCGGCACCGCGGATTTCCAGATCGTGGGTGGCCAAGGTGAAGCCGGCACCCAGCTCGTCCATCGAGGCGATGGCATCCAGGCGCTTCTGCGCGTCGGGGGTGATCGAGCGCTTGTCCGGCACCAGCAGGTAGGCATAGGCGCGGTGATGCGAACGACCAACGCGGCCACGCAGCTGGTGCAGCTGCGCAAGGCCGAAGCGGTCGGCTCGGTTGATGATGATGGTGTTGGCGTTGGGGATGTCGATACCCGACTCGATGATGGTACTGGCCAGCAGCACGTTGAAACGCTGCTTCTGGAAATCCAGCATCACCCGCTCCAGCTCGCGCTCGGGCATCTGCCCATGCGCCATGCCGATGCGGGCTTCGGGCACCAGCTCGGACAGCTCGCGCTGCATGCGGCCCATGCTTTCCACATCGTTGTGCAGGAAGTACAGCTGGCCGCCACGCGACAACTCACGTTGGAAGGCTTCCCGCAGCTGCGCGTTGTCCCAGGCGGTGATGAAGGTCTTGACCGCAAGACGGTTCGGCGGCGGGGTGGCGATGATGGACAGATCACGCAGCCCGGCCATGGCCATGTTCAAGGTGCGCGGGATCGGCGTTGCGGTGAGCGTCAGCAGATGCACGTTGGCACGCATCGCCTTGAGTGCTTCCTTCTGGCGCACACCGAAGCGCTGCTCTTCATCGACGATGACCAGGCCCAGGTCCTTGAACTTAACGTCCGGCTGCAACAGCCGGTGCGTACCGATGATCACATCGATGGTGCCGGCGGCGACCTTGTCCAGTTCGGCCTTGATTTCCTTGGTGCTCTTGAAGCGCGACAGCACTTCCACCCGCAGCGGGTAATCGGCGAAACGGTCGCGGAAGTTGCGGTAGTGCTGTTCGGCCAGCAGCGTGGTCGGCACCAGTACCGCGACCTGCTTGCCGCCACTGGCCGCAGCGAACGCGGCGCGCAGTGCAACCTCGGTCTTGCCGAAGCCGACGTCGCCGCAGACCACGCGGTCCATCGGCTGGCTGGACTGCAGATCGCGCAGCGTGGCTTCGATCGCGGCCTGCTGGTCGGGGGTTTCCTCGAACGGGAAGCCGGCCGCGAACGGTTCGTACATGGAACGGTCGATATCCAGCGCCAGGCCGGCGCGGGCGCGGCGACGGGCCTGGATTTCCAGCAATTCGGCGGCAACGTCGCGGACTTTTTCGGCGGCCTTGCGCTTGGCCTTGGCCCATTGCTCGCCACCGAGCGAATGCAGCGGCGCGGTTTCCGGCGAGGCACCGGAGTAGCGGCTGATCAGGTGCAGCTGAGCGACCGGCACATACAGGCGGTCGCCCTTGGCGTATTCGATCTCGAGGAATTCGCCGGGCATGCCGCCCACGTCCATCGCGATCAAACCACGGTAGCGGCCGACACCATGATCCTCATGGACGATGGGCGCGCCTTCGGTCAGCTCACCCAGGTCACGGATGATCGCCTCGGGCTCACGCCCGGCCCGTCGCGTACGCCGCGCCTGGCCAGCACGTTCGGGGAACAGCTGGCGCTCGGTAAGCACGGCAAGTGCCGGCTCGCTGAGCGCGAAACCGTCATCCAGCGGCGCAACGGTAATGGCGAACCTGCTGAGCCCCGCTTTGCTCTTAAGCCCCTCTCCCGCCTGCGGGAGAGGGGTTGGGGTGAGGGCGCTCTTGTTCTTGCTTTGTTTTTCGCCATCCGATCCTTCAGCCACCCCCGTCTTCGCGGGGGCAGGCCCGTTGTTCCCCCCGATGGGGGAAGGAAGAAAGTCGTTGAAGCTCGCCACAACCTCAGGCCGCAGATCAGCCGCCTGCAGCACTTCCAACAACGCCTCACGCCGTCCCGGCGAATCGGCCGCGATCAGCACCCGGCCAGGGTAGTGTTCGATGAAGGATTTCAGCGCCTGCCCAGCCGGCGCATCCTTGGCGGCTACCGGCAACGGCGGCAGCGGCTGGTCGCCCAGGGCCTGCGCCTCGGCGATGCGCGGATGATCGGCCGCCCACACTTCCACGCGCGGCAGCTTGTTGAGCTGCTCGCGCAGGCTGTCCGGCGACTGGTAGATCTCTTCCGGCGGCAGCAGCGGCCGTTCGATATCGTGGCGGCGCTGCTCGTAACGGCTGTTGGTCTGCAGCCAGAACGCAGCGGACGACTCACCCACACCGACGCCAAGCACGGTCATGAAACCGTCCGGCAGGTAGTCGAACAAGGTCGCGGTCTGGTTGAAGAACAGCGGCAGCATGTATTCGATGCCCGAAGGCAGCAGGCCGGCTTTCAGATCCTGGTACAGCGGGCTGCGCCGGGTATCCACGTCGAAGCGTTCGCGCAGCGTGGCCAGCACCTTGTTGAGGCTGGCCTCGTCCATCGGCACTTCGCGACCGGGCAGCATCTTCACCGCAGTCACTTTTTCCAGCGAGCGCTGCGATTCCGGGTCGAACTCGCGGATGGAGTCGATGTCCTCGTCCAGCAGTTCGATGCGCAACGGCGCATCGGCGCCCATTGGATAGACATCGAGCAGGCCGCCACGCACCGCGAAATCACCCGGGTCCATCACCTGCGCGACGTTGCGGTAGCCGGCGCTTTCCAGGCGGCGCTTTTCAGCGTCCATGTCCAGGCGCTGGCCGACCTTCAGGTCGAAACTGCCGCCAACGATGTAGCTCAGCGGGGCCAGACGTTGCAGCAGGGTCTGTACCGGCACAACCACGATGCCTTGTTTCAGCGTCGGCAAGCGGTGCAGGGCGGCAAGGCGCTGCGAAATGATGTCCGGGTGCGGGCTGAACTGGTCATAGGGCAGCGTTTCCCAATCCGGGAACGGCACCACCGGCAGCGGGCTGTTTGCCCCCAGCAGCGTCTGCAGGTCAGCCACCAGCTGATGCGCGCTGTGGTTGTCGCGGGTAACCAACAGCAACGGCTTGTCATGCGCCTGCGCAGCGCAGGCGACATGCCAGGCCAGCGCGCTGCTGGAAGCCGGAGCGCGCCACCAGGCGCGGAGCTGGCCCGAACGGGGCAGCGGCGGAATGGGGTAGGTGATAGACGACATGAACCGCGAATTTTACCAGATGCGACCTTGTCGCCTCGTTGAGCGTGGTCTGGCTTATGCGCGTCGGCCGCCCGCAGGGCCGGCCGGAAAGCCGACAGGCGCCTTGCCGGCGCCTGTCGTGCAAGCGTGAAGCCCGGGGCTAGTTGGCCAGTTCCAGCACCATCCGCACCAGCCCGGGGGCGGCTGCGGGGTGGGGGACCTGCTTGAAGCCCAGCGATGCGGCCAGTTGCAGCATTGGCTCGTTGTCCTGGGCAATGTCGCCGTACAGGCGGTCCAAATACTTGCCGCGTGCCCATTTGACCAGCTTGCGCATCAGCTGGCGGCCCAGGCCCTGGCCGGCCAGGAAGCGGCTGACCAGGATGGCGTACTCGGCATCGCGGGTGCCGGGAATGATGGAGGCGCGGGCGACAGCGCCTACCAATGCCTCGCCCGGAGGCAGCGGCTCGGCCGCCACCAATGCGATTTCGGTCTTTGGATTGGGGTGGGTCAAGCGCTGGGCCGTCTCATCGGATAGCGATTCGACCGACTGCAGAAACTTGTCGCGCACCTCTTCCGGCCCGAACAGGGCAAATGCGCCCTGCAGCGGTGCACCGTCTTCGGGGCGTATCGGCCGGATCAGCAGCTCACGGCCGCTGGGTGCCTTGAAATTTTCATGCCACGGGGGCATGCGATTGCGAGTGGCCATGACTACGTTTCCTCCAAAGTCGCCTGATTCTGTCACCGCGGGTGCTATGTACTGTGAACGCGGTCAAAAGCAGGTGCAGACTGCCGGGGACGCCCGTCATTCGGGCGTCTTGAGCCACTCCATCCGAGTCGATGCGCCGGTTTCGCCCAGATACTGCTTCAGGACGGGCAATGCCGGGGCCAGCACCTTCTCAAACTGCCATGGCGGGTTCAGCAGCAGCATCCCGCTACCATTCAGACGCAAGGGAGAGTCATCGGGCCGCACCATCAGCTCGGTGATCAGCGCCGACTTGGCCGGCAGCGAGGCCGCCTTGCGGAAAAACGGCTGCAGGGTGCGGCGTTGTTTGATCGGATACCAGACCGCGCACTGTGCCTGCGGCATGCGCGTCAAAATCTCACGCAGCGTTGAGATGATTTGCGGATACTCGGCATCCTGCACTTCGTACGGCGGGTCGATCAGCACCAATGCCCGGCCAATCTTGGTTTCGCCGCTTTTGGGCGGGATGAAGGCGCGGATGGCCTCGTAGCCATTGCCAGCGTGCACCTGTACCCGGCGGTCGTGGGCAAACAGCTGCTTGAGCGCAGCGACTTCGTCCTTCTGCAGCTCACAGGCGGCCATGCGGTCCTGTTCGCGCAGGGCGCGGGCGGCCAGCAGCGGCGAGCCGGGGTAGGAAATCAGCGCACCGACCGGGTTGTCGGCCTGCACGGCCCGCAGGTACTGCTCCACCACTTCCGGCAGGGACGGGGTGGTCATCAGCCGCAGCACGCCGTCATCGATCTCGGCGGTTTTGCGGCTTTCCTCGGCCGACAGCAGGTAGCGGCCGCGGCCGGCATGCGTGTCCAGCACGAAGAACGGCGAGTCCTTGTGCTTGAGTGCGTCGATCATCGCCAACATGACGATGTGCTTGAGAACGTCGGCGTGGTTACCGGCGTGGAAGGCGTGGCGATAATTCATCGGCGAAGTTTACGGGCTGCAGCGTTGCGTGCGCGTTTTGATTGCCGTGGCGGGTGACCGGCTGCCCGCTGGCGGGGGTTTCAGGCGCCTGTCCACCGCCACCGCCAGGGCAGGGCTGGTGTCTGCGGCAAGGGCGGCTATGCTGATGCAATGTCCAGCCAACCTGCCCGGGTACTCGTCGTCGAAGACGAGGCCGCCATCGCCGACACCCTGCTTTATGCGCTGCGCAGCGAGGGCTACAGCGCCAGCCATTGTGCGTTGGGCCGTGAGGCCCTGGCGCTGCTGCGCCAGGACGGGGCCGATGTGGTGGTCCTGGATGTCGGCCTGCCCGACCTGGGCGGCTTCGAGGTCTGCCGTGAACTGCGCACTTTCAGCCAGGTGCCGGTGATCTTCCTGACCGCCCGCAACGATGAGTTCGACCGCGTACTGGGGCTGGAACTGGGCGCCGATGACTATGTGACCAAGCCCTTCTCGCCGCGCGAGATGGTGGCACGGGTGCGTGCGCGCCTGCGCCGTGCCGCCCCCGCTGCGCCGGTCGCGGCCGAGCCGGGTGGCTGGAAGCAGCTGGGCCGCTTCGGCATTGACCAGGAAGGCCGGCGCATCCGCTACGAGGAAGTATTGCTGGACCTGACCCGCTACGAATACGCCTTGCTGGCGGCGCTGCTGCAGCGGCCCGGGGCCATCCTGAGCCGGGCGCAGCTGATGGAACGCGGCTGGGACCACACCAGCGACAGTACCGACCGCACGGTCGATACCCACGTCAAAACCCTGCGCGCCAAGCTGCGTGCGGCCGGTGCACAGGGCGAGCCGATTCGCACCCATCGTGGCGTCGGCTACGCGCTGGATGTGTGACTGATGCGGCTGGGGCTGAAGATATTTTTGGGATTCTTCCTGATTGTCGGCATCGCCGCGTTCTTCGTGATGCGGGTGTTCGTCAATGAGGTGAAGCCCGGCGTGCGCCAGGCCATGGAATCCACCCTGGTGGATGCGGCCAATGTGCTGGCGGTGATGGCGGCACCGGATCTCAAAGCCGGGCATATCGGCGATGGTGACTTCGCCGCGCGCCTGGCCACTGCCCAGCGCCGCGATCCCAAGGCGATGGTGTGGCGCTTCCCCAAGCGCAGCATCGACTACCGGGTGACGGTGACCAATGCGCAGGGAATAGTGGTTTACGACTCGCGCGGGCAGGACGTGGGCCGCGACAACTCACGCTGGAATGATGTCTACAAGACCTTGCGCGGTGAGTATGGCGCGCGCTCCAGCCCGGAAATTCCGGGCGAAGAAATCAATACCGTGATGCATGTGGCGGCGCCGATGTACGACCCGGCCGACGGCCGCACCCTGATCGGCGTGCTGACGCTGTCGCAGCCCAATGACACCATCGATCCCTTCATCGTTGCCAGCCAGCGCGCCATAATCGCGCGCGGCGCGTGGTTGATCGGCTTGTCGGCGTTGATCGGCCTGCTGATGACCTGGTGGCTGTCGCGCGGCATCGGCGGGCTCAGCCGCTATGCCAAGGCGGTGAGCGCCGGTGAACCGGTGCCGCCACCCAAGCGCCGCCGCGATGAGATAGGCGACCTTGGCCAAGCGCTGGAAACCATGCGCCGCAAGCTGGAAGGCAAGGCCTACGTCGAGCAGTACGTGCAGTCGCTCACGCACGAAATGAAGAGCCCGCTGGCGGCGATACGCGGTGCCGCCGAGCTGCTGCAGGAGCCCTTGCCGGAAGCCGATCGTCAGCGTTTCGCCGCCAATATCGTGCAGCAGGAACGGCGCCTCACTGAAACCATCGACCAGCTGCTGCGGCTTGCCGAAGTGGAGCAGCACGGATGGCTGCAACGGCGCAGCGCGGTGGATCTGGTAGCGGTCTGCCGCGCGCTGGCCGAGGACGCGGCGCCACGCCTGCAGGCAGGGCAGATCGAGCTGGATGCAGCGTTGCCGGAGCAGGCGCTGGTGCAGGGCGATGCCTTCCTGCTGCGGCAGGCGCTGTCCAATCTGCTGGACAACGCGATCGCGTTCTCCGCGCCCGGCGGCCGCATTGTGGTGGGCCTGCAGCGGCAAGGGCCGAACTGGCGCATCGCGGTACGCGACAGCGGACCGGGCGTGCCGGAATACGCGCAGGACCGCGTGTTCGAGCGTTTCTACTCACTGGCGCGGCCGGGCAGCGGGCAGCGCAGTTCCGGCCTGGGCCTGCCGTTCGTGGCCGAGGTGGCGCGCCTGCATGGCGGCGTCGCGGCGCTGTGCAACCACCCGGAAGGCGGCGCCGAGGCCAGCCTGCTGCTACCGGCGGGCTGACTTCACATTCGCTTCAAACTCGGCACAAACCCCGTTCACCGGTCGCGTCCAAGCTGGTCCCGTTTCCACACGAGGACGGGACATGACTTCCCTGAAACTGCTGTTGCGCTTCGCCATTGTCGGCGGGCTGGTGTTGTTGCTGCTGATTCCCCTGGTGCTGATCCGCAGCACCATCAACGAGCGTGAGCGTTACCGCGACGAGGCGGTCGAACGGGTGTCGCAGAGCTGGGCCGGCGAGCAGTCGTTGATTGGCCCGGTACGGGTGCTGCCGTGGACCCAGCAGCGCGAAGTTGAAATTCCCGCCGAAGGAGACAAGCCGCGCCGGACCGAGCTGCGTGTTGAAGGCGGCTATGACCTGCAGATGCCGACGCGCTTGAACGTGCAGGGCAATATGCGCACCGATGAGCGCACCGTGGGGCTGTTCAAGGTGCCGGTCTACAACTGGCAGGCCAAGCTGCAGGCTGAGTTCGCCGAAACCAGCTATGTCGCGGTGCCGGGGCGGACCTATGGCAACCCGTATCTGGCCATGGGCATCTCCGACGTACGCGGTCTTGTTGGCACGCCGAACCTGCGCGTCGACGGCCGAGCGATCCAGTTGAAGCCGGGCGCCGGGGTATTGGAGGGAACTTCCAAGGGCCTGCATGCAACGCTGTCGCCACTGCCGGACTCGATGCAGGGCGTGTTGCGCGAGGGCAGCAAGGTGGAACTGGAATTCGTGCTTGGCGGCACCCGTTCGTTGGCGATTGCGCCGGTGGGTGACGATACCCGGGTTTCCTTGTCTTCGACCTGGCAGCACCCGTTGTTCGGCGGCAGCTTCCTGCCCAACGAGCGCAGCATCGATACCAGCGGTTTCAAGGCGGAGTGGGCGGTGTCTTCGCTGGCGTCGGCGGCGCAGTCGCAGCTGGCTCAGGCCATTCGCAGTGACGGCAGCAATGTCGAGGTCCTCAACGTGGCCCTGGTGGACCCGGTGGACACCTATACGCAGGTGGACCGGGCCAGCAAGTACGGCATCCTGTTCGTGTTGCTGACCTTCGTTGGCTTTGCGTTGTTCGAGCTGATCAAGCAGTTGAAGATCCACCCGCTGCAGTACCTGCTGGTGGGCCTGGCGTTGGCGATCTTCTTCCTGCTGCTGTTGAGCCTGTCCGAGCAGATTGCGTTCTGGCAGGCGTATCTGATCGCGGCGGCGGCCTGTATAGGCCTGCAGGGTTTCTATCTGAGCGGCGTATTGCATAGCTGGAAGCGCGGTGTCGGCTTCGCGACGATGCTGACGATGTTGTACGGCGTGCTGTATGTGCTGCTGGTCTCGGAGAACAACGCGTTGCTGATGGGCTCGCTGCTGCTGTTCGGCATCCTGGCGGCGATCATGTGGATCACCCGCAAGGTGGATTGGTACGAGCTGAGCAATCGTGCGGTGAACAAGCAGGCTTGATTGGACGGTTGCGATGACGGGGCGGGGTGGCATTGGCCATCCCGCCTCTTTCGTAAGGAGGAATGACATGAATCGTGCATTGATCCATCGCCGTGCGCAGCGTTTGTTGCCGGCGGGTATCGAGACCTGCGGCTTGTTGCACTTCGGCATGGCACCAGGGCAGGTGGAGCGGGTGTTGCTGGGCAGTGTGTTTGCAAGTGAGCAGGCGCAGGGGGTTGTGGCGCTGCGCTTGTCGTTGTCGACGGCGTTGGCGATCCGGCGCAAGGGGCTGCGGTATTTCGAGGCTGGGGATTGGGTGTATTCGGCGTTTGCGGCGGGTTGTTCGCTGGATATTGATGACGATGTGTGCGGGACGACAGTGGCTATGGACGCGCTGCCGAAGACGCATGGGGCTGGGTATTCGGCTGTTGCTCAAGATGGCCGCTCATGGTTTGTGGTGCTGCCGGTGGAGCGGATGGTGGTTTACGGGTGGTGGGAGTGAGGGGCGGTTGGCGGCAGCAAGCCGGGCTGCATAACGATTCCCTTCTCCTGCTTGCGGGAGAAGGTGCCCGATGGGCGGAATGACCCTTCAGCAAGTGGGGCTGCATGACGCTTCCCTTCTCCTGCTTGCGGGAGAAGGTGCGCGGAGGGCGGAATGACGCTTCAGCAAGTGGGGCTGCATGACGCTTCCCTTCTCCCGCTTGCGGGAGAAGGTGCCCGGAGGGCGGATGAGGGGAGCTTTTAGCTTTGGTGTTGCTGCTGGCTATAGTCGAGGTGGAGCCGGAGCCGGAGCGGGAGCTTTCACTCCCCTGCGGGGAGCGAGTTACTTTTCTTTGCTTGTGCAAAGAAGAAGTAACCAAAAGAAAGCACACCCTGCCTCCGCGCCCACGCCGCTACGCGACGCGGGTCCACTCCGCTGGCAGGATTTTTCGACGATACATCCCTGTATCGTCGAAAAACGACGTGCGTCCTGCACGTCGCCCCGTGCGGGGTCTTGTCCGCCAGCTCCGTCGCTGCGGAAGGGGCCCGGTAAGTCAAAGGCGGGAGCAACAGCAAAGGCAACAGCAAGAGCAACAGCAAGAGTCGCAGCAAGAGCGGCAGCAAGAGCAGCAGCAACAGCAACAGCAGCAGCGAGAGCAGCAACAGTCAGAGCAATGGCCGTGATCGGCAAAGTCGGGTGCAGCCAGCGCTGGCGCAAGTGCTGGCGACCCTGCGGACTGAATCGCGCCGTTATAGCTGAACCATGACCATTGGCCGACTCGGCAGCTGCAGTTCACTGGCTAGACTCGACGCTTTGTTGGCAATTGGGCCTTAGGCCGGGGAAAGCATGATCAAGCGGGGATTGTTGGCGTTGTGCATGGGTTTGGCGGTGAGCGCTACGGCGCAGGCGGCTGAGCAGGTGGATCTGGACATGGTCAGCAAGATCCGCCAGGAAGCTTTCCATCGTTCGCAGGTGATGGATACCTTCAGCCATCTGACCGAAACCATCGGCCCGCGCCTGAGTAATTCGCCGGCCATGACCCAGGCCAATGCCTGGAGCCGTGGCAAGTTCAACGAGTGGGGCCTGGTCAATGTGCACGACGAGGCCTTCGAGGACTTCGGCCGTGGCTGGGAGTTCACCTCGGCCAGTGTCGAGATGCTGGGCCAGCGCGTCCAGCCGCTGCATGCCCTGCCCAAGGCGTGGACGCCGGGCACCAATGGCGCGGTGGAAGGTGAGCTGATCCAGGTCGATATCAAGAAGCTGGCCGACCTTGAGAAGTACAAGGGCAAGCTGCGTGGCAAGATCCTGCTGCTGGGTGATGCGCGCGAATACAAGCGCGGCACCGAGTCCGATTCGCACCGTCACGATGCAACCTCGCTGGAAGGCCTGCAGGCCTTCACCATTCCCAAGACGGCGGAAGAGGACCGCGCAAAGCGGCTCAAGGAGTTCAACGAGCGGCAGGAGCTGACCAAGGCGGTCAATGCGTTCTTCATCGAAGAAGGCGCGCTGGCGTCGATCAGCATCAGCGGTTGGGACAACGGCATCATCCGTGTGGCCGGCGGTGGTTCGCGCAAGGCTGGCGAGTCGGTGGGCATTCCGGAACTGGCAATGATCGCCGAGCATTTCAATCCGCTGGTGCGGGCACTCAAGGACAAGCAGACGGTAACGCTGCGGGTCAACGTGGATGCGCGCTTCACCGACGACACCAATCAGCCAGGTCACAACACGCTGGCCGAGATCCGTGGCAGCAGCAAGGCCGACGAGATCGTGATGCTGGGCGCGCATATGGACTCCTGGCACACCGGCACCGGCGCCGCTGACAACGCTGCGGGCGTGGCGGTGATGATGGAAGCGATGCGCATCCTCAAGGCGGTGGGCGCCAAGCCCAAACGCACCATCCGCGTGGGTCTGTGGAGTGGTGAGGAGCAGGGCCTGATTGGTTCGCAGGCATATGTGGCGCAGCATTTCGCGCGTTACCCGGAGCCGACCGATGCGGTGCAGAAGGCGCTGCCGGCGTCATTGCGTGAGCCGACCGGTCCGCTGCAGAAGCTGCGTGATTACGACAAGTTCCAGGTCTACTTCAACATGGACAATGGTTCGGGCCGGTTCCGTGGCATCTATGCGCAGGAAAACATGGCGGCGATGCCGATCTTCGAGGCATGGTTGAAGCCGTTCAATGATGTGGGTGCGACCACGGTGGCCACGCGCAATACCGGCAGCACCGATCACATCAGTTATGACCGGGTGGGTCTGCCGGGCTTCCAGTTCATCCAGGATCGTCTGGATTACTTCAGCAATGTGCATCACAGCCATCTGGATACCTGGGATCACGCCGAGGCGGAGGATCTGAAGCAGGCGGCGGCGATTGTGGCGTCGTTCGTTTACAACGCTGCGATGCGCGAGGAGCGGTTCCCGCGCAAGCCGTTGTTGGAGAAGTGAGTCTGGCAGCTGGCGCGTAGTGCTGATTTGGGAAGGGCCGCTTTGCGGCCCTTCTGCTTTTGGGGCAGAGCAAGCAATGCTCGATGTCTCCCTTCTCCCGCTTGCGGGGGAAGGTGCCCGAAGGGCGGATGGGGGGAGCTTTGGCTCTTGTTGTTGCTGGCGCTTTGTTGTCTCGTTGACAAGCAAGATCAAGATCAAGATCAAGAGCTTTCGCTCCCCTACGGGAACGAGTCACTTTTCTTTGCTTGTGCAAAGAAGAAGTAACCAAAAGAAAGCACACCCTGCCTCCGCGCCCACGCAGCTACGCAGCGCGGGTCCACTGCGCTGGCAGGATTTTTCGACGAGACATCCCTGTCTCGTCGAAAAACGACGCACATCCCTGTGCGTCGCCCCATGCGGGGTCTTGTCTGCCAGCTCCGTCGCTGCGGAAGGGGCCCGGTAAGGCAAAGGCTGGAGCAGCGGCAAGGGCCGAAGCCAGAGCTGAAGCCAGAGCTGAAGCCAGAGCCAGAGCTAGAGCTAAAGCTAGAGTTAGAGCGGCCCTCACCCCAACCCCTCTCCCGCAGGCGGGAGAGGGGCTAAAGCCGGGGCGCTGCTTGGCGGTTGAAGCGGGTTCGAAGCACCGGCAGGGGGGAAGAGGTAAAATGCCCCGATTCCCACTTCTGCGCCCGTCATGACCGTCCGTACCCGCTTTGCCCCCAGTCCCACCGGCTACCTGCATATTGGTGGCGCCCGCACCGCGCTGTATTGCTGGCTGGAAGCGCGCCACCGTGGCGGTGAGTTCGTGCTGCGCATTGAAGATACTGACCGTGAGCGCTCAACCCAGGCCGCCATCGACGCCATCCTCGAGGCGATGGACTGGTTGGGCCTGGGCTATGACGAAGGCCCGATCTACCAGACCGAGCGCGTCGCCCGTTACAAGGAAGTGGCCGAGCAGCTGATCGCCGACGGCAAGGCCTATTACGCCTACGAGACCAAGGAAGAGCTCGACGCCATGCGCGAAGCCGCCATGGCCAAGCAGGAGAAGCCGCGTTACAACGGGGCCGCCCGCGAGCTCAAGCTGGCCTACAAGGACGACCCGAACCGCGTCATCCGCTTCAAGAACCCGCTTGAAGGCACGGTGCTGTTCGATGACCTGATCAAGGGCAACATCGAAATCGCCAACAGCGAGCTCGATGACATGGTCATCTTCCGCCCGGACGGCTACCCCACCTACAACTTCGCGGTGGTGGTCGACGATTGGGACATGAAGATCAATGAAGTCATCCGCGGTGATGACCACATCAACAACACCCCGCGCCAGATCAACCTGTACCAAGCCATCGGCGCGCCGGTGCCCAAGTTCGGCCATATGCCGATGATCCTGGACGAGCAGGGCGCCAAGCTGTCCAAGCGCACCGGCGCGGCCGACGTGATGCAGTACAAGGACGCCGGCTACCTGCCCGAGGCCTTGCTGAGCTACCTGGCCCGCCTGGGCTGGTCGCACGGTGACCAGGAGATCTTCACCCGCCAGGAACTGATTGATCTTTTCGACGTCACCAACTGCAATTCCAAGGCCGCGCGCCTGGACATGGCCAAGCTGGGCTGGGTCAACCAGCACTTCCTGAAGACCGAAACGCCTGAATCCATTGCGCCGCACCTGGTCTACCAGTTGGAAAAGCTGGGTCTGGACCTGGGCAACGGCCCGGCGCCGGTTGACGTGGTCATCGCCCTGCGCGAGCGCGTGCAGACCCTGAAGGAAATGGCCGAGAAGGCCGTGGTCTGGTACACCCCGCTGAACGAGTACGACGAAGCCGCGGTGGCCAAGCACTTCAAGGCTGGCGCCGAGGTTCCGCTGGGCAAGGCCCGCGAGCTGCTGGCCGCGGCTGAATGGACTGCCGAAGGCGTGTCGGCGGCCCTGCACGAGGTGGCCGCACAGCTGGAAATCGGCATGGGCAAGGTAGCCCAGCCGCTGCGCGTGGCCATCACCGGCACCCAGGTGAGCCCGGATATTTCCCATACGGTGTACCTTGCCGGCCGCGACGAGGCCTTGAAACGCATCGACGCCGCACTCATCAAGATCCCGACGGCCTGATTCGGACGAGGTAGCCATGACCGACGCACACTCCTGTACCGCCCCGCATCACCACGTTGAAGACGCGGCGGATTTTGTTGCGGTGGTCGAACGGGTGTGCCGTGAGCGCGGTTTGCGGCTGACGCCGATCCGCGCCAACGTGCTGCGCCTCATCGCCGAGGCGGGCAAGCCGGTCAAGGCTTACGAACTGCTGGAATGGGTGCGCGAAGGCAAGGGTGTCGGCGCCGATGCGCCACCCACCGTGTACCGCGCGCTGGATTTCCTGATGGCCAATGGCTTCGTGCACAAGCTGTCATCGGTCAACTCGTTTGTCGCCTGCCATCACCCGAGCAGCAACCAGCATTCGGTGCCGTTCCTGATCTGCGACCGTTGCCATAGCGCGGTGGAGCTGGAGGATCGCGACATCGTCCGCCAGCTGGAAGCCCGCGCCAAGGAGCTGGGTTTCAAGCCGCAGGCACAGACGCTGGAAGTACATGGCCTTTGCGCGAACTGCGCAGGGTGAAGCTCAAAGCCCCTCTCCCGGCGGTAGAGGGGTTGGGGTGAGGGTAAGGTGCCGCTCCAACAAGGCTGAAATCTCGTAGCCCTCTGTTCTTTTGTGGAAGCGGCATAAGCCGCGAAGCCAATAGGCTCCGACCGCCCCATCACGTTGGTGCGGTCAATGCGCTATCGGCTTCGGATGTCGTAGTGGCTTCGCGGCTAATGCCGCTCCTACAACAGCCGGCCGTGCTTACGGCTTCGGTGTTGCTTCGTAGACCACGTTGCCATCCTTGATGGTCTGCAACACCTTGATGGTGTGCAGCTGGCTGCGTTCGATGCTCAGCGGGTTGTCCGACAGCAGGGCCAGATCCGCGCGCTTGCCGACTTCGATCGAGCCCTTGCTGCTCTCCTCGCCATACTGCCGCGCTGCCCACAACGTGATCGCCTTCAGCGCGATCGCCGGTGAGACACGCTGGTCAGGTCCCAGCACACGGCCACTGCGGGTTACGCGGTTGACCGTCGCATCCAGCACCCGCATCGAATCCGGGAACACCACCGGCGCATCATGGTGCGAAGTGAACACCATGCCGGCATCCAGTACCCACTGCGTGGGCGAAATGTTCTCGGCGCGTTCCGGCCCCAGTACCGAGTCGCGGTGCCAATCACCCCAGTAATAGGTGTGCATCGGGAACAGCGAGGGGAAGATGCCCAGACGGCGCAGTTCGCCAACCTGGTCCTTGCGCAGGGTCTGGCCGTGGATCAGCACCGGGACCAGATGCTTGTCCGGGTACTTCGCCTCGGCGGTGGCAACGGCGTGGATCAGCTGGTCGATGGCGGCGTCGCCATTGGCATGCGCCAGTACCTGCCAGCCATGGCCCCAGGCCTGGGTGATCAGGTCATCGACCTTGGCGGTTGGAAACGCGGGGTAACCGGCATAGTCGGGCTTCTCGCCTTCGGGAACCTTGTAGTAAGGCTTGGTCAGCCATGCTGTCTTGCCTTGCGGCGAGCCATCCAGGCTGATCTTCACCCCGCCGATGCGGAAGTGGTCGGTGTAGTTCAGGCCATAGAACGGGCCCTGCATGGCCGGGTTCTGCAAGGCCACTTCAATATCGGGATAGGACACCACGTCGATCTTGAGCTTGCCGGCCTTGGCGGCCATCGGCAGCAGCTGCAGGGTGCCAGCGTCGGTTTTGCCGTCCTGCGCGGTGGTGTAGCCGTATTTCATATACAGCGCCTGGCCGGCTTCGAGCATGGCCAGTGACTGCTCGGCGGTCATCGCCGGCATCAGCTTGGCCAGGGCGATGTTGTGCGCGCTTTCCTCAAGCACGCCGTCGGGTACGTTGCTGCCGGGTTCGCGGCGGATCACGCCGCCCGGCGGGTTGGGCGTGTCGGCAGTGATGCCGGCCAACTCCAGCGCCTTGCTGTTGTAGGCACCGAGGTGGCCGGATTGATGCATCAGGATGACCGGGATATCGGTGGCGATCGCATCCAGGTCCTGGCGGGTCGGGTGCCGCTGTTCGACCAGCTGCGAATCGTCGTAGCCGAAGCCGATCAGCACCTTGTAGCCCTCGGGCGTGGTGGGGTGCGCGCGGAACTCGCGCATGATCTTCTGCAGCGCCGGGATCGAGTTGCCTTCGCCATCGGGTGCAGGCAGCAGGTTCGCCGACAGCGCCTGCAGGCCGACGCCGGAAACATGGCCGTGCGCATCGATGAAACCCGGCGTCAGGGTGTGGCCCTGCAGATCCACCTGCTGCGCCTGCGGGCTGAAGCGCTGCGCCGCCTTGCGGGTGCCGACAAAGGCGATGCGGCCGTCGCGCACGACGATGGCTTCGGCATCGGGCTGTTTGTCATTGACGGTGATGATGGGGCCGCCGGAATACAGCGTGTCGGCGGCGTTGGCGGCCGGGGCCGTGAGTGCAGCCAAGATGGAAGCGGCCAGAATCAGTTTCATCAAGGGTTCGCCCGGCTGGAGACAGGGGTACAGCCTAGCGCTTTAGTCCTTACCGTTGTGTTGAAGGAGCGGCGCGGTCTGTTTTGAAGCGGGAGTTGGCTTGGATGCGGTTGATTCTGGGCCGTTCTTGCGTCGCGTGGCGGGTTGTTACGGCGATGGATGCGCGGGTGGTTTGCAGGGTTCATTGGGAAAGCCCCTGCCGAGCATGGCTCGGCACTACACGCTCCCTCCCTTTTGCGTAGCAAAGGGGAGGGTTGGGGAGGGGTGCTTTGGCTTGTGCTGCTCGTGCGCGTTCACCGGGCAAACCCCTGCCGAGCATGGCTCGGCACTACCGCTCTAGCCCCTCTCCCGCTTGCGGGAGAGGGGTTGGGGTGAGGGCAGCTTTCGCTGGTAATGCCCCTGCCGAGCGTGGCTCCGCACTACCGGGTGGCGGTGGGCGTTGCGGCCGTATCCACTTCCACCACCACCGACATGCCGGGGCGCAGGCGGGCGGCCAGCGGCTGGTCGGGGTCGATGGCGATGCGGATCGGCAGGCGCTGCACCACCTTGGTGAAATTGCCGCTGGCGTTGTCGGGCTTGAGCACCGAGAACTCCGAACCGGTAGCGGGGGCAATCTGCTCGATGCGGCCGGTCAGCTTCTTGCCCTGGAAGGCATCCACACTGAAGGTCGCCGGCTGGCCGATGGCCATGTTCCAGGTCTGGCCTTCCTTGTAGTTGGCCACCACCCACAGCGTGTCCGGCACCAGGAACAGCAACTGGCTGCCGGCGGTGACGTACTGGCCCAGGCGCACGGTCGCTTCCGATACCTGACCGTCGCGCGGGGCCTTGATCACGGTGTTGTCCAGATCGATGCGGGCCAGCTCCAGCGCCGCTTCGGCCATGGCGACCTTGGCTTCCAGCCCCTTGCGCGCCACCTGGGTGGAGGTGAGGGTCTGCTCGGCGATATTGATGGCCGCCTGCGACTGGGCGACGCCGGCCGTTGCCACCTGTGCCGAGGAGCGCAGTTTGTCGCGGTCGCTGTTGGACACCAGCTGCTGTGCCGCCAACTGCTCGTAGCGCTGCAGTTCGGTGCGGCTGCGTTGCTGCTCAGCCTGCTCGGCCGAATGGTTTGCCCGTGCCGAGCTGATCTGCGCGCGGTTCTGCGCCTGGCTCTGGTCGGAGTTGGCCAGCTGCGCGCGTGCATCGTCGAGCGAAGCCTGGGCCTGGTCCACCTTCTGCTGGTAGATGCGCTGATCGATGCGCAGCAGTGGCTGGCCCTGCTTCACATGATCGAAGTCGCTGACCAGCACTTCGGTGACATAGCCATTGACCTGTGGTGCAAGCACCGTCACCTGGCCGCGCACATAGGCATCGTCGGTGTGCATGCGCGGGCTGTTGAATGGCCACAGCTGCCAGGCGCGCAGGATCAGGGTCAGCCCGATCATGGCGACGACGATCATCACCACCACGCTGGTGCGGCTGGGCCGGTTGTACTTGGACACCGCTGCGGGAGGCGGGGTTGAAGCGGTCTTTTCGGTTTTGTTGCTCATGTTTCTGCTCGTTTGTTCTGGGTGCCGGCGCGGTCACGGCCGATTACCTGCTTCACACGTGGGTTGCGTAGCGTCACTTCCAGCAGCAGCCAAGTCAGGAAACAGATCGCTACCCAGCCGCTGAAGGCGAATACATCGTTGAACGCACGCACATTGGCCTCGCGCTTGGCGGTGGCCGCCAGTGCAGCGCT
This sequence comes from Stenotrophomonas terrae, assembly GCF_039674165.1. Classification (GTDB taxonomy): domain Bacteria; phylum Pseudomonadota; class Gammaproteobacteria; order Xanthomonadales; family Xanthomonadaceae; genus Stenotrophomonas; species Stenotrophomonas terrae_A. Next base: position 27,425 of record NZ_JBDJMY010000031.1, read on the forward strand.
GGCCTGTGCCTTGAGTTGTACCGGGTCGGTGATGATGCGGGCGTAGGCTTGCTGCTGTAGTTGCAGTCGCCGCGCCACCTGCGGGTCGGCGGGGTTGAGCTGGCTGACCAGTGCGGTGGAATAGATGTGCTCGCGGTGCAACTGGAAGCTGCTCAGGAAGGCCGAACCGGCCAGGCTGCCGAAGCTCTGGGTCAGCGACAAAATCACGATGAAGGACACGATGTGGTCCAGTCCGCGCGCCATCGCCTGGCGTATGCCCATCAACATCAGCGGGCCCATGAACATGCCACTGCCCACCGCCGCAAGGAATTGGCTGAGGGCGAAGTCCATCGGCCGGTCCATGCTGGTGCGGTGCTGGTCGAGGAAGGCGGCGCTGCCAAGCAGGATGATCGAGACCAGCAACTGCGGAATCAGCGCCTTCGGCCCGAAGGTCAGCGCGCCGGCGGCGATGCCGAGCAGCACGCCGATCAGGATCACCCCGAACAAGGGCGCCATCTGGTCCGGCCCCATGCCCAGCGTGCGCATCATCGTGATCATCCCGTAGGACTGCTCGTTGGTGAGGAAGCGGATCAGGAAGGCGCCGGCGATGAAGCGCAGCATCACCGGGCCCATCAGCCAGCGCACCTGCAGCAGCGGATTGCGGCGCTGGTGTTCGATGCACAGGCCAGCGGTGATCAACACCACCGCGGCCGCCAGCGCCCAACCCAGCCACGGTGAATCGAACCACCAGTGCAGATAGCCTTGGCTCAGCACCACCACCAGCAGCGCCAGGCCGGGGGCGAGCAGGGCGAAGGTGAGGAAGTCCTTGCGTTCGAATACCTTGATCTGGATGCCGGGCGGCAGCTTCAGCACCACCACGGCGGCGAACGAACAGAGCGCCAGCCCGGCCTCGAACAGATACAGGTTCTGCCACTCGCCGTGGTCCAGCAGACTGGGCGACAACAGCCACGCCAGCGGCACTGCCAGCTGCGACAGGCCCATGCCGATCACCAGCAGGTTGCCCACGTATTTGCGCGGCAGCGCCTGCAGCATGTACAGCGTGCCGAGGGTAGTACAGGCGGCGCCGGCAAAGCCGCTGGCGGCACGCACCAGCACCGTGGTGGTGGTGGTGCCGACAAACAGGTGCAGCACTGCCAGTGCGGCATAGGTGCCCAGGCCAATCTCGGCGAACAGGCGGATGCCGTATTCCTGGCGGAACTTGAACACCAGCAGGTTGGCACTGACGTTGACCATCAGATAGGCGGCAACCAGCCAGTTCGCCTCGCTCGCCTGCAGCCCCATCTGGCCGGTAATCAAAGGCAGGTTGGCGCTGATAAGCGCATTGCCCAGGCCGCCGGTGATGGCCACCAGCACCGCCACGGCGGCATAGGCCGCGCGCCGATACGGCGGGTGCCAGGGCATCGACGCCGAACCGGGCAGGGTGGGCTTTTCGTGCTCCTCCCAATCGGGAATGGGTTTGAGCGGCTTCATTTGGCTTCCGGTGCGAGCGGCGCGGCGAGGCCGGGGCGCAGCAATTCAAGCGCACGCCGTGCGAGGGTGGCGCGATCTTCGGCGGTGCGCCCGCGCAGGGCCGCGCCCAGCATGCTGGAGATCAGCGAAATATCGGCTAATTCCAGATCCCGCCGGCACAGGCCCGCGGCCTTCGCGCGCTGCAGAGCCGGTGCTGACAGGTTGAGGATGTGCTCGCGTGCGGCCTTGATGGCGGGGTGGTCCGGGTCCACCGCGCGCCAGTAATCAGCCAGTGCCGGCGAGTGCACGATGCGCTTGGCCATGCCGACGATCAACTCGAACAAGGCATCGTCACGCTCGCCCAGTTCCTGCAGGTGGGCTTCGATCTTTTCCACGGTCCGTTGCAGCAGCGCTTGGATCAGCGCGGTGCGGTCGGGGAAGTTGCGGTAGAGCGTTGCCCGGCCCACGCCGGCACGCTCCACCACAAGGTCAAGCGGGGCGGTGATGCCGTGCTCGCCGAACACGGCGTCAGCCGCGTCCAATAGCAATGCACGACGCGCGGCGGCATCGGAACGTATGGAAGTCATGCTGTCCATGATCCGGACAAAATTGTCCGGTTTCAATGGGCAGCGCGTAAACGCGCCGTCGCAGCTTCCCTTTTGTTCAGCTCGCGGCGGCCTGTGGGCGCAGGCGCGCTTCGCGGATCGGCAGGTTCACCAATGCCGCAGCAACCGCCAGCGCCATGTCGGCGTACCACATCCAGCTGAAATCGCCGCCGTATTCCAGTGCCACGCCGCCCAACCAAGCGCCGAAGAACGCGCCGATCTGGTGCGAGAACAGGGTCAGCCCGAACAGGGTGCCCATGTGCCGCGGGCCGAACAGCTTGCCGACCAGGCCAGCGGTCGGTGGCACGGTCGCCAACCAGGTAAAACCAAGTGCTGCGGCGAATACGTAGAAGGTCATCGGCGTCGGCGGCGAGGCCAGGTAGACCGCAATCAGCACCGCGCGGCTGAGGTACATCCAGAACAGCAGCCACTTCATGCGGAAGCGCTCACCGAGCGCGCCGATGATCAAGCTGCCGGCGACGTTGAACAGGCCGATCAGCGCGATCGAGACCGAGGCCACATTGGACGAGAGCCCGCACAGCGCGATTTCGCCCGGAAGGTGAGTGACCAGAAAAGCGATATGCACGCCGCAGGTGAAGAAGCCCAGATGCAGGCACCAGTAGCTGCGGTCGCGCAGTGCACGCTGCAGCTGTGGTCGCAGTTCTTCACCGTCGGCAGCGCCTTGCACGCGCGGTGCGCGCTTGCGCAGTGGCCAGGCCAAGGGCAGTGACAGCAGCACGATGAAGGCCAGCGCATACAAGGCCTTGATCCAGCCGAAGGCACTGAGCAGCAACTGCACCAGCGGCGCGAACAGGAACTGCCCCAGCGAACCACCGGCGTTGATGATGCCTGCCGCCATAGAGCGTTTCTGTGCGGGAATGCGCCAGGCGGTTGCACCGATCAGCACCGAGAAACTACCAGCACCAGCGCCGGCGGCCAGCAACAGCCCGAAGCTGAGATTGAGGCCCCAAGCGCCAGGTAGCAGTGGGGCTGCAACCAGGCCGATGGCCAGCAGCACGCCGCCGCCGACCAACACCGGCAAGGGGCCGCGCTTGTCGGCCATCGCACCGAAGAAGGGTTGCACCGCACCCCAGACAAACTGGCCGATCGCCAGCGAGAAGCTGATCTGGGCGACGCCCAGCCCGGTGGAAACATGGATGGGGTCGATCAGCAGCCCGCTGGTCTGGCGCACGCCCATGGTCACCATCAGGATGGCGGAGGCGGCCAGCAACAGGAGCCAGGGCGTGCGGGGCGGGGCTTGGGTGTTCATGCAGCTCGTCCTTGGTCCAGGGCCTGGGAAAGGGCTTCCAGCTGTTGGTTGAGCGTGGTTGTGCGCGCGCTGCCGAACAGCGTTTCGACTTCCTGTTGCGCGTGTTGCCAGAGCGGGAAGGCTTTCTGCAGGCGCCGTTTACCGGCGGCGCTGATCTGCACCTGGCGTTGGCGGGAGTCCTCGCCGGGCACGGCGCTGAGCAGCCCGACATCAAGCAGAGGCTTGAGGTTGCGGGTAAGGGTGGTGCGGTCCATGCCAAGCGCCTCGGCAAGCTCGCCGAGGGGGCGAGGTTGGCTTGAGCGGCGCAGGATGGAATAGGCGTTGAGGCTCAGATCAGCGGCGGCCAGATGGCGGTCGTAGACCTGGGAGACGCGGCGCGCGGCGCGGCGCAGTTGGAAGCAGGTACAGGGGCTGTGGGCGTCCATCGGCAGTGTCGGCGGGGCGATGGGTTGGAGTTTAGGTGCATATGCACGTAATTGCGAGAGTTGGGTATTTGGGTTTGGGTTTGGGTTTTGGCTTGGGCCCTGGTTCTGGTTCTGGCTCGGGCTTTGGCTATTGCTCTGGCTCTGGCTCTGGCTCTGGCTGTGGCTGTGGCTGTGGCTCTGGCTCTGGCTCTGGCTCTGGCTCTGGCTGTGGCTGTGGCTGTGGCTGTGGCTGTGGTTCTGGCTCTGCGCTTGAGGCTTGGGCAGGCCGCAGGAGCAAGGGCCGCTGCTTTCCCTTCTCCCGCCTGCGGGGGAAGGTGCCCGGAGGGCAGATGGGGGGGCTTTTGATCTGGCTTTGGCGGTTCTTGAAAATGGTTCTACACAAATTGGTCAGCGCGAAGAAAGAAACCACCTTGCGGTGGTTTCAAGTGAGCTTGAGCTGTGAGAGGGCGGCCGAAGCAAAAGCAGAGGGCAAGAGCAGAATCACGAGCAAGAGCAGAAGCAAGAGCAGAAGCAAGAGCAGAAGCAAGAGCAGAAGCAAGAGCAGAAGCAAGAGCAGAAGCAAGAGCAGAAGCAAGAGCAGAAGCTTGCCCTCACCCCTACCCCTCTCCCGCAGGCGGGAGAGGGGAAAGCAGGGGCCAAAGCTAGAGCTGAAGCTCAAAGCAACAGCTCAAAGCAACAGCTCAAAGCAACAGCTCAATCCAATGCGCGCCAAACGTTTAGAACCAGGCGCGGATACCAAATGCCACACCACGTCCCGGCAGCGGCGAGTAATCCCGCAGCAACGAGGTGTGCGGGCGTGCCTCACGATCAGTCAGGTTGCTGCCATCAAGGAATACTTCGTAGCTGTTGCTGCCATTGCGGTCCCAGCGATAGGCCACGTGGGCATCCACCAGCGTGTAACCGGTACTGGCTTCTTCGTTCACGGCCACATCCTTCTGGCTGCCATAACGCACTGCACCCAGCGAGGCGCGCCAGCCGCCCAATGACCAATGCAGGTCGGCACCCACGCGGGCGGGGGCGATGCGCGGCAGGTAGCCGCCATTGGCCAGCTCGACGTTGTAATGATGTGCGTGATCACCGTGCGGTACGGCGATATCGGCGTTGCGGGTGCCGCTGCCATCCAGTTCGGCCTTCACGTAGTCGCCAAATACGCGCAGGTCCCAGTCACCGGACAGGCCTTCGATCATGTGCCAGGTTGCCTCGGCTTCGGCGCCCTTGAAGGTGGCGTCGTTCTGCGTCCAGGCGCGTACCGGCAGGCCGCCTTCCGCCACGCCGGTATCGGCCAGGTAGATGAAGTCCTTGAACTTGGTCTGGTAGATCGCCGCCTGCACGTCGATGCGCTCGCTGTGCGCATGCAGGCCCAGTTCGACGCGCTGGCCGCGTTCGGTGTCCATGTTGGCGTTGCCGATTTCCAGCGAGCGCGTGGCGATATGCGCGCCGGCCGCGTACAGCTCTTCATTGGTCGGTGCACGCTCGGAGGCATCCACGCCGAAGCGCAGGTCGAAGGTGTCGTTCAAGGCCCAGATGCCGGACGCCGACAGGTTGGTCGCGCCGAAGCTGCGGTTGCGCTGGGCGTCGTCGGTCTCCAGCTTGACCCGGTCGTGGCGGGCGCCCAGTTCCAGCTTGAACGGGCCGAACTGTTTTTCCTGCAGCACGAATGCGCCCAGCGTGTCGGTGGTGGTGCCCGGCACGAAGGCTTCTTCGCCGATGGCGCCAAAGTCGCTGCTGCCGAACTGCAGGCCGAAAGCACCATCCCAGCCGGCCAGCGGCTGCTGCACGGCTTCCAGGCGGCCTTCAAAACCCTTGTTGGTGAAGCGGGTGGAAGGCGTGCCGGCTTCCAGCTCGGTGTGCTCGTAGTCGGTGTAGCCGCCGCGCAGGGTCACGCTCTTCAGGAACGAGGTCGGGTTGTACAGGCCGCCCTTCAGGTCGAAGCGGTTCTGCACCATGTCGATACGTACATCGTGCTCGTCGCCTTCCTCGGCATCGCCGTGGTCATGGTCGTGGTCATCGTGGTCATGGCCGTGATCATCGTCGGCATGCACATGCGCGCCATTGGGGATGCCGTAGTTGCTGCGGTAGGTTCCCAGCGAGGCGCCAAGGTAGCCGTTTTCACCGAACCAGGTCGCACCGACGCCACCGGCGCGGGTACGCACCGAACTGTTCTCCAGGCGGCCACGGGGGCCGAGCTCGTCGCTGTCGGCGGCATGGTCGCCATGGCCATCGGCGTCCAGTGCATGCGGGTCGATCGCATAACCCGGGATGCGGTAGTCATCGCCGTTGCGGATCAGGCCATCGACATGCAGGACCAGGTTGTCGCCGCTGACCCCGTCCAATCGGAACATGCCGCTGCGTTCCTCATTGACCGAGTTGCCGCGCAGTTCGGCACGGCCGCTGAGCGGGCGGTCCGGTACTTCGCTGGCGATGCGGCCATCGACAACGTTGACCGCGCCGCCGATCGCGCCGCTGCCAAACAGCAAGGTGGCCGGGCCTTTCAGCACTTCGATCTGGTCGGCCAGGAACGGCTCGATGCTGGACGCGTGGTCGGCGCTGACGGTGGAGGCGTCCATGTTGCCGACGCCATTGGACACGACCGCTACGCGCGGGCCTTCCTGACCACGGATGATCGGGCGACCGACGCCGGGGCCGAAGAAGGTGCTCTGCACGCCGGGCAGTTTGGACACGGTATCGCCCAAGGTGCCGGACTTGTGCTCATCCAGGTCGGCACCGGCCAGAACATCAACGGGCCGCGCCAAAGACTCGGCCGAGCCCTGCAACGGCGACGCGGTGACCTTCACTGCGCTCAGCTCGGTCAGATGATGGCTCTGCCCGGCATCGTCATCGGCGGCACTGGCAACGGCGGGAAGGGCGGCGGCCAGGGCGAGGAACAGCAGGTGGTGCTGGGTGCGGCGTGGGAAGGGCATGATGATCTCTCTGTTACTTTGTATCACTTGGGTTGCAGGCTGAACCGCGAGCGGCAAGGGCTTGGCGCAGGCGGTTAGGGCGGGGAGGACGATTATGTTATATTATTCCATAACGTTCCGTCGCCCCTGCTGGAAGTCATGCCGACTGCACCTACCGGATTACGCAAATTCCTCGATCGCTTTGGTGCGACCGGATCCTTGATCTGTGCGGTGCATTGCGCGCTGTTGCCGGCCTTGCTGGCGGCGGCGCCGGCACTGGGCTTGTCGTTCTGGCTCAGCGATGGCGTCGAAGCCAGCATCGTCATCTTCGTGACCGTGCTGGGTCTGTTCAGCCTGATCTGGGGCTATCTGCGGCATCGCGCGCTGATGGCGCTGCTGTTGCTGGTGCCGGGATTGCTATTGCTGTGGGCTGGCCTGCTGCACCCGGAGCTACATCATTCGCAGGTTCCGCACGCCGTGGTGATGACGCTGGGCGGGGTGCTGGTGGGCTTGGCGCATGTGGTCAACCTGCGCTTGAATCACGTTCATATACATGACGCCAGCTGCGCACATTGAGGGGCGCATGGTAGGCTTCTCGTCCATGCGCGAGGGCGCTTGTTGTGGCCTCGCCAAACCCGTGCACGCACGGGGTAACTGATTACACACTAAGGAGTTGACGACATGGGTAAGGGTGACCGTAAGACCGCCAAGGGCAAGCGCTTCAACGCCAGCTATGGCATTTCGCGTTCGCACGTGAGCAAGGTGGCCGTGGGCGCAGCTGCGCCGGTTGCCAAGAAGACTGTCGCCAAGGCTGCTGCCAAGAAGGCTGTTGCCAAGAAGACCGTCGCCAAGGCCGGCTGATCCAGCCAGGCAGTGGTTACAGAAAAGCGGCGCATTGCGCCGCTTTTTTTGTGCCTGATCCGGATCGCGGATCGCCTTGGTGGGTTTCCCCGGGTGGGCTTCGCTTACCCGGGCTAGCTCACTTCGATTGGCGTAATGCCTGCTGCAGGGCCTGCGGGTCGCCATCGTTGGGCTGGGCCGGGATACCGATCAGCTGGGTCAGCAGCGGATAGACGTCGACGTTGTCGAAGGCGCTGAGCTGCTTGCCTTGTGCAAATGCCGGGCCGCGCGCGACGAATACCGCCTGCATCGACGGCAGCGCCGGGTCATAGCCGTGCGACCCGCGATCCCCCGGCTGGCGCTTGGCAATGCTGTCGCGGGTGATGGCGTCCCAGCCTTCCTGCATCTGGCAGACGATGGCCGGGATGCGCGGGTTGCTGCCGTAATGCCAGCGCGCCGGCAACTGCGCTTTGTTCCAGCATTGGTAGTGCGGGTGTTCGCCGAGCAATGCTTTTTTCGCATCAGCCTGCTTGCCTGGTAGCGGCGCGAAACCCACCGATTGCCCCACCGATACCACCTTGGCGACAGCCGGCGACACCATGTCTTCGATTGCAACAGCATTGCCGAACTTGACTGTTGCCATGCCGTGATCGGAAACCACGATCACATTGGTGGCATCGAGCAGCCCATCGCGGCGCATGCCATCCATCAGTTGACCGATGGCGGCATCGACCTGCTGCAATGCGGTCTTGTACTCGATTGAATCCGGGCCGTGCGCGTGCCCGGCCTTGTCCACCTGTTCCATGTAGGTGGCGACAAAGCGCGGCTTGATCGCATCCGGTTCGCCGTGCAGCCACGCCAGTACCTGGTTCATGCGCTCGGGCAGCGGCACGCTTTCGTCATACATGCGCCACTGGTTGGCGTGCAGGCCGCGCACCGGTGCTTCGCTGCCCGGCCACGACCAGGTGGCGCTCTTCAGGCCGGCCTTGCGCACGCTGACCCAGATAGGCTCGCCGCCATCCCACCAGGCGGCATTCTGCACGGCGGCGCGGTCGCTGACCTTGAACTCGCCAAGTGCATCGGCGCTCATCGCGTTGTGTACCAGGCCGTGGTGGTCCGGACGCAGGCCGGTGACCAGGGTGTAGTGATTGGGGAAGGTGAGCGAGGGGTAGGAAGGACGCATGCCGACGCTGCGCACGCCTTCGCGCGCCAAACGCATCAGGTTGGGGCTGTCCGCTTCGCTGAGTTTGTCCGCGCGCAGGCCGTCGATGGAGATCATCAATACAGTGGGCGGAACCGCCGGTGCGGCGACCGGGGAAGGCGTGCTGGCGCAGGCGGCAAGCAACGCGCAGGCCAGCACGCTGGTCGAAATACGTAGAAAAGTCATGCCGCCATGATAGGCCGCACCGGTGACCGTACAAATACAACCTTCGGCATGTTGTCTCCGGCTGATCGACCCTGTAGCCCGCGCAAGCAAAGCGCAACCGGGGAGCCCGCACGCTCAGCCAAACAGATCCGCCAGCCGCTCGTGCTCGCAGGGCACGCCTTCCAGTTTCAACAGCGCCGCCTTGGTCGGCAGCCCGCCGCCGAAGCCGGTGAGCGTGCCGTTGTTGCCGATCACGCGATGGCAAGGCAGCACGATGGGCAGCGGATTGCGGCCATTGGCGGCACCTACGGCACGCGTCGCGGTAGGGCGGCCGATGTGTTCGGCAAGCTGCCGGTAGCTCCAGGTGGCGCCAAACGGAATCTTCGCCAGCATGTGCCAGACCTGCAGCTGGAATTCGGTGCCGACGGGTGCCAGCTCCAGCTGGAAATCCTGGCGTTCGCCGCGCAGGTATTCCAGCAGCTGCCGGCGTGGCTCGGCCACCGCATCGGGGTCACGCTGCCAGTGCTCGCGGCCCTTGGCGTCGTGGCGGTTTTCGGCAAAAAGAATATGGCGCACACCGACATCGTCGACGGCGACGGTCAGCGCGCCGATGGGGCTGTCAAAGCGGTCGTAGTACAGAGTGTTCATGCGCTGGCCTCCGTTGCGGTCTTGGGATTCTTCTTTTGCGCCGGCACTGCCAGGTGCCAGAGGTGCAGCACGGCGTAGGCACGCCATGGCCGCCAGAGTTGTGAGCGGCGCTCGGTCTCGCGCTCGCTCAGGCGCTGGCCTTCGCCCAGTACCTGCTGCAGGACAAGATCGCCAGCGGGAAATGCGTCGGGCATGCCCATAGCGCGCAGCGCCATGTAGTGCGCGGTCCATGGGCCGATGCCGGGCAGGGCGGTGGCCTTGTGCACGAAACTTTCCAGGGTCTGCGCGCGGCTGAAATCCAACCGCTGGTCGGCGCAGGCGCGGGCGATGGCGCGCAGGGTGGCGGCACGGGTGCGTGGCAGGCCGATGCTTTCCAGCGGGGCCTCGACCAGTGCGGCGGGGGCAGGGAACTGCCGGTCCAGGCCTTCCGGCATGCCGGGCAGGTGCTCGCCGAAACGGTCGACCAGGCGCCGCGCCAGCGTGGTGGCGGCAGCAACGCTGACCTGTTGGCCGAGCACGGCGCGCGCGGCAACTTCGAATCCATCCCAGCCGCCGGGGATGCGCAGCCCAGGCCGTTCGGCGATGCCGCGTGCCAGCAGCGGCTCCTGTTGCAGGCAGGCATGCACCGTATGCAGGTCGGCATCCAGGTCGAATACCCGCCGCACTTTGGCGACGATGGCCGGAATGGCGCGCGGATCGGTGGTGCCCAGCTGCAGGCGCAGTTCCGGGCGTTTGGGATCGGCGGTGACCCGGATCAGGCTGGCAACGCCATTGGCGACCACCACGCGCTGGTAGCTGCTGTCATCGATGCATTCGATGCCGGGCAACGAGCGCCGCCGCAGGAAGCCCAGCATCGCGCTGAAATCCAGTGGCGGGCGGTAAGCCAGGCGCAGCACCGGTTCGCCGCCGGCGACCGCGCCGTGCTGCTTGCGCAGCGCGCTTGGCGGCATGCCGCAGCCGTCCAGGAAGGCGCTGTTGAAGCGGCGCAGGCTGTTGAAGCCGGCCGCCAAGGCGATCTGGGTCACCGGCAGGGCGGTTTCGGTCAGCAACTGCTTGGCCAGCAACAGGCGCCGGGTGGTGTGCAGCTGGGCCGGTGTGGCGCCCAGCTTGGCGACGAACAGACGCTGCAACTGACGCGCGCTGACACCCATGGCCTGGGCCAGGGCGGCGGCCGGCTGTTCCTGCAGAATGCCTTCGTTGAGCAGGACCAATGCCTGATGCAGGGTCTGGTCCTGCAGCAGATTGGCGTCGTCCGGGGACAGCTCGGGGCGGCAGCGCAGGCAGGGGCGGTAACCGGCGGCACTGGCTGCAGCGGCGGTCGGGTAATAGCTGACGTTCTCGGGCTTCGGTGGTGGTGCCGGGCACACCGGGCGGCAATAGATGCCGGTACTGCGCACGGCGGTATAGAACAGGCCGTCAAAGCGCGCATCGCGGGCCAGGCGGGCCTGTTCGCATTGAACGTGTGCGGGCATCAGGAAAGTTTGCATGGACCCAGTCTAGGCCCGGACGCGGACCGGGACTGGCCATTTTCGGACATCAATGCGCGCGACACTGTGTTGATTCACCGGGCGTTGCAGCAGGGTGGGCGTTGCGCACTAGACTGTTCACCTTCCTGGCGCCGCAGCGCCGCAGTACGGACCTGATTGCTCTCCATGTTGCCCAAGTTCTGGTGGTCGCCGTTGTTGTGCATCGGGCTGTTGGCCTGCAATCCGCAGGCCGGCGATAAGAAGCCCGTTGCCGATCAAGTCGCCGCGTTGGCTGCCGATGGCGACCACATGGTGTCGATCAACGCGGCCGATGCACCCAATCCGCCGGCGCCGGTGTTGCCGGCCAAGGACAGGCCGTGGCCGGAGCTGGTGCTGGAGAACGGCAAGGCCTGGGTCAGTTGCGGCACCGATTACGCCGGCGAGAACGGTGATGGCACCGAGCTGACCGGTCTGGACCGTGCCGGCCTGGATGCGGCGCTGGCGCCCTGCAAGGAGCGCGGCCTGCTGCGGGTGCGCTACGCGGGGAAGATCAATCCTTCCTTTGCCGCGCTGGTGACCCGCCTGGCGGTGGTGGCCGACGCGATGGAGATCAGCAAGCGGATCCTTGACCTGGATTCCAGCGGCGGCCAGGTGGAAGCGGCCATCGTCGCCGGTGACAGCATCGGCGAGTCGGGTTGGACCATCTGGGTGCGCGAAGGCTCGGTCTGCCACAGTGCCTGCGTGTTCGTGCTGGCCGCTGGCGACAACCGGCTGATCTCCGGCAAGGTCGGCATCCACCGCATGATGCGGATCAGCTCCACCGCAACCTCGCGCGCGGAGTTGAACAAGGAGCTGCACGAGGTCTACGACAACGTGAAGGATTACCTGCAGCGCAACGGCGTGGCGGTGGGCGTGGCCGATCTGATGATGACCGTGCCCAACCGCAGCCTGCGCGTGCTGACCAGCGACGAGCTCAAGCAGTACGGGCTGGACGGCACCAATGCGGTGCAGGACGACCTGGAGCGGATCAAGCAGATGCGCAAGTGCGGCGATGATTTCGTCCGCCGCAAGGACTCCTTCCTGATTGCCTTCGACCGTGAATGCAAGGCGGAAGGCGCGGACCTGGAAACCGTCAACCGCTGTGGCCAGGCCTTGAAGGAGCAGTTCGGCTTCCCTGATGAGATCTGCCCGGAGGAGAGCCCGTTGTCGGAAATCGATACGGCGATGCTGGAGCCGATGCCGACCACCATCCCGACCGGCGCTGCGGCGGTATCGGTGCCGGCTGCCGCAGTCCCGACGGCAACGGCCGCGCCTTTGGGCGGCCCCGGCGCACGAAAATGAATGAATGGGTTGATGCGGGCGGCAGTAAACCGTGATTGGATTGGCATTCCGTTCAACTGAAAGCGTCATGGAGAGAGCTATGCGATCCAGTTGTTTGTTGATGGCGTTGTCCTTGGCCCTGCCTGCAGCAGGCGCTTTCGCGCAGGCCCCGGCAGCGGCGCCTGCCCCCGCCGCCGCACCGACGCGGCCAGCAGCACCGGCGGCGGTCTCGGCTGCAGCACGGCCGGCACCGGCGCTGAACGCGGCGCAGCAGGCGCAGGTGGCCAAGCAGGACGCGGAGATGACCGCTGCCGCACAGCGCGTGGCGCAGCTGGTGGACAACCAGCAGGCCGCTTCGGTGTGGGACGGGGCGTCTGCTGTCGCGCGCAAGGCGGTGACCCGCGATGTGTTCGCCAACAACGTCAATGCCGACCGCGGCAAGCTTGGCGCGCTGGTATCGCGCGGCAAGCCCTCGATCACCCGCGTGCAGTATCCGGCCGGTGCCTCGGTGCCGGAAGGCATCTATTTGAATGTCAGTTTCCCCACCCGTTTCGCCAACAACGCGCAGCCGGTTCGCGAGCTGGTGTCGTTCCGTCTGGATGAGGACAAGGTGTGGCGGGCGTCGGGCTATAGCGTGCGCGCGGCCTCGGCCAACTGAGCGCGACTGCGGGCGACTTCGGTCAACCGAGCGTAATTGCGGGCGGTCTTGGCCAACTGAATACATGTAGAGGTAGTGCACACGGGCGCCGCGAGGCGCCCGTCGTGTTGTGGCCGTAGTGATGGGTTGTTGCCGTGTACCTGATCTGGATCAATGAATCCTTACTTCAGTCTGCTTACGCTGCCGGTGGTAGGCATAACGGAGCAGGACATGCGCAAGCTGGATGTAGTGGTGGTGGGGGCTGGCCCGGCGGGTTTGAGTCTGGCCCGCAGTCTGGCCGGCAGCGGTCTGTCGCTGGCCCTGGTCGAGCCGCAGCCGCTGGCGGCGTTGGCCGAGCCGGCCTTCGACGGCCGTGAGATCGCCTTGACCCATGCCTCGCGGCAGATCATGCGCAGCATGGGCCTGTGGCAGCGCATTGATCCGGCGCAGATATCGCCATTGCGCAGCGCCAAGGTCATGAACGGCAGTTCGCCGTTTGCGCTGGGGTTTGCCGCGCAGGGCGAGGGCGTCGATGAGCTGGGCTGGTTGATTCCCAATCACCTGATCCGGCGCGCGGCCTGGGAGGCGGTGCAGGAGCAGGCCGGGCTGGAACTGATCGACGGCCGTTCGGTAACTGCGATCGACGCCGGGGATGCGTACAGCACGGTGACCCTGAGCGACGGCAGTTCGTTGGGGGCGCGGTTGGTGGTGGCGGCCGACAGCCGCTTCTCGGCGACCCGGCGGATGATGGGGATCGGGGCGCAGATGCGCGACTTCGGCAAATCGATGCTGGTCTGCCGGATGCAATGCGAGCGGCCGCATGAACACGCCGCCTGGGAATGGTTCGGTTACGAGCGCACGCTGGCGATGTTGCCGCTGCCGGATAACCAGGCCTCGGCGGTGATCACCATGCCGCAGCAGCAGCTGCAGCATCTGCTGGCACTGGATGATGCTGACTTCGGCCGCACCGTCAGTGGCTATTTCGAACGGAGGCTGGGAGCGATGACGCCGGTCGGTACGCGCCATGCCTATCCGCTGGTGGGGGTGTATGCGCACCGCTTTGTCGGCAAGCGCTATGCGCTGATCGGCGATGCGGCGGTGGGCATGCATCCGGTCACCGCGCACGGTTTCAATTTCGGCCTGCAAAGCCAGCAACGGTTGGCGCGGCTGCTGCTGGACGCGGCCCGCGGCGGTGGCGATATCGGCGCGGACAGCCTGCTGGCCAGTTACCAGCGCGGTCACCGCTTGGCGACGCGGCCCCTGTATGAGGCGACCAACGCCATTGCCGGCCTCTACAACGACAGCCGTCTGCCGGCGCGACTGCTGCGCGGGGCGGCGCTGCGGGCCGCGCATGGCGTGGTCCCGTTCAGAAAGTTGATTGCCGGGCACCTGACCCAGGCCCGGGCGTAGCGAATCTAAGCTCCCTCCCTTTCGCGCAGCGAAGGGGAGGGTTGGGGAGGGGTAGCTTCTGAGGCTTTGGGAGATGTCGGCTTCGCGGCTGACGCCGCTCCCACAATCCCTATTCCTGCCGGTCCTGCCTGCTGATGGGGCGAGGGAGGTCCCCTGCCGAGCATGGCTCGGCACTACGCTCCGCATGGCTGGGCACTACGCTCCCTCCCTTTCGCGCAGCGAAGGGGAGGGTTGGGGAGGGGTAGCTTTTGAGGCTTTTGAAGTAAAACCAGCTTCGCGATTCATGGCCTGGGGCCACTCCGCGCCGCGCCGGCATTACTCGTCTTCGTCTTCCTCATCATCGTGGTGGCCATCCGGGTCCGGGTCGGCAAGCACGTTGATGCGGATATCGCCCAGTACGACCTGCTGGCCGCCACGGACTTTGCAGGCCTTGCGCAGTTCGACCACGCCATCGACCGTGACCTGGCCCTCGCTGATGATCATTTTGGCCTCGCCGCCGCTGGTGACCAGATCGGTCAGCTTCAGCAACTGCTTCAGTTCCACATAGTCGCGGTCAAGTTCGAAATCGATGGTTTGCATGGTGATTGCCGGTAAAAACGGGCACTATTGTGCGCTAAACAGTGGCCGCCCGGGGGCGTATGGCCGCTGGGCGCAGCCGTTGCTGTGTTCGCCAGCTGAACGGAAATCACGCCCCCCGCGACAGCAGGGCGCTTTAGAGCGCACAATACACGTCTTTTCGCCCGCCCGTTCGCGGCGGTGCCCCCGGAGTTACCCATGTCCCAAGATACCCCCGCGCCGCTGCTGTTTGCAGATCTCGGCCTGTCCGAGCCTGTGATGAAGGCAGTGGCCGAAGTCGGTTACGAGACCCCGTCACCGATCCAGGCTGCCACCATTCCAGCCATGCTGGAAGGCCGTGACGTGCTCGGCCAGGCGCAGACCGGCACCGGCAAGACCGGCGCCTTCGCGCTGCCAGTGCTGTCCAACATCAATCTTTCCGCCACCAAGCCGCAGGTGCTGGTGCTGGCGCCGACCCGCGAGCTGGCCATTCAGGTCGCCGAGGCGTTCCAGACCTATTCGGCATCGATGCCGGGCTTCCGCGTGCTGCCGGTGTACGGCGGCCAGCCTTACGGCCAGCAGCTGTCGGCCCTGCGCCGCGGCGTGCACGTCGTGGTCGGTACCCCGGGCCGCGTGATCGATCACCTCGATCGCGGCACCCTGGACCTGTCCGAGCTGAAGACGCTGGTGCTGGACGAAGCCGACGAAATGCTGCGCATGGGCTTCATCGACGACGTCGAAGCCGTGCTGAAGAAGCTGCCGGAAACCCGTCAGGTCGCGCTGTTCTCGGCCACCATGCCGCAGCAGATCCGTCGCATCGCGCAGACCTACCTGCGTGATCCGGTGGAAGTGACCATCCAGTCCAAGACCACCACGTCGGCCAATATCCGCCAGCGTTACTGGTGGGTTGCCGGCATGCACAAGCTCGACGCGCTGACCCGCATCCTGGAAGTGGAAACCTTCGACGCGATGATCATCTTCGCGCGCACCAAGGCCGGTACCGAGGAGCTTGCCAGCAAGCTGCAGGCGCGTGGCCTGGCGGCAGCCGCCATCAATGGCGACATGCAGCAGGCGCAGCGTGAGCGCACCATCGCCATGCTGAAGGAAGGCAAGCTCGACATCTTGGTTGCCACCGACGTGGCTGCCCGTGGTCTGGACGTGGAGCGCATCAGCCACGTGTTGAACTACGACATCCCGTACGACACCGAAAGCTACGTGCACCGTATTGGCCGTACCGGCCGTGCCGGCCGCAGCGGCGACGCGATCCTGTTCGTGACCCCGCGCGAGAAGGGCATGCTGCGCCAGATCGAGCGCGCTACCCGTCAGCCGATCGAAGAAATGCAGCTGCCGAGCGTGGATGCGGTCAACGACCACCGTGTGACCAAGTTCATGGACCGCATCAGCCAGACCGTGGCTGCCGGTGGCATTGAGTTCTACCGTGACCTGCTGCAGCGCTTCGAGGCCGAGCAGAACGTGCCGGCCATCGATATCGCCGCTGCACTGGCCAAGCTGCTGCAGGGTGATTCGCCGTTCCTGCTGACCCCGCCGTCGCGTGAGCGCAGCGCACCGTCGTTCGAGCGTAATGAGCGCAACGAGCGCAATGAGCGTCCGTCGCGTGACGGTGGCTTCCACCGCCGTGATGACCGCAACGCTGACCGTGGCGAGCGCCCGGCCCGTTTCGAGCCGCGTTTCGAACGTGCCCCGCGCCAGGATGACGGCGAGCGCGCACCGCGTCCGCCGCGTGGCGAAGGTGACTTCGAGTCGCGTCCGCGCCGCGAAATGCCGCCGCGCAGCGCGCCGGAGTTCGGCATGGAGAGCTACCGCATTGAAGTGGGTCACACCCATGGCGTGAAGCCGGCCAACATCGTTGGCGCGATTGCCAACGAAGCCGGCCTGGAAAGCCGTTTCATCGGCCGCATCGACATCCATGACGGTCACTCGGTGCTGGATCTGCCGGCAGACATGCCGACCGACGTCCTGCAGCACCTGAAGAAGGTGTGGGTCTCCGGCCAGCAGCTGCAGATGCGCAAGCTTGAGGCGGGCGAAGACCAGGGCGGCGCCGCGACGCCGTTCAAGCCGCGCTTCGACAAGGGTGACGGCAAGCCGGGTGGCCCGCGTCCGGGTGGCCCGCGCGGCCCGCGTCCGGGCGGCCCAGGTGGCCCGGGTGGTTCGCGTCCGGGTGGCTTCAAGCCGCGTGGCCCGCGCAACTACTGATCCAGTCAGTCCAATGCATCAACAGACAACCCCGGCGCTGCCGGGGTTGTCTGTTTTGGCCGTTTGCCGGGCTGCCAGGACAGGCCGGGGCAACAAGTTCAAGCCGCGACCGCCTTCACGTACTGCTTGCGCCGGGTTATTGCGATAATGCGGCGTATCCGCGTCGGGGAACGCGAAAGGGAAGGTCATGGAAGAAGCGGGAGGGGCGGTTGCTGGCAGGCTCAGGCGTGGATGGACCGTGCTCGTTCTGCTGGCGCTGTGCCTCACGGTCTGGCCAGTGCTGGGCGCAGCGCAACCGCTGCAGGTTGACCGTGATTACCTGATAGCCGGTGCCGCAACCTCCGAACAGGCGCCGCTGCGTGCCTGCAGTGCCGAAGCCTTGGCGCGGATGCGGCCGGCGATTGAAATCGCCGCGCCCCCTGGGGGCTGGTCGGGTGCGCCACAGGGCGTGGGCGTTTTCAACGTCTTTGCCGGCGAGGTGATGATTTTCCATGGTGACCGCCAGGTCTGCGGCGACATGCAGGATGCGCGTACCCGCGACTCCCGTTTCCGCGCCGGCGTCGGCCTGGTGGTGGTGCCCAAGCGCGGCACGGTGGAACCTATCCGGGTGGCCTGGGAGTCACCGCTGAAGCCGCGCTGGATCCCTACCGTGCATCTGGGTGCGCCCAGTCCGCTGCAACAGCAGGACACCTTGCGGCTGGTGGTCCGCACCGCCTGCGTGGCCATCGCATTGGCATTGGCGTTGTCGGCGTTGATGGGGTTTGCCACCACGCGCGGGCGCGATTTTCTGACCTACACCCTGGTTTGTGCGCTGCTGGTGGTCTGGCAGGCCGTGTTGAGCGGGCTCAGCGGCTATCCCGAGCCATGGCTGCCGGTGGGCCGGCATGCGCCGGTATGGATGGTCGCGGTGTCCGCGCTCAGCTATGCGGTGATGGGCTGGGTGCTGTGGCGCATGTGTGGCGGGCGCTGGGTGCTGCGCGGTTCGCGTCGCTGGATGCAGGGGCTGATGATCGTGTTGGGGCTGGTGGCGTTGGCGGCACCGCTGATGACATGGCCGGTGCTGGCGTGGATGGGGGTGGCGCTGGACGACCTGTTCACGCTGATCTGCATGGTGTCCGTGGGTATCGCCATCGTCGCGTTGCGGCGAGGCTACTTCCAGGCGCTGGATGGCCTGGTGGCGGTGATTCCGCTGCTGGTGATGGCGCTGGCCGACCTGATGGACAGCCGCCTGCTGGTGGAGTTCAGGGTGGAGGCCATCCAGGTCTCGGTCACCTGGTTCCTGATGATGTCGGCGTACTCGCTCAACCGCAGCCTCAGCCAGTTGCGCCGGCAGCGCGATGAAATGCGTGAGCTGGCCGATACCGACACCCTGACCGGCCTGCCCAACCGCCGCGCCGGCCTGCGCCAACTGGAACACTATATGGCCCAGGCCAAGGCCGCCGGGCAGCCGCTGTCGATCGGCTTCCTGGATATCGATCTGTTCAAGCAGATCAATGACCACTACGGCCACGATGGCGGCGACGAGGTGCTGGTGTCGGTGGCGGGAACCTTGTTGACCGGCGTGCGCAGCCGCAGCGACGTGATCCGCATGGGCGGCGAGGAGTTCCTGATTCTGTTGCCGGGCATTGGCGCTGATGCTGCGCGGCCGCGGCTGGAGCAGTTGCGCGAAAAAGTGACCGCCCAGGCGCGTGGGCTCAAGCACGAAGGCCTGGTAGTCACGGCCAGCATCGGCCTGGCCGAGCTGCAATACCGCGACAGCGACGTGGCCGGGCTGCTGCGGCGTGCCGACAACGCCATGTACCGGGCCAAGCGCAGCGGCCGTGACCAGGTGGTGGACGCACGCGATATCCAGGAAGTGGCCTGAACGCAGCGTCTGTGCCCGCTGTTCCCGCTGCGGGCGATGGCGGATAATTCGCCGATGACAATCCGAATCAACAAGCACATTGCCGAAACCGGCTTCTGTTCGCGCCGCGAGGCCGACCGCCTGCTCGCCGCCCGTCGCGTCACCGTCAACGGCATCGTCGCCGGCACTGGCGCCGTGGTGGGCGAGGGCGACGAGGTCAAGGTTGACGGCCAGCCGTTGCGCGCCCGTGCGGTGCAGAAGAGCACCGGCCGCCGCCACGTCTATATCGTGCTGAACAAGCCGGTGGGCATCACCTGCACCACCGAGAGCGCGGTCAAGGACAACATCGTCGAGTTCGTCGGCCATGAGCAGCGCATCTTCCCGATCGGCCGCCTGGACAAGGATTCCGAAGGGCTGATCCTGTTGACCAGCAATGGCGATATCGTCAACCAGATCCTGCGCGCCGAGAACGGCCACCAGAAGGAATACCTGGTCGCGGTCAACAAGCCGGTCACCGATGAGTTCCTGCGTGGCATGGCCCGTGGCGTACGCATCCGCAACGAGACCACGCTGCCTTGCCGTACCAGCCGCATCGGCAAGTACGGCTTCCGCATCATCCTGGAGCAGGGCTTGAACCGGCAGATCCGCTTGATGGCGTCCGAGTTCGGCTACCGCGTCAATCAGCTGCGCCGCGTGCGCATCGACAACGTGAAGATCGGTGCCTTGAAGCCGGGCCAGTGGCGCAACCTGAGCGAACAGGAACTGCACGGCCTGCTGCCGCAACAGCAGCAGTGGTGAAGTGTGACGCGCTCACCGCGCCTTGCGTGGTGAGCCGCTAGACTCTGCAGCGCTCACCATCCTGCCGCTTTGGACTCGTGCATGATCAAGCCCGCATTGCCTGCCAATGAAGCTGAACGTCTTGCCGCGCTGCAACGCTATCGCGTGCTGGACACCGCACGCGAACAGGAATTCGATGATCTGGTGACCATCGCCCGCACCATCTGCGGCACGCCGATGGGCGCGGTGACCTTGATCGACCGTGACCGCCAATGGTTCAAGGCACTGCAGGGCCTGGATGCGGAACAGACCCCGCGCGAAGATGCGTTCTGCGCCCACACCATTCTCAAGCCGGAAGAGCTGATGGTGGTGGCCGACGCCCGCCAGGACCATCGTTTCAGCGGCAATCCGTCGGTCCTGGGTGACCCGCATATCCGTTTCTACGCCGGCGCGCCGCTGCTGAGCAGTGATGGCTATGCGCTGGGTTCGCTGTGCGTGTTCGACTCGGTGCCGTCCGATCTCGGCGCCCCGCAGGCCGATGCCCTGCGCGCGCTGTCGCGGCAGGTCAGCCGGATGATGGAAATGCGCCTTTTACGGCTGGAAATCGACCATCACCAGGACGAGCACGACTGGTACGAGGCACGCTTGATCGAGTACTACCAGCAGCTTGAACAGGCCAACATGGAGCTGTCCGAGCAGACCCGGACCGACCCGCTGACCGGCTTGCCCAACCGGCGAGCCTTGGCCGCCGCGCTCACTGAAGCCATCGGGCGTACCGGCGAGGCTGCACCGGCGGTGGCAATCGTCGATATCGATCACTTCAAGATGGTCAACGATATTCACGGGCACGGCGAAGGCGACCAGGTACTGACCGAACTGGCCGCCGTGCTCAAGTCGCAATTCTCCGCGCGCGGCATGGCTGCCCGCTATGGCGGCGAGGAGTTCGTGATCCTGATGCCGGATACGCCGCTGCAACAGGCCGAGCTGCAATGCGAATACCTGCGCGAATCAGTCAGCCTGCTGCCGATTGGCCTGCCGATCACGGTCAGCATCGGCCTGGCCGTGCACCGCGCTGGCGAAGCCCCGGGTGAAACCCTGCGCCGTGCCGATGCCGCGCTGTATCAGGCCAAGGCCCAAGGCCGCGACCGGGTGGTCGTGGCGAGCTGAGTAGCATTGCGTAACCGGTCTTCGTAGCCCGGGTAGGCGCAGCGCACCCGGGAACACACGGTGGCGCAGACATCACGTTGTGCGCGTGAGACTACCTGGCCGAATCACCTTGGCTCATGCCTGAAGCAACCGCCGGGTGCGCTGCGCTTACCCGGGCTACCACGGCCGACCAACCGATCAGATCGAGCCGGTACTTGCCGCTGCCGGGCGCAGGCGATTGAGCAGGGGGTGCAGGAACACGCCGCCAAGGATGATCGCCACGCCCAGATAGAACTGCGGCGTCAGCTCGTGCTGCTCGCTGAGGAACAGCATCGCCAGCAGGATCGCGTAGACCGGTTCCAGGTTGGTGACCAACTGCACCGTGTAAGCACTCAGGTGCTTGAGCGCCACCAGCGCCAACGCAAACGGCAGCAGCGTGCACAACCCGGACAGGGCCAGCAGTAGCAGGCCGTCGTGCAGGTTGGGCAGCACCCACAGGTCGCTGGCCAAGGCTGGCAGCAGGAACGGCAGTACCGGAGCCAACAGGGTCAGCGTCAAGGTGCCTGCGCCCAATTCCACGGCAGTGACGGTCAGCGGATCGGCATGCCCGACCATGCGCTTGTTGAGCGAACCGAAGAGGGCAACCAGCAATGCAGATGCGGCACCTACCGCCACGCCCAGACGCATGCCATCGGGTACACCACCCACCACCAGGGCCACGCCGGGCAAGACCACCACGCCCAGCGCCAACTCACGCATCTGGAACGGGCGTCGCGCGATCCATGGTTCGATGATGGCGGTGAATACCGGTGCCAGCGCGATGCAGGTTGCCGCCACCGAGGCGTTGGCCAGCTTCACCGCGCCATAGAAGGTCAGCCAGTGCAGCGCGACCAGCGCACCGATGCCGGCGTAGCCCAGCGCCAGCCGCAGGTTGAGGCTGGACAGGCCGCGCCACACGCGCGGCAGCAGCGCCAGCATCGCCACCACCAGCAGCATGCGCCACCACACCAGCGGCAGTGCCGGCAGGGTGATCAGCTTGCCGAGGATGGCAGTGACACCCCATAACAGGACGCAGAAATGGATCTGCAACAAGGCTTTGCGGTTGTCGTTGGTCGGCATCGCGCTATTGTCGCTGATGCCGGGGGCAATCGCTGCAGCGCGGGCTTCAGTTTTTGTCGACCAAGGCCTGCAGTGCGCGTGCCGCCGCCGGGTTGCGGTGCTTGGCGGCGCTGATGAAGTAGAGGAAGACCTCGCGCGGCTTGGCCGGCGCCAGCGGTGCGGTCAGGTGCGGTAGCTCGGCCACGTCCTTGCCCGCCCGCCAGCTGTGCACATGCTTGGCCCACTGCCGCAGTTCAGTGGCCGGGTAGCCGCTGGCATGTTCATCGCGGCTGCCCATCAGCCGCGCATAGACGAAGTCAGCGGACAGGTCGGCGGCATTGGGATGGTCGGTGGAATCCGTATAGACCAGCGCGATGCCATGCTGGCGGATCAGCGCAATCAGTTCGGCATCAAAGCAGTTGGGGTCGCGGACTTCCAGCGCATGCCGTTGGCGGCGGCCGTTGACCTGCTGCGGCAGCAACTGCAGGAACTCGGCGAGATCGTCGCGGTCCAGCGTGCGCCCGGTTTCGAACTGCCAGACCAGCGGCCCCAGCCGGTCGCCGAGATGGCCGATGCCATCGATGAAGTCGTCGATCTGCCCGCCGGTACCAGCCAGCTTGCGCGCAGTGACAATGCGCTTGGGCGCCTTGGCCGAAAACACGAAGCCTTCGGGCGTGGCATCGCGCCAAGCGGTGTAGATATGCGGTTTCTGCGCACCGTAATAGGTGCCGTTGATCTCGATGCTGGTCAGCTGCTGGCTGGCGAACTCCAGCTCACGGCGCTGCACCAGCCCGACCGGGTAGAAGGTGCCGCCGCGCCAGGGCACATAGGTCCAGCCGCCGATGCCGATGTGGACGCCGGGTGCATGCGCGGTGCTGGCAAACAGATCGTTCAAGGCAAGGCCCTGTTGTTGTGGGGGCGGCCTGCGCCGCGTAGTAGACAATGTAACTGCACAAGGTAGTGCCGAGCCATGCTCGGCAGAAGCTTTACCAGCGTTCCAAACGCTATGTGGAACGCCTCTGTAGTGCCGAGCCATGCTCGGCAAAAGCTTTACCGGCGTTCCAAACGCTACGTGCAAAGCATCTGTAGTGCCGAGCCATGCTCGGCAGGAGCTTTACCAGCGATCCAAACGCTACGT
>NZ_JBDJMY010000032.1:0-48853 GCF_039674165.1 Stenotrophomonas terrae
GCACAGCGCGGCCAGGAGGCACCGTTCTTGGCGGAAAGTGCCTGGGGAGCCCCAGCCGCGCTGTACTTGCCCGGGCCACGCAGGCCTGGTCAGATGGCCAATATCACCGCTCGCGGAATGCCTCGCGTGCCTTCAGCACCGGCTTGAGCAGGTATTCCAGGACGGTCTTCTCGCCGGTGCGGATTTCCACCGAGGCGATCATGCCGGGAATGATCGGCAGCTCTTTGCCACCGGCTTCCAGGGCACTTTTTTCGGTCAGCACGGTCACCCGGTAATAGGTGCTGTCGGGGCGACCGGCTGCGCCTTTCTCTTCATCCTTCAGGGTGTCGGGGCTGATCAGTTCAACCTTGCCATCCAAGCCGCCATAGATGCCGTAGTCGTAAGCGGTGATCTTCACCTTGGCCGGCAGGCCCGGCCGCAGGAAGGCGACATCGGACGGGCGGATCTTGCCTTCCACCAGCAGCTGATCTTCCAGCGGCACGATTTCCAGGATGTGCTCGCCCGGCTGGATGACGCCGCCAACGGTGTTGACGCGCACGTTCTTCACCGTGCCGCGTACGGGTGCGGTGATGGTGGTGCGTTCGACCACGTCGGCGCGACCCACCAGATTCTCGCTGGTCTGCGACAGCTCCATCTCCAGCTTGACCAGCTCGGAGTTGGCGTCGGAACGGTAACGGTTACGGCGTTCCACGATCTGCGAACGGATGTCGTTGGCCTGGCGGCGCATGCGCAGCAGCTCGACATCGGACAGCAGGCCCTTGGCCGCCAATGGCTGGGCAAGGTTGATCTCGCGCATCGACAGAGCGTAGCTCTGCTCCAGCGAGGCAATGCCTTCGTCCAGCGAGCGGCGACGGGCGTTGAAGGCACGCGTTTCACTGGCGACTTCATCGGCGAATTGGCTCACCTGCTCATCGAATACCAGTGCTTCGCCATACGCTTCGGCGCGCAGGCGGGCAATGGTGGCTTTCAGCGAAATGACCTTGCTGAGTGCTTCGCGGTAGCTGGCATTGGCGCGGGTCGGGTCGATCTTCAGCAGTACCTGGCCACTTTCGACGATGTCGCCTTCGTGGATCGACATTTCCGCAAGGATGCCGCCCTCCAGGCTCTGGATCACCTGCTCGCGGCTTTTGGAAACGATCTTGGCCTCGCCCTTGGTGATTTCCTCCACCCGCGCAAAGTGCGCCCAGGTCACCCCGACCACCACCACCAGCAGGATCATGTAGGTGACCAGGCGCGAACCCGGTGTGGTCTGTGCGAGCAGCGACTCGGAGACATCGTCCATGAACGCAGCGTCGGCGGCGTTGATTGAACCCGTCTGTTTACTGGTTTTTTTCCACGGAAACATCAGTGAGCCTCCTGCTGAGGCGTTTTGGTGTGCCGCACACGAATGGGTGCGGCTTGAATGGACGGCGCCGGTGCTGGCGTCGTAACGGCAACGGCGTTCGCCGTCGCAGTCGTGTTGGTCGCATCCGTGCTGTTAGCCGGCGCTGCAGCTGCAGCCGCCGCTTGAGGCTTGCCCGGCGCTGCAGCCTGCTTTTCAGCGTTGGCGCCCAGCGCAGCAAGTACATTGGCCTTGGGGCCGTCGGCGAACACGCGGCCGTTGTCCATCACGATCACCCGGTCCACCAGGTTGAGCAGTGAGGGGCGGTGGGTCACCACCACCAGGGTCTGGCCCTGGGTAGCACGGTGCAGGTGTTCGAGGAACTGGGCTTCGGTCTGGGCATCCATGGCGCTGGTGGGTTCGTCCATCAGCAACAGGCGCGGCCGGGCCAGCAAGGTGCGGGCCAGCGAAATCAGCTGGCGCTGGCCGCCGGACACACCGTCACCGTTTTCGCCGATGGGCAGGTTGACGCCGCGCGGGTGCGAGGCTGCAAACTGGTCAAGCCCGGTCAGCCGCAATACCCGCAGGAACTCGTCCACGCTGGCATCCGGGCAACCCAGCATCACGTTCTCGCGCAAGGTGCCATGGAACAGGCGCGCCTCCTGGTTGACGAAACCCACGGCCTTGCGCCAATCGGCTGGGTCGATCTGGTTGACGTCCAGGCCATCGGTGAACATCTGCCCCTCGGTGGGCGAGTACAGGCGCGACATCACCCGCAGCAGCGTGGATTTGCCGCTGCCGATGCGGCCCAGGATGGCAACGCGCTCGCCTGGGGCGATGGACAGATTGATATCGGTCAGCACCGGCGGATTGGGTTGCATCGGCGGTGCCGGATAGGAAAAGCCGATCTTCTTCAGCGACAGCTGCCCGGTCAGGTTTGGCACCGGCAGATAGTCCTGGGCCGGGTCGCGGTCCTGCGGCATTTCCATCAACTTGTTCAGTGAGCCCAGCGCGGCCTTGGCCTGCTGGAAGCGCACCGCAAGGCCGATCACCTGGCCCAGCGGGGCGGTGGCACGGCCGGCCAGCATCACCGTGCCGATCAGTGCACCCATGCTGAGCGTGCCGGCGGTGATCAGGTACACGCCGGTGATGACCAGCACCACCGTCTGCAGCTGCTGCAGCAGGGTGACAGTGCCGGTAGCGATGCTGGACAGGCGCCGCGACTTCATCGACGTGGCCGACTGCAACGCACTGAAGTGCTGCCAACGGCGCTGCATGTTGGCGCTGCCGCCGGTGGACTTGAGCGTTTCCATGCCTTCGATGGATTCAATCAGCACGCCTTGCTTGAGCGAGGACTCGCGCAGGTTCTCTTTCATCACCCGGGCCAGCGGCCACTGGATGCTGACCGAGATGATGACGATCAATGGCAGGATCAGCAGCGGAATCCAGCCCAATGGCCCGCCAATGGCAAAGATGACGCCGACGAACATCAGCACGAACGGCAGATCGGAGATCGCCGCCAGCGTTGCCGAGGTGGCAAAATCGCGCACCGATTCGAACTCGCGCAGCTGATTGGCGAAGGCGCCGGAGGAGGCCGGCTTGTGTTCCATCTTCACCGACAAAGCTTGCCGGAACAGCATCGCGCCCAGCACCAGATCGGCCTTTTTGGCGGCAACGTCAAGCAGGTGCGCGCGCACGAAGCGGATGACCGCCTCAAACACCATCGCGATGATCACGCCGATGCCCAACGACCACAGCGTGATGAACGCCTGGTTCGGCACCACGCGGTCATAGACATTCATGGTGAAGAAGATGCTGGCCAGCGCCAATACGTTGGCCAACACCGCTGCGATGGCGGCGCTGCGGTAATAGCGCCGGTAGCGCCACAACGTGCTGAACAGCCAGTGGCCGGTCGCTTCGGGCAGCACTTCGCCGGCACGGTTGTCCACGTGCGCGCGCGGCTTGACCAGGATGGCGTGACCGGAATAGATCGCGTCCAGGTCTTCGTGCGACATATCCACCGGCTCGGCGGAAACTTCGGGAAGAATGACCGTGTAACGCAGCTGGCGCTTGTTTTCCTCGTCGCGTACTTCCCTGCGTTCCAGCAGGACGGCGCCACCTTGCTTCTTGCGCAGCAGGATCATCGGCATCACCTGCGCCGGCAGCTGCGCCAACCCGCGCTTCACCACGCCGCCGGTCAAGCCGACATTGCTCAGCGCCTGCAGCGCGAGCGAGGGCGACAGCGCACCGTTCCACGGCAGGCCGGCAACAAGTGCTGCCGGGCTGCGCCGCATGTCGTAGTGATCACACATCCAGGACACGCTTTGCAGCAGGGTGTCCTCGATATTGATCTGGTCTTTGGTCATCGCGGCGGCTTCGTCAGCCGGTGCAGGTGTGTCGGTCATGGCAATTCCAGATGGAGCCGCCTGCGGAGACGGGCGGGTTTTAATCCGGGAGTGCAAGATGCCAACTGCTCCCGACGAGGAGCGGAAGTCTGGGGTCGCGCGGGGCTATGACGAATAGGATTCGTCCCAAATGTGTGGTGTTTGTTCTGATTTTCCGTTCACTGCGCTTGTTTCCGCCGCGCCGGGCGTAGGAGCTCCGTGATTCCCATTGCGACCGCCAGTGTTCTGCTCGAGCGGCTGGCTCTGTTATCGCCATATGGCAGGGGAACTGGCCTGCTGTTGTTGAGCTGCCCGGTGCTTGGCTGGGCGGTGGAAAGACGCAGATTCAATGTTAGCTGTGATCGGCGCGCCTTCAGTGACCTTCCCGGTTTTTAAGATCATCCCTATGTAACGCAGCGGGGGAGGAGATCTATCGTTATCACAGGTGAAACTAGCTGCCATTGGTGCCGCGGGTAATTCATCAACGGCCGAGCGCTGAAGTTTTCGCGTGACGCTGCGGTGAATTGAAACGAAGTACGAGCCTTTTCGGTTTCTCGAGTGAAGCCGGGGCTTTCTGTTGTCGCATGAAACGCATGGGGATTCCATTCAGGTACTGGCCAGTCCGATCGGATCGTGCAATTCCCACTAAGCAAACAATAACGAGTGAAATGTAATGACTGCAATGGTGTCAGTGGTTAGCGGAGGTTCTGTGGTACATGCCCAGCAGTTTTCGGGCATGAAGAACGGGAAGGGCGCACGTATCGCTGCGATCAAGGGCGCGCGCTATGTGCTTGCCGAGATGCACGGTGGCGTTGCTGCGGGTGATATCAGCGTGAAGCGCGTTGGCAAGAACCTGGTGATTGAGCAGCAAAAGGCCGGTGCTGAGTCGGCGTCTGTAGTCATCGAAGACTTCTACGGCAACGAAGGCCAGCTGGTCGGCCTGGGTGCTGACGGCGAATATCTGGAGTACCTGGCGGCTGGCGAGCCCGGCGCTACCGAAGCTTCGGCAATCACTGATGGCGCTTCGGCACAGCTCACGTTGGCTGCCGGCCAGCCCGCGTTTTCGCCGAGCAGTTTCGCGCTCGCCGAAGGTGGTTCTTCGGTATTCAGCAGCGCGCTTAGCGGTGTGGCGGCGCTGGCTGCTGGTGCTGCGTTGAGCAACAACAGCAGCGGTGGCAGCAAGGCGCAGCCTGCGCCGGCTGCCAGTGCTTTCGTGCTGGAAGATCAGCGTGCTGACGCAGTTGCAGGCCAGCCAGCGTCAGCTTCTGTAAAGCCAGACGCCTCTACCGCAGTACAGGATGCTGGCAACACCGCTGGTCCAGTGGCGGAAGTGCACACCGAAGCAGACGATGTCAGCGCGGACGACGCTGCGATCAACGACCTCTCCTCGGACGCCAATACCAACGAGAACGCTGCGATCAACGACCGCGCCTCGAACGCCATTACCAACGAGAACGCTGCGCCAGCAGAATCCAACACAGCGCCGGAAGCAGAAGCAATCACCAGTCCTGGTTTGGTTGGCGCACCTGCGGCCGTTGTGCCGTTCGCTGTTGACGACATTCCCGTCATTGAAAAAGTGATGGACGACCATGGCGTCATCCAGGGCGTAATCGAAAATGGCGGTTACACCGACGACGTCTATCCGACTTTGATGGGCCACGCCGATCCCGGCGTGAAGGTGCACGTCTACCGTGGCAAGTACCTGCAGGGCTATACCGTTGCTGACGAAAATGGCGTGTGGTCGTATACGCCGTCGTCCGCATATGCGTCCGGTACGCACTCGATGACCGTCAAGTACGAGTATCCGAACAAGGATACCAGCGGCTATTCCGAGCCGTATGTCATCACCATCGACAAGATTGCGCCGGGCATTCCGAAGATCACCGGTATTCTGGACGACGAAGGTCGCATCACCGGTGCGATCACCGACCAGACCGTCACCGATGACAATCGGCCGACCATTACCGGCACTGCGGAAGCCAATGCCAAGCTGATTGTCTATGACAAGGGCAAGCAGATCGGCAGCACCACCGTCGGTGCCGACGGCACCTGGAGTTTCACCCCGGACACTCCGCTGGCCGATGGCCTGCACATGCTGAGCTACTCGGCAGTGGATCGCGCTGGTAACAGTGGTGAACAGACCGACGTCACCGAGTTCACCGTCGATACGCGTCCGGAAAAGATCAATATCTATTACGCCGAAGACGACGTCGGCAGCATAACCGATGAAGTCTTCAGCGGTGGCGCAACCGATGACAGCACGCCGACGCTGTTCGGCACGGCCACTGCTGGCGGCATCGTAAAAATCTATGAAGGCAGCGTGCTGCTTGGGCAGGTTGTGGCGGATGTCGACGGCACCTGGCAGTTCACTCCGCCGGCGGCGCTGAGCGAAGGTGCGCATGTTTTCCACGCCACCGTGACCTTGGTCGCCAAGGGCGAGAGCGGCCCCAGCCGTCCGTTCATGCTGGAGGTCGATCTCACCGCGCCAAACATCCCGACCATCGAGCAGGTACTCGATGACGTGGGCGCCGAGCAGGGTGTGATCGCAAACGGTCAACACACCGATGACGCTACCCCAACCCTGTCGGGCAAGGCCGAGGCCGGTAGCACCGTGCGTATCTACGACAACGGCAGCTTGCTGGGCATGGCAGTCACCAACGCCAACGGCGTGTGGACCTTTACGCCGGGCGTCGCCTTGGCCGAGGGCGAGCACATGTTCACCATCAGCGCCACCGACGCGGCCGGCAATACGACGGCGTCACCAGCGCAATACGAGATCAGCATCGACAGCACACGGCGGGCCTGTTATGCGCCGAATCGCCGGGTTGTGCTGCGCGTTGAAGTACGCAGAACGCCGGTTCCCTGATTGAAAGGTGCGGCTCTGGTCATCCGATCGAGGGCCGTTCCGTGTTGAACAGACAGAATGCCCGCCGTTGGCGGGTTGCTTGGCTGGTGTCGAAACGCTGGGCTTTATGTCGCCCAGCACCTGGTTCGTATTGCGGGGTTTTTGCAGTGTAGAGGAGTTGATGCAGTGAAATGGTCGATCATGGCGCCACTCCGCATTGCGGTGTTGGATGACCATTCGTTAATACAGATGGCGCTGGAACTGCGTCTGTCGCGTGAGGCAGACCTGAAAGTTGTCGGCGTCTATTCCAATAGCCGCGACCTGCTTGCCTCGCTGACGGCTACGCCGGCGGATCTGCTGGTGCTGGATTATTCGCTTGGCGCCAGCGAGCTGGATGGCTTGCACCTGATCGGCCTGATACGCCGCAGGTTTCCCTCGCTTTGCATTCTGGTGGCGTCATCGGCCGAATCGCCGTCTGTGGTCAATCTGTCGCTCAGCGTCGGTGCGAACGGCTTCTTCGGTAAGTCCGAGAGCGCCGAGTTGCTGGTGGAGGCCATCCGCAAGGTTGCCTTCGGTGAAACCTATGTATCGCCTGGCCTGGCCTACCGGCTTGGCCGCCAACCCTTGCCCGCTGGCCGTACCACACCGGACGTAAAGGGTGGGCAGCGGCTTCTGAATGACCCGACGCTATCCCCCAAGGAGCGCGAAGTGCTGCGCTGCTGTCTGGATGGCATGTCGGTGTCGCAGATTTCACGCAAGTTCATGCGCAGCATGAAAACCATCAGCGGCCAGAAGCAGGCCGCATTCCGCAAGCTTGGCGTCCGTACCGACGCAGAGCTGTTCAAGCTGCAGCACAGCCTCGCCCAATAGTCGAATCACCGGGTATTAAAACCATGCCGCTTATTACGCTTACGCGCCGCTCCGTGCGTGCGGCATGGCTCCTGGTTGCCTTGCTGTTGCCTGTGGCACCAGCCGCGGTCGCGGCGTCCGCCGAGGTCATCGAGCTGACCCTGCATGCGCGCACCGGCATTCCCAATGTCTCGCTGGAGCTGGACAAGGGCGACCGCGAATGGGTGCGCAACAAGGGCGAGCTGGTGATGGGCGTAGCCTCACCCAGCTTCATGCCGCTGGAAGTTTTCTCCGGCAATGACAGCTATGAGGGCATAACCGCCGATGTGTTCGGTGCGGTTGGGCAGATGCTGGGAGTGCCGGTGCGGGTCATCCGCTACCCGCACCGGGCCGCTGCATTGCGGGCGCTGGAACATGGGCGCATCGACCTGGTAGGCAGTGCCAACAACTATGAGTTGGCCGGCCATTCGGTGCGCCTGACGCAGCGTTATGTGGAAGACGCGCCAGTACTTTACGTACGCAAGGCCGAGCGCAGGGTCATGCCGCCGTCGCTGGCTGGCATGCGCATTGCCGTGGCCGAGGACTATCTGCCGCAGGTACAGATACGCGAGTTGTACCCGGATGCGATCATCACCAACTATCGTTCGCGCGAACAGGCCTTGGCTGCGCTGGCGTTTGGCAGTGCAGACCTTTATCTGGGCGATACGGTGTCCAGCAACTACCTGGTCAACCTCAGCTATTTCAACTATGTGCGCAATGCCGCGATGCCGCGCATCGACACCGGCGGCTTCGCCTTTGCGGTGCGTGAAGATGCACTCCCCCTGGAGCGGGTGGTCAACCTGGCGCTGGCAAAGCTGCAGCAGACCCATGGTGCCGAGCTGCTGAAGCGCTGGTCCGGTGGCGGCGGCATGGTGCCGATGGCACGCATTGAACTCACCAGCGCCGAGCAGCGCTGGATTGCCGACCACCCGGTGGTGCGCTTTGTTGCCAGCAATGACACTGCGCCGCTGTCCTACTTCGATACCGATGGCCGCTTCAGTGGCCTGAGCGCTGACATCATGCGCGCGATCACCCAGCGTACCGGGCTGGAGTTCGAGCCGGTAAGGGTGTCGCGGCTTGACCAGCAGATGCGGGCGTTGGAGGAAGGCGCAGCGGACGCCACCATGCTGGTTCCCACCAGTTCGCGTGCGCAGCGGTTCAACTTTTCGCGGCCATTCGTGCAGACCTCGTTTGGCATCATCACCCGCGAGGAGCAGGGTGGGCTGTTGACGTTGGCGGACCTGCGCGGCAAGCGCATCGCGTTGCCGGCCAGCCATGCCCTGCGCGAACTGCTGGTGCCGGCCACCGACTACCAGTTCATCGAGACCGATACGCTGGCGGCGGCCATGGAACTGGTCAGCGACGAGAAGGCCGATGCCACCATCGCCTTCCTGCCGATGGCGCTGTACTACACCTCGGTGTTGCATGACGACAAGCTGCGGGTATCCGATGTGGTCGAGGACACGCCGGCTTGGCTGGCCATTGCCACGCGCAAGGATCAACCCGAGCTTGCCAGCATCATCGAGAAGGCGATGGCGCAGATCCCGCCCGATGAAGTGGATATCTTCCAGAACCGCTGGCGTCCGCGTCCGGATGCCTCGCCAGCGGCATGGACGGATTTCCGTTCGCTCATCTACAAGATCACTGCTGGCGCGCTGGTGCTGATCCTGGTGTCGCTGATATGGAACATGCATATCCGCTCGCAGTACCGGCGCCGGCAAGTGGCCGAGGACGCGCTGGGCGAGCAGGTCAACTTCATGCGCGCGTTGATCAACGGAACCCCGCATCCGATCTACGTGCGTGACGAGCAGGGCCGCTTGGTCACCTGCAATACCAACTATCTGGACATGTTGTCGGTCACCGAGCGAAAAGTGCTTGGCAAAACCTCGATGGAAGGCGCGAAGATGGACCCGCGCGAGGCGCAGAGTTTCCACGACGACTACCTGTGGGTGATGGCCAACGGCAAGCCGCTGGAGGTGGACCGCACCTTGCACCTGCCCGGCCGCGTGCTGAGCATCTACCATTGGATCTACCCGTACTTCGATTCCCAGGGGCAGGCCAAGGGCGTGGTGTGCGGTTGGATCGATGTCAGTGACCGCCTGCACCTGATGGAGGAACTGCGGCGTGCGCTCAACGCCGCCGATCAGTCCAGCCGCGCCAAGACCACCTTCCTGGCAACCATGAGCCATGAGATCCGCACGCCGATGAGCGCCATCATCGGCATGCTGGAGCTGGCCCAGAAGCACGCCGACCAGGGCCGGCTGGACAAGTCCGCCATTGCCGTGGCCTACGATTCCGCGCATGGCCTGCTGGAGTTGATTGGCGACATCCTGGACGTGGTGCGTATCGAGTCAGGCCACGTCAGCTTGAGCCCCAAGCGCGCCAACCTGCGCGAGATGACCGAGTCGGTGGCGCGGGTATTCAATGGCCTGGCGCGACAGAAGACCCTGCATCTGCGGCTGGAACTGGACCCGGCAGCGGATTGCGATGTGCTGATCGACCCGATGCGCTTCAAGCAGGTGTTGTCCAACCTGGTCGGCAATGCTATCAAGTTCACCGACAAGGGCCAGGTCACCATCAAAGTGCGCGGCGTGCCGGTGGCCGAGGGGCAGCTGCGTCTGCAGCTTGAGGTGGTTGATACCGGCATCGGCATTGCCGAGGGTGAAGTGGCGCTGCTGTTTGATCCTTTCGCGCAGGCCGACCATGGTCATAGTTCGCGCGGCGGAACCGGCTTGGGCCTGCCCATCTGCAAGTTCCTGTGCGAGCTGATGGGCGGTGATATCTCCATCCGCAGCACCTTGGGGCAGGGCACCTCGGTGCTGCTCAACCTGCCGTTGGAAGTGCTGCCCAGCATCCCCGGAACCGCCGAGGTGCTGCAGACCGTTGACGCCAAACATCCGAGCCTGAAGGTGCTGGTGGTGGATGACCATTCGGCGAACCGCAGCCTGCTGACCCAGCAGCTGGCGTTCCTTGGCCAGAACGTGCGCAGTGCGTCCGACGGCCGCGAAGGACTGGAATGCTGGATTGAAGAGCGGGTCGACGTGGTGGTCACCGACTGCAACATGCCGGTCATGAACGGCCATGACATGGCGCGTGCGATACGCCGGCATGAGAAGGCCTATGGCCTGCCGCCGTGCGTGATCATCGGTTTCACCGCCAATGCGCAGCCCGAAGAGCGGGCCAAGTGCATTGCGTCCGGCATGAATGACTGCCTGTTCAAGCCGGTGAGCCTGAGCACGCTTTCCAACATGCTGGTGTTGCTGGGCGAGAAGGCCGGGGTGGGCGCAGAGGCACCTTGCCAGGAACAGATGCGCGATATCGCCTCGGCCCTGCAGGAGTTGACTGGCGGCGACCAGGCAATGACGCGCAATCTTGTTGTCGAAGCGCACCGCAGTTTTGTGCGTGACCTCACCGAGCTGCGCGCACTGCTGCCCAGCTTCGGGACCAGGGCAATGTCGAACCTGGTCCACCGCATCAACGGCGGGGTACGGCTGCTGCAGGTGGCGCACCTGATGGATATCTGCGATCGAGTGGAGCTGCTGTGCAGCCAGCCGGAAGTGGACCTTGCCGAAGTGACCAGCAATGCGGAATTCATCGCAAGCGAGTTGCCGGTGATCATTGCCCTGCTTGACGCGATGCGCGAGACCGAAACCGCCAGCTGAGCACTATCGGTGCAGTAGCAGTGCGCTCAGCTGCGCGCCAGGGCGAGGATGCGCTCGGCGATCCTGTCCAGCGCGATGACCTCGTCGGCCGCACCCAATCGTACCGCGCTGCCGGGCATGCCCCAGACCACGGAACTGGCCTCGTCCTGGGCCAGGGTAGGCGCGCCGGCCTGTTTCATCTCCAACAGGCCGCGCGCACCGTCTTCGCCCATGCCGGTGAGAATGGCGCCGATGGCGTTGGCGCCAGCGCTGCTGGCCACCGAACGGAACAGCACGTCGACTGCGGGCTTGTGCAGGTTCACCGGCACGCTGTCATCAACCCGGCAGCGCCAACGCGCACCATCGCGTATCACCCGCAGGTGGCGCCCGCCCGCAGGCAGATAGGCATGGCCGGGCAGGATGGCTTCGCCATCGCTGGCTTCGCGCACCGACATCGCCGAATGCCGGTCCAGACGTTCGGCGAAGGCGGTGCTGAAGCTGGCCGGCAGATGCTGGGTCATGACGATGGCCGGTGCATCGGCGGGCATGGCCTCCAGCACCACCCGCAGTGCTTCGGTGCCCCCGGCCGAGGCGCCGATGGCAATCAAGCGGTCGGTGGTACGGAAGCCGATATGCGCCGGGCTGGCTGCCTGCGGCGGCGGGCGGCGCGGCGCCGTGCCGATGGCCCGTACTCGCGAGCGGGCGGCCATCTTCACCTTGTCGCGGATCTCCTCGGCATAGGCATCCAGACCGCGTGCCACGTCGAACTTCGGCTTGGACACAAAATCAACCGCGCCCAACGCCAGCGCCTGCAAGGTGGTATCGGCACCGCGCTCGGTCAGCGAGGACACCATGACCACCGGCAGCGGATGCAGGCGCATCAGGTTTTCCAGGAACGCCAGCCCATCCATGCGCGGCATTTCCACGTCCAGGGTCAGCACATCGGGATTGAGGCGCTTTATCTTCTCCCGTGCCAACAACGGGTCGGCGGCGGTGCCGACAACCTCGATGGCGGGATCGGCCGACAGGATTTCGGTCAACACCTGTCGAACCACCGCCGAGTCGTCGACGATCAATACCCGGCAGGGCGTTTGCAGCATCATTCGAACAGCTCCACGCCACCGCTGACCGGGGTGCGCGACAGACGCGCGCGGATGGCCGACTCGGTCGCGGCGACTTCGGCATCGTGGGCATGCGGCAGGCGCTGTACCACCACCCGCCCGGTGATCGGGAAGAACCAGATCTTGCGCGGGTGGATGCCGCACAGGTCTTCGGCAACGATGGGAATGTGCTCGGCATGCAGGTACTGGCGCACGAACTCGGCGTTACGGGTGCCAACCGGATTACTGGTGAAGCCCTTGAGCACGTTGGCGCCGCCAAATACCTTGGCTTCCAGGCGCTTGCGGTGGGCGCCGCGCTTGAGCAGGTCGTTGATCAGCAGTTCCATCGCATAGCTCCCATAACGCGCAGGCGCGCCGTCGCCGATATTGCCCTCGGGCAGCAGAAAATGATTCATGCCACCGATGCCCAGAATCGGGTCGCGGATACAGGCAGCCACGCAGGAACCGAGAATGGTGGTCAACGCGGTGTCGTCGTCCACCACCAGGTACTGGGTGGGCAACAGCTTGGCGGCGATTGTCTGGAAACGCGTGTCGCGGTAGCGCATCACCTCATCGGGGTGCTGGTGCGGGCTTTTCATGCGCCATTCCTGCGGCTGCGACGGTACAAGGTGCGGCCGCACGGCTGGATCAGGTCAGCGGCGTGCAGGTAGTTCTCCGAATGCCCGGTGTAAAGCAGGCTGTCTTCGTCCATGTGCTGCACCAGCCGCGAAAGAATGCCGCGCTGGGTGGGTTTGTCGAAATAGATCATCACGTTGCGGCAGAACAGCGCATCGAACGGACCGCCAACGTCGTAACGGTTGGACAACAGATTCAGCGGGCGGAACTCGATCAGCGAACGCAGCGCCGGCACCACGCGGCATTTGCCCTCATTGGGGCCGCTGCCACGCTGGAAGTAGCGCCGCTTCATGGCGGGGTCCAGGCCGGCGATGCGGTCCATCGCATAGACGCCCTGGCTGGCGGTGGCCAGCACCTGGGTGTCGACATCGGTGGCGATGATGCGCACCGGTGGGGTCATGCTGGCGAACGCCTCGCAGGCGGTGATGGCCATGGAGTAGGGCTCTTCACCGGTGGAGGCCGCGCACGACCACAGCTTCAGCGGCGCGCGTGGTGCACGCATCTGCAGTTCTTCGCGCAGCTTGTCGAAGTGGTGTGGCTCGCGGAAGAACGAGGTGAGGTTGGTGGTCAGCGCATTGGTGAATGCCTGCCATTCCTCGCCGTCCTGGCTTTCCAGCTGGTCCAGGTAGTCCTTGAACGAGCGCAGCCCCAGCACCCGCAGGCGCCGCGACAGGCGGCCGTACACCATGTCGCGCTTGGCCGGTGCCAGCGCAATGCCGGCACGGTTGTGGATCAGTTCGCAGACGCGACGGAAATCACGGTCGCTGAATTCGAAGTCGCGCTCGGCGCTGCCGGGGATGGACATGATCGGCGTGTCTCTTCAGCTGGCCAGGGCCAGCGGGGCGGAATCGGCGTGCGACGCACGGCCTGTGGTTTGCTGCAGATGGAACACGGCCACGGCCTGGTT
This sequence comes from Stenotrophomonas terrae, assembly GCF_039674165.1. GTDB lineage: Bacteria > Pseudomonadota > Gammaproteobacteria > Xanthomonadales > Xanthomonadaceae > Stenotrophomonas > Stenotrophomonas terrae_A. Next base: position 13,723 of record NZ_JBDJMY010000032.1, read on the forward strand.
CAGCAGCTGCGCCTGGTCTTCCATGGCACGCGCGGCGGCCATGGCTTCTTCCACCAGAGCGGCGTTCTGCTGCGTGGTCTCGTCCATCTGGATGACCGTCTGATTGACCTGCTCGATGCCGGCGGTCTGTTCCTGCGAGGCCGCAGAGATCTCACCGATGATGCTGGTCACCTGCTGCACCGAGGAGACGATTTCATCCATGGTGGTGCCGGCCTGCTGCACCAGCTGCGAGCCTTCGGTGACCTTGCCGACCGAGTCGTCGATCAGGCCCTTGATCTCCTTGGCTGCACCGGCTGAACGCTGCGCCAAGGTCCGCACCTCGGCGGCGACGACCGCGAAGCCACGGCCCTGCTCGCCTGCACGTGCAGCCTCGACGGCGGCGTTGAGGGCCAGGATGTTGGTCTGGAACGAGATGCCGTCAATCACGCTGATGATGTCGGCAATGCGCCGCGAGGCCAGCTCGATCTGGCCCATGGTGGTGATGACGTCATCCACCACCTGCCCGCCGCGGGTGGCGACGGTGGCCGCGCCAATCGCCAGCTGGTTTGCCTGGCGCGCGGACTCGGCGTTCTGGCGGACGGTGGAGGTGAGTTCCTCCATCGAGGCTGCGGTTTCCTCGAGATTGGCGGCCTGCATCTCGGTGCGGTGGGACAGGTCGCTGTTGCCGGTGGTGATTTCACCGGCCGATACATTGATGTTGTGGGCCGACTGCTGGATGCGCGCGACGATGGCGCCAAGCTGGGCCATGGTACGGCTGGCGTCGTCGCGCATCAGTGCAAACACGCCTTCGAACTTTCCCTGCATGCTGACGGTCAGGTCACCGTCGGCCAATGCGCGCAGCAAGCCGGAAATCTGCCCCAGGTTCTGGTCACTGTTCTGCATCATCGCGTTGAGGCTGCGGACCATGGCCTGGAAGTCGTACTCGAAGCGGGCTTCGTCGCCGCGCTGGCTGAAATCGCCAGCTGCAGCCGCATTGGCCAGCTGTTTGATCTGCGCGTTGATGGCGCCCAGATTGCGCTTGATCGTCGCCATGGTCTCGGTGATGACACGCTTCTCACCGGGCAGATCGGCCATATCCTGGCTCAAATCGCCCACCGCATAACGCTGGGCGAGGGCGATGACGTCCATCTTCACCCCGATATGGGTCGCAACCAGGGTATTGGTCTCACTGACCATTACCCCGTATTCGCCGGGGAAAGGGGTAGGGTCGATGCGGTAGCTGATGAAGCCGGCATCGTGCTGCCGGGCCATTTCGTTCTGCGCTTCAATCACCGCATGCAGCTGGGTCTGCATGTCGCGCATGCTGGTCAGCAGCTGGCCGGTTTCGTCCTTGCTCGGCGGCGGGATGACGTTGTCCAGGCGGCCGCTGGCAATCGCCTTGGCAATGCCGGTGGCGCTACGAAGCGGTACCACGATGCGGCTGCCGATGAACCAGTTCAAGGCGATGACCAGCAGGATCAGCAAGCCGCCGGCCAAGGTCATGATGCCGGTGAACTGCAATGCATGGGTGAGGCTGGAGTTCATGTAGACGCCGCTGGACAACACCATGTTCCAAGGCGCAAAGGCGGTGGCATAGGAGATCTGCTCGACGCTGCCCTTGGTGCCCGCCGGATCCACCAGGTACTGCACGAAACCACCGCCATTGCGTGCAGCCTTGACCTGCTCCTCGTACATGCGCAGGCCGTTGCTGTCGGTAAACTGCGACAGCTGCTTGCCGACCATCTCCTTGTTGAAGGGATGCAGCAGCATGGTGTTGTCGTCGCCATACACTTCAAACGAAGAGCCACCGCTGTCCGAGTACATGGTGGCCAACACTGCCAATGCCTGCTGGCGCGCATCGGCATCGCTCAGTTCCCCCGCCTTTGCTCGGTCGTGGAAGTTGGCCAGCACGGTCTTCCCAAGCTCCACGCGATTGCTCAGCGACAGCTTGCGTGTCTCGATCAGATCCAGGTATTGCATGCGGGCGCTGAGCACGGCCAAGGCAATGACGCCAAGTGCGATCAGCACCGTCAGCAGGTTCAGCTTGCGCCGCACCGATATGTTGGAGAGGTAGTTGGACCAGAGCTGCTGGATATTCATGGGAATAGGGCGCAGGGCGCAATTGGCGGGGGATACTTTGGTATCGGCCGTAGGATTGGCGAATGAAGTAGGTAAAAACCCCAGCCTTAGCTGGGGTTTTTGGTAGATCAGAACTCCTGCCAGTCGGAGTCTGCTAATTCAGCTACAGCGTTGGAGGTGTTGGCCCGACACCGCGGAGCGGGTGTCGGTGTCCGCGCCGGTGCGGTGCGTTGCAACGGCTGGCGCTTGGCAGCGGGCGTGCTGAGCTCCGCATCGGCTTGCTCATCCTGTTCCAGCAGGAACACCGAGACCACGTTGGCCAGCTGCGCGGCCTGTTCTTCCATGGAACGCGCCGAGGCTGTGGCTTCTTCCACCAGGGCGGCGTTCTGCTGGGTGGTCTCGTCCATCTGCACGATGGTCTGGTTGACCTGCTCGATGCCGGCACTCTGCTCCTGCGAGGCAGCGGAGATTTCGGCCATGATGTCGGTGACGCGCTGCACCGAGGCGACGATTTCGCCCATCGTGGTACCGGCCTTGCGGACCAGCGCCGAGCCATCGGCAACCTTGCCGACCGAGTCGTCGATCAGGCCCTTGATCTCCTTGGCGGCGCCGGCTGAGCGCTGCGCCAGCGTGCGTACTTCGGAGGCAACCACGGCGAAGCCGCGGCCTTGCTCACCAGCACGTGCGGCTTCCACTGCCGCGTTCAAGGCCAGGATATTGGTCTGGAAAGCGATGCCGTCGATGACCGAGATGATCTCGGCGATCTTGCGCGAGGACTGCTCGATCTGGGTCATGGTGGTGACCACCTGACTAACCACTTCACCGCCTTGTGAGGCAACCGAGGCTGCGCCGATGGCAAGCTGGTTTGCCTGACGGGCAGATTCGGCGTTCTGACGCACGGTGGAGGTGAGCTCCTCCATCGAGGCGGCGGTTTCTTCCAGGTTGGCAGCCTGCTGCTCGGTACGACGCGACAGGTCGTTGTTGCCGGCGGCAATCTCGCTGGCGGCCGAATTGATCGACACCGACGAATGCTTGATGCGCCCGACGATGCCGGTCAGCTGTTCGGCAGTGGCGTTTGCGTCATCGCGCATGGTGGCGAACACGCCTTGGTAGTCGCCGTGCATGCGCACGGTCAGGTCGCCACGCGACAGTGCCGACAGCAGTGCGGAGATCTGTTCCAGGCTGCTGGCATTGGCATCCAGCAGGCCGTTGATCTGGCTGGCAAGCTGCAGGAAGAAGCCGTCCTTGTCGGCGGTGCCGATGCGGCCACTGAGGTCGCCAGCAGCGGCGGCCTCGATGATGCGCGCCACTTCCTTCTCGACCTGCGCCTCGGTGCTGCGGTCACGCCATTCGACAACATGGCCGACCGGCTGGTTGTTGTCGTCGCGGATGACCGAAATGGTCTGCGCGAACTCGGCTTCGCCAAAGCGCATTTCACGCTTGAACACGCCGTGCTTGTCCAGTGCTTCCAACACCTTGCCGTCGACTTCGCCACCGTGCTCAAGCACGGTCACCGGCTGGCCGATCAAGGGCTTGCTGGCGTCGAAGTCGGTCAGCGTGCTGCTGAACTGCTCCTGGTGCTCGCTGAGCTTTTCGAGCAGGGCGCGGTTGGCGTAGACGATTTCCAGATCGTTGTTGGTCAGGAACACGCCGGTGGAGGAGTAATCCAGCGCGGTACGGATGCGCAGGTTCTCATTGGCGATCACCGTCTCGTGTTCGATGCGCTCACGCAGATCGCGCTGCATGCGCTGCATGGCGCGCAGCAGATCGCCTACTTCATCAGCGCGGGAGACATCGATGGAACCATCGAGCTTGCCGCTTGCCACTTCGTTGGCAACGTCAACCGCGCCGCGCATGGCCGCGACCAGCGAGCGGGCGAACAACCAGACCAGTACCAGGCCTGCAGCACCACCAATCAGTACGGCGATGATGCCGACCAGTGCAGAGGTGCGGTAGGTTTCGGCTGCCTGCTTGGCAGCGGCCTGTGCGCGCAGGTTGTCGTTGGCGGCCAGTGCCTGCAGGGCAGCATAGGCGTTGCGGTGCAGGTTGCGGGTTTCGCCGACAAAGGTGTCGATGGCGTCATCCGGCAGGTCCAGCGCCAGCATCTCGCTCACCGCATCATAGGACGCAGCGGTCTTGCCCCAATCGGCGACAAAGGTGTCGAACAGCTTCTTCTGTTCGGGACTGTCGATCAGCTTGGGATAGGCGGCGATGGTGGTGTCGATCTGCATGCGCAGTTCGGTGGCACGTGCCTTGGCATCGGCTTTGACGTCGTCGCTGGCGCGTACCAGGCTCTGGTAGGACGCATTGCGGTACTCGCTGACCATGCCGCTCAACTCACCGTTGGTGCGGAGGCTGGGCATGCGCTTTTCAGCAAGGTCGGTGGTGACGTTGTTCAGCGAGTGCAGGCCGCGGAAGGCGACGATGCCCTGCAACAACATGACGAACAGCACGACGCCAAAGGTAAGCATCAGCTTCGGCTTGAGTTTCAGCGAGTTGATCCACTGCATCTTGCGCGATCTCCGGGAACAGTCCCTGCCAGGTCACTGGCGTGGGATGGCACGCCGGCGTTGCCGGCGTGACAAAAGGCGGATTACTTGATGTTGGCCAGCTTCAGGTTGGCCGGCGAGGCGACTTCGATCTCGGCGCGCGAGGCATCACGCTGGATCTTGCCGATCACGCAGACGGTCTTGCCTTCCAGCGTTTCCAGCGGGAAGCCAAACTTGCTGCGGTTGCTGCCGGCGATGCGGGCCGAGAAGGTGTGGCGCGGGAACATGCCGCCCATGTGCAGGAAGGTCGGCTGACCCTCGGAGCCTTCGGCGTAGCGGGCCTTTTCGACCTTGCCGCAGACCATGCCGTCCTTGCCAGCGAAACGCGCGGCGTTTTCCGGCGGGATCATCTCCGCATCGGCGGCAGCGTCAAAGGCGACGGTGGCCAATACGGTGGCAGCAAACAGCGGAAGCAGGTGCTTGTACATCGGAGACTCCGGGATGAGGAAGTGGGGCCGGTCGGGGAGGACGGGCATGCAAGGGCTATCGGCCACGATTTGCCGCGCTTGAATTGCATGCGTGAAAATGTGATCGGCTTCGCAGATGCGCTTGTCAGGCGGCTTCTTCAGTGGCGCTGGGCTGGCCGAGGTCGGCGGTGTCGAGCAGGGTTTCAATATCCAGCAGGATCAGCATGCGATCGTCCTGGGTACCGATGCCGGAGATGAAGCGGGTATCGACAGCGGCGCCGAACTCCGGGGTCGGGCGGATCTGATCGGCGTTGAGCGGGATCACATCGGAAACGCTGTCCACCACGATGCCGACTACGCGGTCTTCGACATTGAGCACGATCATCACGGTGAAGGCGTCATAGCGGGCTTCGTCCAGGCGCAGCTTCAGGCGCAGGTCGATGACCGGCACGATGGTGCCGCGCAGGTTGATCACGCCCTTGATGTAGTCCGGTGCATCCGGCACCCGGGTAACCGCGTCATAGCCGCGGATTTCCTGCACCTTGAGGATGTCCACGCCGTAGTGCTCGTTGCCGAGGGTGAAGCTGAGGTATTCGCCGCCGGTGGTGTCGGTGGCGGTGGTGCGGGAGTCATTCATGGCGGATCCTGGTCCTGGCGGGCTGCCGATGCGATGCGGCTGATGCACCGGTATCGGCGTTGGCGGCCGGGACTTTAGGTGCCGGGCAGGAATCTGTTGCAGGGGCGGTGTTCTGGCGGGCCCTGCTGCCGTCATTCCCGCGCAGATGGGGCTCGCTCTGGCTTTCAGCGCAAAGAGCTTGTCGTTTTACGCGTGCGCGGAAGGTACCGAGGGGACGTGGGCGTAACAGCGAAGGTGGGAGCAGGAGCGTTTCCCGCCTGCGTCGGGATGACGGCTCAAGGGCAGCAGTCGGCCGCTGCCATGCCAAGGCCAGACAAAAGCCAAGGCTTTCGGCTTAATCGCCGTTGCTGCGTGCTTTTCGCAGGCGGTCAATGCGGAAGATGTAACGCTGGATGATGTTGTCGGCGCCGCGCGGCAGGTCGTCAAAGCGCAGGCCGATACGGGTCATTTCGCTGCCGTTGGGCTGTTTCTGCTGGCGCAGGTTGCATACCACCAGCGGGGTTTTCACCGTGCCGCCTTCCGGAATCTGCAGTACGCAGTCGCTGTAACGGCTCTGCAGTTTGAGCAGGTTCTGCTCGGGCGGCAGCAACAGGGCGATGCCGCCGGCACTGATATCCAGCACCCGCCAGCGGCTGGGTTCGCCGCCGTCCGGATCGGGCAGCAGGCAGTAGGGCGAGTCGCCCACAGGTGTTTCCAGCCGATAGAACTCGCGCCGCTGCAGGTGGTACACCTCCTCCGGCAGCGGCACCTCGAAGGCGACATGGTCGCCGCGCTCGACGCGGCGCTGGCCTTGCAGCTGGAAGCGCACCATCACCTTGTCCACCTGGCCAAAGCAGAGCAGGGTGCTGGCGGTTTCCACGGTGCGGTTGATCGAAGGCACCGGGCTGGCATCCAGTACCAGGCCGTGCATGTCCACTTCCAGCACCGCCGAGGGGAAGGATTGATCGCGCCCGTCCGGGTGCACGTTGACCAGCGAGCGCTGATCGATCATGCCCTGCAGCAGGTGCCTTACCTGGTGCGGATTGCGCACCATGTAGCGGTCGTCGGCATACAGCTTGCCGGCGTGGGGCGAGGGCGTCGGTGCAGGCGATTCGTGGTCGGGCATGGACACTGTATTGGTTGGCCGATGATCAGTGTGGCCATTCGGAAAGCGCCACAAACTGTGATAACGGCCGCCTTTTTAACATCTTTAGCCAGCTTGTTACGACCCGTGGCGAATGCCGGGCAATTTACTTGCCACCCGCCTTGGCAGCGCATGAGCGAGGAGGCTGGGCGCGGTGGCGACGGTTTTTTGACTCTCGCTTTTTATCAAGCTGAGCGCCGGCTTAATTTTGGAGATGACAGCGTGAAATAGTTTAAAAGTGTTATTTACATCACAATTTAACATCTTACGATTCGAGAGGATCTGCAACTTCCGGGCAGTACCCTCAACGCAAGGGGACAGCAGATGAGCAGGGAAGCAGCAGATCAGTTCGATCAGTTGGGCGCGCTCTACGAGGACATGGCGACATGGCCTTTCCGCAAATACATTGAAACACCCAGCGTATTTGCAGCACTCGGGCCACTTGAGGGCCTGGACGTCATGGAATACGGCTGTGGCAGCGGTTACTACTCACGGCTGTTGAAGCGGGCCGGCGCACGCAAGGTGGTGGGATACGACCTTGCCGAAGGAATGCTTGATTACGCGCGCCGCTGCGCACAGCGCGATGGCCTGGACATCAGCTTCCGTTCCACGCTGGATGAAAGCTGCCACGCTGCCTTCGATGTGGTTCTGGCGGTATATGTGCTGCCCTATGCCACCACCCCGGCCGAACTGGAACAGATGGCGGCCGAGATGATGGCACCGTTGCGTCCGGGCGGGCGGCTGGTGGCCTTGCCGATCCATCCGCGCTACGCGCCCGCGACCAGCTATTACGAGGGTTGCGGTTTCACGCTGACGGCGGACGACAGCAGCAATCCGTATCAGGAAGGCGGGCGCCTGCGCCTGGACCTTCGCTACCGCCAGTACGATGCCAGCGTGCACGCCTGGTACTGGTCGCAGCAGGCGATCGAGGCGGCGCTGCACAAGGCCGGCGCTGAGTCGATCCAGTGGTCGAACCCCACGCTTGTTGCCGGCCACGATCTGGCCGGGGTACCACCCGCATTGCAGGCGTATGTCGATGAGCCACACGCGGCCATCATCGAGTGTCGCAAGCGGTAGCCACGTTCGCCGGTAGCTGGCGGCACCGGCGCTGCTTGATCGCCTTCAACAAACCAATCCTCGTTCCTGCCCTGATTGACCCATCGGGGCGCTGGGCGATCCCGAGGGCCGGCCAATGTCCATCGAAGTGCAGATCCTGCAGTCCATCGAAGCGGTGGACGAGGACGAATACCGTGCGTTTCATCAGGCCAGCGGCGCCTCGTTCTTCTACGACTGGCGCTTTCTGTGCGCTGCCGAGCGCTCACCGTTGTTGGCCATCCAGGGCGCGTTCTACCTGTTGGCGCGGGAAGACGGACGCTTGGTAGGTTTTGTCCCGGCTTACCTGCAGTCGGTGCAGACCGTGGATCCTTTCGGTCTGCTGGCGCGTACCGCCGGCATCGAGAGTGACTGCGACCAGAGCGCGCTGTTCAGTCATGCCATGCATTGCTTCGACAGCAATGTACTGGTGCTGGAAGGCGCGGCGGTGCAGGCGCTGCTGGTCACCGCGTTGAAGAACCTGGCGGCAACATTGAATGCGCAATACGTCGGGCTGTTGAACGTTGCCGGTGCGCAGGCGCGGCAGCAGCTGGCGGAACACGGCTTGGTGGTGCGTTATCTGGTCGACCGCTATTTCATGGACATGACCCGGTTTGCCGGGTTCGACGCAGTGGTGAAGGCCCTGCCCAAGGACGGCCGCTACGAAATGACCCGCCAGCTGCGCAAGTTCGCTGCCGGTGCCGGTGTCATCAACATGCTCAGCCCACCCTTCGATGATCGGCTGGAGCAGTTGACCGAGTTGTGCCAGCAGACCACCGCACGCAATGGCACCCCGCAGTACTTCCCGGCGCAGACGCTGGCGCGCTTCGTGCGGACCTGTGATGGGTTGATACGGCTTGTGCTGGTCGAAGATCAAGGGGTGGTGGTGGGGGGCTTGATCTGTTTCGTCGACGGCGCGCTGATGTGCATCTGGTCGGCGGGGATGCGCTACGACCTTACCGATTACAGCCCGTACACCATCAGTTTCGCCTACGCCTACGAGTGGGCGCTGGCAGCGGGCATACACACCATCGAAGCAGGGCGCTTGAACGCACGCATCAAGACGCGGCTTGGCTTGCAGCCCTTGCCGCTGTACTCGGCGACCAGCGCCGTGGCCGCTTGATCCTCCCCTTTCGGACAATCCCAGGGAACTGCCATGCATACGCAGCATGCAAAGATTCTTCCAGATGATTACCGCGCTTTCTCGCAGACGCTGGAAGGAAAAGTGCGCTCTCGACATCATGCCGAGTACGCGGGCTGGTACTACAGCTCGGCCTGGAACCGGCGCCATTTCGAGCGCTTTCCGGAGTACATCGTGCGTGCCGCTTCAATTGACGATGTAATCAAGAGCGTCAACTTCGCGCGCTTGCATGGGCTGCGGGTGGCGGTAAAGGGGTCCGGGCACAGCTATGCGGGCAGCTTTCTGCATCGTGGTGGGCTATTGCTGGACCTGGCCCAGCTCAACGCGATTGATGTCGATGCCGAGCAGGCGATGGTGAGCGCCGGGCCGGGCGTGAACAGCGCCCAGCTGTCGCATGCGCTGGCACCGCATGGATTGGCTTTCCCGACCGGCCATGGCGCGAAGGTGGGGCTGTCCGGGTTTCTGCTCGGTGGTGGGCTGGGCATCAACTGTGATGCCTGGGGTGGCATGAGTACCTTCAATATCCGTGCGTTGGATGTGGTGACGGCGGACGGGCGGTTGCTGCATGTCAACGAGACCGAAAATCCGGAGCTGCTATGGGCCGCGCGTGGTGGTGGGCCTTGCCTGTTCTTTGTGGTGGTGCAGTTCCACCTCAAGACCTGGCCGGCACCCAAGGCGATGCTGTCGCGTAGTTACGCGGTGGATACGGCCGACCTGAAACCGCTGTTGCTTGCCTTGTGCGCACGCAGGGACGACCACCGTGTGCAGGTCATGCTTGCACTGGGCGGGGCGGTTGGCGTGCCTGCCGGCTTGAGCGTCAGCGTGTTCTGCGACGACGCCGGCGAGGCCAGCGGTCTGCAGGAAGCACTGCGCATGGATGTAGCGCCGTGGCTGGGTGATGTTGCTGAGCAGGTGCTCGACAACTTCGATCCCATCTACCGGCAGACCGAACAAGCCATGGTGAGCAAGCGCTACCGGGCCGACAACATCCTGACCGATGCGGCCGGAAAAGCAGCCGATGTGCTGGTTGCCGGCATGCGCGAGCGGCCTTCTCCGGCTACGTTCTCATTGCTGATCCTGCGGCCCAACCATGAACACGACGACGCGGCGTATTCGATCCACGGGCGGGTTTCGGTCTCGACCTATGCGCAGTGGGATGACGAGGACGCAGACGGGCTGAACCGGGATTGGTTGCGCGCTGTGTATGACCAGCTGGCGCCACATGCCAATGGGAGTTACATCAACGAATTCGATCTTGAGGGCCGCTCGGATGAGGTCGCTGTCTGTTACTCGGCCGACGCCTGGCGGCGCCTGCGCAAGTTGCGCCAGCAGCATGATCCGAGTGGCATATTTCCCGGCGTGTCGTTGTTGGCGGCAGATGTCAGCGAGCGCGTTGCCTGAGCGTACTGCCGGCAGCGGGCGGGCCGGAGAGTGAGCGCCCGCTGCCGGCAGTTACCGCTTAGAACTCCTGCCAATCATCGGCGCTGGCGACCGGCGCGCGATTGGTCGGGGTCGGGATGGCGCGCAATGCCGGGCGTCCGCGCGGCGGTGCTGCGCTGGCACTGGCCGCCACCTTGGCCAGTGAAGCGCTTACCGTGCCTGCCAGGCGGAACTGCGCCACCGCAGCGGACAGCTGATGCGCCTGGTCTTCCATCGAGCGCGCCGCAGCTGTGGCTTCTTCCACCAGCGCAGCGTTCTGCTGGGTGGTCTCATCCATCTGCATCACGGTCTGATTGACCTGTTCGATGCCGCTGGACTGCTCCTGCGAGGCCGAAGAGATATCGGCCATGATGGTGGTCACACGCTGCACCGAGGCAACAATCTCGTCCATGGTGCTGCCGGCGCGGCGTACCAGCTGCGAGCCTTCGGTGACTTTCTCCACCGAGGTGTCGATCAGGCCCTTTATTTCCTTGGCGGCCGCTGCAGAGCGCTGCGCCAGGGTGCGCACTTCCGATGCCACCACCGCGAAGCCGCGGCCCTGATCACCTGCGCGGGCGGCTTCCACTGCAGCGTTGAGTGCCAGGATATTGGTCTGGAAGGCAATGCCGTCAATCACGCTGATGATGTCGGCGATGCGCTGTGAAGATTGCTCGATCGAGGTCATGGTGGAGACCACTTGCCCGACCACCGCGCCGCCCTGTGCGGCCACCTCGGCAGCACCGCGTGCCAGTTGGTCGGCCTGGCGCGCGTGCTCGGCGTTCTGGCGCACGGTGGAGGTGAGCTCTTCCATCGAGGCTGCGGTTTCCTCCAGATTGGCGGCCTGCTGCTCGGTACGGCGCGACAGGTCGTCGTTGCCGGTGGCGATTTCGCTGGCCGACAGGCTGATGCTGCCACTGGCCGCCTGGATGCGCGAGACGATGCTGCCCAGCTGGTCGATGGTGGCATTGCCGTCATCACGCATGCGCGCGAACACACCGTGGAAGTCACCCTCCATGCGCTGGGTAAGGTCGCCTTGGGCGACGGCCTGCAGCAGCCGCGACAGATGACCGAGGTTGTCTTCAGTGGATTCCATCAAGGAATTGACACCGCCGACCATGGCGCGGAAATCGTGTTCGAACTGGTCAGCATTGCCGCGCAGGCTGAAGTCGCCGGCAGCGGCTGCATGCGCCAATCGCTTGATCTCGTTGTTGATCGCGGCAAGGCTGGCCTTGGTGCTGTCCATCGCTTCGGTGATGGCGGCCTTCTCGCCGGGCAGGCGGTCCATGTCCACCGACAGGTCGCCGCGCGCGTAGTGGCGCATGACTTCCACGACCCGCATTTTGACGCCGATGTGCTGCGCAACCAGGGTGTTGACCTCGGCCACCATGCGGCTGTATTCGCCCGGGAATTTCGATTCATCGATGCGGAAGCTGATCATGCCAAGGTCATGCTCGCGGGCCATCTCGCGCTGCGCGCCGATCACCGCCTTGAGCTGGTTCTGCATGCGCTGCATGGACGCCAGCAAGGCGCCGACTTCGTCCTTGCGGGTGCAGTCGATGCTGCCATCCAGGCGGCCATTGGCAACGTCATCGGCGGCCCGCAATGCTTCATTCACCGGGCGCACTATCGCGCGTACGATCACCACGCCCAGGACGACCGAGAGCAGGCCGAGCAGGACCATGCAGAAGATGATGGCGGTGCTGCTGCGCGTCTGCGCGGCATCGGCATCGGCGACTTCCTTGTCCAGTACCGAGGCGACATGGCCGCTGAGCTTCTCGACGGCGTCGAACAGATCACGCCGGCTGATGCGTGACTGGTCGTTGGAGATATTCTGCGCCAGCTCGAACTCACCGGCGCTGATGGCTTTTTCCATCTGCGCGTGGGCGTTGAAGTAGGCCTCCAAGGTCTTGCCCATGTCGGCATACAGGGCTTGCTGGGTGGCATCGGCGGGAAGGGCTTCGTACTGTTTGCGGTGCTCGGCCAACTTCTGCTGCTGGTCGACGATGCGCTGGTTGTACTCGGCCACAAAGGCCGGCTCGTGCAGGTGCGAGAGCTGGGACAGCTCGGCGATGCGGATCTCTGCCAGGTCGGCACGCATCCGCTCCAGGTACTGCACTGCAGGCATGTAGCGCGCGGTGACCTGCGCCAGCTGGTCAGTGGCCTGGTTCAGGCGCAGCACCGCGAAGCCACCCATGGCCAGGGTGGTAAGCGTAGTAAGGGTGAAAGCAAGTGCAAGTTTTTTTGCGATGCTGAGATTGCGGAAGAACTCCATCTCTAACTCTCCAGATCGACTGCGGAATAAGGCGCTGCGGACGGGCGTTTGGATGGCCTGGACCTCTCAGCGTGATGTCGACACCGCACATCCCTGCGGGTGCTGTCATAGCCGATAACGGCGCCTTCCCGCGTCGCTGTAGGGAGCTGTACTCCGGAAATTCTGAAGAATTCAGCACAGTCAGGACCAGTGGGGCATTTGGCGAATCCGCCTGTCAGTTAACTGTGCGACGGCGCACAATTTCAGATGATTTCACCCACTCTCTTACGTTTCCTGGCGAGTGCAGGGGCAACGGCTGCAGGTCTGGCCAACGCCGTTGTGTTTGCCTGCGGCATGAAAAAGCCCCCGACAGATGCAGTCGGGGGCTTGGGGGAACCTGCGGCAGCTCAGCGCTGGAAGTCAGGGGTCAGAATTCACGCCAGTCTGCATAATCCAGCTGTCGTGCAGACTTTCCGCCCTGTGCGCTGGCCGCGAGCGGACGCAGCCGTTGCTGCGGACGCTGCCCCACAGCGGTTGCCCGTGCCCGTGCCCGGGGGCGGATGTGGTGGCGCTGCTTTCGGTGGTGCGGAACACGGCCACCGCCTCGGTCAACTGGTTGGCCTGGTCTTCCATCGAGCGTGCGGCGGCGGTGGCTTCTTCCACCAGCGCGGCGTTCTGCTGGGTGGTTTCGTCCATCTGCATGACGGTCTGGTTGACCTGGTCGATGCCGGCGCTCTGTTCCTGCGAGGCGGCGGAAATCTCGGCCATGATGTCGGTCACGCGCTGCACCGAGGTGACGATTTCTTCCATCGTGGTGCCGGCCTGGCGGACCAGTACCGAGCCTTCGCCGACCTTGCCGACCGAGTCATCGATCAGGCCCTTGATTTCCTTGGCGGCAGCGGCGGAGCGCTGGGCCAGCGTGCGTACTTCCGAGGCAACCACCGCAAAGCCACGGCCTTGCTCGCCGGCACGGGCGGCTTCCACGGCGGCGTTGAGCGCGAGGATATTGGTCTGGAAGGCGATGCCATCGATGACGCTGATGATGTCGGCGATCTTCTTCGACGAGGCTTCGATCGCGCTCATCGTGGTGACCACTTGGCCGACCACATTGCCGCCCTGGCTGGCCACGCCATGCGCGCCGATGGCGAGCTGGTTGGCCTGGCGGGCGTGCTCGGCGTTCTGGCGCACGGTGGAGGTCAGTTCCTCCATCGAGGCGGCGGTTTCCTCCAGATTTGCGGCCTGCTGCTCGGTACGGCGCGACAGGTCGCTGTTGCCGGTGGCGATTTCGCTGGCGGCCAGATTGATGCTGGTGGCGGCGTGCTGGATGCGGCCGATGATGTCGGTCAGCTGGCCAACCGTGGCGTTGGCATCGTCGCGCATGTTGGCGAACACACCGTGGAAGTCACCCTGCATCTTTGCGGTCAGGTCGCCACGGGCAATGGCCTGCAACAGCTTGGACAGCTCGGACAGATTGCCGTCGGTGGTTTCCATCAGCTGGTTGAGGCTGCTGACCATGTCGCGGAAGTCGTGCTGGTAGGCATCGGCATCACCGCGCACCGAGAAGTCACCCATTGCAGCGGCGCTGGCCAGGTGCTTGATCTCGTTGTTGATCGCCGACAGGCTGGCCTTGACCGCGTCCACGGTTTCGGTGATGACGGCCTTTTCGCCCGGCAGACGCTCGATGTCCACCGACAGGTCGCCGCTGGCATAGCGCTTGATCACTTCCAGAGCGGACTGCAGCAGCTGGATATGCGAAGCGACCAGTGCATTGCTTTCCTTGACCATCACCCCGTAGTCACCCGGGAAGGCGGCCTCGTCCATGCGGTAGCTGATGCTGCCGGCATCGTGCCGATGGGCCATTTCGCGTTGCGCGCCGATGACGGCCTGCAGGCGGGTCTGCATGCGCTGCATCGAGGTGAGCAGGGTACCAAGCTCGTCATCGCGTTGTGCGCCGATGGTGTTGTCCAGCTTGCCGGCGGCGATGTTGTCGGAAATCTTTACCGCCTCATTCAGCGGCGTGAATACAAATCGGCGCAGCAGCAGATACAGCGCGCCACACAGAAGCAGGGCGGCAAGCACGCCGACGATGATGATGGTCCACAGCAACGCGCGTGCCTGCTGCATCAGCAGGGCGCGTGGAACGACCACGCCGAAGGCGAAATTCTGCGCGGCGTTGCCAATCTTCAGCGGGACATAGGTCTCGATCATTTCCTGGTCGAGCGTGCTGTCATGATGCTGCTCGAAGGTGATCTGGCCTTTGGCGGTGGCGGCCAGCATCGCGCGCGTATCGGCGTCATCGACCTTGCTGCCAACCTTGGCGGGGTCACGGTCGGCGATGATGGTGCCGGCCGGTGACAGCAGGCGCACATAACCCTGCTCCATAGGGTGCATCTTGGACAGGCGGTCCTGCAGCGACTGCAGCGCGAAGTCCACGGTCACAACGCCCAGGAATTGATCGTCCTGCACGATGGGCGTGGCCAGCGTGGTCATCAGGATGACCTTGCCGCCAATTTCGTAGCTGTAAGGTTCCTGCACGGAGGGCTTGTTGGAGGCGCGCGGTTGCAGATACCAATCGCCGTTGCCGGGGACATCATAGTCACGCAGGGGTTCGCGCACCGGCGCGCCATCCTGCCAGGCCCAATAGCTCATGAAGCGGCCGCTGGCATCATGCCCTTCGCTGTCCACATGGCTGGCGTCATCGCCATCGAATGCCTGCGGCTCCCACATGGTGCCGACACCGACCCACTGCGGGTTGTCCAAGGCTTGTGCCTGCAGCATGGCCGCCGCACTCTGGCGGCTGAATCCACCCTGCTGGCGCAGGGTGAGGAAGCTGCGCGCGACGGTGTCGTTGGCCTCAAAACCATGGCCGAGTTCTGTGGAGATCCGTTGCGCTTCAAGCTGCGCGATGTTCTCCAGGCTCACCCGCGAAGCGCCCAGCAGTGCGTCACTGCTGCGCAGGTAGATGATCAGGGCGGTGAAGCCGAAAGCGAAGGTGGCGACCAATGCTGTTCCCAGCATCAAGCGCATTGCGATACTGCGGGTCAGGAAACCGTTGGGCAGAGACATGGGGTACTAGTAGCCTGAAAAGTGGGGGTTTCGTTTGTTTTTTGCAGCTGAATCTATCGCTGGAGTCATCCTTTTCAACGCAAGGCGCTCCCCTGTGGAGGGGAGCGCCTTCGCTGATCAGAATTCCTGCCAATCACTGTCGTTGTCGATACGCACGGCGGCATTGCCGCGTTGTGCCGGTGCCGCCGAGCGCAGTCGGCGAACGGGTGCCGGTGCCGCGGCCAGCGCGGGCTTGCTCTGCAGCGGCGGTGCTGCCACGACCTGCACGCTGTCGGTACGGAACACGGCGACCGCCTCGGCCAGCTGATTGGCCTGGTCTTCCATCGAGCGTGCGGCGGCGGTGGCTTCTTCCACCAGCGCGGCGTTCTGCTGGGTGGTTTCGTCCATCTGCATGACGGTCTGGTTGACCTGGTCGATGCCGGCGCTCTGTTCCTGCGAGGCGGCGGAAATCTCGGCCATGATGTCGGTCACGCGCTGCACCGAGGTGACGATTTCTTCCATCGTGGTGCCGGCCTGGCGGACCAGTACCGAGCCTTCGCCGACCTTGCCGACCGAGTCATCGATCAGGCCCTTGATTTCCTTGGCGGCAGCGGCGGAGCGCTGGGCCAGCGTGCGTACTTCCGAGGCAACCACCGCAAAGCCACGGCCTTGCTCGCCGGCACGGGCGGCTTCCACGGCGGCGTTGAGCGCGAGGATATTGGTCTGGAAGGCGATGCCATCGATGACGCTGATGATGTCGGCGATCTTCTTCGACGAGGCTTCGATCGCGCTCATCGTGGTGACCACTTGGCCGACCACATTGCCGCCCTGGCTGGCCACGCCATGCGCGCCGATGGCGAGCTGGTTGGCCTGGCGGGCGTGCTCGGCGTTCTGGCGCACGGTGGAGGTCAGTTCCTCCATCGAGGCGGCGGTTTCCTCCAGATTTGCGGCCTGCTGCTCGGTACGGCGCGACAGGTCGCTGTTGCCGGTGGCGATTTCGCTGGCGGCCAGATTGATGCTGGTGGCGGCGTGCTGGATGCGGCCGATGATGTCGGTCAGCTGGCCAACCGTGGCGTTGGCATCGTCGCGCATGTTGGCGAACACACCGTGGAAGTCACCCTGCATCTTTGCGGTCAGGTCGCCACGGGCAATGGCCTGCAACAGCTTGGACAGCTCGGACAGATTGCCGTCGGTGGTTTCCATCAGCTGGTTGAGGCTGCTGACCATGTCGCGGAAGTCGTGCTGGTAGGCATCGGCATCACCGCGCACCGAGAAGTCGCCCATTGCAGCGGCGCTGGCCAGGTGCTTGATCTCGTTGTTGATCGCCGACAGGCTGGCCTTGACCGCGTCCACGGTCTCGGTGATGACGGCCTTCTCGCCGGGCAGCTGCTCGATGTCCACCGACAGGTCGCCGCTGGCATAGCGCTTGATCACTTCCAGAGCGGACTGCAGCAGCTGGATATGCGAAGCGACCAGTGCGTTGCTTTCCTTGACCATTACCCCGTAATCGCCGGGGAAGGCGGCCTCGTCCATGCGGTAGCTGATCATGCCAGCGTCATGCTGCTGGGCCATCTTGCGCTGGGCGCCAATCACCGACTGCAGCTGTGCCTGCATGCGCTGCATGGACTGCAGCAGCATGCCCACTTCATCACGGCGCGAGGTGTCGATGCGACGGTCGAGCTTGCCGGCGGCGACATCGTCGGCCACGCGCACGGCTTCGGCCAGGGGAACGGTGATGGCACGGATGATTGCCAAGCCGAGCGCTGCGGCCAGCAGCAGCGACACGCCCAAGCCGGCCAGGATGGCCAGCAGCGAACGCTTGTGGGCGCTGCGTGATTCGGCCGTCTGCTTGGTCAGCTGGGTCTGGTTGTACTGCGAGAGCTGCTTGAGCTGGTCGAACAGGCCGCGGCGCAGCATGCGCGATTCGTCGCTGGAAATGCTGCTGGCGGTAACGAAGTCGTCCGCAGCGATGGCCGCGGCTATGCGGTCGTGCGCGCCGAAATAGCCGGCACGCAATTCCTTCATTTTTTCGTACAGGGCCAGCTCTTCCGGGCTGTAATCCGAATCGATTTCGTCATAGGCCTTCTCCGCAGCTTCAATCAGCTTGCGGGTATCGGCCAGGCGCTTGTCGTAGTCGGCCAGTTGGGCCGGGTTGCCCTGGTAGGACAGCTGGGCCTGCTCGAAGGTACGGTATTCACCGAGCTGGGCGCGCATTTCGCCGAGCTGCTGCACCGCCGGCATCCAGTTGTTGTTGACCTGCTGTATCTGGGTGTCGGCCACGTTCATGCGCCACAGCGCGAACAGCGCAAGCAGCAGGGTAAGCAGGCTGGTGCTGCAGAAAGCAAGCACCAGCTTTCGGGTGATCGACAGATTCTGGAACCACTTCATTGCAGACATCTCCGTAGGCAAGCATTGGGGGCGACCCTCAGGTCCGGCGCCCCTGGGGAGTGTCATGAGTGGTGCGGGCCGCGACGGAGGCCCAGGTCGATGGACAAACCTGATTGCATTGCGATGCGGTATCGGCAGATTTCCGAGCTTCTTGAAGAAACTCTGCGGATGTGATTCAGCCAGCCGAAGGACCGCTCGCGAATGACCGCTGGAGCGTGGGGCATACGCGGACATACAACAGAACGCCGCCCGCCCAGATGAGGGGCGAGCGGCGTCAGGGGCAGGCGTTTACGGTGTGATCAGGCCGCTTGCTGGGTGCGCAGTGAGCGCACCAGGCCACCAATATCAACGATCAGCGCAACCCGGCCATCGCCGAGGATGGTGGCGCCGGAAACGCCACTGATGCGCCGGTAGTTGTTTTCGATGTTCTTGACGACCACCTGTTGCTGGCCGATCAGCTCGTCCACTTCCAGTGCGATCTTCTGGCCGTCGCCCTCGACCACGACCACCAGCGGGTCGGCCTGCGGATTGTGCGGATAGCCGTAGTACTGGCCCAGCGACAGGATCGGCAGGTATTCGCCGCGCACCCGCAATACGCGGCCTTCGCCGGCCATGCTGCGGATATCGTCCGGCTGTGGCTGCAGTGCTTCGAGCACGTAGGCCAGCGGCAGGATCAGGGTTTCGCCGGCAATGGAGACCGTCATGCCATCCAGGATGGCCAGGGTCAGCGGCAGCCGGATCAGCACGCGGGTGCCGGCACCGGTGCGGCTTTCCAGCTGCACCTCGCCACCCAGTGCCTGGATGTTGCGGCGGACCACGTCCATGCCGACGCCACGGCCGGAAAGATCGGTGACCGCGTCGGCGGTGGAGAAGCCGGGTTGGAAAATCAGGTCCCAGACCTGTGCGTCGGTGGGGTTGTCCGGCACGCTCAAGCCGCGTTCCAGCGCTTTGGCCAGGATCTTGTCGCGGTTCAGGCCGCGGCCGTCGTCGCTGACCTCGATGACGATATGCCCGCCTTGATGCGATGCGGCCAACGTAATCGTGCCGGTTTCGTCCTTGCCGGCCTCGCGACGCACGTCCGGCATTTCCAGGCCGTGGTCGATGGAGTTGCGGACCAGATGCACCAGCGGATCGGCGATCTTCTCGATCAGGCCCTTGTCCAGCTCGGTGCCTTCGCCGATGGTGCGCAGGCGCACCTGCTTGCCGAGCCGGCCGGACAGGTCGCGGACCAGGCGCGGGAAGCGACGGAACACCGCATCCACCGGCAGCATGCGCACGCCGATGACGGCTTCCTGCAGGTCGCGGGTATTGCGTTCAAGCAGGTCCAGGCCGGCAAACAGCTGCTCGGCAAAGACCGGATCCAGCCCGCCGGAAACCTGCTTGAGCATGGCCTGGGTGATGACCAGTTCGCCGACTAGGTTGATCAGTGCATCGACCTTGTCGACGCTGACCCGGATCGAGCTTTCCGCTTCATGCTGCTGCGCGCTGGCCGGCGCCTTGGCGGCGGCCTCGGTGCTGGCGGCAGCTGTTACCGGAGCTGCCTCGATGGCAAGGCTGGGCGGTGCGGCCGGACGGATGTCCAGTTCGCAGTCGTCCACCACCCAGGCAAAGGTGTCTTCGATACGGCTGCGCGGCACCTTGCCAACCAGGCCCAGATCCCAGGCCAGGTAGGCTTCCAGCGGATCGAGCTGATCGAAGCTGGGCAGGCGCGCCATACGCGGTTCGACGTGCAGCGAACCCAGGGTTTCCAGCTCGCGGATGATGCGCAGCGGATCGTTGCCACTCATGAACAACGACGGCGCCGGGGCGAAGCCAATCTGCCAGGCGTCCGGGGTTTCTTCCTGCTTGGGGGCGACGACCGCTGCCGGGGCATCGCCCGCCAGCACCGCCTGCAGGCGGTCGGTGACCGCCTTGACCGCAGCCGGATCGGCGGCCTGGCCATGCTCCACTTCACGCAGCAAGGCGCGCAGTACATCCACCGAGCCAAGCATCGCATCGACGGCGTTGCCTTCCAGTGCGCGCTTGCCGGAGCGCAGCTCATCAAGCAGCGTTTCCAGTACGTGGGTCAGTGCGGCGATGGCATCAAAGCCAAAGGTACCGGCGCCACCCTTGATCGAGTGCGCGGCACGGAACACCGAGTTGATGACTTCGGGGTCGTGCTGGCCGTCTTCCAGTGCCAGCAGGCCGGCCTCCATTGCATCCAGCCCTTCGCGGCTTTCTTCGAAGAAGGTGGCGTGGAAACGCTGCAGGTCCATGCTCATTGGCGCGGTATCCGATCGGTAGGGCAGGTGGGCTGATCAGCCCAGGACTTTCTGGACGGTGGCAATCAGCTGTTCGGGGTTGAACGGCTTGACCAGCCAGCCGGTAGCACCGGCGGCCTTGCCTTCGGATTTCTTGTCTGCGGCCGACTCGGTGGTCAGCATCAGCATCGGCGTGAACTTGTAGTCCGGCAGCTGGCGCAGCTCGCGGATCAGCGCGATGCCGTCCATGTTGGGCATGTTGACGTCGGTGACCACGGCGTTGAAACGCTGGCCCTTGGCGCGGCCCAGGGCGACAGCGCCGTCCTCGGCTTCTTCAACCGAAAAGCCGGCTGAGGTGAGGGCGAAAGAGACCATCTGGCGCATTGACGCCGAGTCGTCCACCACCAAGATTCGTGCGCTCATGCAGCGTTCTCCACAGATTTCGTTGTGTCAGGGGTTGCTTCCAGACCCAGGGTCCGGAGGACACCGAGCAGGCGCGCGGCGTCGCGGAAGGTATCGGTAGCGTTGTCAAACACGGTGCCATGGCCGGCCTGCTGGCGCGCCAGCACAAAGGCGCACAGCACCTGCATCGCGGCGGTGTGCACACGGCCTACCTGGCTGGCATCCACACGCAGCTGACCGGCCTGCGGCAGATGGGTTGCCAGTTGTTGCTTCAACTCGCTGGTGGACTCGATGCCGAGATCCTGCGCCAGGGCCACAGTGCTCATCATTGCTCCGAACAAACGTTACTGGGAGAGATAGCGGCGATCCGCCAGCGATCTTTAGGGCTGCGATGCGTTGCAGCAGATAGTGTTAACCGGCGCACGGTTTTGGTGGCATCAGCCCCTCCTTGCGCCGAAGGTGGAGGCTGCTTTGCCCCCTCCCTTTCGCGCAGCGAAGGGGAGGGTTGGGGAGGGGTGAGCTCTGCTCCCTCCCTTGCGCAAAGCGCAGAGGAGGGCCGGGGAGGGGTAGCTTTTGACTGTGTAGAGCCGAGCCATGCTCGGCTGAAGCCTCACCGGTAAAGCCTCTGCCGAGCATGGCTCGGCACTACCTTTGTTTCTTTCCCTTTGCTTCGCAAAAGGGAGGAGGCATGGGGCAACAGCACCCCTCCTCAATCCTCCCCTTCGCTGCGCGAAAGGGAGGAGGCCAGGCGGCAATCAGCGCAGCAGGCGGCCGGCGTCGAGCAGGATCATCGGTTGCTGGCCAACGCGGGCGATGCCGCGGAACAGTTCGTTGGAGATCTGGCAGATGCGCGCGGTATCCGGTGGCTCGATCTGCGAGTCGTTGAGGTTGGCCACGTCTTCCACCGCCGACACCCGCAGGCCCAGGGTCTCGCCGTTTTCTTCCAGCACGACAATCCGGGTCTGCGCGTCTTCCGCTGCGCTGTGTACATCCAGGTGGCGGCACAGGTCCATCACCGGCACCACCTGGCCACGCAGGTTCATGATGCCCAGCATTGCCGGGCCGGTGCCGCGCAATGCCAGCAATGGCACCGGCAGGACCACCTCCTGCACCTTCAACAATTCCAGTGCATAGGTTTGCTGGCCGCAGCGCAGGCGCAGCCAACGCGTGCTGCGCTCGGAGGCGCGGCGCTGTTGGTTGTTGGCCGGGCGCTGTGCCTGTGCCTGCAGCTCCTGCCAGGTGCTGGGGCGTGCGTCTGCCACCGGCGTTTCCAGTGCGCGTACGTTGGGTGTGCTGCGCGGCGGCGCAGGCGGGGGCGCCGGCAGGCCCGCCGCAGTCGCGAACGCGGCCTGCAGACAGGCACTGTCGCTGTGGGCGAGCTTGCGGCTTTCAGCGGGGCCGGTTTCGTAGATCACTTCGTCCGGCAGGTCGTCCCAGGTTGGCGGACGGCCTGCGTTGGCGGCGCTGGTGGCTGCCATGGCATCGTCGAACGCGGCCTGCAGGGCAGCGTTGTCGCCAGCTACGCTGGTTGGCGGAGTTGGCGCGGCCGGTGCTGCGGTGGCTTTGGACTGCGTGGCTGCCAAGGCGGCCTCAAACACGGCTTCCAGCTCGGCACTGTCGCCGGGCGCTTCAAAGGCTGGTTTTGCGGCGGCGGGTGCGGCGAGGACCGGTTCGGCAGCAACCGGGGCCGGTACCGCTTCCATCAGCAGTTCGCCCAGATAGTCGTCCAGTACGTCGTTGCTCATGCGGCGCGCTCCAGCTGCGCGGCCTCGTTGAGCAGCAACCATTCCAGCGCGTGGCGGTAGGCGGCCATGCCGCGACCGGGGTAATCATCGCCAAGCAGCGGTACGGTCAATGCGGCCGGATTGCAGATGCGGGTGTCGATTGGAATCGCATCTTCCCAGACGCGTTCGCCATGGCGGTCCTGCATCAGCTTGAGGGTTTCGTTGCCGGCGCGGGTGCGGCGGTCGAACAGGGTCGGCAGCACCGAGATGGGCAGGGCACGCTTGCGTGAGCGCTCCACCATCTCGCCGGTGCGGACCATGCCGTCCAGACCATGCAGGGCCAGTGGCTCGGCCTGGGTTGGGATGATCAGGCGGTCGGCCGCTGCCAAGGCGTTGATCATCAGCAGGCCCAGCGTGGGCGCGCAGTCGAGCAGGATGTAGTCGTGCTGTTCGCCGTGGCGTGCAAGGGCCTGCTGCAGGGCCAGGCCGAGGCCAGGCTGGTTGGCGCTGCGCCGTTCCAGCGTGGCCAGCGAGGCCTGCGCGCAGAGATAGTCCAGGCCGGGGATGTCACTGTGGCGGGCCAGCGCGGCGATTTCGTGCGGTGGTGCGGCGAACAGCTCCTGCACGCCTTGCGGCACCGGCTCGACAGGCACACCGAAGGCGCGGGTCAAGGAGGAGTGGGGGTCCAGGTCGATCAGCAGCACCTTGTGGCCGCGCGCGGCCAGGCCGCGTCCCAGCGACAGGGTAGTGGTGGTTTTGCCGACGCCGCCTTTTTGGTTGGCAATGGCCCAGATGCGCATCAGTGGACTCCTTCGATGACCGCCGGTACCGCGCTGCGAATGGCGCTTGCGGCGGCAGCGCCGCCACTGTCGTCATCGCCGCTGGTGCTGGCTGTGGTGTTGCCGGCTGCAGGCAGATCGGCTGCTGCTGCCGAATCGGCGAGGATGATCACCATCACCCGCCGGTTGCGGTTGCGCCCTTCGGGCGCATCGTTGCTTTCGCGTGGGCGGAACTGGCCGTAGCCGACCATGGCCAGCCGCTGCGGCTGTACACCGTGGTCGGCAAACAGGTGGACCACGCTGGCCGCGCGCGCCGCCGACAATTCCCAGTTGGACGGGAACTGCGCGGTGGCGATTGGCAGGTTGTCGGTATGGCCTTCCACGCGCACGCCGTTGGGTGCGTCCAGCAATACATCGGCCAGCGTACCCAGGGTTTCGCGGGCACCGACATCGAGCGCGGCCGAACCGGTGACGAAAAGGATATCGCTGTTGATCTCGACCTCGATCCACAGTTCGGTGCGGCGCACCGTGATGACGCCTTGTTTGACCAACGGGGCCAGTGTCCTGCTCAGCTGGTCGGCGATCTGGTTGAGCTGGCGCTCGGCGCGCTGCAGCTGTTCCTGGTTATGCGCCGAAACCGGCATGCGCATGTGCGACGCCATCGAAGGCAGTTGGGTAGGATCGGCCAGTGCGCCGCCGGTCATGCTCGGTGCTCGGATCACCGAGGGTGAATCAAAACCGCCACCCTGCAGCTGCTTGTTGCCTACCTGTACCTGGCTGATGGTGCGCGGGGCGCCGCCGAAAGCGGTGGTCAGCGCATCGGCCATGACCCGGTACTTGCCTTCGTTCAAGGAGGAGATCGCGTACATCACCACGAAGAACGCGAGCAGCAGCGTCATCAGATCGGCATAGGGGATGGCCCATGCTTCATGGTTGGCGTGCTCTTCGTGGCGCTTGCGACGGGCCATGGTTCAGTTCACGAAGCCGGCCAGGCTGTTTTCGATATTGCGCGGGTTTTCGCCCTGGGCAATGGCGATCAGGCCTTCGATGATCATTTCGCGTTCGCGGCAGCTGCTGGCGATCACGCCCTTGAGCTTGGCCGAGACCGGCAGAAACAGCAGGTTGGCCGAGGCGATGCCGTAGATGGTGGCGGTGAAGGCGGCAGCGATACCGTGGCCCAGCTTGCTCGGGTCGGCCAGGTTCTTCATCACTGCGATCAGCCCGAGCACGGCGCCGATGATGCCCAGAGTAGGGGCGTAGATGCCCATGCCCTCGAACACCTTGGTGGCGGCCAGATCCTGCTGTTCCTGGCTGCCCAGTTCGATTTCCATCATGTGCCGGATGGTGTCCGGCTCAACGCCGTCAACCACCAGTTGCAGGCCTTTGCGGATGAACGGATCGTCCTGCATCTCGACCTGCGGCTCCAGGCCGAGCAGGCCCTGGCGGCGCGCGATATTGCTCCAGTCCACGATCTGCTGGACCAGCGCGCGGCGATCGCTGGCCGGCGGGCGGATCACCCAGCGCACGATCTTGAAGGCGTGTTTGAACACCGCCGGCGAGGTGTGCAGCAGGATGGCCGCCAAGGTGCCGACGATGACGATCACAAACGCAGCCGGTGACCACAGCGAGGACAGGCCGGCGCCTTTGAGGATGCTGCCACCCACCAGCGAGGCGAGGGCGAGGAAAAGTCCAATGATGCTGAGTCGGTCCATGGTGCGTATATCGGCCTGGTTGGAGCGGTCTTGAATCGGGGGCTTTGCTTAAGCCCCTCTTCCGCAGGCGGGGGAGGGGTTGGGGTGAGGGCGCTGTTGGAGCAGTCTTGAATAGAGGGGCTTTGCTCAAGCCCCTCTCCCGCGGGCGGGAGAGGGGACAGCGTTTTGCTCTACGGGTTAAAAGCTGCCCTCACCCGCCCCGTCTTCGCGGGGCTCCCTCTCCCGCAGGCGGGAGAGGGGATGCGTGCTCCCGCAGGCGGGAGAGGGGATGCGTGATTGCAAGCTCAACTGGGGGTTTTGCTGCATCGCTTACCCTTGCCCTCCGCGCAGCCCATCCACATCCAGAATCAACGCCATGCGCCCATCACCAATCAAAGTGGCGCCGGCATAACCGTTCAGGCCGCGCAGTGCGCGCGGCAGTGGTTTGATCACCACTTCCTCGCGGCCACGTACCTGGTCCACCACCAGGCCGAAACGGGCTTCGCCCATCTGCAGCACGACGATGGTCAGCAGCGTCGCTGGCGCCGGGGTGACTCCCAGCCACTGGCGCAGGTCCAGCAATGCCAGGGTGTGGGATTTGCGGTCCAGCACGGCGCGGCCGTCAAACCAGCCCAGCGAGGTGGCCGGCGCATGCAGCACTTCCATTACCCGCGCCAGTGGCAGCGCGTAGACGTCGTCGCCGGCCTGCACCAGCAGGGTTGGCAGGATCGCCAACGTCAGCGGCACGCGGATCAGGAAACGGCTGCCACGGCCCAGCTCGGATTGGATCTGGATCTGGCCACTGAGTTCACGGATGCGTGACTGCACCACATCCATGCCAACGCCACGGCCGGAAATGTCGGTGACTTCCTGTTTGGTCGAGAAACCGGGCAGGAACACCAGGTGCAGGCATTCTTCGCTGGTCAGGCGGGCGGCTGCTTCCGGGTCGATCAACCCCTTGTCACGGGCCTTGGCGCGCAGGCGTTCGGGGTCGATGCCGGCGCCGTCGTCCTGCACTTCGATGCTGACGTAGTCGCCTTCCTGTTGAGCAGACAGGCGTACCCGGCCCATCCGTGGCTTGCCCTGGGCCTCACGTAGTTCGGGTGATTCCACGCCATGGTCGATGGCATTGCGCACCAGATGCACCAGTGGATCGGCCAGTGCTTCAACCAGGTTGCGGTCCAGCTCGGTATCGGCGCCGATCAATTCCAGATCGACTTCCTTGTGCAGCGAACGGGCCACGTCGCGGGCGACCTTGGGGAAACGCGAGAACACCTTGCCGACCGGCTGCATGCGGGTACGCATGACCGCCGACTGCAGGCGTGCGGTGGCGATATCCAAAGTGGAAACTGCGCGGTCCAGTTCTTCGTCCTTCAAGCGCACGCGCAGGGTCTTGAGCCGGTTGCGCGCCAGCACCAGTTCGCCGATCAGGTTGACGATGGCGTCCAGGCGCTTGGTGTCCACGCGCACGGTGTGCTCGGGCTCGGCGGCTTTGGCGGCTGCCGGTTTGGCGGCAGCTGCTGCCGGGCGCGGTGCGGGCGCAGCAGCACGCGGCGGGGCGGGCTTGGGCGCCGCTGCTGCCGCAGGAACAGCGTGTACGGCCACTGCACCGGGTGCAGCACCGCCATGCAGCTTGTCGAGCAGGGCCTCGAATTCGTCTTCGTCGATCAGCTCATCGCCGGCCTTTGCCGCAGCGATGGGCTGGGCACCGGGCGTGCCGCTGCCGTGCAGCTCGTTGAGCAGGGCTTCGAACTCGTCTTCGCTGATCAGCTCGCTGCCACCTGCAGACGCGGCGACCGGCTGCGCGACTGCAACGACCGGTGCAGCACCGACATCGAACTGGGCGATCAGCGCCGCAGGTGCATGCTCCGGTTCGGTGCCCGAAGACACCGCGTCGAGCATGGCCTGCAGCCAGTCCAGCGATTGTTGGGCGGCATCGAAATGATGGGCCAGCAGTTCAGCCTTGCCGGCACGCGCCATGCCCAGGGTTTCCTCGGCGGCGTGGCACAGCTCCACCATCGGATGGATCGCCAGAAAACCGGCGCCGCCCTTGAGCGTGTGGAAGCCGCGGAACACGGCGTTGAGCTGCTCGCTATCGTGCGGTGCCTGTTCCAGCGTCACCAGCTGTTCGCCGAGGCGATCCAGGATCTCCTGCGCTTCGAGGATGAAGTCGGCGGCGATGTCGTCGGCAAATGCACTCATGGCTTACAGCCCCAGGTCCGAGAGCAGGTCGTCAGCATCCACCTGCGACACGGCGTGGCGGTCCAGGCCATTGACGGCCGGGCCGGCCAAGCCCTGGTTGCGGGCGTCTTCTTCCGGCGGCGGCAGGCCGAGCGCGCCGAAGCCTTCGTGCACGCGGCGGACGATGCCAACCACCCGGCGGATGATCTGCCCGGTAAGGTCCTGGTAGCTCTGGGTCAGTGCCACTTCGGTAAGGTTGTGGCGGATGCGCTCAAGGATTTCGCCCTGTTCGGCATTGAGCCCGTCGCTGCGCAGACGCTCTGTGAGCGCCCGGCATTCTTCGGCCAGATCAAGTGTGCGATGGGTGGCCTGTTCGGTCATCTGCACCACGTGGTCCAGGCGCGCGCAGGCGTCGTCCAGCTCGCCGGCTTCGCTGGGTACGCTGGGCAGTTCGCCCAATGCCTGGCCCAGCTCGCGCGCGAGCCGGCCCAGGCCGGACATCATCGGTTGTGCACGCAACGCAGCCAGTGCGTCGATTTCCCTGCGCCAGCCGGCTTCGTCGCCGCTTTCCAGTGCTGCCAGTGCGTCCTGCAGGCGCTGCACCAGGGCCGATTTGTCGCTCAATTCCCCGAGCTGGTTCATCAGGCGCTCGCAGCCAGGCGTTCGAAGATCTTGCCGAGCTTTTCTTCCAGCGTCTGCGCGGTGAATGGCTTGATGATGTAGCCGTTCACGCCGCTCTGCGCGGCCTCGATGATCTGCTCACGCTTGGCTTCGGCGGTGACCATCAACACCGGCAGGGTTTTGAGCTTGGCATCGTTGCGGATCGCCTTGAGCAGCTCGATGCCGGTCATCACCGGCATGTTCCAGTCGGTCACGACGAAATCAAACGGCTGGCTCTGCAGCAGCGACAGCGCGGCATGCCCGTCCTCGGCTTCGGCGGTATTGGTGAAGCCCAGATCGCCGAGCAGGTTCTTGACGATGCGACGCATCGTCGAGAAGTCGTCAACGATCAGGATGCGCATGTTCTTGTTCAAAAGACTTTCCTCTTCATGGTTCCTCAAGGCCGGCGTCGGCCGCCTCGAAAATCTTCAGCCGCCCGCGCAGGCGCAGCATGGCTTGGCCGTGGATCTGACAGACGCGGGATTCGCTTACGCCCAATACCGCGCCGATTTCCTTCAGGTTCAATTCCTGCTCGTAGTACAGCGACAGCACCAGCTGCTCACGCTCGGGCAGATGGCCGATGGCCTTGCCCAGCTCGGCGCCGAACTGGCTGCGCTCCAAAACCTGCTGCGGATTGGGGCCGCCGGTGGTCGGGGTATCCAGTTCGCCCTGGTCTTCGATGCGCGATTCCAGGCTCAGCACCTGGCCGCGCGAGGCGTCTTCGACCAGCCGCATGTAATCGGGCAGGGGCAGCTCCATCGCCTCGGCCACTTCGCTGGCGCTGGCCGAACGGCCGGTACTCTGCTCCAGGCGGCGAATGGTGGCGGCGGCGTCACGGGCCCGGCGGTGCACCGAGCGCGGCACCCAGTCGCCACGGCGGATCTCGTCGATCATCGAGCCGCGGATGCGGATGGATGCATAGGTCTCGAACGAGGCGCCCTGTTCGGCGTCGTAGCTGCGCGAAGCTTCGATCAGCCCCATCATGCCGGCCTGGATCAGATCGTCGACCTCGACGCTGGCGGGCAGGCGCGCGGCCAAA
This sequence comes from Stenotrophomonas terrae, assembly GCF_039674165.1. Lineage (GTDB taxonomy): Bacteria > Pseudomonadota > Gammaproteobacteria > Xanthomonadales > Xanthomonadaceae > Stenotrophomonas > Stenotrophomonas terrae_A. Next base: position 42,549 of record NZ_JBDJMY010000032.1, read on the forward strand.
TGGTGGGCGATGCGGCGGACCAGGTCGGCGTGGCGGGCGATGCAGTCATTGGCCGCGTTGCGCTGGACTTCACGGTATTGGGCGGCTGCATTGTTCATGCCTTCACCTTCTGCTGGATGATGCGTTCCAGGAAGAACTCAACGCCGCCGCGCGGAGCGGTTGGGGCTTGCCAGCGCGCGGTGCGACGGGCGATTTCGTTGATGGCCAGCGATGCCGGCGCGGAAGGGTAGAGCTTGACCACCGGCTGCTGGCGCTGCACCGACAGGCGCAGCCAGTCGTCCTGCGGCACGCAGCCCAGGTAATTCAGCGAGACATCGATCAGGAACTTCTCGCAGACCCGCACCAGCTTTTCGTACAGGGCGCGGCCTTCGTTCGGGTCGCGGACCATGTTGGCCACCACCTGGATGCGGTCCACGCCGCGCTCGCGCGAGAGCACCTTGATCAGTGCGTAGGCGTCGGTGATCGAGGCCGGCTCGTCACAGACCACCACCACGGTGTCCTGGGCGGCCTGGCAGAAGGTCAACACGCTGTCGGTGATGCCGGCGGCAGTGTCGATGATCATCACATCAAGGTCGCGTTCGAGCTCGGAGAACACATTGACCAGGCCAACGTGCTCAGCTGGCTGCAGCTCGGCCATGTGCCGGCGGCCGGAAGCGGCTGGCACTACCAGCACGCCGTTCGGGCCTTCGATGATGACTTCTTCCAGCGTGGCGCGCCCGGCGACCAGGTCGGCCAGGGTGTGCTTGGGCTGCAGGCCCAGCACCACGTCGATATTGGCCAGGCCCAGGTCGGCGTCCAGCAGCAGCGTACGTTTGCCCATGCCTGCCAGTGCCACGGCCAGATTGGCCGAGACATTGGTTTTACCCACACCGCCCTTGCCGCCGGTCACCGCGATGGTGCGTACCGGGCCGGCCGGTTCGTGCCGGGTAGCCGACAGCGGGAAGGTGTTGGTCAGCTTGGCGTACTCACGCGACTGCATTGTTCAACTCCGTGTTGCAGGGCATATCGGCCGCCCGGCGCAAATCTTCAAGGCGAAGTACCAGATTTGCGGCAGAGGCCCGATAAAGGTCTTCCGGAACGTCCTGACCGTCGGTTACCCAGGTGATCGGCAGGCGATGGTCGACTGCCACCGACAGGGCCGAACCGAAGCGGCCGGTCTCGTCCAGCTTGGTCAGCACCACGCCCTGCGGGTTGGCGGCGCTGAAGCGGCGCACCACTTCGTCCATGTCCTGGAAAGCAGTGTTGGCCGGCAGCACCAGCAGGGTGCGGATCTGGCCGGCGGCGCGCAGCCACTGCAGCTGGGCGGTGAGGGCGCGGTCGCGCTGGCCCAGACCGGCGGTGTCGATCAAGACCAGCTTGTAGTCGGCCAGCTTCTGCAGCAGCTGGTTCAGATCGGTGCCGCTGTTGGCCTCGTGCACGGCGATGCCGAGCTGGCGGCCAAAGCCGTACAGCTGCTCGCGGGCGCCGATGCGCTGGGTATCGGTGGTGACCAGGGCCACGTCGCGGGCGGCATGGGCTTCGGCAAAGCGCGAGGCCAGCTTGGCGATGGTGGTGGTCTTGCCGGCACCGGTGGGGCCGACCAGGGCGATGACGCCGCCGGTTTCCATCGGATCGACCGGGGCAATCGGCAGCTTCTTGGAAATCAGCCCCAGCATCAGGCCACGGGCACGGCTGGGATCGATATCGGCTGGAATCTGGGTGGCGACGTCGCGGGCCAGGCCGGCGTCGAAGCCGTACTCGTCCATCAGGTCCAAAGCGTTGGCGCGCACCGCGCTGCCACGCAGGCGTTCGTCGGTGAAGCGGTTCATCTCGCGCTCGATCAGGTGACGCATGCCGGCTACTTCCTGGCGCAGCTGGCTGAGCTGTTCGTCGTCGCGGGTGGCCACGGCCGGGCTGGTCGCCACCGGGCTCAGTGCCGGAGCGGCCGCAACCGGCGCGCTTTCGGTGACGGCAGCGTTGATGGGCTGCGCGACTTCGGCGGTGTTGATGATCGGAGCGCTGGCTGCAACCGGCGCTGCGATGTAGGCGGTAGCGGCCGTCGCTGCGGCAGGCAGGGCCGGCGCCGCGACGGGCGCCAGGCTGGCTGGCTCCGGCATCGGCGGATCGATCACGAAGCGGGCGCGTTCAACCGGTGCGGGTGCGGGCGGCGCAATGGTGACGGCGGCAATGGCGTCGGCAAAGCTGGCCTGCGCGGTGTTGACCGGGGCGGCAGCAAGCGGCGTGATGGCGACTGCGGCCGTGCCGGCGGGACGGAATGCCGGCACTACCGGCAGTTCGTCGGCGCTGGCCGGTTGGGTGGCAAACAGGCTCTGCGTTACGGCGGCCTGGCGCGGTGCGACCGGCTCGATCGCGGCCGACTTGAGCAGGCCGGAGAAGCGGCTGCCCGGTGCCAGTTCAACGCTGCTGTCGATGGAGCGGCCGGTGGCGCCTACCGCCGAGCGCGCCAGTGCGGCGACGGCCGAGGTGGTGGCGGTGACCGGTTCCGGCTCCGGTGCCTTGCGGCGGGTCATCGCGGCCATGATGGCTTCGGCGGCGCTGCGCGGCTTGGGCGGTGCCGGCGGGGCCGGGCGGGTCGCTTCCAATGCCTGCTGTACTGCGGTTTCGTCGTAGTGTGCGGCAGCCACGATCTCGACACCTTCCTCGATCCGTCGATTGGACAGGATCACGGCATCGGGACCGTGTTCTTTGCGCACGAGGTTCATGGCGGTGCGCATGTCAGCGGCGACGAAACGTTTGATCTTCATGCTTTGGTACCGGGAGTGGGGTTGCGGTGAAGGAGTGGCGTTGGCGATGTCATACATGGCGTGACGGGCTCCTTCTTGCGGAATGGGTGCGTGCTGCTGCAGGTGTCTGGTTTCCGTCGCCGGCAGTGCTGCCGGCGTCGGCTTTCGGCTTGCATCAACTGATCGTGCCGACCAGCTTCAGGCGTTTGTCTTCCGGCACTTCGCTGTAGGCCAGGACCGACAGCGAGGGAACGCTGTGGCGGACCAGGCGCGCCAGCGCGGCGCGGACCGGGGCCGGTACCAGCACAACCGCGGGCTCGTTGCGGGCCTCCTGCTTGCCGACACATTCGGCAAGACTCTGGTGGAGGCGTTCGGCGAGACCGGGTTCCAGTGCGGCACCATTGCCTTGTGTTGACTCCTGCAAGACCCGTTCCAATTGCGGGTTGAGGGTGAACACCGGCAGCTCCGGCGAGGAGCCGGCGATTTCCTGCACGATGAAGCGGCCAAGGGCGTTGCGTACCGCAGCGGTGAGCGCGGCCGGGTCCTGGGTGACGGGTGCGGCTTCGACCAGCGCTTCGGCGATCTTGCGCAGCTGGCGGACCGGGATGCGCTCGACCAGCAGGTTCTGCAGTACACGGGCCACGCTGGACAGCGGCAGCGCCTTGGGCGACAGGTCTTCGGCCAGTTTGGGCGCACTCTTGGCCAGGGTGGCCAGCAGTTGCTGCACTTCCTCGTGACCCAGCAGTTCCGGCGCGTGCTCGCGGATCAGGTGCGACAGATGGGTGGCAACCACGGTGGCCGGGTCGACCACGGTGTAGCCCAATGATTCGGCGTGGGCGCGCTGGTGCGGCTGGATCCAGGTGGCGTCCAGGCCGAAGGCCGGATCCTTGCCGGCGATGCCGTCGAGTTTGCCCATGGCACTGCCCGGGTCCAATGCCAGCTCGCGATCCGGGTGGATGTCGGCGGTGCTGACCGGGACGCCATGGATCAACAGGCGGTAATGGGTTGCCGGCAACTCCAGGTTGTCGCGGATATGCACCGGCGGGATCAGGAAGCCCAAGTCCTGGGTCAGCTTGCGGCGTACGCCCTTGATCCGCGCCATCAGTTCACCGCCCTGGGTCTTGTCGACCAGCGGAATCAGCCGGTAGCCGACTTCAAGGCCCAGCGGATCAACCGGGCGCAGTTCGTCCCAGGTCAGCTCGGCGGTGGGGGCGGGCTGTGGCTGGCCCAGTGCGTTGATGCCGCCTTCGGTGGCTGCACTTGCGTTGGCTGCCGCATTGGCGGCAGCGCTGGCTTCGCGTTTCCACAGCTTCCAGGCAATGAAACCCAGGATCAGGGCCAGGCTCAGGAAGGCAACGTTGGGCATGCCCGGCACCAGGCCGACCAGGCCGATGATGCCGGCGGTGATGGCAAGCGCGCGGTACTGGCCGAACACCTGGCCCATCATCGCCTCGCTCATGTCCTGCGAGCGCGAGGCGCGGGTGACCAGCATGGCCACGGCGCTGGAGACCAGCAGGGCCGGCAGCTGCGCTACCAGGCCGTCACCGATCGACAGCAGCGTGTAGGTGGCTGCGGCGTCGCCGAAGGCCATGTCATGCTGCAGTACGCCAACGGCCAGGCCGCCGAGCATGTTGATGAAAAGAATCAGGATGCCGGCGATGGCGTCGCCGCGGATGAACTTGCTGGCGCCGTCCATCGCGCCGTAGAAGTCCGCTTCTTCGCGCACCTCTTCGCGGCGCAGCTTGGCTTCCTCGCGCGTCAGCAAACCGGCGTTGAGGTCGGCATCGATCGCCATCTGCTTGCCGGGCATGGCGTCCAGGATGAAGCGCGCGGTCACTTCCGATACGCGCCCGGCACCCTTGGTGATGACCACGAAGTTGATGATGGTCAGGATCGCGAACACCACGATGCCGACCGCATAGTTGCCGCCGATCACGAACTCGCCGAACGCGGCGATCACCTTGCCGGCGGCCTCATGGCCGTTCTGGCCATTGAGCAGGATCACCCGGGTCGAGGCCACGTTCAACGCCAGCCGCAGCATCGTGGTGACCAGCAGCACGATCGGGAAGATGGTGAAGTCCAGCGGCCGCTTCACGTAGACCACGGCCAGCAGCACCAGCATCGAGATGGCGATGTTGAGGGTGAACAGGGCGTCCAGCACCGGTGCGGCCAAGGGCACCACCACCATTGCCAGCAGGGCCAGCACGATCAGCGGCGCGCCCAGCCCGTGGCGCAGCATGTCCAGTACGCGGCGTGCGGACATGCCCGAGGTCTGGCTGCTCATCGGGTTTCTCCCTTGCCGAATTCATCGATATCAATGGACGCCATCTGCGGCATCGGGCCGCTACGCCATTGGCGCAGCTGGTAGACATAGGACAGGACAAGGGCAACAGCCGAATACAGTCTCACGGGGATTTCCTTGCCAAGTTGGCTTTCCCGATACAAGGCCCGTGCCAAAGGCGGCGACGAGACGATGGCGACCTTGTTGCCGTCGGCCACCTGGCGGATGCGCAGGGCCATTTCGTCCACGCCGCGGGCGACTACGGTGGGGGCGTTCATGCGCCCGCTTTCGTACTTCAGCGCCACCGCGTAGTGGGTGGGGTTGACCAGTACGACGTCGGCGGTGGGGACGGCCTCGATCATCCGGCGCTGCGACAGCTGCATCTGCATCTGCCGGATACGGCCCTTGACCTCGGGGCTACCTTCGCTTTCCTTCATCTCGCGGCGCAGTTCTTCGCGGGTCATTTTCAGCTTCCGCAGCCAGTTCCACTTCTGGTACGGGGCATCGATGGCGGCCAGCAGCGCCATCGCACCGGCGGTGGCCAGCAGCAGCTTGAGGGTGAAGCCCAGGCCACGGCCGATGGCGCTTTCCAGTGGCAGGTGCAGCAGCCCGCGCAGCGCATCCGCGCCATGCCAGATGCACAGGCCGGCGGCGGTGCCGACAAAGGCCACCCGCAGCAGTGACTTGACCAGTTCGGCCAGGGCTTCGGGGCCGACCAGGCGCTTGATCCCGCTCATCGGGTTCATGCGATTGAAGTCCGGCATCATCGCCTTGTTGGAGAACCGCAGCCCGCCCATCAATACCGGTGCGATGAAGCCGGCGGCCACGCACACCAGCACCAGCGGGCTGAAGGCCAGCATCAGCTTGAGCAACAGCCAGCCGGCGTGGCCGAACAAGGCGTTGGGGGTGTCCAGCAGGCCGGGCTCGGGCGACAGCGCGGCCTTCATCCATTGCCGTGCCGAACCGCCCATGGAGCCGGACATCGCGTATAGCGTCAGTACCGCAGCGACGAAGACGGCAGCGGTGGCCAGTTCGCGTGAGCGCGGGATATTGCCTTGCTCACGCGCCTCGCGCAGGCGTTTTTCGGTGGGGAGTTCGGTTTTTTCCCCGGCCTGTTCGTTTTCTGACATTGCCTGGCATGGAAGAAGGGTTCTTCCATTGCCGTGCAAAAATCATTCCAAACCCAGGCCCAGGTAGTGCCGAGCCATGCTCGGCAGGGGCACTGCCGGTAAAGCCAACCTTGTAGTGCCGAGCCATGCTCGGCAGAGGCCTTACCGGTAAAGCCCCCTGCCGAGCATGGC
>NZ_JBDJMY010000033.1:0-47495 GCF_039674165.1 Stenotrophomonas terrae
GGCTTTGCCGGTAACGCTGCCGAGCATGGCTCGGCACTACAATGCTCGTCGGCTTCGCGGCTCGCGCTGCCCCTACAAGACACCGTAGCCGCGGCAGCGTTCCCTCAGGCGCCAGCCATCCACTTCAGCATCAGGCCGGTCATGTAGGCGATCACCGTGCCGGTGGCATAACCCACCGTGCCGAGCAGCACACCCACCGGCGCAAGCGTGGGATGGAATGCCGCCGCCACCACCGGTGCCGATGCGGCCGCGCCGATATTGCCCTGCGAACCAATGGCGAAGAAGAACAACGGCGCCTTCAGCAAACGACCCACGATGTACAGCAGGCCGATATGCACGCCCATCCAGATCACGCCCAGCAGGAACAGCCACGGACGGTCGGCCAGCGACAGCAGATCCATCTGCATGCCGATGCAGGCAATCAGGAAATACAGGAACAAGGTGCCGATCTTCGATGCACCGGCCGCTTCCAGGTTGCGCGCGCGGGTGAAACTCAACAGCAGGCCAGCAAGCGTGGACAGCATCACCACCCACACGAATGAAGAATCCAGCGACGCCTTGCTCGCCCAGCTCACGTTCTGCCCGAACCAGCCGGCCAGCGGCGTGGCCAGTGCATGGGCAAGACCAACGATGCCCAGGCCCACACCCACGATCACCATCAGGTCGGTCAGGCTGGGGTTGCGCGCGCTTTTGGCTTCGTATTCGGCGATGCGACGCTTCATGTCATCAATAGCCGAAGTGTCGGCACCGCTTTTGGTATCAATCGACTGCGAACGGCCAGCCAGCCAAAGCAGCACCGCCATCCACAAACTGGCGCAGGCCACATCGACCACGGCGATCTGACCAAAGGTTGTCGCATCGACGTTGAAGGTCTCGCGCATGGCGGCCATGTTGGCGCCACCGCCGATCCAGCTGCCGGCCAAGGCGGCCATGCCGGCCCAGGTATCACCGGCCACGGTTTCCGGGTGGATGAACTTCATCACCTGGAACGACACCGCCGCGCCCAGCACGATGCCGACGGTACCGGTGACGAACATGATCAGCAGTTTGGGGCCCAGCTTTGCAATGCCCTTCAGGTCGATGGACAGCGTGAGCAGGACCAAGGCCGCCGGCAGCAGCACATCGCGTGCGATCGGGTTGTAGAGCTTGGTGCTGTGGCCGTCGATCAGACCGGTGGTGTTGTAGATGGCGGGGATGAAATAGCACAGCAACAGGGCGGGCACCCAGCTGAAGACCTTCTTCCAAAGCGGGGTCGGGCCACTGGCCAACCAGAAGATCAGGGCCAATGTGGCAGCAATCAGGCCGAGGCCGACGATGTCATTGGTGATGAGGGCGGTACTGGGTTCGGTCGGCATAAGGCCTGTTCCTGTCGATCGAAGGGAAATAAAAACGCCACGTTGGTGACGTGGCGTGGGAGGGTGGAGCCTAGCATGGTGGTGGATGCGGGTCTTGCTTGGGGAAAGCAGCGCTACGCGCTCCCCCTCTCCCCAACCCCTCTCCCGCAAAGGGGAGAGGGGCTTTGAAGCTGCAATTGCTGACGTTGCTGGCGCTCGCCATGATTTGAGCCCCTCTCCCCTCGCGGGAGAGGGGTTGGGGAGAGGGGAGCGCGCGAAGCGCGCACCAGAACTCACCCAGCCCCAGCCATCGCCCTCAAGGTAATCCCCACCACATACGCCGCACCGGTACCCACCGCATAACCCAGGGTACCCAGCAGTACACCTACCGGCGCCAGCGCAGGATGGAACGCCGTAGCCAGCACCGGCGCCGAGGCCGGGCCACCGATATTGCTCTGCGAGGCGATGGCGAAGTAGAAGAACGGCACCCGCAGCAGGCGGCCGGCCAGCCACAGCAGCACGATATGCACGCCGATCCAGATCACCCCCAGCGCGAACAGCCACGGCTTTTCCAGCAGCGCCAGCAGGTCCATCTGCATGCCGATGCAGGCGATCAGGAAGTACAGGAACATCGACCCCCACTTCGATGCGCCCACGCCTTCCAGCTCACGCGCGCGGGTGAAACTCAGGCCTAGGCCGATGAAGGTGGCCAGCAGCACCACCCAGACAAAGGGCTTATCCATGCTCACCGCGCTGGACCAGCTGACATGGGCCGCAAACCAGTCCGCCAACGGCGCAGCCAGACCATGCGACAAGGCCACCGCACCAAATGCCACACCGGCCATCACCATCATGTCGCCCAGCGCCGGGATGCGCGCATGCTGGGCCTGGTAGCTGGCCACGCGATCGCGCAGATCATCCAGCGCGCGCGTGTCGGCGCCACTGCGCTTGTCCATGGCCGGTGCACGTGAGGCGAAGAAAATCAGCACCGCCATCCACACGTAACCCACGCCAACATCCACCACCGCAAACTGGCCGAAGGTGGTGGCATCAACTTCAAAGATCTCCTTCATCGCCAGCATATTCGCGCCGCCGCCGATCCAGCTACCAGCCAGTGCCGCCATGCCGCCCCAGGTTGCACCGGCAACGGTTTCCGGATGCAGCCAGGCCATCAGCTGGAACGCGACCACCGCCCCGAGCATGATGCTCAGCACCGCCGCCACGTACATGGCCAGCATCTTCCAGCCCAGGCCGAGAATGCCTTTCAGGTCGATGGACAGCGTCAGCAGCACCAAGGCGGCCGGCAGGAATACATCGCGCGCGATCGGGTTGTAGAGCTTGGTGGTTTCGCCGTCGATCAGACCGAAGGTGTTGTACACACCGGGAATGAAGTAACACAGCAGCAACGCAGGCACGAAGCTGTAGAACTTCTTCAGCAGCCGGTTGCTGCTGCCGGATGTCCAGAAAATAACGCCGAGCGTGGCGGCAATCAGGCCGAACACGATGATGTCATTGCTGATGAGTGCGCCTGTTGCGGCTGCCGTCATCGTCTATCCCCTTGTTGTGCGTATGCGGGCAAGCCCCCTTGCCCAAGAATGAAACCTGCAGCCGCACCGCACCGTTAGGGAGACAGCAATTGCGCAGGACTGGATACGATGGCGCGTCCTGCACCTTTCCCCGGCCTTCCCGGCCTGGGATACAACACGCCTGCTTGCCGGAGCACCACGCCGCCGGCAGGCATCAAAGCCGGGTCACCACCGCCGCACGTTGCCGTGCGCATTCTTCGTCGGTGATCAGGCCCTGGGCCTTGAGTTCTTCCAGCTGCCGCAGGCGTTGTTGCGCCGTGGCAACCGGGTTGCCGGGAGCACGCGAGGCACGCACCGCCAGCCAGACAATCAGGCCGACCACACTGGCCGCAAGCGCGGACACAAACAGCAGAATCAACAAATACCAGATGCTGAACATTCCCATCGCACCCTCTCCTTGGCGACTGCTGCAGTGATGGCCCCGCGAACAACGCCGTCACCTTGAAAAAAGGGGCGCGCCACCGGCACGCCCCTTTCCATCCGCTTACTGGCCGATGTGCTGCTTCAACCAGCCATTGACCGTGTCATGCCACTGCACGCTGTTGTGCGGCTTCAGCACCCAATGGTTTTCGTCCGGGAAGTACAGGAACTTGGACTCGATACCCTGGCGCTGCAGCGCGGTGAATGTGGCCAGGCCCTGCTCCACCGGGATGCGGTAATCCAGCTGGCCCTGCACCACCAGCATCGGCTTCTTCCAGTTGCCGACGTGGTTGACCGGGTTGAACTTCTCGTAGTTCTGCGGCACGTCGTACGGCGTACCGCCCTGTTCCCACTCGGTGAACCACAGTTCTTCGGTGGCATAGCCCATGGCACGCTGATCGAACACACCGTCGTGGTTCACCAGGCACTTCCACGGCTCGTTCCAGTTGCCAGCGATCCAGTTGACCATGAAGCCGCCGTAGCTGGCGCCCAGCGCACAGGCCTTGTCGCCATTGAGGAAGCTGTAGTTCTGCTGCGCCGCGGCCCAACCCTTCTGCAGGTCTTCCAGCGGGCGGTCGCCCCAATGCTGGCTGATTGCATCGGTGAAGGCCTGGCCGTAACCGGTGGAACCGTGGAAATCGATCATCACCACCGCATAGCCCTGGCCTGCGTAGGTCTGCGGGTTCCAGCGATAGCTCCAGCCATTGCCGAAGCTGCCCTGCGGGCCGCCGTGGATCAGGAACGCCACCGGGTACTTCTTGCCTTCCTGGTAGTTGTGCGGCTTGACCACGTAACCGTGCACGGTCTCGTCGTTCCAGCCCTTGAACGAGAACTGCTCGAAGTCACCGAAGTTCACGCCGTCCAGCATTTCGCCAGCGCTCTGGGTGATGGCGCGCTGCGGTGCGCCGGCAGCGGTGCTGCTGGTGAACACCTGGTCGCCACTCTTCAGCGAGTTGCGGGTGAAGGCCAACGCGTCACCGGCGATATCGAAGGAGGAAATGCTGCCCTCGCCCACCAGCTTGGTCGGCTCGCCATTGGCAACGCTGACCGCGAACAGCGGGTGTTCGCCCATGTCCTGGGCGGTGGTGTAGATGGTCTGGCCATCGGCCGACAAGGTGATGCCATCGGCGGAACGGTCCCACTGCGCGGCGATTTCCTTGACCTTGCCGCTGGCCACGTCCATCGCCATCAGGCCGAAGCGGTCAGCCTCGAAACCCGGGCGCTTCATCGCGCGGTAGAACAGGGTCTTGCCGTCGGCGCTGAACACCGGGCCGGCGTCCCAAGCAGGGTTGGCTGCGGTCAGGTTGACCGGTGCCTGCTTGCCGGCAGCATCGAGCTTGTACAGATCGAAGTTGGTCGACCACGGCTCCTGGCTGCCCTGCACGCGGATGCTGGCCACGACGGTCTTGCCATCCGGTGCCCAGGCGAAGTCTTCGTTGCCGCCGAACGGCTTGGACGGTGCGTCACCGGCCAGCGTGGCGCTGATCGCCGAAGCACCCTTCACCGCAGCCGCGCCAGAAGCCGGCAGCGGTGCCACGAACAAGGTGTTGCGGCGGCCGTCAGCCCAGGTATCCCAATGGCGGACGAACATGCTGTCGTAGACCTGACCGCTGCTCTTGTCGGCCTTGTCCTTCTCCAGACGCTTGCTGGTGCAGGCCAGGTCCGAACCGCAGTCCTGGAACACGCCGGTGCTGAACAGCACGCGGTCGCCCTGCGGCGAAACCCGGTAGCTGTCCACGTCGAGTGCGAAATCGGTGAGCTGGCGCGGCTCGCCCCCCGCCAGCGGCATCACGTACAGCTGCTGGCTGCCGTTCTTGGCGCTGAGGAAGTAGACGTTCTGGCCTTCGATCGAGGCCGAGTTGACGTTCCAGCCGGCCGGGGTGAGCTGCTTCGGCGGTGCCATGTCGCGGGTACGCAGGTCGCGGATCCACAGGCTGCTGCTGGCCTTGAGGTCGGCATCGACAATGCGCTTGGCGAACACCACCTGCGCGCCATTGCCGCTGAGCAGCGGTGCGGACGCACGGTCCAGCTTGACCATGTCGCGGACTTCAAAACCGCGCGCACTGGCCAGTGACGGCAAGGCGGCCAGCAGGCATAGCGGCAACAGGGCGTGACGAAGCTTCATGGGCAACTCCCAGGCAAAGGCAAACCCCGATGGTAGGCGGCCAGGGCATCCGGCTGCAAAGGCTTGAAGTCATGGCTGGGCAACCGCCGAAAACAGCAAAGCCGCCCAAGGGCGGCTTTGTTGGTGTTGCTTTGCCTCGCTTCTGCCTAAGCCCCTCTCCTGCGAAGCGGGAGAGGGGTTGGGGTGAGGGCGCTCTGGCTTGGGCTTTAACCCCCTCCCTTTGGCCGCAGGCCAAGGGGAGGGTTGGGGAAGGGTGCTTTTGCTTTTGCTTTGGCTCTGAAGCTCTAAGCCACCAGCCAAGTCAAGATCAAAAACTCCCCCCATCCGCCCTTCGGGCACCTTCCCCCGCAAGCGGGAGAAGGGATTGCAGTCAAAAGCTGTCAGTCAGCCCTTAAGCCTTCGCCGCCGGCTCGCCCTTCTTGCCGATGCGGTACATCATCAGGCCAACCAGGAACAGCACGAACAGGCCAACCCAGGCCGACAAGCTCGCCCAGGTGTCAGCAAAACCACCCAGCGGCAGTGCCAACACATCGCCCTGCCCGCTGACCACGATCGGCACCGCAATGGCGATACCCATCAGCGCCTCACCGGTGATCAAGCCGGCAGCGAACAGCACGCCCGGGCGGTGCACACGGTCACGGCCTTCTTCGTCGTCGGCACGCAGCTTGTGGAAACGCTCGACCAGGTGGGCCAGCAGGCCACCCAGGAAGATCGGCACCATCAGTTCCAGCGGCAGGTAGATACCGATGGCAGCAGCCAGCACCGGCACGCGGAAGCGCTTGCCGGTCTTCTTCAGCCACTCATCGATGGCAATGATCACTGCGCCAACACCAGCGCCCAGCGCGATCATCCCCCACGGCAGTTCGCCGCCGAACAGGCCACGTGCAACCGAGGCCATCAGGTTGGCCTGCGGTGCCGCCAGCGAGTTCGGGTGCTCGGCGGTCGGTGCGCCGATGCCGTAGGCATGGGCCAGCAGGTTCAGCACCGGCGCCATGATCAGGGCACAGGAGAACGCGCCGATGCCCAGCATCAGCTGCTGCTTCCACGGGGTCGCGCCGACCAGGTAACCGGCCTTGAGGTCCTGCAGGTTGTCACCGCCGACAGCGGCCGCACAGCAGACCACCGCACCGATCATGATCGCGGCCACCGCACCCAGCGGTGCACCGCCCACGCCAACCGGAATCAGGCCGTCCTTGCCCAGCAGCAGCACCAGCACCACCGAGGCGAACAGGATGGTGGAAATGGTGATACCCGAGACCGGGTTGTTGGACGAACCAATCAAACCGGCCAGGTAGGCCGATACCGACACGAACAGGAAGCCGGCGACGATCATGATGATGGTCATCGGAATCGACACATGCCACTGGCCGACGATGGCCTGGTACAGGCCCAGCAACGGCAGAGTGAAGGCGATCAGGGCGATCAGCATCCACTTCATCGGCAGGTCGCGCTCGGTCTCGGCCAGGGCCGGGCCGCTGCTCTTGCGGGCTGCGGCAAAACCGCTCTTGACGCCGTTGAACAGCGACTTGCGCAGCGAGAACAGGGTCCAGACGCCGCCGATCAGCATCGCGCCGACGCCCAGGTAACGGATCTGCGAGCCCCAGATGGCGAAGGCCGATTCGGCCGAGCCGGCATTGGCCAGCGATGCCGCCAGGTCCGGGTTGCCGCCCAGGAAGAACGCCTGGTACAGCGGAATGGCGATGTGCCAGGACAGGATCGAGCCGGACACCACCACGATGCCGACGTTCAAACCAACGATGTAACCCACGCCCAGCAGCGCCGGCGACAGGTTGGTACCGATGAAGGCGGTGATCTTGGAGCTGCCGATATACGCCGACTGTGCCCAGGCATCCGGGAAGATGCGCAGGCCCGAGGCCGCAGCCAGCTTGACCAGGCCGCCGATGGCCGCCGAAATACCGAGGATCTTCATGCCCGGGCCGGGGTTTTCACCGGCCTTCAGCACTTCGGCCGCGGCCTTGCCTTCCGGGAAGGGCAGCGGATCTTCGACGATCATCGAGCGCCGCAGCGGCACCGAGAACAGCACGCCCAGCAGGCCGCCCAGGCCGGCGATACCCAGCACCCACCAGTACTTGAAGTCCGGCCAATAGCCCATGATCACCAGCGCCGGGATCGTGAAGATCACGCCGGCGGCAATCGATGAACCGGCCGAGGCACCGGTCTGGACGATGTTGTTTTCAAGAATGGTGCCGCCACCGAGCAGGCGCAGCACGCCCATCGAGACGACGGCCGCCGGAATGGCGGTCGCGATGGTCAAGCCTGCGAACAGGCCCAGGTAAGCATTGGCGGCAGACAGCACCACAGCCAGCACGATGGCAAGAACCACCGCGCGGAATGTGAGCTGCGCAGGCGCAGCGTTGTTCATGGAAAGCCCTTGAATGGCAAAAAAACCTTCGCCACGCTAACGCCCGCTTAACGGCAAGTCCAGCCTGAACGCCGGGCCAAAGCCCCGCATGCCCGCAATTCCACGAATCCGCACTTGTTGCAGGCCATATCGGCAAAGTCGCCCGTACCCAGCTCAAATGTTATGTTATATCTTTCCGTAAGACATCCACGCATGCCCCCTGCCCCCACAACCCGCCTGACCTCCATCGACCAGCTGCGCGGCACCGTGATGCTGCTGATGCTGATCGACCATGTCCGCGAGACCTTCTACCTGCAGCATCAGGTCAGCGATCCGATGGACGTGACCTCGGTTTCTCCGGCGCTGTTCAGCTTCCGCGTGCTGGCCCATCTATGCGCCCCGGTGTTTGTGCTGCTCACCGGCCTGTCGGCATGGCTGTATGGCCAACGCCAGTCAGATCCGCGTCGCGCCACCGCCGCCTTCCTGCTCAAACGGGGGCTGTTCCTGGTGGTACTGGAGCTGACCCTGGTCAACTTCGCCTGGACCTTCCAGTTCCCGCCGAGCACGCTCTATCTGCAGGTGATCTGGGCCATCGGCCTGAGCATGATCGCGCTGGCCGGCCTGCTGTGGCTGCCGCGCAAGCTTCTGCTGGCGCTGGCAGTGATCATCGCCGGCCACAACCTGCTTGATCCGCTGCAAGCACAAGGCAATGGCGTGCTGGCCACGCTGTGGAAAATCCTGCACCAGCGCGACTGGATCGAACTGGGCGACAGCCTGCGGCTGCGCACCTCCTATCCGGTGTTGCCATGGATCGGCGTGATCGCTTTGGGCTATGTGCTGGGCCCTTGGTACGCCAGCAATCGCCCGGCGCCGCAGCGCCAGCGCTGGTTGCTGCACGCTGGGTTGGCGATGCTGGCTGGCTTCGCGTTGCTGCGTGCCGCCAATGTCTACGGTGACCATCCCTGGCTGCGCTTTGCCGACGTCCAGTTGACGCTGATGAGCCTGCTCAATGTCACCAAGTACCCACCTTCACTGCTGTTCCTGCTGCTGACGCTGGGTATCGGCATGTTACTGCTGCGCCTTTATGAACAGCCCCGCGTCGCAGCTCGGCTGCAGCCGCTGGCATGGATAGGCGCGGCGCCGATGTTCTTCTACCTGCTGCATCTGTATGTGCTGAAGCTGTTGTATGTGGCCGCGATGGCGTATTGGGGTGCGAACCACGGCCCTTACTTCGCGGTTGAATCGGTATCGGCATTGCTGCTGATCAGTGTCGCGCTGGCCGTGCTGCTCTATCCCGCCACCCGCGCTTTTGCCCGCTTCAAGGCACGCCGCCGCGACCTGGCCTGGCTGCGCTACCTCTGAGCACGCAGCACCGGGGCAGCGGTCCTATACTCGGCCGCTGTCCCTGCCGGCACCATCGATGACCGCAACCGCCCTGCACAGCGCTCGCACCGACGACTTCCTCGGCCACCCCAAGGGCGTCTACGTCTGCTTCTTCACCGAGATGTGGGAGCGCTTTTCCTTCTATGGCATGAAGGCCCTGCTGCTGCTGTACCTCACCAAGTACCACCTGTTCGGCGACAAGGCCGGGCTGGACCTGCTTGGTGCCTATGGCGGGCTGGTCTATTGCATACCGGTATTTGGTGGGCTGCTGGCCGACCGCTGGCTGGGCATGCGCAAGGCGGTGGTGTTCGGCGGCATCCTGCTGGTGCTCGGCCATGCCGGCATGGCGTTTGAAGGCCATGCCGCACAGCGGGTGGCCGGCGAAGTGGTCCGCGACGAGGCCGCGCTGTCGGTCACCTACCTGTCGCTGGCGCTGATCATCATGGGCGTTGGCTTCCTCAAGCCCAATATCTCCACCATCGTCGGCAAGCTCTATCCGGAAAACGACCCGCGCCGCGACTCGGGTTTCTCGCTGTTCTATGCCGGCATCAACCTCGGTGCGCTGTTCGCCTCGCTGGTCTGCGGCTTCCTTGGTGAGGCCTATGGTTGGAAATACGGCTTCGGCGCGGCCGGCATCGGCATGCTGGTCGGCCTGGCGATGTTCCTGTGGGGTCAGAAATACCTGCAAGGCCATGCCGAGCCGGCGCAACCGGCCAGCCTGCGCGAGCGCGTGCTTGGCATGCCGCGCGAATGGTTGATCTATGCCGTGGCCATCGTGGGTGTCGTTCCGGTGGCCGCGCTGATGTGGGCCGCCGCCAATGGCGCCTTTGCCCTGGGCGGCGAGATCAGCCTGGCGCTGATGCTGATGATCGTGGTGCTGGGCGGCGTGCTGCTGTGGTTTGCCTGGTTCACCGGCACGCAATGCACAGCAGAACAGCGCCAGCAGATGATCGCGCTGATGGTGCTGATCTTCATGGCGCTGGTGTTCTTCACCTTATACGAGCAGACCTATGGCTCCTGGGTCACCTTCACCGACCGCCTGCTGACCAAGGATCTGGTGCCATCACTGGTCATCCGCGATGGCACGCCACTGCCGTGGTCCATCGTCTCGCTGCTGCTGGCGCCGCTGGGCTTTGTAGTGGCCGCGCGCCTGTCTGACCGCGATCCTTCCTCGAACGCGCCGCGCCTGCTGTTCGCCGTCATCGTTGCCGCAATGCTGGTGATGCTGATCCGCGACTGCCTGGTGTTGCCGCAGACCGCCGGCTCCCTGACCTATCTGGGCGCGCTGTTCCTAGTGTTGCTTGCGCCCTTGTTCGCCGCACTGTGGGCATGGCTGGACAAGCGCAGCCTCGACCCGTCCAAACCATTGAAATCCTCGTTCGGTCTGGTATTTGGCGCGCTGTCGTTCGTGCCCTTGGCCCTGGCCGCCCAACAGGTGGGCGCGACCGGGCAGATGGCCAGCGTGTGGTGGCTGGTACTGGCCTATCTGATCCTGGAAATTGGCGAGATGTGCCTGTCGCCGGTCGGCCTGTCAGCCGTCACCCAGCTGGCCGCACCGCGCGTGGTCAGCCTGATGATGGGCACCTGGTTCCTTGCCACCGCGTTCTCCGAAACCCTCGCAGCGTTGTTCGGCAAGCTGGCCGCCATCGATGTGCCAGAAGGCGAAGTGATGAATATCGCCGAAGCCGCTGGCCGCTACGAACACCTGTTCTGGCTGCTGATGTGGATTGGCCTGGGTTGCGCGGTGGTAGCGCTTATCGCCTCGCCGCTGCTGAAGCGGATGATGCACGGCGTGCGCTGACCTCGCGTACCGCCACAACCACGCCACTGCCTTGTAGTGCCGAGCCATGCTCGGCAGCGGCGTCACCGGCAATGCCGCAGCGGAACATGGCTCCGTCCTACCGCTGTGCTCGTTGCTCCGAGGCCTGAGCGCAAGCCCAGCTCAACCAGAAGCAACTCCCAACCACGTTCTACCCACATCCCACAACAGCCGCAGCGCAAAGCCCAGAAACACCAACGCCATGAACGCCTCCAGCCGCCCACCCATGCGCAGGAACTTCTGCCGCACACCGGGCTGGGCGAAGACCAGGCTGACCAGCACAAACCAGGCCGCATTGACGAAGCACATCCACGCGCCGTAAAGCGCCTGGATCTTCAGCGGTGTGGTCGCACTGACCACCGTGGTGAATATCGCCAGGAAGAACAGCGTCGCTTTCGGATTGGTGGCATTGGTCATGAAGCCCAACGCAAACGACCGCCACGCGCTGCCATCGGCTACCGCGCCCTGCTCCACTTCGACAACCGGCGTTTCCCGCCTGGCGCTGCGCAGGAAAGCAAATACCAGGTAGAGCAGATACGCCGCGCCAGCGATCTTGGCCACTGCCATCAACGACGGATGGGCATGCAACAACGCACCAACGCCCAGCAAGGTGTACAGCACATGGACCGAGATGCCGGCGCCAATGCCGATGGCTACCCAGATGCCGGCCAGCCGCCCCTTGCGCACGCTTTGCTGCACCGTGACGGCGAAGTCCGGCCCTGGCGCAATGACCGCCAACAGGTGGATAAGCGCCAGGGAAATGAATTCAGGGTAGTAGGCAGTCACGGCAGCGTTCCAGGATGCATTGGTTGTTGTAGCGGGAGGGGCTTGTGGGCGCGTTGTCCGGCTTGGCGTGCACGCCGCTCAGTACCCGGCCTTGTCCCGAACCAGATCCGACGGGGAAAGCTGGCCGTTGCGCACTGCGCCCACCGCCAGCACCCATTGGCGTGCCACAGCGCACTTCCGGCTGGAAAAAGTCTATTGCGCGGATCAGACTCGCGGAATCACCCGAAAAACCAAATCATTTTTGCGCCATGAGCACAAATAGCACCATCGGCCTGATGGCCGACATGGTCACCTTCGTAAAGGTGGTGGAAACCGGCAGTTTCTCCGAAGCCGCACGCCAGCTCGGTGCCACGCCTTCGGCTACCAGCCGCTCGGTTGCACGCCTGGAGAAGGCGCTGGGCATCCGCCTGCTGCAGCGCTCCACACGCAAGCTGCGGCTGAGTGATCTGGGCCAGCAGGTCTTCCAGCGCTGCAGCGACGTTTCCAGTGCCGCACAATCGGTGATGTCGATCTCGCACCAGCTCAGTCCAGAGCCGCAGGGGCTGGTGCGCGTCAGCGTGCCCAAAGCCGTCGGACGAGCCTTGATTCACCCGCACGTAGCCGATTTTCTGGCGCGCTACCCCAAGGTCGATCTGCTGCTGCGCTTTGAAGACCGGCAGCTGGATCTGATTGATGACGAGATCGATCTGGCCATACGCATTTCCGATCACCCCGCGCCGGGGCTGATGGGCCGCCCGCTGATCAGCATCGATCATCTGTTGTGTGCATCACCGCAGTACCTAGCAACACGGGGAAACCCCGTGCAGCCGCAGGATCTTCGCGAACACGACTGCATCTATCTGGGCGAGGAGCCCGGCGACGCCCGCTGGAAACTGCAGCGCCAAGGCAAGATGGCTAGCGTCACCGTGCGCGGCCGCTATGCGGTCAACCACACCGGCGCACGACTGGACGCCGTGCTCAACCACCTGGGCATCGGCAGTCTGCCCTACTTCACCGCCAAGGAAGCACTGCAGCAGGGCCGCATCGTGCAGGTCCTGCCCGACTGGAAATTTCACAGTAACTACGGCGGGCAGGCCTGGGTGCTGTATGCGCCGACGCGGCATTTACCGCCCAAGCTGACCGCCTTCATCGGCTTTATGGCCGAGCGCCTGGCCAAGGAACCGACGCTCAGCGAACGTCTGCGCAGCACGCCCTCAATCACAGCAGCAGGCTGAGCAACAGCTGCGACTTTGGCCGCGTGCTTTCACGCAGCCGGGTAGATTTCCAATGCGGCGCGTGCCCGCACAACGCAACTGCAGGCCTGGCAGCGCAGCCTGATGACGTCATGCGGAGACGAGCGTCAGCCCTTCTCCGCAGGTCACTCCGAAGCAGCTACTTGGCCTTCTCACCACCCAGATGCTGCGACAGAAAGCTCAACAGCCTGCCGTAATACTCGCGCTGGTGCGGCTCGGTATAAAAGCCATGCCCTTCGGTACTGAAGTACAGCGACTCCACCGGCACGCCGGCCTTCTTCAACCCGGCTTCCATCATCCGGGTGTGCTCGATCGGCGCGATCTCATCCTCGCCACCAGCGGCGAGAAACACCGGAATATTGATGCGCTCGGCAAAACGATTGGGTGAAGCTGCAGCCAGTGCGGCAGGATCCTCGCCCACCCAATCCTTGGACCAATTGCCCAGGCTGCGCGCGGTGCGCACATCCCCACGCTGCATCATCGGCAGGTCATACACACCGACGTAACCGGCCGCACAACGGTACAGCGACGGCTCCTTGGCCGCGCCCATCAAGGCGGCATAGGCACCATAGCTGGCACCGTAAATGCAGACTTTGGCTGCATCAGCCTGACCTTCGCGGATTGCCCAGCGGGTGGCGTCGCTGAGATCGTCCTGCATTGTTCCGCCCCATTGCTGCGCACCCGCACGACGGAACGCCCAGCCGTGATTGCCCGAGCCTCGATAGTTCACCTGCATCACCGTATAGCCCGCCGCCGCCAACATCTGCGCGTCGCGGTCGTAATGCCACTGGTCATAGATGCCGTAGGGGCCGCCGTGCGGCATCAGCACCATCGGCCGCGCGCCACTGACACCGCGCGGTTTGGTCAGGTAACCGTGGATCTTCAATCCATCGCGCGCCGTGAACTGGAACGGCTCCACCACCGCAGCGGCGTCCGGATCGATCCAGCTACCGCTGGCCACCACGAACGCCAGTTTCTTCGCGGCAGGATCGTACAGATAGAAATCGCCCGGATTGCTGCCAGACCACACTTTCACCATCAATAGCTGGCCGTCCCTGGTGCTGGACGTAATACGCACCGACTGCCCGGGAAACGCCGCTTCCAGGCTGCGGTACAAACGCACTTCAGGTGCCGCCTCATCGAAAAACACGCTGCGGTGGCGCCCATCCATCACCAGCGAACCGACAGGCACGTTGGTGCCGTTGCGGTAGATGATGGACCACGGGTCGGCGGCGTCGTCGCGCAGCACAGTGGTGCGCGCATTGGTGGCCGGGTTCCACGCCACGATGCTGTCCGGCCCCTGCCCGTCACCACGCACCCGGAGATACGCCACACTGTTGTCTGCCGAGAACCCCAGGGGTTCCTCAATGCGACCAAACGCATTCTGGTCGTTGATCAACCGCCATTCGGCACCTGCAGCGTCGCGGTAATACAGCTTGCTGACGTTGTCCATGCCCGAGCCCACCGCCAGCCGCACCTCGCCGGTGTTGTCCGTAGCAAAGCTGGCATTGCGCACTGGTGCCGTCGCTGCCATGGTCCGGCGGCCGCTGTTGACGTCCAGTTTCTCCGCACGGGTGAATGGCTCCATCGAACCCAATGGCCAGGTAGCGACCACTATGTTGCGGTCTTCAGCCGGCAGCGGATCCACCAGAAATGCCGCGATGCTTTCGACCTTCTTGGGCTGGATACGCGTACCCGGCCCATTACCCTGCACGCGGAACCCCACCAGCAACTCTGCCTGCCCGCCATCGGCATTGATGGCGTACAGCTCACCGGTCAAGCGCGGTTGATCCAACAGGCCGAATTTCTCGGCGAGCCCAATCAGTATCCGCTCGTCGTTCACCCAGTCAAAACTGTTCACATGCGCATTGCGCCCTGGCACGAAGGTGCCGGACTGTTTGTTGCCATCGCGAGTGAAGATTACAAGAGCGGTCTTGTCTTCAAGCGGCACGGTCGCCGCGTAATATTTGCCCGAGGGCGATAGCTTGATGTCGTTGAACTCATCCTTGCGAACGAACTGCCCCAGATCCACAGCAGCCCAGCTGCTGGCCGAACAACAGGACAGCAGCAACGCCATCCCAAGCTTCATCATCCGCATCGTGCCCCTTTGAACGGGCGTCCGGCCCGCGTTGGGCGATTCTAGCCGTCCGTAGCCAAGTGTTGCCACTGCCCCGTGCCCATCCCCGGGCACGCAGGAAACCGGGGTGCAACGCAGGGGTGAGCGCAGATGAAGCGCTTGTCCGAACAGTTGCAACGGTGCCGCGCATCAACGCTTCATCGCGCAACTGAGCTGTACGTTGGAGGCCGGCAAACTGTGCCCACCAATTGCTACAGCGTGGGAAAGTGTTTGCCGGGAATGGGATCGGCAGCGTCATAGACTGTAGTTCCTCTACCAAGCGCGCCGTGCCATGCCACAACAAACCTGGTCGCCGCCAACACACGCAGTGATGCATTGCGGGCAGAACCATTGCGCCTGCGCCAGAGCCACTTCATTCCCACCGTGCAGTGCTGGCCAACTGAAGTCCACACAGCGCTAAGAGCCGAACGCCACTCAACTCGCCCTGCCAACTGTCGAGGCCACATGGAAACCATTCATCCAATCGAAGGCAATCCCATCCTTGAGTCCATCGAACTGAGCTGGCCTTGGGCGACCATTGATCCCTTCCTGCTCTGCTCACCACAGATCGATCATTACCCGCCCGGCAACACTGCACAGAAACTCGATGCGGAGCATCTGCAAGGCCATAGGCGGGGCAACGATTTCGCAAACGCCGATGGCTTCAGCCTGTACTTCGGCAAGGACGGACTGCCCGGCTTCCCAAGCCACCCGCATCTGGGCATGGAAACCGTATCGATCCTGCGCAAAGGCTATGTGGACCATGCCGACTCGCTGGGAAACAGCGGCCGCTATGGTCCCGGCGATGTGCAATGGATGACTGCCGGCGGCGGCATCCAGCACGCGGAGATGTTTCCGCTGCTGCATGACGACCGCGTCAACGAATTCGAACTGTTCCAGATCTGGCTGAACATGCCGGGCCGCAGCAAATACGTCGCACCGGAATACCGGATGATGTGGGCGGAGAAAATTCCTCATCACTTGCATGACGGTGCGGATGTCACCATCATCGCCGGCGCCTACCAGCCGATGGAAGCGCCGGGGCTTGCGCTCATCCAATCGCTGGCGCCCACGCAAAGCACCTGGGCCGCCAATCCGGATTCGGAGCTTGCCATCTGGGTGATCACACTGCAGCCCGGCGCCCGCCTCACCCTACCCCCGGCGCTGCTACCGGCCAACCAACGCACCCTCTACACCCTTGCCGGACGCGGCATGTTTGTCGCCGAGCAGGATGTTGGCGGCAACCACCGCGTCAGGGTGGTCGCGCAACAAGCGCTATTGCTGGAGAACCGTGGCGCCAAGGAAAACACGCTGATCCTGATGCAAGGCGTACCACTGCAGGAGCCCGCGATCCGCTCAACGGTCTATGTCACCAATACGATCGCCGAGCTGCGCCAGGCCAAACTCGACTTCCAGCAGACCGAGTTCGGCGGCTGGCCCTGCCCAGGCCGCGAGCCCATGCACGGACCGGGCTTCCGTCGCTTTGCCAGATACGCGGAGGATGGAAGTGAGGAAGATCCGGCGGCTTGATTTTTGCTGGGTGAAGCGATGTTGGTGTTGCAGTAGGACGGCATGCATAGCAGCAAGCGGCTGCGTGTGCGGTGCTCGCGTGCTGATTCAGGTGGCTTTGGCTTTAATAACAAACATGCGGCCAGCTCCAAGGTCGACCGTCAGTGGCAATATCCTATGACGTAGGAATATGGGGCACGACACATGCAAACAGCGTCCACGCGCAAAAAAACAGAAACAGCTCCAATGCCCACCATTTCCGACGGACGAGCATTCGCACGAGAAAGACCAGTGTTAGAACAGGCAAAGAAATGCCAGCAATAACGAAATATTGGACTATAAATGGATCCACCAATCTACATACGGCTGCGACAATGGCGATCCGACCGTCGCACCCAAGAAAACCAAAACTCATCCGAAAGCTAAGAAGAACTGCCGCCCAGCTTAGGCAGCATACCGACCAAGCCAAGATATATAGATTCTTCAGCATTATTGCACCTTAAACCCTTGCAAAGATTTTCCCCATCGGCATCAAGGTCAGTGACCTGAAGCGATTCTGATTTACCCAATCGCTTCCGTGCAAATTTATTAGATGTAAACCAGACTTCACTAGCAAACTAATGCATGTCACCCCCATGGAAATCCAAAAGTTTCTGACTCTTGCCAGCAGCGACGGAATTTGCAGGACCAAGCTTCGCTCTACGATAATTGCAATAACCATCTAAAAACCGTTAGCGAATTTCAAATTTAGTTAAACGACCTTCCATTACTAGCTGGACGAAGCATGAAATCCTTGCTGTCAAATATATTTACTGTGACACTGGGATACCTAGCTTTAAACCATTCAACCACGCCCAATAAGCGTGCACAAACATGCTATTCGGTCAAATTCAAGTTACCCAACAACATAAACACCCCTCAGGTCCGCGCCATCTTTCATAACTCCATTCTCAACTATCATTAAATTGGCCAGCTCGACAGCGTAATCAGATAGATCCTCCCCATCCAATCGATCTACAACAAACTCATCAAGGCGCCATTTCTCCCCTTCCAATACTGCGATCGCATAAATGAGAACGGGAACACCTTCATCAACCGCAACCAGCTCCACAGGGAGTCGACTTGACTCTCCGCGCCCCCTGGAGAACGAAAGAGTCAACCCCGATCCAAATTCCTGAACCAACGAATCATCAAGGCCGTCCTTAAGTGACGACATCACGCGCGAAGGGAGGTTACTATTGACATCCAACAGATATCCTAAAAGACGCCTCTCCCTTTCTCTCATCCTCCGCTTAGACATATCAATACTCCTTGATAACTTCTGGGTCCGGTTCTGACGTGGCGTGCTGGATATGCACGTCTTCCACAATCTCGGAGAAGTACGCTAACAAGCGGGGCAGTGGCTGGCCGATTACAACACCGAGATACCGCACGACAGCCTCGGCGGGCTGACGCCCGCGGAATTCCGCCAATACCACGAACCGGAAACCTCTAATTTTGCCTGGCATTGAAATACGGGGAGTCGACACTACCACGCAGTGCGTCCAGCCAAGTACCCGCGGCGTTATCTGGCCGAAGCCGCCTATCGGTTCAATCGCCGATTTCATCTGGAGCAAATGTTGCCGCGACTGGCAACGGCGGTGATCCGCTGCAAGTCTTGTCCAGAGCGGCTTTGGGCGTGGCAAGCAACTTTCATCATTGAGTGATGGGGCTAATCAAGATATCTTTTCAAATAGGTCCCCACCACCACAATCGACCAAGGAACTAACGCAAAAATGGCAAAAAGAAGCAGATAAAGCCTAGTGTTATATACAGCGCCTTTACATTCCTTAAAATACATAAAAATACCAACAACGGCACACAGAACTCCGCACATTAGCCATAAGGAAAAACCCACCTGAATCCACCCTCGACCAATAAAACGGTAGACAACACGAATCAGCAAACTGACCTGTGCAACACACAGTATTGAATAGGAATAAAAAAGAAACCTTCCAAGCCATCTAATACTGTCATCCCTCACCAACAAAGCCATCAGAATCGCGGCAATACCGACAAAGCAAAGCAACACCTGGAAGAGTATTAAAAATATCTCCCAACCAATGCCCCCCATGATCACGGGTGTACTCCAATATAAGAATACAAGTTACTTATCACAAGAATCCTCCATCCCCATATTTCTGCACCCGGTCTTTACGCGCTCATCGGGACTCAACACATCTTTAACCCCACCGACAACCTCCATACCAAGCTTGGTCCCAACAGCCATTTTTGGAACAAATTTTTCGTGAATCCCCTGCAGCAGAGCATCCCTCTGCTCATTCACTAGCTGCTTAATACTCCATCCAATCGGACTCAGGGTCGAATCATAGTAAATATCTCTAAAATTAGCTAAACCGCTTTCCATAATCCTATTGCCCGCGGCGGATCTCCACTCCCCCATCACCTCACCTGCACCTAACCACCGATTAACCATCATAGCGGCATCGAACTTTGCCCCGCTCAGGTTATTTCTCGACTGACTTTCAGCGGCCTCAAACCAAACCGCATTGGTATGCGAATACATGGCACCAAAAAAATCCGATCTTGCATCAATATCATTTATAGCCCCATAGATCTGACTATCGCCGAATACGAGATCCAAAACCAGCTTTCGCGAGCTATCAACATCACCGTTCAACTGATAAATGCTCTGGAGGGCCACCTCCCTATCTATGCCTAGTGGCATGGAGGTGTACGACTTCCAAGATTTATCACCCACATAGTTCATCGCCTCCCTAATGCCATCCTGACAAGCACTGCCAGTCGGACTCTGCGCGCATGAATATGCCAGTTCAACATCATTGCTCCTCGATATGTCCAAATATTTTTTACTTACACGATCCAGGCAATTCTCGTCAAAATTGCATCTTCCAAGCTCCGACTGCAGGTCCGCAATCTGCTGATGCTTCAAGTAGTTGTTGGAAACCTCATTAATACCTGCGGCAGCTCCTGTTACGCCCCCAGCAGCAGCACCAGCTGCTGTTGAAGCTACCCCTGTCAGCACATCAGCCAACGGCCCGGTCACCCCTGCTTCGCGTAATACCTCGGCTACCTTGGGCGCGGTCAACGTACCAGCGGCTGCACCTGCCGCACCACCAACACCACCGGTGAGACCGCCAATCACGGTATGTGCGAGCACGCGCAAACTTCCGCTTTCGCCCCACTGACTATTCAGTTGATCGGCCAAAGCGTTCAACGCGTCCCTCTCAGCGGGATCAGTCGCCGTTGCGGCCTCCTGGCGCTTCTCCGCAGCAAGCTCCATCTGCTTCTGTGCATAGTCGCCAACCGCCTTACTAGCCTGCTGCCCGAACATCGCCGTGATCTGCGCCTGCGCTTCCACCTGCTGCTGCAGCTTCTGACCGTCCCAGGCCTTGGCTAGGCCATTGGCATCATCACCGGTGAGCACTTCACGGTTCAACGCGGCAAGCGCTTCTTCTGCGGTCTTGCTGGTCAGTGCCTGCTGGCCCGCCTGATCTGTGATGACTACCGTCCCGCCACTGATACCACTGGCGGTGGTCGAGCTCTCCTTTCCTTTCTCACTGCCGTAACCGGCGGCTGCGCCTTGCGCGCCTGTGTTGTAGTTCTGCCACGACCAGTTGCTGCCGTTGTTGGTGGTGCTCGGGCTGCTCTCGGCTCCACCACCTTCGCCAGCAACGCTGTAGCCGCCTGAAAGGCTGACGCTCTTGGCGCTGTACTGGCTGTGGTTCTCGATATCCGAGGACGTCAGCGTGCCGGTCTGCAGCCGATTCAAACCCGCATCGATTGCTTCCTGCGAACTGGCAATCACCGCACCCTTCAAATCGGTATTGCCCGCAACAGTGATATCGAAACCGCCTGCGCCGGTCTGGATGCCGCTCTGCTCGGTAACGCTGGCGTAGTCGCCATCGACCTTGCTGCTGCTATAGCTGGCACTGCCGCTGAACCCTGCACCGACGGTAACGCTGGCGCCCATGCTCTTGTTCTTGCTGTCATAGGTACTGGTGTCCTGCAGGCTCTCGATGTTCAGATCACCGCCGACATTGGCCACCACTCTATCTGCCGACAGCTGTGCGCCCTTCAACGTGGTGTCACCGCCGCTGATAACAGTGGCGGTATTGCCAGCGCTTACATGCGTGTTGCGCTGGGTGACATCCTTACCATCGGCATTGCCTCGCGATGCACTGGCACTTGCGGTTACGCCTATGGCGCCACCATCGCTACCATAGCTGGCAGCCACGCCCAGCGCCCAGCTACTGCTCTTGCTGCTGCTGTGTTGTTCGGCGGTGTTCTGGGCTGCTTCAAGCGTGATGTTGTTGTCAGCAGCAAGCAGCACATCCTTGCCGGCGGTAATGTCGCTCCCGCGAATCAGGATATTGCTGTCTTCGCCACCGCCGGTTGCGATCAAGCTGACATCACCACCTGCCTGCAGGCTGGAGCCCTTGGCTTGGCTACTGCTCTGCGTGCTCTGGCTTGAGCTCTTGCTGGCACCAATGGTGGCCGAGATGCTGACGTTCGCCCCCTTGGCCATGTCTGCCGGGTTGCCGCTGGCAAGACCATCCGCAAGCTGCCCCATGGCACCGGCCGAGTTGTAGGCGTTGAGCGCCGCTGTCCCCGCTGCCAGTGCCTGCATACGGCCGTCACCGCCGGATTGCTTCGCGGCTTTGTTCAGGTCATTGGCCGTTTCCAGCAAGCTCAGGGCCGGCGCACTGACTGCAACCGTCAAACCCGCCTGCTTGAATCGGGTCTGTTGCTCCGCCGTAGTTGTGTCGTGCACCTCGGTGATGGAGATGGACTTGGCCTTGCCGGTGATATCCCCCTGCAGGGCGATCACATCGCTGCCTTCAATCTTCAGTGCATTACCTGCCAACAGAGTCACGTCGCCGCCCAGGCTGCCTACCGTGCTGCCTGTGTGGCTTACCCCGGTGGTATCAGCCTATCGGTGCGCTGCTTACCTACAGTGAAACCGATGCCCCCGCTACCAAACAGACCAGACTTGGTCACGGTCTTGTCGTGCACCTCGGTTGAGGTGCTTTCTGCCGTACCGAGCGTAAGGTCACGCCCTGCTGCCAGCACCACATCCCCCGTACCCGCAATCTGCGCCCCCTGCGAGGTCAGGTCACGGCCGGCTGCCACGGTGACGGTCTCACCGCTCAACGTGGTGGTAACTGCAATGCTGTCATGCCACTCATCGTGAGTGGTGGTGGTCTTGGTCTTGAGGAAGCCCTTCTTCTTGCGCTGCTCGTCGATGGTCAGGTCGTGCTCTTCCTGCGCCGCAGTCAGGTTGACGTCGCGGCCAGCAGAAACACCGATGCCTCCGTCATCGCTGGCAACGGTTGTTGCCTGCAGCGTGACGTCGCGCCCTGCCTGCATCGCAATGTCACCGCCAGCAGTAATCTGCGTACCCTGCACGGTTTCGTCACTGGCTGATACCGCACGCGAGGACTTCTTGCCTGCATATCCGGTGTCGAAGGTGCTGACATCCACAGCAACGCTGCTGTTGATATCCCGCCCGGCCTGCACAGCCATCGCATTGCCGGCGCTGACGTTTGCGGCGGTCAGGTTGACGTCGTTGCCGGCCTGCAACACCACGTTGCCGGCGCCGCTTACGGTGCTGCCAACATGCGTGGTTTGGCTGGTGCGCAGGTAGTTGCGGCTGTCGGCGGTGAAATCCAGGCTTTGTTTCTGCGCGATGGTGTCCAGGTTGAGGTTGCCACCGGCCGCCAGCACGGTTGCGCCGTTCGTGCCGGCGTTTACCACCTGGGCACCGGTCAGGGTGACATCGCCCCCGGCATTGACGGTGAGTGCACCGATACCGCTGGGACTGGTGACGTACAGCCCGGCTACGCGGTCGATGCTGGTGCTGCTTTGCGCGTGAGTGCCACCGCTCTCCCAGCTGCGTGTGGTGCTGGCAACAGTGATATCGCCACCCGCCTTGACGCTGAGTGCATCGGTAGCGGTCACCTTGCTGCCGATGATGTCGATGTTCTGCTTGGCCTGCAGCCCTACCTGCTGGCCACTGATATTGGCACCAGCAAGATTGCGGATGTTGCCTGCGTCGATGGACACCAGCTTTCGACCAGCCACATCGCCTTCATTGACGAAGTCGCCGCGCAGCTTCAGGTCAACGTTGGCACCAGCCAGCAGCGCACCGTTGTTGGCGAGGTCACCCGGCTGCACGCGCAGATAAACCTGCGGCACCAGCGCGGTGGTGGTTGAGCCATCGGCGAGGGTGATGGTCTGCTCAACCAGCCAGACGATGTCGCTGGTCAACTGCGCCATCTGCTCGGCGGTCAGCGCGATGCCCGGGCGCAGGCCCCAGCCGCTGGCGACGGTAGCCCCGGCTTCCAGCAGGGCACGGTACTGATCCTCATCACTGGCATAGCCATCAAGGAAACGACGACCGGTGAGTTCGCCAATCTGCTCACGCACCAGCTTCTGCTCGTAGAAGCCATCGCCCAGGCGCTTCTGCGTGGTGACCGGGTCAAAGCCCATCTGCGCGAGCAGGTGGTCAGAGCTCAGCCAGTTGCGGTAATCCGCAAAACGCGGATCGGTTTCCACCAGGTGCTGGCCGCGATTGGCGTCCACCTTGAACAGGCTTCCGGTGGGTGCCTTGCCATCGATGGCGGTAGTCACGATGGTATCGGCGCCATCGCCGATGGCGCGCACCGCGGTGGTGCCGCCCAGGCCGGTTGTGCCCTGTGTATTGACTGTGCTGGCGTTGCCGGCTTGTGCGGCATCCGGGCCGTTGGCATTCGCGTCCGCGACAACCTGCCCCTTCACGACGCCAGGCCCCTGCACCTGGCCAGCGCCCGGTCCCACTGCGCCCGCACCCGGCCCTTGGGCATTCAAATTGGCAAGCCCAGCGCCATCCTGGACATTTGGCGCATCGCGGCCATTGTTGAGGTTGCTCAGGTCACCAACGTCCACGCTGAGCGTGCCACCCGCAGAAAGTACGCCGCCAAGTTCCCCCACCTTCTCGGAGATATCGGAGTTTTTCCAGGAACTGGAAGCGCCCCGATAGGTGTAGGACGTGTTGTTGAACGAATGCGTGCGGTAGAGCGACAAGCCTATGTTCTGCACGCTGGCGGTATCGCGGTTGATACCCACGATATCGAGATTCCCGCCCGCCGCAATGCGGCCATACTGGTTCAACAACGCATCGGTATCGATGCGCATATTGCCGCCGGCATTGATGGTCGCATCGGCCCCGGCTGAACTCACCACATCTTCAACAATGCTGTGGGTGGCAATACGGTACTGCTCGTTGCCAGAGGTATTGTTTGGATCACGCCGCATCTCGATCAGCATGTGATCAGGGTCGGTGTACTGGTACAGCGCAGTCAGCTGGACACAGTTGGTGGTACACGTGCCGTAGTTGCTGGAATAGGTGAGGTTGTCCTCTTCGTACCTGAATGCAGGCGCCCCCGGCTCGGAGGGAATGAGTTCGCGGAAGGGATCATCCGCACCTGTGGTCACAAGGTCGGGATTGGCTTGGCCATCCTGTCGGCCGGTGTAATAAATCGTCACCGTGCCATCGCTCATCACCAAGCGCGACCGCCCGCCTCTGGCACCGTACAAGCCGCCACGGCCAAACAGATAGGCAGTTGTCTGCGCATTCACGCGCAGCACTGCGCGGCGCACGACATAGCCGTCCGGGGTGATGTAAGGGGTGTCTTCCAGAATATCGTCGGGGCTTAGATAGTAGATCTCGTGCGCGACGTAGTTGCTGGTGGTCTTGTAGTCGGAGTTGCCGTTGCTGCCGTTCTTGAACCAGCTTGGCTGATCCAGGCGCACAGGAGCATTGACCGTCTTCACCTGCTCCACGACGACGTTCTGGCGGATGTTGTTGACCGCCAGCGCGTTGATATCCAGGTTACCGCCCACCTCGATGATGGAGCTGATGTTGTCTACCTGCTGGGCGGTTCCTGTCGCCAGCCGGTTTACATCCAGCACCTGGCCGATGGCAGCATCACCTCCGCTGTAAATCAGGCTTTGGTCGCTGTTGATCAGATGACCGGCGCCAAGATCGAGCCGGTCACGCGCAGCGATGGTTGCCGATGTCGCCACGCCCGCCAGGGTCTCGGCGCGGTTGAGCAGCTCCCTGGCCTGGATGGCAACGTGGTCGCCGTAGATTCGGCCGCTACCGGTGTTCTCCAGCGTATCCACCACAATGTGCGTGGTTCCACCATCAATCAGGCCACGGTTGACCACCTTGCCATCGGCCGACAGCTGGGTCAGCCCAAGGCTGCTGATCTCACCTTCGACGGCATTGCTGATGTTGGCTGCGCGCACTGCCACCGCGCCGCCCTGGATTTTGCCGTGGTTGTTCACATCCCCCGCAGTGGTGAGGCTGAGCGCGCCATTTGCCACCAGCTCCCCGGTATTGGTGAAGCTCTCGCCCAGCACAAGGGTCGCGTCGCCTTGTGCCAACACCTTGCCATCGCCACTGAGATTGCGAGCGGCCAAGCTTTGATCGCCGCCCGATACCAGCGTGCCGGCGGTATTGAGCACGGTATCTGCACTGATATCCAGGCGGTTGCCGGTAGATACCTGGCCGCCAGCGTTGTTCAGACCCGCCGTGAGTGTCAGCGTTGCGTTGCCATCGGCAATGACCTGGCCCTGACGATTGTCCAGCGACTGCGTCGTCAGCTGCATCGTGCCCGCCTGCAGGCCGAGGGCCTGGTCCGCTACAGCGGTGCTTCGGTTATCTACGCTGCCAGCGTTTAGTACCAGCGTACCGTTGGCGGCAACCAGGCCCGCTTGGTTGTCCAGCGTGTTCTGCACATTGAGGGTGGCATTGTTGCCCGCCTTGGCCACACCGCCGGCGTTTGCCAGCGATTGCGTGCGCACGGCCAAATCCGCCGCACTCACCAAGGAGCCGCCCTGGCTGTTGTCGATGCTGCTCGCATCCAGCTGTGCATTGGCTTGCGCGAACACGACACCGTTGCGGTTGTCCAAGGCACCGCTGCGGATATCCAGGGTGCCGGCACTCACGATGCCAGCACTGCCGGAGTTGAGGTTGAGCAAGGCGTTGCCTGCTGTATCCACAACCAGCGCCGCCGCGGATTGAATCAAGCCAGCATTGTTCTGCAGCATTCCGCTGTTGATGGTGAGCCCAGCTTCCAGGCTGGCTATCGTGCCGCCGTTGTTGTCGAGCAGTTGCCCACGGGTGTCGATGGCGGCCTTGCCGCCCAGTACCGTACCGCCCGCATTGCTGAGGCCACTGCTGGTCAGCTGCAAGTCCGTACCCGCCTGAACAATGCCGCCACTGTTGTCGATCCCCGTCTGTACGGTGAGCGCCAACGCTTGGCCTGCGGCTACGGTGCCTTGATTGTTGTTCAATCCGCCGGCTGCCACCACTGCATCGCCGCCGCTGGAGACCATGCCTTTTTCGCGGTTGTCCAGCAAGCCATCAACTGTCAGTTCGAGCGTGGAGGTACCTGCCACATGCAGGCTGCCGCCTCGGTTATCCAGGCTTGCCGCATGCACATCGGCGTCCCCTGCCGTCACCACGATGCCGCCGCGGTTCTCCATTGCACCGGCAACCGCAATAGCGCTTGCCGCCGCACCAGCACCCTGCAACTTGCCTTGGTTGTTCAGGAATGTTGCCGCGCGCAGATCAACCGCGCCGTTGCTGCCAATGCTGCCACCGCTGTTGTCCAACCGGTTGCGGACCTGCAGCAGCAGCGCATCGGCACCGGTTGACACCAGCTGCCCACCCGCCGTGGTCAGATCACCGGTCTGCACATTGATACGCTGCGCCGAAGTCGTGCCATCACGCAGGTCCGTCACCTGCCCGCTGATGTTCAGGCTGCCATTGCTGAGCAGGCTGCCGGCCTGGCCGGCGAGCGTGGCGGCAGTAATGGCCAGCGTGCCGGTGCCGGCGTGCTGCACGGTACCTGCCGCATTGCCGAAACTTGCTGCACGAATCGTCAAGTCGCTGTTGCTGGCAAGCGTGCCGCCATCGCCATTGTCCAGTACGCCCTGCACATCCAGCGTATTGGACTGGTCGCCGGTCATGACCACCGTGCCACCGCGGTTGTCGAAATCCACTGCATTCAACGTGAGCTGATTGGCGTTCAGCGTTGCGGCGCGATGGTCCACCACACCGGCGGTGAGCGTGAGCGCGCCACCCGTGGCAATGGTTCCCTTCTGGCCGTCCAGCCTGCCGGTGCTCAGCTGCAAACCTTGGGCACCTGCATGACTGATCACACCTTGCGTGTTCACCAGACTGCCTGCGCTCAGGTCCAGCATATCGGCGTTACTGGAGATGTTGCCCGAGGTGTTGTCGAGTTGACCTGCCACCTCAATATTGCTCGCCGATGTACCCGCTGAACTCAGCTTTCCTTCGCGATTGGACAGCGCGCCTGCGCTGAGCTCCAGGCCACCGTTGGCTGCAATAACGCCGCCGTCATTGTTCAAGCCATCGCGCACCTGCAGCTGCAGCGCGTCACTACCGGTGGACACCAAGGTGCCGTCAGCGGTGGTGAGTGCGTTCGCCTTGAGCTTCAGCTTCCGCGCTTGCGTGGTGGCGCCCTGCAGATCGACCGCATCGCCTT
This sequence comes from Stenotrophomonas terrae, assembly GCF_039674165.1. Taxonomy (GTDB): domain Bacteria; phylum Pseudomonadota; class Gammaproteobacteria; order Xanthomonadales; family Xanthomonadaceae; genus Stenotrophomonas; species Stenotrophomonas terrae_A. Next base: position 27,253 of record NZ_JBDJMY010000033.1, read on the forward strand.
CCAATGTCAGGCTGCCATTGCCGACAATGCTTCCACCAGCGCCCAACAGCTCGGCAACCTCAACGCGGAGCTCTCCCTCACCGGCGTGCTCGATCGAGCCGCTGCGGTTGTCCAGGCGGGCAGCCTCCAAACGCATGTCACCCCCGGCTGCCAGTCGCCCGCCGCCGCTATTGTCCAGCAGCGCATCCACCTTCACCCGTAGGTCGGCGCCTTCGGCAACCACCACCGAGCCACCCACGTTGTGCAGCTGGCCCGCGTCAATCTGCAATGCGCCGTTGCTGGACACCGTACCGCCGCGGTTCTCCAGCGATTGCGCGATACGGATGCTTGATGCGGCATTGCCGGCAGCAATCAGCTTGCCTTGGTTGTTGATGAAATTGGCTGCACTCAGCGCAACCGCGCCATTGCTGCCGATGGTGCCGCCGGTATTGTCCAAGCGGTTCTGCACCTGCAGGTTCAGGGCATCGGTGCTGGTGGCAGCCATCTGGCCGCCGGCGGTGATCAGCTCTCCGGTCTTGATGGCGATGCGCTGCGCGGAAGTGTTGCCATCGCGCAGATCCGTGGTTTGCCCGGCGATGTTGAGGCTGCCGTTGCTGACCAGGCTACCGCCGTGCCCGCTGAGTTGGACGGCGTTGATTGCCAACGTGCCCTCGCCTGCGTGCTGCACGGTGCCGCCGGCGTTACCGAGCTCGGCGGCAGTGATGGTCAAGTCACCGTTGCTCGCCAAAGTGCCTTCACTATTGTCCAACGTCGTCTGGACGTTCAGGACATTGGCCTGTGAGCCGGTGGCAACCACCGTACCGGCCCGGTTATCAAATGCAGCGGCGTCCAGCGCAATCTGCGTGGCATTGAGCGTGGCATTGCGGTGATCAACCGCCCCTGCTGCGAGAGTGATCATGCCACTGCTGACAATGCTGCCACCCTGGCCAGCCACATTGCCCGTGGTCAACCAAAGGCCCTGCGTACCGGCGTGACTGATTGTTCCCTTTTCGTTGGCCAACGAAGCGGCGTTCAAGCGCAACGTGCTGGCATTGCTGGCCAGCGTGCCGCCGCTGTTGTCCAATGCACCGGCAACCGTCCATATGCCTGCATCAACGCCGCCATGCGCGATGCTGCCGCCGCGATTCATCAACGCGTCGGCGGAGAGTTTGAAACTGCCGGCAACGTTCAACTGCCCTTGGCTGTTGTCCACGGTGGCAGCACGCAGGTCAGCATCATGTACCGCCAGATTGCCGCCGATGTTGCGCAGGTCGCCGCCCTCCAGCTGCAGCGTGGCTACACCCAGTTTGCCGCCACTATTGTCCAGGCCTGCGCGCGCACGGATGTCCACAGCGCCCAGCGCGTCGATCCGGCCGCCATCATTGTTCAACGTGTTGCCGATGTTGAGTGCGCCGGCCGCCAGCGGCGTAACAGGCGGCGTGACCGTGCCGCCCGTACCACCGCCGCCTTCGCCTGGAGCTGGGCCACCACCGCCCACGGTGCCGCCGCCATTGCCACCTTCGGAGCCACCACCCGTGCTGCCGCCGGTACCGCCACCTGAGGTAGCGGCCTCCACCACGCCAATGCGGCCATCGTTGCGATTGCTGAGGGTTCCGGCCGAAAGATTGAGCTGCTGTGCGCCAACCTGTTCGATGGCGCCGCCTTGATTGCGCAGGGCATCCGCATTGACCTCGATACGTCGCGCATTGAGGGTGCCGCCGCTATTGTCCAGATCCGCAGCGGTACTGATGATGGCTTCGCGTGCTGCACTCACGGTGCCCCTGTTGGCAACGCCGCCGGCGGCGGAGAGCTTCGTATCCTGCTGTGACTGCAATGAGCCGCTGTTTTCAAGCCTGCCCTCGGCCGTAACCACCAGCTCACCGGCCTGCGCACCGATCTTGCCGGCGTTGCGCATGCCGACGCCGTGTTCGTTGCCGACCAGCCAGATCTTGTTGGCGTACATGCCGCCCAGTGCGCCCACGTCCAATGCGAACACCGGCGCATTGCCGCTGGCGGTCTTTGCGTTCACCTGGCTGTGGTCGGCGCTGACCACGTTGCTGCCAAGGCTGGCGTGCAACTGCTGTGCCCAGATGCCGGCATTCACTTCCAGCGAGCGGCTGATGATGTCGGTGTAGTCGCTGTCGGTCGCATCCAGACCCGCGCCGCTGATCCGCACCGCGCCGCCATCGACGCGATAACCATCCAGAACGCCGGCGTTGACGATGGCCGTACCGGTAGTCAGGGTGACGCGGCTGGCATTGAGGAAGCCGCCACCGTCCACCGAAATGCCGGCTGGGTTGGCGATCACCACCTGGGCGCGGTCACCGGCTACTTCCACATAGCCACGCAACTGGCTGGGGTTGGCACTGTTGACCTCATTGAGGATGACCCGCGCGGTGCCCTTGGCCAGCCAGGGATTACCCTGCACCCAGCCGCCAAGCTGGGTCTGCACGTTGCCGCGCGAATTGTTGAGGATGGCGCCGTCGCTGCCTACATCGAACTGGCTATACGTATTACGCGACACACCGGCCGCACTGGGCGTAGTGATATTTACCTGCGGCGTGCCGTTGGCCGAGGTCACCACCGTCGGGCGCTGCCGGTCCGGCGCGCCGGGATCGGCAACGATGCGGCCGGCCTGGGCGGTAGGTGCCTGCTGTGCGGTCACCGGCTGTACCAGCCCCACCCAGCCCATCAACAACCACAGGCCAAAGCTCATCGGATGCAATGCCGCCGTGGACAGGCCGGTGCCGCTGCTGCGGCCGCCCTTCGCTGCCTTCACCAGTTCCGACGCCACCTGCCACACACCCAGGGTACGGTTATAGACCAGACGGTAGACACGATTCATGGCATTGCTTCCTTTCGATGCTTGGATGTTTGATCTGCTGCCTTTCCGGTACGGATAACGGCAGCAGATTCCATTTGTAGGCGGCCGAGGTGACCGCCGGATATCAGAACGAGGCGCTCAGGCTGAAGCCGAACGTCGTGTATGCAGTTGGGAAACCCGCCGGTTTGTGCAGCGGGCTGCCGACAAAGACGTCCCATTGCGCGTGGGCAACGCCGCCGCGCAGGCCGACGGCCGCGCCCGCCAGGTAGTCACCCATCTGCCAGCGCGTGGCCGGGCCACCGACATGGCCGTAGTCCGCGCCCAGATAGGCCTCCTGCCCACCGCCGAGCGCAAAGCCCAGTTCGTTGCGCAGTACCCAGCCGCGTTCGCCACTCAGGGACATTTCGCCGTCAAAACCGCGCACGGTGTAGCGGCCGCCGATGGAGAAACGGTCCTGCGGCACCAGCAGGGAACGGTTCCACTGCGCACGCCAGCTGCCGGTGTAACGCACGGGCTGCTTGCCGAGTTTGAAAGGCAGCATCAGCTGCGCATCAGCGGTGATGATGCGGCCACGCGCGGTGCCTTCGCTGAAGGCCTCCTCCGGTGCAGGCAAGGCACCGAATGCTGCGGTACCTCGCCGGTAGGCGAGCCCGGCATCCAGCGTGTTGTTGCCGAAGAAGTGCTTGTGCGCCAGCCCCAACTCCCAGCCTGCCATGCGCCGGCGCTGCACTTCGATCTCGGTGTCGTCGATGAAGTTGTTCGAATCGCGGTACCAGGCCCGTGCATAGCCACTGGTCTTGAAGCTGGCGTTGCGGAACAGCATGCGGGTCAGGCGCACTTCCGCGTTGCGGCTGGCGCCGCTGTACACATAGGTTTCGTAGGCACCGGCAACGGACTGGCTGTAGTCGTACTTGCTGGCGTTGACGCCCACCAGCCACTTGCCGACCGGCACGCTGTAGTGCGCGGCCCAGCTCTCGGTGTCGCGGCCACTGCCGTTGAACACCGACTTGCCGGCGTTGAGATAGAACAGGTCGTTCAAACCGGCCAGGTTGTCCAAGGACACAGTAGCGCCGGCCTGCAGCTTGCCGGTGGACTGGCTGCCGGAATCGTCCAGGGTCAGGTTTGCGCGGACCTTGGAGCGCTGCTTCCAGCTGATAAGCAGATCGCTTTCACCCGGCTTGGCATCGGCCCCTTCGGCCGGCGGAGCAATCTGGATATCCACGGACGCGGTTGGCACACGCTGGAAATTCTCCAACGCCTGTTCGATGTCACGCAGGTTCAACAGGTCGCCAGGTGCCGCCGGCATCGCATTCCACAACGCAGGAGCCGACTGCGCGCTGTCGGCAAAACGAATTGCATGGATCCGGCCCGGCACCACGGTCAGCTGCAGGGCCCCGCTTTTCAGATCCTGCGGCGCGGCGAGGATACGGGTGGTGACATAGCCACGGGCGATGATCGCGTTCTGCACGCGCTTCATCACGATATCGACGCCGGCCGTACCCAGACAGCGACCGGTAACAGGATCGTCCTTGGGATCGGCGGCCTTCAAGGCCCAGCGGAAGCGATCAGCCTCTTCGCCGTCCAGGGTGATGTGGTTGATGACGAAGCAAGGCGCTTCATCAACGGGCAGGCGTCCGATGTTTTCTTCCGGCGTGGCTTGCAGACGCGCATCTGGCTGCGCTTCCTGCTGCTCACGCAAGACGCGCTCGCGCTCTTGTTGCCGCAGCAGTTCCTGCGCGTTTACGTCTGCTGTCTGCGCCTGTGCGGCGCCAGTTCCGAGCACGGCTGCACATGCAACCACCAACAACCGCGCACGCGTCATCAACGCGCCACGCACCCGCATTCCTTTGCCTTGCATATGAACCAACCGTCCTTGAGCAATTGCGGCCAGCGGCCGCGCGGAATGATTGGGGCCTGCGCACCATTCCGAAAAACATCGGCTGCACAACCAGAACCGGAAACCTCCCGTCCGCCCTGATTGCGCCTGCCCCCTGTAAGCACAACTCTGCCAGTTATTTTAGCAAACCCGCAGATTCGATTTGGTCACAAATAAGGAAATGTATTTTCGGACCAGATCCAATTGACATGTGGTCATAGCCACCTGTAATGCCGAATGTCTTCTTCGGGCATTGCATAAAAAAAGGCCATGCAGTGCATGGCCTTTGGCAAACAAACGCGCAAGACGATTATCAGAACGGAATATCGTCGTCGGCAAAGTCGTCCATCGGCGGAGCCGACTGCTGCTGCGGGGGTGCCTGGCGCTGCTGCTGGCGCTGACCGCCGCCGTAGCCACCGCCACCGCCGCCGCCCTGATCCTGGTTGCCGTAACCGCCCTGGCCGCCGCCCTGCTGCTGGCGCGGGGCCGACTGGCGCTGCGGACGATCGCCGCCCATGCCGCCACCACCACCGCCGCCTTCACCACGGCCGCCGAGCATCTGCATTTCGTTGGCGACGATATCGGTGGTGTACTTCTCAACACCGTCCTGGCCGGTGTACTTGTCGTAGCGCAGTTCGCCTTCGACATAGACCGAGCTGCCCTTGCGCAGGTATTCGCCGGCGATCTCGCCGAGCTTGCCGAAGAACACCACGCGGTGCCATTCGGTGCGCTCCTGCTGGTTGCCGTCCTTGTCCTTGCGCACGCTGGTGGTGGCCAGGCTGATGCGGGTGATCGCCATGCCGGCCTGGGTGTACTTGGTGTCCGGGTCGTTGCCGAGATTGCCGACGAGGATGACTTTATTGATGCCGCGGGCCATAGGTTCCTACTCTTCCGTTGGGGTCCACCCGCCGGATGCGGGCAATAGCCCACGTATTATATCGTTCCTGCGGCAGATATCAGTCAATCCGCAGATGCCTTGGCACGTAAGGCTTGCGCTCGCCCCGGAGCAGCTGAAGCGGCCCCCAGCCCACGCTCTGCCCGGGCCAGGCCGGGACCTGCCAGCGGTGCCGCCCATCCCGGTCCCGCATGGCCCATGGCATGATGCCTGACGTCTTCACATCACCAGGCATGATGGTCATCAAGGGCAAAGCCACCTCATTGGATATCGCACACATGGCGGGCGTTTCGCAGCCCACCGTGTCGCGAGCGCTGCGCGGCAGCCCGATGGTCAACGCCGAGACCCGCCAGCGCATCCTGGATATCGCCAGGCAGCTGAACTACAAGGTCGACAAGAACGCCTCCAGCCTGCGCTGCCAGCGCTCGGGCACCCTGGCCCTGCTGTTCTTCGAGGACCCGACCACCGATGACTCGCTGATCAACCCGTTCTTCCACTCGATGCTGGGCTCGATCACCCGCGCCTGCGCCTTGCATGGTCGCGATCTGCTGGTGTCCTTCCAGCAGTTGTCCAGCGACTGGCACGCCGATTTCGAGGACAGCAACAAGGCCGACGGCATCATCCTGCTGGGTTATGGCGATTACCACGAGTCGGTGGAGCGTCTGCAGCGGCTGGTCGAGCAAGGCACCCACTTCGTGCGCTGGGGCGCCGCCCTGCCCGGCCAACCGGGGGTGTCGGTAGGCAGCGACAACTTCCAGGGTGGCTACGACATCACCGCGCATCTGCTTGAGCAGGGCTGCCGGCGCATCGCCTTCCTTGGCCATGCCTCAAGCCATTACCCGGAGTTCGAAGAGCGCTATCGCGGCCACGCGCAGGCACTGCGGGACCGGGGACTGGCAGCGGATGCCGGCCTGCAGCACGACGCCATCACCACCGAGGAATCCGGCCATGCCGCCTGTCTGGCGCTGCTGGACCAAGGCATGGCGTTTGATGCGATCTGCGCGGCCAGCGACCTGATCGCCATCGGTGCCCTGCGCGCCCTGCGCGAACGCGGCCTGCAGGTGCCACAGGACATCGCGGTGACCGGTTTTGATGATATTCCGCTGGCAGCCTCGGTATCACCGGCGCTGACCACGGTGCAGCAGGACACCAAGCAGGCCGGCCAGCTGCTGGTCGACAAGCTGCTGGGGCTGATTGCCGGTGAAGCTGTGGACGGGCTCACCATTCCGGTGAAGCTGGTGGTGCGCGAATCTTCGCGACGGGGCTGAGCCAAGCGGGAATGCGGCACGCCTTGTTGCCCGGGCAAGCAAAGCACACCCGGGAAAAGCAGGACGATCAAATTGAAGCCGGCAACCACTTGCGCGATCAGGCACAAGCCCCGGGTGCGCTGCGCTTACCCGGGCTACGTTTGCTCGCGTAGCTGGGGCAGCGGCTCTATCAGGTGAAATCCTTGAGAATTTCGCCCACGCCCGATGGTGCGATTTCAAAGCCCAGCGGCGTGCCGGGATTGATCACCACGCCGTAGCCGCCCGGCACGCGCCGCAGCACCTCCAGCATCAGCATGCGGATGTTGTGCGGGGCCTGTTGCTGATGAAAGCCAACCCGCGCCATATCGGTGAACACCGCCACGTGCAGCACGCCCTGTTTGTCGAACAGCAGTGGATCAAAGCCGCTGCCGTCGGGCGTGACCAGGCTGCCGGTCAGCAGCACCACCTCGGACGCCACGAAGGCCTGCATGAAGGCGCGGATCGGCAGCTTGCCGTCCATTGCGGTCTGCAACAGGATTTCGATGGGGGTCTGCGGGGGGAGCTGGTTCATGGGGTGCCGCCGGGAATGCCTGGGGGCGGATTGTAGCGGGTGGGGCTGGTGGAGTCGCAAAGGCGGGAGCTGGAGGCTGGGGCTGGGGCTGGGGCTGGGGCAGAGGCAGAGGCTGATGCAGAGGCACGAGCAGAAGCAAGAGCTCTACCCCTCCCCAACCCTCCCCTTGCCTGCGGCAAAGGGAGGGGGCTTGGCTCCCTCCCTTTTGCGTAGCAAAGGGGAGGGTTGGGGAGGGGTGGCTTTTGGCGCGAAGCTGAAGCTGCCCTCACCCCACCCCCTCTCCCGCACGCGGGAGAGGGGCTTAAGCAGGCTTTACTGCGCCAATCGCTTATCCCGCGCGATCTGGTCCGCCATCGCCGCATCCAGCTGCGCCTGCAGCTCGCTCTGATTCACCTGCGCATCCAGCACGAACACCTTGACGCCATGCGCCGGCACCTCGGCCTTCAGTGCGTTCTTCACCTTTACGTTGCCGCCATCCAGCACATCGCGCCACTGCCCGGCCTGCAGGTAACGGCTCACCTCGAACGTGCGTGCCGCATCGCTCTTGTTCAACAGCACCAATACCGTCTGTGCGGTATCGCCCTGCTGCAGCACGCGGTAGAACACCGCTTCATCGCCCAGCAAGCGCTCGTTGACCTGCAGGCCGCGCTGCAACGCAGGCGTCGCTTCGCGCAGCTTGGCGATGCGCTGCAGGGGCGCGAAGATCGGGCTCTGCCCTGCAGCATCCACACGCTGCTGACCGAAGTACGCACGGTTGCCCGCATGCTCGGCACGGCCGCGCATGAAGCCGGTTTCCGAGCCGTAATAAAGCACCGGAATACCGCGTGCAGTGAACAACCAGTTGTGCGCGTCGATGAAGCCGGCGTCGCTGGCATCCAGACGCGCCATGTCGTGGTTGTCGTAGAAGCTCATCAACGCGTAGGGATTCGCATACGGGCCGCCACTCAGATGCAGCGGCTCGGCCAGTGCTTCAAAACCCTTCTGCTCTTTGCCGAATACCGAGGACATGGCACCGCGCAGCGGGAAATCGAGCACGCTGACGTTCGCGTTCGACGGCCAGGTGTGTTCGGCAATCTTGGCCGCGTCGTAGTCGAAGGCTTCGCCGAACATGAACATGCCCGGGTGCTCGGCGCGGATGCGCTGCACGAATTCATGCCACCACGGATGCGGCAACCAACCGATGGTATCGATGCGCAGAGCATCCACGCCCTGCGCCGTCCACTGCAGGTAGGCGCCAACCAGGTAATCCATCACCGCCGGGTTGTGCTCGTTGAAATCCGAGAGCTCGGCCAGGTTGCCGTCAAAGATCGAACCCTTGCTGCCATCGACCGGGCCGATGTTGTTGTAGAACGCGTGCAGCGGGTTGTGCTTCGGGTCGAGCTTGTCCGGCGCCAGGTTCTGGTGGTCGGCGATCAGCTTGCCGTCCTTGTCGAAAATCTGCCCGAACTGCAGCTGGCGCTTGGGCATGGTCCAGGCCGGTGAGCCGTGGTTGCCGACGATATCCAGCACCACCTTCAGCTTGGCGTCGTGCAAGCCCTTGGTCAGCCCGGCGAAATCCAGGTCGGCGCTGGGCAGGTGCTCGTCCAGCTTGTAGAAGTTGATGCCCCAGTAACCGTGGTAACCGGTCTTGCCACGATCGGTCAGCGTACTGGTGCAGCTGATCGGCTTGCTGCCGGTGAAGGCCTGGTCGGGGTTGTCGATGATGGGCGTGATCCACACCGCGCCAAAGCCGAGATTGCGGATGTAGTCGGCGTTGTCCAGCACGCCCTTGAAGTCGCCGCCTAGGTAGCCGATGTTGCCGTCGACCTTGTCCGGGCAAGGCACCGGAATATCGAAAGTTGGGTGCTCGCCACCCTGGTCGCGGTGATCGTTGCTGGTGTCGCCGTTGACGAAGCGGTCAGTGACCACGAAGTACACCGCATCACGGGCAAACGGCTCGGTGGTGCCGATGTAATCCGGCCGGTTACCGGCAAATGCCGTACCCGCCACCAAGGCCAGACCAACCGCTGCTGCCAAACGACTACGCATCACACCACCTCCTGTTGCGACGGAACCCGCAATACACACAACCCGGCCACGAACAGGCTGCAACCACCCAGCACCAGCACGTGGATGGGGTCACCGCCCAACCAGTTGCGCAGGGCAAAGCCCAGCGCGCTGGCTGCGACCAACTGCGGTATCACGATGAAGAAATTGAAGATGCCCATGTACACGCCCATCTTGGCCGCCGGCACGCTGTCCGACAGCAGGGCATAGGGCAAGGACAGGATCGATGCCCAGGCAAAACCCACGCCCACCATCGACAGCAGCAACCACTGAGGGTCCTTGATCAGCATCAGCGAGATCAGCCCCAGCCCGCCCAGCCACAGATTGATCAGATGGCTCCAGCGCAGGCCGATGGCGCGCACCATCAGTGGAATGATCAGCGCGGCCACCGCGGCGAAACCGTTGTAGGCACCAAACAGCACACCAACCCAGTTTGCGCCTTCGTTGTAGGCCGCGGTCTGCGTATCAGTAGAGCCGAAATGGGTGCCGGCTACCGCTGCGGTGGTATAGATCCACATCGCAAACAGCGCGAACCACGAGAAGAACTGCACCCAGGCCAGGCGCCGCATCGTGCCGGGCATGCTGCGCAGGTCATCGACGATGGTGGCCAGCATATGCGTGCCGGGCAGCACCCGCGCCACTGCCAGCAACAGACCGTAGCTGGCACACAGGCCAGCCAGCACATAGAGCATGCGGTCGCCTTGCCGCCACGCGATCAAGGCCGCCAGTACCACGCCAAGGCCCAGCCAGAGACCGATCTGGCGCCACTGCGGCGGGCCACCGACACGCTGTGCGGCATGCAGCGGCGATGGCTCGGCGTCGTCAAAGCCGGCCAGCTCGGCCGGTGAATACTCGCGCGTGCTGAACACCGTCCAGCTCATCGCCAGCAGCAACACCACGGCACCGAAATAGAACGCATAGCGCACGGTATCCGGCACTTCACCCGGGCCGGCGGTGTTGGCCACACCGAAGTAGGCCAGGATGAAAGGCAGAAAGCTGGCCACCACCGCGCCTACACCGATGAAGAAGCTCTGCATCGAAAACCCGGCCGGGCGCTGCCTGGGCGAAAGCTGATCACCGACGAAAGCGCGGAACGGTTCCATTGAGATGTTGATCGATGCGTCCAGCACCCAGAGCGTGCCGGCGGCGATCCACAGCGTCGGCGAATTCGGCATGACCAGCAGCGCCAGCGTGGTCAGCACCGCGCCGATCATGAAGTAAGGCCTGCGCCGGCCCCAGCGCGTCCAGGTGCGGTCGGACAGGTAGCCGATCACCGGCTGCACCAGCAACCCGGTTAGCGGTGCGGCGATCCACAGCCCCGGCACCGCGTCCATCGGCGCGCCCAGCGTTTCAAAAATGCGGCTGGCATTGGCGTTCTGCAGCGCGAAGCCGAACTGGATACCCAGGAAGCCGAAACACATGTTCCAGATCTGCCAGAACGACAGCTGCGGTTTGCTATTCATCAAGCGCTTCCCCCCTCCGGGAATCACGGATGCGATGGTTGGGCGCGGATGCGCTGCGGCCATGGTAGAGGGCGCACCTGTGATCTGCACCGCCGTTGCATACGTATTCAATGCGGCATAACGCCCACGGCGGCCTGCGCCGGGGAATAGTGGCGCCACGTGCCACCCCGCAGGGCCGGCGCGCCGACCAGAACCCGGAGTTGAGACCCGCATGGCCGATACACGCCCCATCCCTGCCCGCCTGTCGCTGAAAGCCGCCTTCGCGCTGCTGTTGATCAGCTGCCTGCCGGCCCACGCCGCCGATCTGGCGCGCGTCACCTCGCCCGACAAACACCTGGTGGTGATCGTCGAATCGCAGCACGAAGGCCGCCCCTCGTACCGGGTGGAGCGCAATGGCGAGGCGGTGATTGCGCCGTCGCGGCTGGGCATGTTGCTGGGCGATGGCCGGCTGGAGCGCAATGTCGCGCTGACCGGGCAGTCGCAGCGCAGCTTCGATGAAACCTGGGAGCAGCCCTGGGGCGAGCGCCGCCTCACCCGCAACCATTACAACGAACTGCGCGCCAGCTTCACCGAGAAGCCGGGCGCGGGCCGCAACTACGAGCGCCGCTTTGATGTGGTGTTCCGCGTCTACGACGATGGCATCGGCTTCCGCTACGAGTTCCCGCAGCAGGCAGGCATGAAGCAGGCGCAGATCCACGCCGAACTGACCGAATTCGCGCTGGCGCGCCCCGCTACCGCGTGGTGGATCCCCGCCTTCGAATGGAACCGCGAGGAATACCTGTACCACCAGACGCCGCTGAAGGAAGTTGGCACCGCCCAGACCCCGCTGACCCTGCGCAGCGACAACGGCCTGCATATCTCCATCCATGAAGCCGCGCTGGTCGACTATGCCGGCATGAACCTGGCCCGCGGTGACGGCGACATCCTGCACGCCACGCTGACCCCGTCCAGCAGCGGTGCACCGGTGGTGCGCGCCCTGCCCTTCAACACCCCGTGGCGCACCATCACCATCGGCGAAAAGGCCGGTGATCTGGCCGAATCCAGCCTGATCCTCAACCTCAACGAGCCCAATGCGATTGGCGATGTGAGCTGGTTCAAGCCGGCCAAATATGCCGGCGTGTGGTGGTCGCTGCACCTGGAAACCGAAACCTGGGCCACCGGCCCCAAGCATGGCGCCACCACAGAAAACACCCGCCGCTACATCGACTTCGCCGCCGCCAATGGTTTCCGTGGCGTGCTGGTGGAAGGCTGGAACGTTGGCTGGGACGGTGACTGGTTCGCCAACGGCGAGGCCTTCGACTTCACCCGCGCCACCCCGGATTTCGACCTGCCCGGACTTGCCAGCTATGCCGCCGGCAAGGGCGTGCACCTGATCGGCCACCACGAAACCGCGTGCGCGGTGAGCCACTACGAACGTCAGCTGCCGGCAGCGCTGGATCTGTACGCGCGCAACGGCGTGGACGTGATCAAGACCGGCTATGTCTGTGACGCCGGCGACATCCACCGCCAGGATCAGGCCGATGGCCCGATCACCCGCGAATGGCACGAAGGCCAGTGGATGAGCAACCACAACCTGCGCGTGCTGCAGCAGGCCGCCGCCAAGCACATCGCCATCAACTCGCACGAGCCGATCAAGGACACCGGCCTGCGCCGCACCTACCCCAACTGGGTATCGCGCGAAGGCGCGCGCGGCATGGAATTCAACGCCTGGGGCAACCCACCCAACCCGCCGGGCCATGAAGCCACGCTTGTGTTCACCCGCATGCTGGGTGGGCCGATGGATTACACCCCCGGCATCGTCAGCCTGAAGGGCCGCAACGGGCTGGCTCTGCGCAGCACCCTGGCCAAGCAGCTGGCCTTGTACGTGGTGCTGTACAGCCCGGTGCAGATGGTGGCCGACCTGCCTGAACATTACGCGCAGCACCCGGACGCCTTCCAGTTCATCAAGGATGTGGCGGTGGACTGGGAAGAAAGCCATGTGCTGAATGGCGAGATCGGCCAGTACGTGACGTTTGCGCGTAAAGCGCGCGGTAGCGAGGAATGGTTCGTCGGCAGCGTCGGCAGCGAGACACCGCAGGCGCTGGAGGTGGCGCTGAGCTTCCTCGGCCCGGGCAAGCGCTACCGCGCGGAAATCTACCGCGACGGCGACGGCGCCAACTGGCAAACCGCACCGTTTGCCTTCGTCCGCGAGACGCGCGAAGTGGGCAATGGCGACCGGATCAAATTGCAGCTGGGCGCCGGTGGCGGGGCTGCAGTGCGGTTTGTACCGCTGAATTAAGCCCCTGTCGCGCGGAAGCAAGGCGTTTCAGGCCTTGCTTCCCTGCCGTCATTACCCGCGCGAGTGGAGATGATGGCTTGAGGGCAGCGGCGCAGGTGCGCGCAGCCCCTCCCCGTACAGACATCCAAAACCACCGCAGAAAGCGTTTTCAGACCTATCTGCCGCTCCTGCACGCCATTGAATACGTATGCAGCCCAGCGCCACGGGCTTGCCTGCTGATTACCATGCGAGACAGTCGCAAGCAGCGAAAAAAACAACCGCGACGCATCCCCCGCAACATGCGTGGGAGCAAAAAACAACCAACCGACATCACCTGGGAGAGGGGAGTATGTTGAACACCAAGCGCAACCTGCTGAGCGTGGCACTGGCTTCGGCCATCACGCTGAGCGCAACCGCCGCACACGCACAGAGCGTGGACGACGAAGCCACTGCAAAAGCAAAGGCCCAGGCCACCGACCTGGATACCGTCACCGTTACCGGCATCCGTCGCGGCATCGAGAGCGCGATTTCGGTCAAGCGCGACTCGACCTCGATCGTGGAAGCCATCTCGGCCGAAGACATCGGCAAGTTGCCCGACGTCAGCATCGCCGAATCCATCGCCCGCCTGCCCGGCCTGGCTGCACAGCGCGTCGCTGGCCGCGCCCAGGTGATCAGCGTGCGCGGCCTGTCGCCCGACTTCGCCACCACCCTGCTCAACGGCCGCGAGATGGTCAGCACCGGCGACAACCGCTCGGTGGAGTTCGACCAGTACCCGTCCGAACTGATCAGCGGCGTCACCGTTTACAAGACCCCGGACGCCGGCCTGGTTGGCCAGGGCTTGTCCGGCACACTGGACCTGCAGACCGTGCGCCCGCTCAGCTACAACGAGCGCGTCATCGCCGTCAGCGGCCGCTACCAGAAGAACTCGCTGGGCGAAGCCGCCGGCGAAGACCCTTATGGCAATCGCCTCAATTTCAGCTATGTCGACAAGTTCGCCGACAACACCATCGGCCTGGCCATTGGCATCTCCCACTCGGAGATGTCCAAGCAGGAAAACCAGGTCGGCCTGTATGAGCCGTGGCAGGCAATCGGTGACAACTGGCGCCCCGGCGTGGCTGAAGGCACCTATTACTCCGACGGCATCAAGGCCCTGCGCCGCACCGGGCATTCCAAGCGCGATGGCGTGATGGCTACCCTGCAGTTCCGGCCCAACAACAGCTGGACCAGCACGCTGGACACCTTCTACACCAAGGCCAAGGAATACGACACCGCCAACCAGATGGAAATCCATCTTGGCGATTACAACGGTGGCTATGACCGCCTGAACGTCACCGACGTGGTGGTCAACGGCAATGGTAGCTTCGTCAGCGGCGTGGCGCACAACGTCTATCCGCTGGTACGCGGCATGTACAACAACCGCGAAGACACCATCAAGGCGGTTGGCTGGAACAACGAATTCACCTTCGGCGAAGTGCGCGTGGTGGCCGACGTCAGCTGGTCCAAGGCCGAGCGTGACGAGCTGAACCTGGAAAACAACCTGCAGCTGCTGCCGGCGCCGATGCTGGATTCGGTCAAGCTGAATTTCGCGGGCGGCAGCTTCCCGCAGTTCACGCCTGGCCTCGATTATTCGGACTACAGCAAGCTCTACCTGACCAACACCATCTATGGTTCGGGTTACGGCAAGACCCCGCATGTTGACGACGAGCTGAAGGGCTTCAAGCTGGCTGCCACCTTCCCGGTACCGGAAGGCTTCACTTGGTTCTCCGACTTCGACATTGGCGTCAACTACGCCGACCGCAGCAAGAACAAGACCCAGGCCGAAGGCAACATCAACCTCGGTGCCCAGGGCATCACCAGCATCGGCGCTGACCTGCAGTACAAGCCGGTCAACCTGGGCTTTGCCGGCGCGGGCTACATCCCCGCCTGGAACGTACCGGCAGCGGTTGGCCGCTACATGCTGTTCAACCCGACTACCACCGAAAGCTACCTGATTCCGAAGCAATGGACGGTGGATGAGAAGATCACCACCACCTTCCTGCGCGCCAACATCAGCACCCAGATCGGCTCGATCCCAGTACGCGGCAACGTCGGCATCCAGGCCCAGTACGCCGACCAATCCTCGCGTTCCAATTACTGGGACAGCTCACAGGGCGTGGGCAATGAAGTTGTGCCGATCGATGAAGGCGAGAAGTACCTGGACTTCCTGCCCAGCCTGAACCTGGCGTTCGAGCTGCCGGCGGAGAACACCTTGCGTTTCGCCCTGGCCCGCCAGGTAGCGCGCCCGCGCGTGGATGAGCTTCGCGCCTCGATGGAATTCGGCATGGACACCACGCTGGGCAAGCCCGGCGCCAGCGGCGGTAACCCGCATCTGCGCCCGTGGGTTGCGAACGCCATCGACCTGTCCTGGGAAAAGTACTTCGGCAACAAGGCTTACGTGGCTGCTGCGGTGTTCTACAAGGACCTGAAGAGCTACATCTACACCGAGAAGCGTGACGGCTACGATTTCACCGACCAGGTGGCGGAGTGGATGAAGGTCGACACCAATGCAGCCCAGCTGCAGGCACCGGCACAGATGACCGGCTACTACACCGCACCGTTCAACGGCACCGGTGGCAGCCTGCGCGGCGCTGAACTGACCGCCTCGTTGCCGTTGGATCTGTTCTCCGACGCCCTGCGCGGCTTCGGCGTGGTGGCCAGCGCGAGCTTCAACGACAGCGACATCATGATCAAACCGGATCCGGGCACCACCTCCAGCGTTGGCAGCGAACCGATCATGCTGCCGGGCCTGTCCAAGCGCGTTTACAACTTCACCGCTTACTACGAGAACAGCGGCTTTGAAGTGCGTTTGAACCAGCGCAAGCGTTCGGACTTCATCGGTGAGATCGGCAACTTCAACGGCGCCCGCACCCTGCGTTATGTGAAGGGCGAGAACGTACTGGACGCGCAGGTGGGCTACAGCTTCGCCGACGGCAACGCGCTCAGCGGCCTGAGCCTGTTCCTGCAGGCCAGCAACCTGACCAACTCCAAGTACGAAACCTATGCCGGCAGCAAGGATCGTCCGCTGGAAACCGTGGAATGGGGCCGCACCTACCAGGTGGGTGTGAACTACAAGTTCTGATTGGTTCTGGTCAGGCGCAAATTGAAGGCCCGCTGCTTTGGCAGCGGGCTTTTTTGTTTTGTCAGGGCAGCGTTGTGCGTGGCTTGCTGCTAAGAGAATGCTGAAGTTTTTTGTGATTGCCGCTTGGGGGGCTGGGGCTGGGGCGTTGGAAGTTATGCCCTCATTTCTAAGCAGGCGGTAATGGCTTTGGCTTTGGCTTTGGCTTTGGCTTTGGCTCTGGCTTTGGCTCTGGCTTTGGCTCTGGCTTTGGCTCTGGCTCTGGCTCTGG
Organism: Stenotrophomonas terrae; assembly: GCF_039674165.1. Classification (GTDB taxonomy): domain Bacteria; phylum Pseudomonadota; class Gammaproteobacteria; order Xanthomonadales; family Xanthomonadaceae; genus Stenotrophomonas; species Stenotrophomonas terrae_A. The sequence goes on from NZ_JBDJMY010000033.1 coordinate 43,797, forward strand.
CTTTGACTCTGGCTTTGGCTCTGGCTTTGGCTTCGGCTTTGGATTTGGCTCTGGCTGTTTGGCACTTCCCTTCTCCCGCTTGCGGGGGAAGGTGCCCGGAGGGCGGATGGGGGGAGCTTTGGCTTTGGCTTTGGCTTGCTTTAAAAGCGCCCTCACCCCAACCCCTCTCCCGTAAACGGGAGAGGGGCTTAATCCAAGTCCAAGTCCAAATCAAAGTCAAAGTCAAAGTCAAAGTCAAAGCCAAACCCCAAACCCCAAACCCCAAACCCCAAACCCAAGCCCAACGCCAAAGCCCCAACCCAAAGCAAAATCAAAATCAAAAGCAAAATCAAAAAAAAAGGCGGAGATGCTATCTCCGCCTGCACAAAAGAGAGAACAACAAAAACTCAGCTGCGACGCGCGCAGTACACCGCGTGCCCAGGCAATACCAGCTCACCAGCGTCGACAGCACCAGCCACCGGGCCCGGCACGTCCAACGCCAGCCATTCACCCGTCGGCAAACCATGCCGAACCGTCTCGCCTGACAGATTGAACGCCAACAACAAGGTTTCATCCCCGGCCTGACGTTCAAACAGCAACACAGGCTCGGCGCTATCAAGGAAACGAATCGACCCTCCGACCAAAGCCGGGTGCACCTTGCGCCAGCTCATGAAGCTGCGGAACGAATGCAACACCGAATCGCCATCCACTTCCTGCGCCTGCACCGAAAGCGCCCGATGCTCAGCCGGAATCGGCAACCAGGGTTTGCCTGTGGTGAACCCAGCCAACGCTCCATCGGTCCACGGCATCGGCGTCCGACATCCATCGCGGCCCTTGAAGTTCGGCCAGAAGGTGATGCCGTAAGGATCCTGCAGCGCTTCGAACGGAACATCCGCCTCGCCCAGGCCCAACTCTTCGCCCTGGTAGATACACACCGAACCGCGCAGCGAGCACACCAGCGCGGCCAGCATCTTGGCCAGCGACGGCTTGGCAGGATGCCCGCCCCAACGGGTCACCGCACGCTGCACATCGTGATTGGACACCGCCCAGCACGGCCAGGCCTCGCCCATTGCCGCTTCCAACCGCTCGACCGTGCCACGGATGTAAGCCGCACTGTAATCGTCCACCAGCAGCTCGAAGCTATAGCCCATGTGCAGGCGACCCGGCGCGGTGTACTCGGCGGTAGTGGCCAGCGAATCCTCCGAGGAGATTTCGCCCAGCGTCACCGCTTCCGGGTACTGGTCCAGCAAGCCACGCAGGCGCTCGAGGAAGCCGATGTTCTCGGGCCGGGTGTTGTTGTAATAGTGGTACTGGAAGGCGTACGGATTATCCGGGCTGAAACCGCGGCCAATACGCTCGCTTTCCGGCTTGGGCGGGTTGTCGCGCAGCTGTGCGTCGTGGAAGCAGAAGTTGATCGAATCCAGACGGAAGCCATCCACGCCACGATCAAGCCAGAACTTCACATAGTCCAGCGTTGCCTGCTGCACCGCTGGATTATGGAAATCCAGGTCCGGCTGCGAAGCCAGGAAGTTATGCAGGAAATACTGTCGACGCCGTGGCTCCCACTGCCATGCCACGCCACCGAAGATCGACAGCCAATTGTTCGGCGGGCTGCCGTCAGCACGCGCATCGGCCCACACATACCAATCGGCCTTGGGATTGTCGCGGCTCTCGCGGCTTTCCTTGAACCAGGCGTGCTCCACCGAGGTATGGCTGAACACCTGGTCGATCATCACCTTCAGGCCCAGCGCATGCGCCTTGGCCAGCAAACGGTCGAAGTCGGCCAGGTTGCCGAACATCGGGTCCACATCGCGGTAATCGGCAATGTCGTAACCAAAGTCGGCCATCGGCGACTTGAAGAACGGCGACACCCAGATCGCATCCACGCCCAACGAGGCCACGTAGTCCAGGCGCTCGATGATGCCCGGCAGGTCGCCGACGCCGTCGCCATTGGTGTCCAGGTAGCTGCGTGGGTAAATCTGGTAGATGACGGCACCGCGCCACCATGGAGTTTTCGACATCGAGCGCCCCCCTACGGGCTTCAGCGCCCTGTTTCAGGGCCGCGAAATGTATGCCAGCCAGCTTAGCGTCGGCGCTTTGCCGACGGTGTTGCTTGCATACGTATTCACTGCGCAAAGGCCCGGTTCTGCTCGGTTTTCGGCCCCGACGGGCCGCCTACGCCGACTCCGCCTATAATCCCCGGGTACCCCCTGAAGTCTTCCTATGAGCATCGCTGAACATATCCGCCCCGCGCTGGGCCTGCCTGCCATCCAGACCCTTGCCGCAGCGGACATGGCTGCCGTTGATGCCCTGATCCGCCGCCGTCTGTCCTCGGACGTGGTGCTGATCAACCAGATCGCCGATCACATCGTCTCGGCGGGCGGCAAGCGCCTGCGGCCGATGCTGGTGATGCTGGCCGGCCATGCGGTCGGTGGCGCCGGCCCGGAACACCACCAGCTGGCGGCGATCATCGAGTTCATCCACACCTCCACCCTGCTGCACGACGATGTGGTCGACGAATCCGACCTGCGCCGTGGCCGCAGCACCGCCAACGCCTTGTGGGGCAACGCCCCCAGCGTGCTGGTCGGTGACTTCCTGTACTCGCGCAGCTTCCAGCTGATGGTCGAGCTGGAGCGCATGGCGGTGATGCAGATTCTGGCCGACACCACCAACCGCATCGCCGAGGGCGAGGTGCTGCAGCTGCTGCACGTACATAACCCGGACACCGACGAAGCCGCCTACCTGCGCGTGATCGAGCGCAAGACCGCAGTGCTGTTCGCCGCCGGCACCCGCCTGGGCGCACTGGCTACCGGTGCCGACGAGATCGTGCAGCAGAAGCTCTACGACTACGGCATGCACCTGGGCTATGCCTTCCAGATCGCCGACGATGTGCTGGATTACTCGGCCAATGCCGATGAGTTGGGCAAGAACCTGGGCGATGACCTGGCCGAAGGCAAGGCCACCCTGCCGCTGATCCACGCGATGGCGCATTCGGATGAAACGGTGCGCCAGCGTCTGCGCGAGATCGTGCAGGACGGTGACGCCAGCGCGATGCCGGAAGTATTGGCAGCCATCCACGCCACTGGCGGCCTGGAATACAGCCGCAAGCGCGCCGTGGAATACGCCAACGCCGCCGAGCAGGCCCTGGACGGGCTGCCGGAAACCGAAGCGGTTGCCGCCCTGCGCGGCCTGGCTCGCTACGCCATCGAACGCAGTCACTGATCCCGATGACGGGCCTGCAGCAGTTCCCTGAAGACGAGCGGGCGGTGTTGTTGGCGGTGAAAGGCGTAGGTGCCACCGTGGTGGCACGGCTGGAGCAGTTGGGCTTTCATTCGCTGCCGCAGCTGGCCCAGGCCGACCCCGGCGATATCGTCAGCCAGGCATCGGCGATGCTGGGCAGCAGCTGCTGGCGCAACAGCCCGCAGGCGCGGGCAGCGATCAGTGGCGCGATAGCGGCGGCGCGGGGCCAAGCCCTGTGGGAGCGGCGTTAGCCGCGAAGCTACAGATGTTTCCGACGTTACCGAAGGCGAACCACCAGCAGCGCATCCAATGCGGACAGCAGTTACCGCGATCTGACAGATAGTCAGCTTCGCGGCTTACGCCGCTCCTACAAACGTCATGGATTGCCGGTGAAGCCCCTGCCGAGCATGGCTCGGCACTACACGACAGCCCTTGCTGGTACCGCCCGGGCCGCTACTGACCGGGAAAGGTTCAACCGAT
>NZ_JBDJMY010000034.1:0-46558 GCF_039674165.1 Stenotrophomonas terrae
CGGGTAGACCACCAGCTTCGCGGCTTACGCCGCTCCTACAAGTTTGGATTCCTGGTAATGCCTCTGCCGAGCATGGCTCGGCACTACATCTGCGACGCCCCTGCCGAGCATGGCTCGGCACTACATTTTGTCCTTCTTGAGGATGATGGTGATGTGGCCGTTGGTCTCCAGCAGTGCTACTTCCACTTCATCCACGTCGTCGCAGCCGGCATCGCGCATCGCCTTGGCGAAGTCGGCCTTGCTCACCAGCTCGCGTTGCAGCACTTTCTGCAGCACGTGGCCGTGCCGGGCCAGCACCACCGGCTCGCCTTCTATCACCCGCTCGACCACCGCGCTGCGGGTGGTGATCCAGCCGACGAAGTAATTCAGCGCGATCAACGTGGCCGCCAGCAGCAAGCCGCCACCCAGCGAGGTGTCCTGCCCCAGCAAGGCGTTCTGCACGGCGTTGCCCAACAGCACCAGCAACAACATGTCGAAGGGCGTGAACTGGCCCAGCGTGCGCTTGCCGGCAACCCGCACCATCACCAGCACCACCACGTAGACGATTACCGCGCGCAGCACGAACTCCCACCAAGGCATGGCCAGCGCAAATAGATCCGACATGACGCCCTCCGCATTCCCAGGCTGCCATCGTCGATCACCACGGATAAAGATGATGCGAGAACGCTGGCGCCAACAACGCGCGCGGCAAGGTTTTGTTTCGCCCAAAAAGAAGCCCCGCCGACCAGGGGGGGGTCGACGGGGCCGGGGAGCGGGCATTTGGGGAGGAATCCCCGCTCCGAGATCTGCTCCAGGGGATGGGAGAGATCCGTGACAGACATTGCGTCTGTCGAGGGCTATATGAGCATCCTCAACCTTGATGGTTCGTGAAGATTCTGTCGTTCTGCCAGAAAGATTAAGGAGAGATTCATAAGGCAAACTGCGCCCGTACTTAATAAATACGATGTAACGCGACGCATTGTTTCATTTACTAATACTTTCTGGTTAAGAAACTGGAAAATCAATGAGCCTGATCCCAATTTTCCCCGATTCCGGTGTCAACCACCAAGGGCACACGCAGGCTCGCCGCAGACGCCATCCGCTGCTCGACTTCGCCACGCAACACGTCGATGAAGTCCGCATCGGCCTCGAATACCAGTTCATCGTGCACCTGCAGGATCATCTTGGCCTTGTCACTGTGCCCCTGCAGCCAACCATCCACGCTGACCATGGCGCGCTTGATGATGTCCGCGGCGGTGCCCTGCATCGGTGCGTTGATCGCGGCGCGTTCGGCGCCGGCGCGCAGGCCCTGGTTGCGGGCGTGGATATCGTTCAGATACAGGCGGCGACCAAACAGGGTTTCCACATAACCCTGCTCACGTGCCTGCACCCGCATTCTCTCCATGAAATCGCGCACCGCCGGATAGCGGCTGAAATACAGCGCCACATAATCCTGTGCCTGGCCGCGGTCGATGCCCAGGTTCTTGGCCAGGCCGAAGGCGCTCATGCCGTACATCAGGCCGAAGTTGATCGCCTTGGCGGCGCGGCGCTCGTTCGGCGTCACTTCTTCCAGCGCGCGCCCAAACACTTCGGCGGCGGTGGCACGGTGCACATCGGCGCCCTGTTCGAACGCGCGCACCAGGCCAGGGTCCTCGGACAGGTGCGCCATGATGCGCAGCTCGATCTGCGAGTAATCGCAGGCCATCAGCTTGCGCCCCGGCGGCGCCACGAAGGCCTGGCGGATGCGGCGGCCATCGTCGGTGCGGATCGGGATGTTCTGCAGATTGGGATCGGATGAGGACAGCCGCCCGGTTGCCGCACCCGACTGGTGGTAGCTGGTATGCACGCGGCCGGTATCGGCGTTGACCATCTCCGGCAGCTTGTCGGTATAGGTGCTGCGCAGCTTGGCCAGGCCGCGGTATTCCAGGATCACCCGTGGCAGTTCGTGCTGCTCGGCAATCGCTTCCAGCGCTTCTTCGTTGGTGCTGGGCTGGCCCTTGGGGGTTTTCACCAGCGCCGGCAAACCCAGCTCATCGAACAACACCGCCTGCAGCTGCTTGGGCGAATCCAGGTTGAAGGTGTGGCCGGCCAGCTCGGTGGCCTTCTGCTGCGCGGCCAGCATGCGCGCGGACAGGTCGCTGCTTTGCCGCTTCAGCTCTGCCATGTCGATGCGCACGCCATTGGCTTCGATGCGTGCGAGCACCGGCACCAGCGGCATTTCGATATCGCGGTACACGCTTTCCAGCGACGGCACGGCGGCCAGCTGCGGGCCCAGCACGCGGTGCAGGCGCAGGGTGATATCCGCATCCTCGGCCGCATAGGCACCGGCTTCATCGATGCCGACCTGGGCGAAGGAGATCTGCTTTGCGCCCTTGCCCGCCACTTCCTCGAACTTGGTGGTGGTGTAGCCGAGGTAGCGCTGCGCCAGCGAGTCCATGTCATGGCGGGTAGCAGTGGAATTGAGCACGAAGCTTTCCAGCATGGTGTCGTCGGCATAGCCCTGCACATCGACGCCATGGCGGCGCAGCACATGGATGTCGTACTTGCCGTGCTGGCCGAGCTTCTTCTTGCTGGCGTCCTGCAACAGCGGACGCAGTGCATCCAGCACCTGCTGCATCGGCAGCTGTGCCGGTGCACCCGGGTAGATATGACCGACCGGGATGTATGCGCCCTTGCCCGGCTCCACCGCCAGGCTGATGCCGACCAGGTTGGCGCGCATCGCGTCCAGTGCATCGGTTTCGGTATCGAAGGCGAACTCATCGGCGGCCTGCAGCCGCTGTACCCAGGCCTGCAATTGTTCAGTGGTGAATACCGTTTCGTATTCACCCTTTACCGCCATGGCTGGATCAAGGCCAACAACCGGTTCGCTGTCGGCCGCCTTGGCATAGCCGGCGGCGGTGCCGCGCAGGCTGGGCTTGCTGTCGCTGGCAACATCCGGTGCGGCCACCCCGCCCAGCTCACGCAGGGCCTGGGTGAAGCCGTAACGCGCATACAGGCCGCGCAGCGATTCCACATCCTGCTCGCGCAGCTGCAGATCGCGCGGGCCCTGCGGCAGCGGCACGTCGGTGCGGATGGTGACCAGCTCACGGTTCAATGGCAACCGCGGCAGCGCAGCGCGCAGGTTCTCGCCGATCTTGCCCTTCATGGCCGGCGCGGCGGCAATCACGCCGTCCAGATCCTTGTACTCGGCCAGCCATTTGGCGGCGGTCTTGGGCCCGCACTTGTCCACGCCCGGCACGTTGTCGACGGTATCGCCCATAAGCGCCAGGTAATCGACGATCTGCCCGGCGTGCACGCCGAACTTGTCCATCACCGCCGCGTCCGAATCGGTACGGCTGCCGGTCATGGTATTGACCAGCACCACGCCCGGGCGCACCAGCTGGGCGAAATCCTTGTCGCCGGTCGAAATGGTCACCTCCAGCCCGTCGGCAGCGGCGGCCAGCGCCAGCGTGCCGATCACGTCATCGGCTTCCACCCCGTCCACACGCAGGATGTCGATGCCCAGTGCCTGCACGATGTCGCACATCGGCTGCACCTGCGAGCGCAGCTCATCGGGCATCGGTGGGCGGTTGGCCTTGTAATCGGCGTACATGTCGTCACGGAAGGTCTTGCCCGGCGCATCGACCACGAAGGCGACGTATTCGGGCTTTTCCTTCAACGTGGAACGCAGCATGTTGACCACGCCGAACAGCGCGCCGGTAGGCTCGCCATTGGCATTGGTCAGGGGCGGGAGTGCGTGGAACGCACGGTACAGGTAACTGGACCCGTCTATCAGGACTAATCTGCTCATGCGCTGATTCTACGCGGCGGGCCGTTGCTGCACGTAGACAGGCATAATCGGGCCATTCCCACCGAAGGAAGCACCACCATGAAATCCTTGCTGCTGATCCCCCTGTTGGCCCTGGCCGGCTGCGCCAGCATGGGCGGCGGTTCACCGCCGGTAGATGTCAAAGGTGCGGATGTCACGCGCAAGGCGATGGACAACGGCGACACCATCGAGGAGTACCGCGTCGGCGGCGCTCTGCGCATGGTCAAGGTGACCCCGTCGCGCGGTGCACCGTTCTACATGTACGACCGCGATGGCGACGGCCGCATGGACAGCGACAAGGACGGCACCAAGCCGGTGTACTGGAAGCTGTATAGCTGGTGATCTTGCCCCCTCCCTTGCGCGAAGCGTAGGGGAGGGCTGGGGAGGGGTGCTTTGGGCAGCCAAGCCTGAAGGCCGGCAAGCCTATTCACCCGGTAAGACAAAGCCCTCGTTCGAGGGCTTTGTTGATTTTGGCTTCTTGTTTCTTTGGGGTCACAGCAAAAAGCACCCCTCCCCAACCCTCCCCTTTGCCTGCGGCAAAAGGGAGGGGGCTCAAAGCCTTAGCGGATCACCAGTACCGGTACCGTGCTGCGGGCCAGCACTTCGGCGGTCTGGCTGCCCAGCAGTACGCGGGTGACGCCCCGGCGGCCATGCGAGGTCATCACCAGCAGGTCGCTGTTGCAGGCCTTGGTGGTGTCGATGATGCCGTCGGCCGCGTAGCGGTCCAGCACGTGATGGGTCTGTACATCGGCCACATTGGCTGCGTGTGCCGCTTCCAGCGCCGGCTGCAGGATCTTCTGCGCGGCTTCCTCTCGGTCTTTCTTGTACTCCGGGCTGGCCTCATAGCCGGCACTCCAGCCCATGGCGTCGTACATGCCCACCGCCCACGGCTCGGAAACGGTGACGATGTCGGCGTGCGCGCCCAGCTGGGCGGCCAGTTCCAGGCCCTTGGCCAACCCCTTGGCGGAAAGCTCCGAACCATCGGTGGCGATCAGGATGCGCTTGTACATGGCAGTTCTCCTTGGTTGAAGGGTGGTGGGGACACCATTGCACACCCGATGTTGCCCCCATGCCTTGCGCAAGATCAAACCGGGCCGATCAACGGCTGACCCATACCTCGCAGTGTGGTCCGCTCACCCGGCGAGCCCCCGCCTTCGCGGCCTGCCCGCGCTCGCCTTGGCTGTCGAAATGCCAACGCGCCAGCACCAACGACACCGACGCCTGCGCAAATACCTGGCCAAATTCGATCTGGATTGGGAGCAGCTGCAGCAACACGCCGCAAACCTGTAGTGCCGAGCCATGCTCGGCAGCTCTCCGCACAGATCATGGGCACCGACAGCTCATCGGCGCCCATGAACCAATCAAATCACCGTCAAATTCGCATACGCCATCACCAGCCACTTGCTGCCGGCGTCGGCGAACTCGACCTGCACGCGCGCGTGTTGGCCGTTGCCTTCGTAGTCGGTAACCATGCCTTCGCCGAACTTCGGGTGATTGACCAATGCGCCGAGCTTGATCGGCGGTGCCTCGATGTTGGCGTGGCCACCCATCAACCGGCTTGCACCGAGCGAGGCCGGGCGCGAGACCTGTACCTTGGGGCGGACTTCATTGAGCAGCTCGCGCGGGATCTCGCGCAGGAAGCGCGACGGCAGGCTGTAGTTGTCCTGGCCGTGGATGCGACGCGATTCGGCATAGCCCAGCACCAGTTTCTGGCGCGCGCGGGTGATGCCGACGTAAGCCAGGCGACGCTCTTCTTCCAGGCGCCCACTTTCTTCCAGCGAACGTGCACTGGGGAACAGGCCTTCTTCCATGCCGGCCAGGAACACCAGCGGGAATTCCAGGCCCTTGGCCGAGTGCAGCGTCATCAACTGCACGCCTTCTTCGCCAGCCTGCGCCTGGCCTTCACCGGCTTCCAGCGAGGCATAGGACAGGAAGGCGACCAGCTCGCTCATGTCCTCGGCACCTTCTTCGATATCGTCTTCGCGGCGCACGAAACGCGAGGCCACCGAGATCAATTCGTCAAGGTTGTCGGTGCGCGATTCCGAATCCAGCGCGTTGCGGCTTTCCTTGCCCCAATGCTCACGCAGCGCCGAGCGCGACAACACGTGATCGATACGCTCGGACAGATCCATCTCGCCGGTTTCGGCGGTGATCTGCTGCACCAGGTTGATGAAGCCAGCCAAGGCATTCTTCGCACGCGAGGTCAGATCCGTGCCCTGCGTGGCCAGCATCGCCGCTTCCCACAGCGGCAAGGCCTGCTGCCGGGCGATACGCCGCACTTCGTCCAGCGTACGCTCACCGATGCCACGCGTTGGCGTATTCACCGCACGCTCGAACGCCGCGTCATCGTTGCGGTTGGTCATCAAGCGCAGGTAGGCCAGCGCGTCCTTGATTTCAGCACGCTCGAAGAAGCGCATGCCGCCATACACGCGGTACGGCACCTGCTCGCTGAGCAGCGCTTCTTCGAAGGCGCGCGACTGTGCGTTGCTGCGGTAGAGCACGGCGACATCGCCGTAGCTGCCACCATCACGCACCCACTGCCGCGCACGCTCGACCAGATAACGCGCCTCGTCCATTTCGTTGTAGGCGGCGAACAGATCGATCGGGTCGCCGTCCCCGCTATCGGTCCACAACTCCTTGCCGATGCGATCCGGATTGTGCGCGATCACCGCATTGGCGGCGCCGAGGATGTTGGCGGTAGAGCGATAGTTCTGCTCCAGGCGGATGGTCTGCGCGCCCGGGAAATCCTTGAGGAAGCGCTGCACGTTCTCGACCTTGGCACCACGCCAGCCATAGATAGCCTGGTCATCGTCACCAACCACAAATACATGCGCGCTGTCGCCGGCCAGCACGCGCACGAAGGCGTACTGGATGGCGTTGGTGTCCTGGAACTCGTCGACCAGAATCTCGCGGAAGCGGGCGCGGTAATGCGCCAGCAGCGCCGGGTTGTCGCGCAGCAGTTCGTGCGCGCGCAGCAGCAGCTCGGCGAAGTCGACCAGGCCCGCCCGATCACAGCGCTCCTGGTAGGCCGCATAGGCCTGGCGCAGGGTTTCGCCCCACTGGTCATGCGGCTCAGGCTGGATGTGCTGCGGGCGGCGGCCTTCATCCTTCTGCGTATTGATCCACCACATCACCTGCTTGGGCGGGTACTTGCTGTCGTCCAGCTCCAGCTGCTGCACCACACGCTTGATCATGCGCAGTTGGTCGTCCGAATCCATCACCTGGAAGGCCTCGGGCAGCTTGGCATCGGCCCAGTGCAGACGCAGCAGGCGGTGGGCCAGGCCGTGGAAGGTACCGATCCACATGCCACGGCTGCCGCGGCTCAGCTGCAGGTCGATGCGGTGGCGCATTTCGCCAGCCGCCTTGTTGGTGAAGGTGACAGCGAAAATGCCGTGCGCAGGCACACCGCAGACCTCGGTGAGCCAGGCAATGCGATGGATAAGCACGCGCGTCTTGCCGGAACCGGCGCCGGCAAGGATCAGGTGGTGACCAAGAGGCGCGGAAACGGCCTCGCGCTGGGCTGCGTTCAGCCCGTCGAGCAAGTGGGAAACATCCATGCCGCCATTTTACGGGATGCAGCGCAACGGTTCCTGTAGTGCCGAGCCATGCTCGGCAGGAGACTTGCCAAAGACCGCATCTGTAGTGCCGAGCCATGCTCGGCAGGGGACTTGCCGAAGACCGCCCTGTAGTGCCGAGCCATGCTCGGCAGGAGCTTTACCGGGAACGCCTCTGCCGAGCATGGCTCGGCACTACCTGCGCCTGCTTGGAAGGCCTCTGCCGAGCACTTGGGCTTGCTTGGAGGGCCTCTGCCGAGCATGGCTCGGCACTACAAGGCTTGTTTTGCCGCAGCCGCGGCCTGCCCACGCAATTCAGGAATGGCCAGGCTTTCCCACAGGCTGCCGATACGCAGGCTGCCCAGCACCTGGATGCGTGATTCCACCCGGCCTTCGGCATCGATCAAGCTGCCGTCCGCCGCGGTATCCAGACCAATCCCATGTGGCCCGGCACGGCCCACGCCGCTGCCCAGCACCTGCTGCAACAGCGGATTGCGCATTGCCTGCGCGCGCATTTCCACGCCGGTGGCGTTGACCACGCATTGCACCTCCAGCTGCAGCGGCCGGCGCTGGCGGTCCTGTGCACCCAGACAGACGCAGGCGCCCTCGGCGACCGCGGTTTCCAGGCGGCCACGGTGCAGCTGCAGGCGGCCGGACTGCTGCAGCTCCAGCAGCTGTGCGTGCACAGGCGCGGCAATGCGGTGCCGGTGCACATCCCAATAGCGCACCACATGCCGCAGGAAGCGGCGCTGATCGTCCCCCGACAGGGTCTGCCACAGCCGCTGGCCCAGCGGACGGATCCGCTCCATCACGCTCTGCCAGGGAATATCGCGTGCTGCCGCCTCGGCCGCATGGGCACGCAGCGCGTGCATCCGCTGGCGTAGATTCATCGCCAGCAGCGGCTCGGGATCGTAATCGGCCGCCGCGCCCTTTGCATGCGGCAAGGGCAGCAACGCATGCCGCGACAAGACGTGGACGCGGCCGCGATGGCCGTTGGCCTGCAGGGTCGCGACGGCGTCGGTCATGCTCAGGCCGGAGCCGATAATTGCCACATCCGCCGTGCCGGCAATGCCGCCCAGCGCCGGGTAATCCCAGGCTTCCACGCGCAGGCTGGCAGGCAGACTGCCAGCGCCGCGTGCAGGCAACGGCCGCAGGGCATTGCCCACCGCCAGAATCACCCGCCCGGCCTGCACTGAACTGCCGGTATCAAGGGTCAGCAGCACGCCGGCGTCATTGGGCTGCAATGCCTGCACCCGCACCGCCAGGATTTCCAGCTGCGCCGGACTGGTATCCAGCGCCTGCTGCAGACGCAAGCGCAGGTAGTCGGCGTAATGGCGGCGCGGCACGAACTGCGAGGCCAGCTGTTCACGCGACAAGGCGGGAAAGGCCTGTACGTCACACAGATAGTCGAGGAAGTCCTCGGGTTGTTCAGGGAAGCCGCTCATCTTGGCGGCCGGCACGTTCAGCACGTGCTCCTCGCGGGTGGTGGCGTAGGCCACGCCACGCGCCAGCGGCAGGTTCGGCTCGATCACCAGCAAACGCAGTGGTTGGCTTGCGCCACGCAGTACACCGATGGCGGCAAGTACGCCGGCGGCGCCACCGCCAATGATGGCCAGATCACACAATGCAGGGGTATCGATAACACTCATCCGCCCGATTGTAGGCGATGCAGTACCCGCGCCTGATGCTGCCAGTGCATGTATTCATGCAGGCAGGGCGGGAACTTTTTCATGCCACTGAAACACAAAACCCGCCTTTCGGCGGGTTCTGCTTGGAACGGCGCTCAAACAACCCCGAAGGATTACTTGATCTTGCCTTCCTTGTACATCACGTGCTTGCGAACAACCGGATCGTACTTGAGGAATTCCATCTTCCCCGGGGTGTTCTTCTTGTTCTTGTCGGTCGTATAGAAGTGGCCAGTACCGGCCGAGGAAATCATACGGACCTTATCGCGCTTGCCTGCCATGATCGTCTACTCCTCAGACCTTTTCGCCGCGCGCACGCAGCTCAGCCAGAACGGAATCGATGCCGTTCTTGTCGATGGTGCGCAGTGCATGCGCGGAAACACGAAGCTTGATCCAGCGGTTTTCGCTGGCAACCCAGAAACGGCGCTCGTGCAGGTTGGGCAGGAAACGACGACGGGTCTTGTTGTTGGCGTGCGAGACGTTGTTACCCGTCTGCACTCGCTTGCCGGAAACTTGGCATACGCGGGACATTGCGCACCTCGGTAATGTTGATGACTTCCTTAGCCAGGAAGACGGCGGCCCCGGCGGTTACCCGCCACGCGTCATGGGATTCAAAAGGTTACGCCGACGAGGATGGCCAGATGACGTGTTCCCGGCCACCGATCCGGAGAATTCCGGACACAGCGAGCCGCGTATTATGCCCGCCAGCCCCCATCAGCGCAAGCCAAGCCCCAGCATTGGCTCAATCGGGGGCAAAAGACAGCTCGCGACGCCAGCGCAGCGGTCTGGCCGCCCTGCCCGGGTCGGGCGGAAACAGGGTCAGGTAGCCTGCGGCGATGGCCCGTTCACGCAGGCGCTCACCCACCCCTTCGGCCACTTCCACCTCGACCTGGGTGACCCTGCCCTGCGGGTCCACGTCCACCGCCCAGACCAACCGGCCGGACCATTGCTCCGGCGGGATGCTTGCATCGTAATTTGGCCGCCCCACCACATAGGGCTCAGAACGCAGCTGGTAGCGGGGTGAATCCTGCAACCGGTGATCGACGCGCAGGCTTGCATCCTTGCTGCGGCCATCGCCAAGCCTCGCCCGCACCGTCCAGTCTCCCGCCACCCCATCACGACCCAGGTCGGCGGGATAACACTGCTTGGTACCCACATAATCGGGATGCTGCTGCAACGACATCCGTGCCCCGCGCGCATCCAGAACCTCCAACTGCAGCCCACCTACGTCGGCCGCTTTCGCATTGGCAGCCACGCAGATCCGGTGGTCATGCCCGGCCTCTGTGACGAACTGCCTCACCTGCTGCCTGGCCAGCGCTCCCGCTGGCGGCTTGGACCAGAGGAACTCGATGTAGATGCTGGAATCCTCGGCGTGAGCATTGATCGCCAACATGCCTGACAACACACCGAACAGCCTCAGCACCGTCACGTCCATGGTTTCACTCCGATTCCCTTGCGCCCGGCCAACTCTAGAAGCCACCAACACCTAGGGCAAGTGCACGACAACGCAACAAAACGTCACCGCACCGCCCCATGTCGCCCGGGCAAGCGCAGCGCACCGGTGGCGATTCACGCACAATCACACACGCCAACCGTTGCCTGCCGCCCGGATATGCTCACCCGGAAGCCAACACCCGTTACGCCCATGGAGGCCAACCATGAAACTGCTGGCCCTGACCTATGGCACCGAAGGCGATACACGACCGCTGTCCATGTTGTGCCGCGGCCTGATCGATGCCGGCCACGAGGTCATCCTGCTGGCCTATGCCGGCACCCTCGGCAGCGCACAGGCACTGGGCGTACCCCACCAGGGACTGGAGGGCGACATCCAATCGGAAGTGACGGCCCTGGTAGCCAGTGGCAATGGCATACGCGCTGCAAGCAGCGGCTTGGCCGGTATCGCCATGCGCCATACCGCCAGTTGGATGCGCCAGGCCAACAACGCCGCCGAAGGTTGCGACGCCGTCCTCAGTGGCGGGCTGGCGGCCTTCATCGGCATGAGCGTGGCCGAGCATCGGCAGCTGCCACTGATCGGTACGGGCATGATTCCAATCACTCCCACACGCGCCTTTGCCTCATCCTTCCTACCGCCGAACCACGTGCCGAGCCTGCTCAACCGGCTGAGCTACCACCTGGTGAACCAACTGATCTGGCGCCAGTTCCGGCGACCGATCAACCAGGCACGCACACAAGTACTCGGCATGCCACCACGGCACTCCCTATGGCGCGATGTGCCCATGCTGTATGGCATATCACCCTGCCTGCTGCCCGCCATTACCGACTGGCCAAGCAACCACCATGTCTGCGGCCAATGGCGCGCCCAAGATGCGCAGACATGGTCACCTTCACCAGCGCTACAGGCGTTTCTCGATGCGGGTGAGCGGCCGGTTTACCTGGGCTTCGGCAGCATGATGGGCTTCGACCGCGAGGTGGTGCTGGCGGGTTTGCTGAAGATGCTGGACGGACGCCGCGTGCTGCTGTTTCCGGGATGGGCAGGATTGCCCAAGCAGCCATTGCCTGCCAATGTCCATGTGATCGGCAACACCCCGCACGAGGCGCTATTTCCGCGTACTTCGCTGGTCATCCACCACGGCGGTAGTGGCACCACCCATTCGGCCTGCTGTGCCGGCGTTCCATCATTGGTGATGCCATTTGCGGCCGATCAGTTCTTCTGGGCCGATCGGCTGCAGAAACTGGGGGTGGCACCGGCCGCGCTGTCTGCAAAGCGCCTGCAGCATGGGGAACTCGTTGCCGCCTTGGCGTTTGCCGAGCAAGCACAGACCCGCGCACGTGCTGCCGCATTGGGCAGACAAATGATGAGTGAGGATGGCGTAATCAACGCGGTGCGGCACATCGAGACACTACTGCGTCACTGAGCGCACAGCCGAGTGCGGTACAGGTTTTTCAACCCACCCCAACGATGAGGCCCCGCCAAAAAGCGATGAGGTTGAATACCCACAGTTGGTGGAGCGCGCACTGCTACGGGGCGTGACGCGCTCTGTGCCCACAGTACGGCTAACGCAATGGCCGCCCATGGCGGCCGTCATCATTTCCCCATGGCGGTTGTGGCGCCGCTCCGCTGCCCTTGCGGCACCAGAACGGTACGCTGCACTCCCGAAATGGTTGCCGGCATGCGACGCCTATCTGTAATTAGGCCAGTACCGCCCGACGCGGGCGGGTTGCGGGGGTGATACCCGAGCCAATCGGCTCACCCGATGCCGGCACCGCACGCTCCCTGCCCCACGCGCGGATACCTTCGATCTGCTCCGGTGCAGTTCGGGAAAGCGGCACCACGTTCTGGAAGCTGCGGCGGAATAATTCGTCATTAACCACACCGTCGCCGCGCAGATAGGCTTCCTTGACCACTTCGCGTACCGCTGACTCCAGATCAGAGCCTGCAAATCCATCGGACATCTCCACCAATTCGTCCAGCAAGGCTTCCTCCAGGACTCCTTCCTGCAAGCCCCTGCGTGCATAGATGCCAATGATGTCGCGGCGCTCCTCGGCAGTGGGCAGATCCACGAAGAACAACTCGTCGAAGCGTCCTCGGCGCAACAGCTCAGGCGGCAACCGCGATACGTCATTCGCCGTCGCCACCACGAACACACGGGTACGTGCTTCCTGCAACCAGTAGAGGAATTGCCCTACCAGGCGGGTGGACGTGCCGCCATCGCCATTGCCGCCCGCGCCTGCCAAACCCTTCTCAATCTCATCGATCCACAGCACGCAAGGCGCGACGTGATCAGCAGTGGCGAGCGCCTCCTTCAGCCGGCCTTCGCTCTGCCCCAGGTACTGCCCATGGATGGTCGACAGATCCAAGCGGTACAAAGGCAGCTGCCAGTCATGCGCAATGGCCTTGGCCGACAGGGATTTGCCGCAGCCCGGCACCCCAACCAACAGCACGCCGCGTGGCGGCCGAATACCACGTTCACGCAGATCCGCCGTCAGCAACGGCCTCTCGCGCTGCAACCAGGCCTTGAGCCCGCCCAGACCACCAACGGTCATCTCCGCACTACGCACCGAGACCCGCTCAATGCCACTGATGTCGGCGAAAATCCGGTCTTTGGCCGACATCAGCTCAACCATATCAGCCTTGCTGATGCGCCCGTTCACCAGCAACGTGGCAATGATGTTCTCCGCCTCCAGCCGCGACACACCGGCAAGTATCGCCGCTGCACGGGCCACGTCCTGGTCATCCCACTCAATGACGAACTGCCCCCGATAGGGGTCGATCTGCTCCCGGATGATCGCCGCCATCTCGTCTTCATTCGGTGCCGACAACTGCGCAGACATGCCCAGCCGCTGCAACTGCCCGAATATCGGCTTGCTGGTAACAACCACCAGGGAACCACCATGGTCGGCGGCCAGCATCACCACATCGATCAACTGCCTTGAAGAGGCAGTGTCATCCTCCATGTCCGACACTTCGGTCAAAACGAAGCTCAGGTTCTGCCGCTGAGCCATCTGCTGGCTTGCGAAATCCACCGCGCCGATGACCGAGCGGTCCTCATTGACCACCCGCCCGGTCGCCAGCTCGCGGGTGCCCTGCGAAAGCGTATGCACGTAGAACGGAGCACTCAGGTTGCCGGCCACCTCGCGCAGGATATCCAGCACGCGCGCCCGCTCGGTGCTGCGGATCGAGATGAAGGGAACCCGCGCCTTCAGGTAGCGGGTCAATGTTGCTTTGAACTCAACTGCGTCTGTCATTTTCAAACCAGGAAAGAGCGCCGTCGCGACGGCGTTGGCAAAGGTGTCGCATCACTCGCAGATGCGCCGGTGGCCGCCGGCGCAACCATGGTGCTCGAATGGAAATGCCGCAGGTCATGGTGACGCAGCGTTCTGAGCAATGCCTCGGCATTCTGCCTGCGGGCGCTGTCCTCCAGTGACTGCTGCATCCGCTGGGCAACCTTTTCGAGCAGCTCCAACAGATGCTTGCGCAGTACGTCCGGCAACGCTGGCACGCATGCCAGCCTATGAAGCAACCCAAGGTGACGACGCGCATCCAGAAGCGCACGCACCACCTCGACCTCATCCCGGCTGTAGCTGAAGCTGCGATCCAGCCGCACAGACAACGCCTGCACCCTCAAATCGAGCACGGCATGAATGCGCTCACTGAACAACGTGGCGACGCCTGGCGTCCAGTCAAGCTGGCCTTGCGCCATCGACAGCAATACGGCGTCATCGTCATTGCCTTGCGCAAACCGCTCCAAGGCAATGCTCCAGTCGGCATAGGTGCGCGGAGACAAAACCGACATCACACCACTCAGCGCCGGCGACGGACAAAGCCGTTGGCGGGCAGCAGGTCCCAGCCAGGCAATGCACCCGCAAGCGCGTCCATAACCGGCGCGGCAGTTTGCACTGCGGCGACAGGGGCAGGCTCTGACTTCGGCAGGGACGAGGCCGCCCCCTCCAGTGGCAGCGGCGGTGGCAAGGTGCCATCAAGCAATTGACGTGTCATTTGGTCTTCCTCAGGCAGTAGCCAGTACGCGGCGGGTGTTGTCGTGTCCGCTCAAGGCGAACTGCTCCGGACTGATGGACTCAAGCAGGGCGGGCAAGGACTCGGCCTGGGCGTCGCGTTTGGCCAGTTCACGCCGGACCTCAACCACTTCGGCCAGGCAGGCTTTCAATACCTGCAGCGCGTGTTCGCGTGTCTGCTGGAACTGCGCTTTGACCCGTGCGCGCACGTTGTCCAGGTTCTTATAGGCAAAGCCCACCCACAACAACAAGCCAGCACCCATGGCCATTGGCACCAGTGCACCAAACCCCGCAAGCAACAACAGGGCCGCCAAGCCGACACCCAACCAATGCAGCACCCCCAGCTTCACCTTGGCCAATGCGGCCTGCAGCTGCTGATCGATATGCGCACCGAGCGCGGCCTCCAACTCCTGCTGGTTGCCGCCGTCACGTGTCACGCCTGTCCAGTCCAACACCTTGAGGGCGATGTCCACCGGTACCTGGGCGCGGATCTGCGCGGTCAAGTCCTGATGAGCATCCAGAATCCACTCGCGCGATTGTGCCGTGGCGAAGCGCTGCGTCGCGCGCGAGGCATGGCTGGTCTCCGGATGCATTGCTGCATTGGTCAAGAGCTGGGTGAAACTGACCTGCTCCTCCAGCGTCTTTTCCTGAAGATCAAAGCGCTTCTGCGCCATGACCCGGTCACCACTCTCGGAAATGATGAGACGGCACATCTCCTCTTCCCGGCGAAGCGGAAGTTCGTCATCGTCAAAATGCGAAACCAGCTTTTCCAGCAGCCTGTCCACGTCGCCAACAAGACTGTTGGTGGCCTTTGCAGGCCCGGAGAACACCGCTTCGAAATGCTCAGTGACCACTGCATGGGTGGCGCAGCCATTGAGCGAAGCCTGCAGCGCAGGCCAGGTCACGCTGTGTTCCTTCAGCGTTGCAAAGCGTTCGCCATCATCTGCATTGGGCGTCTTGAAGCGCAGCGCATCTATCCATTGGGCACGTTGCTCCTCGACAAAGCCCGCCCGCTGGGAAAGCTCATCCACCCACTCCGCGGTGCGTTTGATGCAGGCCTGTGCTGTCTCCAGCCCGAAGACGCCCCCGGCAATGGCGTCTATCAAGACCACCGTCTGGCGGTCCAGAAGCACCGGATTCTGCTGCGCAAGATAGCGCTCCATCCATTGCTGGGCCGCACCAAGGCGCCCGGCACGACGGCATACCAGAGCAAACAGGAGACTGGTTTTTTCATCGTCACGGCGTACCGCCTCGGCCAAACCACGCTCGGCCAGCTCGCGGTTGTCATTGAGCCAAGCAGCCAAGGCCACCAGTGCCGGCGCCAGCCAATAACCCGGCGCCGCTAACATCAACTGCTCGGTTGCGGCGCGGATCGTATCCTGCCGCACCAACCTGATATCCGCCGCCTGCAGAATGCCGGTCGTCTGCCGCCTCACCTCACCATGATGGCCAAACCGCGACTCCAGTTCCTGGCGGATCTTGACATGGCGCGTCTCCGCCAGCCCAAGCTCCTTGGCCTTGGCATCGGCAGCCACGAAGGCATCAAATGCCCGCTGCAACTGCTCCAGTCTGTCGCGCGTGTCTTCGACATTCGACTGGACATAGCCCACCTGGTTGCTCAACGACTGGATGTCGCCATTGATTGCCCGCAGGTTGCTGCTGATGGCGGAAAGGTCCGCCATCTGAATGATCCTCTGCCCGCTCATTACGTTCCTTCGATGATTGCCGTTTTTCCGGATTCACTGACCGCCACCATGCGTGCTGCGTATACCTCGATGAACGCATAGGAACGGTGCAAGGCCAGCATCCGTGCTCTTTCAAGAGATAGCGGCAGCGTTTGACCAAGCTTGAAGTGATCGATGATGAAGCCGCCAAGCGCGAGGGTATGCACCTCGTAGGGATGGCCCAGATAGCAACGCGATACGATGCCAAGGAGCTGCTCGTCGGCAACCAGTGCCCCAAGCTCCTTGTCGATGACCGCCTTCAGGGCATCCAGCGCCTGGCGATCATGTACATGCCCGCCAGTGTCCAATCCGGCCACAGCCTTTACGTACTCAGCAGAACGCGGCTGCCGCAATGAATGCAACCTCACTTGCAGCGACTGCATTGTGCCGACCGAAGCGCGGCTGCGATCCAGCAACGGGGCGGTGGAAACAACGGCCTCCGTGCCGGTCAAAAAACGTCGAACCATTCCCCTGTTCCTACCCTTCGCATTCATTGCGACGGCAACGTTATCAGTTTGGAAGCGGCCCTCCAAGACATGCGCTGCGCATGTCAGGGAGAACCTTACAAACCCATCGTGTCACCTTCCGTTCCGGTGCAACCAGCGGTACAGCACCGGTAATACCAGCAAGGTCAGCAGGGTCGAGGACACGATGCCGCCGATCACCACAGTCGCCAGTGGTCGCTGCACTTCCGAGCCGGCGCCTACGTTGAAGGCCATCGGTACGAAGCCCAGCGATGCCACCAGTGCGGTCATCAGCACCGGCCGCAGGCGGCCGAGCGCACCTTCGTGCACGGCCACATCGAGGCTGCGGCCCTGTTCGCGCAGGTGGCGGATGAAGCTGATCATCACCAGGCCGTTGAGCACCGCCACGCCGGACAGCGCGATGAAACCGACGCCGGCCGAGATCGACAGCGGAATGCCACGCAGTGCCAGCGCCAGCACGCCACCGGTCAGCGCCAAAGGCACGCCGCTGAACACGATGCTCGCATCGCGGGCCGAGCCGAATGCCCAGAACAGCAGCGCGAAGATCAGCAGCAAGGTCACCGGCACCACCACCGCCAAACGCTGGCTGGCCGAGATCAGCTGCTCGAAGCTGCCGCCGTATTCCACCCAGTAACCGGCCGGCACTTTCACCTGTGCGTCGATGGCCTGCTGCAGCTCGCTGACGAAGCCGCCGAGGTCACGGTCACGCACGTTGGCGGTAATGACGATGCGGCGCTTGCCGTTGTCGCGGTTGATCTGGTTCGGGCCCTCGCTGCTTTCAATCCGCGCCAGCTCACGCAGCGGCACCGTGCGTGCATCGCCACTGCGCCAGCCACCGGCACGGCTGGATTCGTCCGCACTGTCCTGGGCCAATGCAGGCTCCAGTGATACCGGCAGATCGGCCAATGCCGCCGGGTCCTGCCGAATGGCTTCGGGCAGGCGCACGACAATGTCGAAACGTCGGTCACCTTCGAACAACTGCCCGGCCACACGTCCGCCCACCGCGGTGGAAACCGTGGATTGCAGCTGGCCAGGGTTGAGCCCGTAACCGGCCAAGGCCGCGCGATCCGGCGTTACCGTCAGCAAGGGCAGCCCACTGGTTTCCTCCAGGCGCACATCGGCCGCACCCGGCACTTTGCTGGCGACCGCGACGATGCGCTGGCCTACCTGCGCCAGCGTGTCCATGTCATCGCCAAACAGCATCACCGCCACGTCGGCACGTACGCCGGAGATCAACTCGTTCATGCGCATCTGGATCGGCTGGGTGAACTCGTAGTTGTTGCCAGGCAGCTCCTCAACTGCGGCTTCCAACTCGGCCAGCAGCTGGGCACGCGGCTTGCGCGGGTCCGGCCACTGCTTGCGTGACTTCATCATGATGAAGGTGTCTGCCACCGACGGCGGCATTGGATCGGAGGCGACTTCCGGCGTGCCGATCTTGGAGAACACCTTGTCCACTTCCGGCAGCTGCTGCAGGCGCGCTTCCACCTGCTTCTGCATGTTCACCGACTGCGTGAGGCTGGTGCCGGGAATGCGCATGGCATGCATGGCGACATCACCTTCGTCGAGGTTGGGCACGAACTCGCTGCCCAGCCGCGTTGCCAACAAGCCGCAACCGATCACCAGTACCAAGGCACCGGCAACCACCCAACGCCCGCGCCGCATCACCCAGCTCAACAACGGCTCGTAGCGTGCGCGCAGCCACGCCATCAACCGGTTTTCCTTTTCCTCCACGCGTCCGCCGAGGAACATCGCAATCGCCGCCGGCACGAACGTCAACGACAGCAGCATCGCGCCGCTCAGCGCCAACACCACGGTGATCGCCATCGGGTGGAACATTTTTCCTTCCACGCCGGTCAGCGCGAAGATCGGCAGGTACACCGCGGTGATGATGCCCAGGCCGAACAGGCTGGGGCGGATGACTTCGGCGGTGGCGCTGGCGGTTTCAGCAAAGCGCTCCTCGCGGGTCATGGCGCGGCCCAGCGCATGCGTGCGTTCGCCAAAGCGGCGCAGGCAGTTCTCGATGATGATCACCGCACCGTCGACAATCAGGCCGAAGTCCAGCGCACCCAGACTCATCAGGTTGGCCGACACACCGCCGCGTGCCATGCCGGTGAGGGTGAACAACATCGCCAGCGGAATCACCGCGGCGGTGATCAGCGCTGCGCGGAAATTGCCCAGCAACAGGAACAGCACCACGATCACCAGCAGCGCGCCTTCCAACAGGTTCTTGGCGACGGTTTCGATGGTGCGATCCACCAGCGCGGTGCGGCCATAGCTGGCGGTGACGGTGACACCTTCGGGCAGGCTGCGCTGCGCCTGTTCCAGCTTGGCGGCGGCCGCCTGCGCCACCTCGCGGCTGTTTGCCCCGACCAGCATCACCACCGTGCCCATCACCACTTCATGGCCATTCTGGGTAGCGGCGCCGCTGCGCAGCTCCGGCCCTTCGCCCACCTCGGCCACGTCGTGCACATGGATGGGCACGCCTTCGCGCCGCGCCAGCACGATGTTGCCGATTTCCTCCAGCCCGGCCACCTGCCCCGGCACCCGCACCAGGAACTGCTGGCCGTTACGCTCGATGTAGCCGGCACCGATGTTCTGGTTGTTGCCTTCCACCGCTTCAGCCACATCATCCAGAGTGAAACCGAGCGCACGCAGCTTGGCCGGGTCCGGGGTGATATGGATCTGCCGCTGGTAACCGCCAATCGTGTTGACCTCGGTGACGCCCGGCACATTGCGCAGCTGCGGCCGCACCACCCAGTCCTGCAAGGTTCGTAGATCGGTGGCGGTATAGGGCGAACCGTCGGGCTTACGCGCCTTGGGATCGGCGTCGATGGTGTACATGAAGATCTCGCCCAGGCCCGTGGCAATCGGCCCAAGCTGCGGGTCCAGGCCATCGGGCAACTGCGACTTCACCTGCTGCAGGCGCTCGGCCACCTGCTGGCGGGCGAAGTACAGGTCGGTGCCGTCCTTGAACACCACCGTCACCTGCGACAGGCCGTAGCGCGACAGCGAGCGCACCTGCTCAAGCTTGGGCAGGCCCGCCATCACCGTTTCAACCGGGTAGGTGATGCGCTGCTCGCTCTCCAAGGGCGAATAGCCATCGGCTGCGGTATTGATCTGCACCTGGACATTGGTGATGTCCGGCGTGGCATCGATGGACAGGCGGGTGAAACTCCAGCTGCCGATCGCAATCAGCGCCAGGGTAAGCACCATCATCATCCAGCGATGGGCAATGGCACTGCGGATGATGCGCTCAAGCATGTTGGCGCCCTCCGCGTTGGCTGCGGCAATCAATGTTCATGCGCGGCACCCGCCTTGCCGAGATCGGCCTTGATCACATAGCTCTGCTCGACCACTACCTGCTCGCCCACACGCAGGCCATCCTTGATCTCCACCTTGCCCGCATCACGCGCGCCCAGCGTTACCGGCCGCGCGGTATAGGTATCGCCGTCACGCACGAACACGACATCGCGGCCTTCCATGGTCTGCAAGGCCGACAAGGGCACAACCACCGCTGCCGGCTGCATCGCCACCACGATGCGCGCCTTCACCGCAGCACCGGGCCGCCACAGGCCATCGTCATTGCGCACGCTGGCGCGCGCCACCGTGCTTTGGCTCGCCGTGGCGGTGCCGGGCAATACGCGCTCCAGCATGGTGGCCTGGCTGACGCCATCGGTCATGCGGGTGACGGTCACCGGCACGCCGGCGGTGATGTGCTGGGTGTCGTTGCCGAAGATATGCAGGTCCACCCACAGTTCGGACAGGTCGCCGATTTCAAACAGCGGCGTGCCCTCGCCCGCCACCGCGCCCACCTGCGCCTGCCGCGACAACACCACGCCACTGATCGGTGCGCTGACGCTGTAGGTGGTCAGGCTGAGGTTGCTGTCGATGCTGGCCAGGGTCTGGCCGGCGCTGACGCGATCACCCACGTTTGCACGCAGCGAACGGATCGGCCCGGGGAAACGCGCCATCACCTGCGCCACGCGCCCATCCACCGGCGTCAGCAGGCCCTGCACTTCGTGCTCATCGGCAACGGTGCCGGCCTGCGCGGCCGCGCTGCGGATGCCGGATTGTTCGGCCATCGCCGCCTTGATGGTGGTGCTGTCGGCCTCGGCTTCTTCGCCTTCTTCGTGGGCGTGACCGTCTGCATCACCGCCCTTTTCTTCACCATGCTCATGGCCAGCGTCTTCTGCGGCACCGGCACCGGCTTCAGCCACCGGCTTTGCACCGCAACCGACCAGCAACAAACTCATTGCCAGCACGCCGGCAGCTACAACATTCATCGGACGGCTCATCGTGCGTTCTCCACGGCAACGTTTGCATCGGTGGCCAGCATTCCCTGGCCGGTAAGACGCTGGATTTCTATCAGCGCGGCGTGTGCGGTGATGGCGGCATCCAGCTGGCGCTGGCGCGCTTCGATACGCATGGCCTGCAGCTGCGCCCATTCCATATAGCTGGCGGCGCCGGCACGCCATGCACGTTCGGCAGCGCGTTCGGCCTTCTGCAGCTGCGGCAATACATCGGCCTGCATGCGCTGCACTTCCAGGCGCGCGGTGACATAGCGGCCGTGCGCCTCGGCCAGGGTGGCGTAGAGCTGCTGCTGCCGCGCCTGGCGTTGATACGGCAACAGCGCGAGGTCAGCCTCGGCCTCGCGGATTTCCGGCGCGGCACGGCGGGCGCTGCCCAACGGAATGCTGAAGCCGCCAACCAGCGAGGTGGTGTTGTCGGCGCGGCTGTTGCGCACGCCGGCCTGCCAGTTCCAATCCGGGCGGCTGCGCGTGCGCACCAATTGCAGCTGGGCTTCGCGGATGCGCTGCTCGCCGAGCAGTTCGGCCAGTTCGGGTGCGCGCTGCAGATCATCATCGAGCAGAGCGAAATCGCGCAATGCAGGCAGCTGCAGCGCATCGCCGCTCACCGTTTTGAAGTCAGACGCACGTGCGCCCCACAAGGCGGCCAGCGACAGCCGCGCTGCACTGGCTTCTTCAATTGCACGATCGCGGTCCAGTTCGGCCTGGGCCAGCATCGCCTGCGCGGTGAACAGCACCGACTCCGGCGAAGCACCGGCCTGCAGGCGCAGACGCGCGGCATCGACGGCACGGCGGCGTTGTTCGATATCGGTGTTGGCGATCTGCAACGCCGATTGCGCATGCGCAACGGCGAGGTAACGGCGAGCGGTTTCGGCCAGCAGATCGAGTCTGGCGGTGGCGCGTTGCGGCGCCAGCGCATCGATGTTGGCCTGGGCCAACATGCGGCGGGCGTCGAGCTTGTCGCCCCGTTCCAGCACGCCGGACAGACTGACCGTGGCTTCAGCGCCCTGCACACCGCGGGTATCACCGCTGCCGAGCAGGTTCTCGAGCTCGACACCCAGTTGCATGGGCGGGCGCAGCAGTGCTGCTTCACGACGGGCTTCAAGTACGGGACGCTGCGCGTCGATCAGGCGCAGGTCGGGGTGATCAAGTGCAACGCGGACGATGGCATCGTCCAGCGTCAACGGCACAGCAGACGCTGGCACCTGCGCATACGCGCGCGGCACCAGCGCAAAGGCGGCAACAGCCGCCAGGCGCATCCACATGGGTTTCTCCAGATAGCAGGTTCAGACGTGAGGGCCGGCCATGGGGCCGGGACGTCAAACGGCTATCGGGGGGCGGAACAGACTTTCGGTCGGGTGCGAGACCGCTTGCGTGCCCAGGCTGACCAGCGCCTGCTGCGCGGGTGGCGATGACAGGCTCCAGGCGGGAGTGACGGTCGGGAGTACGCCGCCGTGACCGTGGCAGTCCACGCAATGCACCAGCGCGTGCAGCAGCGCGTTGGCGCTGTCTTCGGCATCCGGGGCCATCGCCAGCTTGGCGTCATCGTGTTCGTGCACATCGGCGCCGATGTCGGTGTGCGCCAGCATGTGGATGTCGGTCAGTGCTGCAGCCAGCGAGGTACCGAACACGCCAAGGCCGACCAACACCAGCATAAGCAGGCGTAGCAGGTACAGGCGGCGGTGGCGCAGGGATTGCAGCATCGGGCCAGGTTAGCCGGTGCTGGTTGGGTTACACAATCGCAGAGCGGTTGCGATGGTTCAGGCGGGGGCTGTTGCCCCTCCCCTTTGGCGCAGCCAAGGGGGAGGTTGGGAGGGGGTGGCTTTGCTTGTGGCTTTCGCGTGTGGCTTTGGGTCACTGCGAAGAGCACCCCTCCCCAGCCCTCCCCTTGGCTATGCCAAAGGGAGGGAGCAGAGCCTTACTTCGCCGCTTTGCGCTCGGCGATATAGGCGTGGATCTGCTGCTCCAGCACCGGCAGTGGCACCGAGCCCTGCGCGAGCACGGCGTCGTGGAAACCCTTGATATCGAACTTGTCGCCCAGTTCCTTCTCGGCCTGTGCACGCAGCTTGACGATGGTGATCTCGCCCAGCTTGTAGCTCAGTGCCTGGCCCGGCCAGGAAATGTAGCGGTCAACTTCGGTGGTCACTTCATGCTCGCTCAACGCGGTGTGGTCGCGCAGGTAGGCAATTGCGCGGTCGCGGTCCCAGCCGTAGTGGTGCACGCCGGTGTCGATAACCAGGCGGCAGGCGCGCCACATCTCGTAGGTCAGGCGGCCGAAGTCTTCATACGGCGTCTGGTAGATGCCCATGTCGACGCCGAGCTTCTCGGTATACAGGCCCCAACCTTCGCCATAGGCCGAGATATACGCGGTGCGGCGGAACTCGGGCTGGCCGGTCTGCTCGGCCGCAAGTGCGCCCTGCAGCGCATGGCCCGGGTCGGACTCATGCAGGGTCAGTGCAGGCAGGTTGTACAGCGGGCGCGCCGGCAGGTTGTAGGTATTGAGCCAGTAAGTGCCCATGCCGCCACGGCCAGCGGTCCAGAACGGGGCGATGTCCGGCGGCACCGGCACGATGGTGAAGCGGGCGCGCGGCAGGGTCATGAACTTGCCGATCACGCCGTCCACGCGCTTGGAGATCCACGCCGCGCGCCACAGCAGTTCGTCAGGCGTCTTGGCGTAGAACTGCGGGTCGGTACGCAGGAATTCGAGGAAGTCGGCAAAGCGGGTCTGCTCGCTTTTGCCCTTGAAACCCACCTTGTCGATGATGGTGTTCATTTCCTGCTGGATGCGATTCACCTCGGCCAGTCCCTGCGCATGGATCTGCTGCGGGCTCAGGTCCAGCGTGGTGTATTCGCGGATCTGCTGACGGTAGAACTCCTTGCCGCCGGGCATTTTCTCGGCCGCCAGGGTGGTGCGCGACTGCGGCACGTATTCCTGCCGGTAGAAGGTCAGCAGCTTGCCGAAGGCCGGCACCACGCTGCCGCTGATGGCCTGCTTGGCCTCGGCCTGCAGCTTGGCCTGCTCGGCGGCCGGGATGCTGTTCGGCAGCTTCTTCAAGGGCTCATACAACGGCGACTCGGTCGGGTCCTTCAATTCGGCCACGGTCGAGATGGAAACATCGCGCCCTTCCAGCACCGCGCGCGGCACGCTGAAACCGCGCGCCAGGCCGGCGCGCATGTTGACCATCTGCTGGTCGAAATAACGCGGCACATCGTTCAAACGCGCGATGTAGCTGCGGTAGTCCTGCGCGGTCTTCATCTCGCGCCGGGCCATGAAGCTGAGGTTGGACCAGAACGAGGAATCCGAGTTGAACGGCATCTCGTAGCTGCCCAGCCGCACTTCTTCGGCCAGGCTTTCAACCTGGTATTTGTAGATGGCGTAGTTGACCTGGTTCTCGGCCGACAGCTTGGCCGGGTCGATGGCCTTGAGCTGGGCCAGTACCTCGTCCCATACCTTCAGCCGCGCCTGCTGTGCAGCGGCGCTCACATCCGGCAGTTTGGTGCTGTTGGCCGGGGCGTCGCTGTCCTCGCTGGCTTCGCCGCCGCCGGTCTGGCGCCAGGCCCATTCCTTCTCGTAGATCGCCTTGAACTGATCATCGAGGCCTTGCGTGGCCAATGTAGCCGGGGCCGACGGTGCGGCGGCAAGGGCGGGCGTGGCACTCAGGCCAAGGGTAAGCAACAGCGCAACGGTCAACGGCGATTTCACGATCAGTATTCCCCAGGTGATTCATTCACCCCGATCATCGCATTGAAGCCGCCGCCCGACCTAGACGGATTCGGGCGGCAAACCTGCCGGTTTCGGGCACAGCCGCCCGCTCAGTGGCTGGCCTTGTCGCGTTGCCAACCGCGGTGCTTGATGTCCAGGCGTAGGCTGTACAAGGCGGTGAATGCCGGAAACAGGTTCTGCACCACGCCCACCGCATCCTGCTTGGACGAGAACACGAAGTAGCTCAGCGTCATCAGGCTGCCGGCCACGCTCATATACCAGAACAGCCGCGGAATCACCGGCTTGCCGGCGCGGCGCGAGGCCATGAACTGCACCAGCCAGCGACCGCCGAACATCAACGCGCCGGTCAGCCCGATCAGTTTCCACGGCGACATGTGCACGCCGGTCCACTCCAGCCACACCAGTGGTTGGTTCATGAAATCCATGCTCAGACCTCTTCCACGGCGGTGCGCTTGGAACGGGTGATCAGCCAGGCCACGCCCCGCAGGTCACGGATGCCGACCAGGGCGCGGCCCAGGTTGTTGTACTTGGACACGCCGCTGGTGCGGTGGCGATGGTTGACCGGCACGCTCACCGTCTTCCAGCCGGCGCGCTGCATCAGCGCCGGCAGGTAACGGTGCATATGGTCGAAGTACGGCAGGTCGAGAAACGCGGCGCGCTCGAACAGCTTGATGCCGCAGCCGGTGTCCGGAGTGTCATCGCGCAGCATGCGCGCGCGGATGGCGTTGGCCCATTTGCTGGCCCAGCGCTTGCTGCCCGAATCCTGCCGATTGACGCGCCAGCCGGCAAACAGTTTGACCTGCGCTTCGGCGCTGCCACGTGCGGCCAGCAGTTTGGGGATATCGGCCGGGTCGTTCTGGCCGTCGCCGTCCAGGGTGGCAATCCACGGCGCGCGCGCGGCCTTGACGCCGGTACGTACCGCCGTGCTCTGCCCGCTCTGGTTGACGTGGTGCAGTACCCGCAGCTCCGGGTTGGCGGCTTTCAGTGCCTGCAGTACCTGCAGGCTGTCGTCCTTGGAATTGTCGTCGACGTAGACGATCTCGAAATCGATCTGGCCGCGCAGGGCGGCGGTGATTTCGTTGACCAGCGGGGTGACGTTGTCGCGTTCGTTGAAGACCGGAACAACCACTGAAAGGCTGGGTTGGTTCATTGCAGTTTCCGCAAGTTTTACGTTTCAAGAAAGATCACGCTCTTCCAGAACTCAACTTGGCGAAAGCCGAGTCAGGCGCGTAACCCGAAGTAACTGCGACACCACTCCACCACTGGCGGCAAGCCTAGCTCAATCGGTGTGACCGGCTCGTAGCCAAAGGCTGCCTGCGCGCGCGCGGTATCGGCCATGGTTTCCACCATGTCGCCCGGCTGCATCGGCTTGTAGACCTTGTGCGCAGGCTGCCCCGCGGCGGAGGCGATCACATCGATGAAATGTTCCAGCTCCACCGGGGTATGGTTGCCCAGGTTGAACACCTGATGGGGTGTGGCCTGGGCGGAGGGGTGCGACAGCGCCCCGAGAATACCGGCGACGGTGTCAGAAACATGTGTGAAATCGCGGCGCATATGGCCGTCGTTGAACACATCGATGCTGCGCCCGGCCAGCACCGCGCGCGAGAACAGCAGCGGCGCCATGTCCGGCCGGCCCCACGGGCCATACACGGTGAAGAAGCGCAGGCCGGTGGCCTTCAGGCCATACAACTGGGCATAGGTATAGGCCATCAACTCGTTGGCGGCCTTGGTGGCGGCGTACAGCGAGCGCGGCTGGTCCACGCGCTGGTCTTCGGAGAACGGCGGCGTGGCCGAGTTGCCATAGACCGAACTGCTGGAGGCATACACCAGGTGCTGCACACCGCGGTGCCGGCACAGCTCCAGCATGTTGACGAAGCCGACCAGGTTGCTTTCGACGTAAGCGTGCGGGTTTTCCAGCGAATAGCGCACGCCGGCCTGGGCGGCCAGGTGGATCACCTGGGTGGGCTGGATTTCGTCGAACAGCGCGGCCAGGCCGTCGCGGTCGGTGAGGTCCAGCGCGCGGATGTCCAGCTGCGGGCACAGCGCCGCCACCCGGTCGCGCTTGAGCTGCGGGTCGTAATAGTCGTTGTAGTTGTCCAGCCCAACCACGCGGTCGCCGCGTGCGGCCAGTGCCTGGCAGGTGTAGGCGCCAATGAAGCCGGCGGCGCCGGTGACGAGAATGCTCATGCAGAAATTCCAGACAGGTGTTCGCAGGCCGGAGTGTGCCGGCCGGGTTCAATGATATTGCCGAGGTCGTTGTCACTCGGCAGATCGACAAGGGCGTCGCTGCCCTGGCGCGGTTTCAGCGCCATTTCCTGCGGGTACCGTGGCACCACGGACAGGAACTCGATGCGGGGGTGCGGGGCGACGTTTTCGCGCAGCACATTCAATAGCGGGCCGGAATGGCGCTCGCCATGCGCGC
Source organism: Stenotrophomonas terrae (assembly GCF_039674165.1). Taxonomy (GTDB): domain Bacteria; phylum Pseudomonadota; class Gammaproteobacteria; order Xanthomonadales; family Xanthomonadaceae; genus Stenotrophomonas; species Stenotrophomonas terrae_A. Next base: position 27,164 of record NZ_JBDJMY010000034.1, read on the forward strand.
TGATCGCATCGGCATCGGCGCGGCCACGCGCGAGCGCGGAGCCGCTGCCCTGCGCATGGCTGGGGAGGCGGCTGCCGTCCGCACTGATCTGCGCGTTTACTTTGCTCATTCGATGCTCCGGTTCGTGGCCACGACCCATCGCGCTTGCCTCACCACATGGTGAGTGGCGCTTCCTTGGCCAGGGTTTCCTTGCGTTCCTTGCTATAGGCCCACCATGGCTGCGGCGCTTCGCCGCCCATGAAACGCACCACCGAAAGGAACACATCGATCACGCACGGATCATGCACCACGCCGGTCTTCAGACACAGCTGGGCGTACATATCGTAGGCATCACGCCCGCGCAGATGCGCGGGGACTCGGATCCCGATAAGACGGAGATCCTTTTCACAGGCCGGCCCGACATTCGGCAGGTCGGTCAGACGCAATAGATGATTGCGGTCGACCTTGGTGGGGTTCATTGCCTTGCGTGCACCTCGTTGGGAAAGGACTGCGTCAGCTGTTCTGGCGGACGCGCAGACGCTCCAGCACGCCGTCCAGCGTGTCCAGATCGGTGTAATGAATGACCAGTTTGCCCTTGCCGCCGCGGCCGTGGCTGATGGCCACCTTGGCGCCCAGCGATTCGGACAGTTCGGTTTCCAGCGATGCGATATCGGCCTGCGGCGCGGTCGGCGACGGCTTGGCCTTGCGCGCGCCCGGCACCTTGCCGGCGGCGAACTGCTGCGCGCGGTGCTCCACTTCACGCACCGACCAACCCTGCTCGGCAGCCTCTTCGGCCAGCTTGGTGGCCAGTTCCGGCGCCAGCGTCAGCAGCGCGCGGGCATGGCCCATTTCCAGACGGCGGGTTTCCAGCAGCACGCGCACGCCGATCGGCAGATCGATCAGGCGCAGCAGGTTGGACACCGAGGCGCGCGAGCGGCCAACGGCCTGCGCCGCTTCGGCGTGGGTCAGCGAGAACTCGCTGACCAGCCGCGCCAGTGCTTCGGCTTCTTCCAGCGGGTTGAGGTCTTCACGCTGGATGTTCTCGATCAGCGCCATCGCGATGACGGTGCGGTCTTCCAGCTCGCGCACCACCGCCGGCACTTCGTCCAGCCCGGCCAGGCGCGAGGCGCGCCAACGGCGTTCACCGGCGATGATTTCGTAGCGGCCGCCTTCGATCTGGCGCACCAGGATGGGCTGGATGATGCCCTGTGCCTTGATCGACTCGGCCAGTTCGGCCAGCTTGCCTTCGTCCATGTCGCGACGCGGCTGGTACTTGCCCGGCTGCAGCTGATCGATGGGCAACTTGCGCAATACTTCGCCGGGTTGCGGTTCGGAAACGGCAGCGACGGTGACCGGGGTTACTGCGCCCTTGGGGCCCAGCAATGCATCAAGACCACGGCCAAGACCGCGCTTTTTCGCTGCACTCATCAGACAGCCTCCACGGCCCGGGAGGGCTGCTTGCTTTCATTGTTGCGGCGGATGATCTCGCCGGCCAGGCCCAGGTAGGCAACGCCGCCGCGCGAGGCGCGGTCGTAGCCGACGATGCTCTGGCCATGGCTGGGTGCCTCGGCCAGGCGCACGTTGCGCGGCACGATGGTGCGGAACACGCGGTCGCCAAAATATTCGGTCAGCTGCGCCGACACGGCATTGGCCAGGTTGTTGCGCACATCGAACATGGTGCGCAGCACGCCTTCGATTTCCAGCGCCGGGTTGAGGTTGATCTTCAGCGCATCGATGGTTTCGACCAGCGCGCTGAGGCCTTCCAATGCGTAGTACTCGCACTGCATCGGCACGATCACCGAATCGGCGGCGGCCAGCGCATTGAGCGTCAGCAGCGACAGCGCCGGTGGGCAGTCGATCAGGATGTAGTCGTATTGATCGCGGATCGGCGCCAGCGCGCGCTTGAGCCGCTGCTCACGCTCGCTCTGGTCCATCAGCTGGATCTCGGCGGCGGTCAGGTCGATGTTGCCTGGCAGCAGGTCGAAGCCTTCCGGCGTGGTGACGCGCACCTCGGCCGCAGTGATCTCGCCCAGCAGCAGGTCACAGGTGGACGCTGCCACTTCACGTTTGTCCACGCCACTGCCCATGGTCGCGTTGCCCTGCGAGTCCAGGTCGACCAGCAGCACACGTTTTGGTGCGGCGGCAAGGGAAGCAGCCAGATTGACAGCCGTCGTGGTCTTGCCGACGCCGCCTTTCTGGTTGGCGATGGCGATGATGCGAGCCATGCAGGAGAGCCTCGTTGGCGAAGTTGGACTGGTCATTATGGGGGTAGCGGCGCGCAGGCGGAAACCGGTTTCCGGGCAAGAGGCGGCTTTAGGCCGGGAAGTCGCCCTGATTTGCACCGCATTTGCGGTTGCCCCCTCCCTTTGGCGAAGCCACGGGGAGGGTTGGGGAGGGGTAGCTTTTGGCTTTGGCCGGTAAGGCCCCTGCCGAGCATGGCTCGGCACTACCGCTTTAGCCCTTGCGCTCCACTACCACCAGATGGCGGTCGCCTACCAAGCCTGGCACCTGCAGCGGGCGTACTTCCAGCACCTGCCAGCCCGCTGGCAGCTGGGCGATCTCTTCGTGCGGGTAGACGCCCTTCATCGCCAGCAGCTGGCCGCCGGGGCGCAGCAGGTGGCCGCCGACCTCGATGATGCCAGCCAGGGTGTCCATGGCGCGGGCGGTGAGGTTGTCATAGGCGCCCGACTCGTCCAGCGCCTCGGCACGGGATTCAGCCACGCGGGCGTTGCCCAGCCCGAGCTGGCGCACGGCCTCACGCATGAAGCGGGCCTTCTTGCCATTGCTTTCAACCAGAGTGACCTGCAGTTGCGGATGGGTGATGGCCAGCGGGATGCCCGGCAGCCCGGGGCCGGTGCCCAGATCGGCCAAGCTGCCAGTGCTGACATGCGGCGCCATTGCCAGCGAATCCAGCAGATGGCGGGTCACCATTTCGCGCGGGTCGCGCACGGCGGTGAGATTGTAGGTGCGGTTCCAGCGCACCAGCAGGGTCAGGTAGGCCAGCAGGGGCTTGGCCAAGGCAGCATCCAGGCCCATGGCTTTCAGGCCGTGGTCGAGGTCACTGGCGACTTCGCGCGGGAGAGTGGTGTCGTTCATGGCGGGGATTATCGCAGGAGTGGCGCTTTGGCTTTAGGCCCCCGTCCCTGCGCTGAAGGCCAGCTTTGCCCCCTCCCTTGTGCGCAAGCACAGGGGGTGAAGAAGGCCTGCTTGCGCGCCACTGGCGCGCGGCCTGATGAACGACCGAAGGCTGCGCCTTCGGGCCGGACGGGTTGGGGAGGGGTGCTTTGGACTTGAGCTTTGGATCTTTCGCGCAGGGTAAGAGCAACGGCAACAGCTACCCCTCCCCGGCCCTCCCCTATGCTGCGCGCAAGGGAGGGAGCAAAGCTACCCCTCCCCAACCCTCACCTTGGCTTCGCCAAAGGGAGGGGGCAGAAGCTACAGCGGGTACCACGCCAGCGCGGCGCGGAAATCTTCCGTCGCCTGCCACTCATATAAATGCCAGCGGGCCGCATCGCCCAAGCCTGGATCGCACCACACCAGCTGCAAAACGCCTTCAACATCAGGCGCAAAGCGCAGTTTCTCCAGCCCAAATGAGATGCCATGACCGTGTGCCTTGAGCAGCGCTTCCTTGGCGCACCACACGCGGAAAAACCAATGTTCGCAGCCGGCATCATCCAGGCCATCCAGCCAGGCGATCTCATCAGGGTGGAAGAAACGCCGGATCACCTCGCGCATCTGCCGGCGCGGGCGCTGCCGCTCCAGGTCCACGCCCAGCCGGGCGCCCTCGCCCAAGGCCACCAGCAGATGGCCGCCGCTATGGCTCCAGCCGGTGCCGTAATGCGCCAGTTCGCCGATCAGCCAGGGGCGGCTGCGCTCATCGCGGGTCAGCGGCAGCCCGTGCGGGGTGCTGCCCAGCTCGCGGGCCAGCAGTTCGCGTGCCTGCGGCTCCCCGCGGGTGCCCGGCAGGTGCGGCAGCAACCATACCCGCACCTGACCAAACTGCCAGACGGCCTGCGCGTCACTCATGCGCAACCGGCCATGACGAGGGTCAACAAGGATTTCACACGGCTCCGCGTTGACTGTACCCACCGCACCCTAGGTGCATATCGGCAGGGAGGTTCGCACATGGGCATCATCATCTGGTTGATTGTTGGTGGCGTCGTGGGTTGGCTGGCCAGCATCATCATGCGCCGCGATGCGCAGCAGGGCATCATCCTGAACATCGTGGTGGGCATCATCGGGGCCTTGATTGCCGGCTTTTTCTTCAGCGGCGGCAGCATCAATGGCGCAATCACGCTGCGCTCGTTCCTGTTGTCACTGGTTGGCGCGGTGGTACTGCTGGCCATCGTCAATCTGTTCACACGCAAAAGCGTGCGTTAGACGTTCTGGCGCCGATTCGACCAGGGCCCGGCTGGCAACAGCCGGGCCTTGTTTTTTCAGTCCTGCGCCAACTGTACCCAGGCCGGGGCGTGATCGCTGGGGCGTTCCCAGGTGCGCGGCTCGCGGTCGATGCCGGAGGCGACAGCGCGCGGCTTGAGCGCATCGGACACCAGGGTCAGGTCGATGCGCAGACCCAGGTCACGACGGAAACCGGCCGCGCGGTAATCCCACCAGCTGAAGATGCCGGCAGCATCGTTGTGCAGGCGGAAGGCGTCGTGCAGGCCCAGATCCAGCAACTTCTGCAGCGCGCCACGCTCGGCGGTGGAGGTCAGGATGTGGTCACCGTTCCACACCGCCGGGTCGTAGACATCGCGGTCATCCGGGGCGATGTTGAAATCGCCCATCACCACGAGCTGCGGGTGCTTCTGCAGCTCGGCGGCCACCCAGGCATGCACCGCTTCCAGCCAGCGCAGCTTGTAGGCGTACTTGTCGGTGCCCACGTCCTGGCCGTTGACCACATACAGATTGATGATGCGCACGCCATTGACGGTGCCGGCGATCACCCGCTTCTGCTCGTCCTCGAAACCGGGGATGCCGATCTGCACGTCTTCAATCGGATGGCGCGACAGCAGCGCGACACCGTTATAGGTCTTCTGCCCGGCGAACACGTTGCGGTAGCCCAGCTCCAGCAGCCGCGTGTCGGGGAACTTGTGGTCCTCCAACTTGGTTTCCTGGATGCCGACCACGTCGGGGGCAAAGTCGGCCAGCCACTGTTCCAGATGCGGCAGGCGGACGTTGAGCGAATTGACGTTCCACGATGCGATTTTCATGAACTTAATAAACCCATTATTCTCATATTCTTGCACGGCAACCGATTGCCTTTCTTTGATTCTAGCCGACCGAGTAGCCACCTGAACGACGGCCCCGCCTTCAGTAGCCGGGCTCCCTAGAGTCCAAGTGTCACTAACGACTTCCCGCAATTCAATGCCAAGCTAAATTAGAGGTATCCGGCTCGTGGTACTGAGGGAACTTGGCGGGCGTCAGCCCGCCAAGGCAGTCGTGAGGGATCTCGGTGTTTTAGCATGTGGAGCGAGGTCTCTACTTCACCTTGGCCCGTTTTCCCGGAGGCGGATCAATATCACCGGTGAAGATTCACATTGACATGCACGACATGAATCAGCTCTGCGCTTGCATGCTTGTGATGGCTGACATAGGCCCATTTCATTGGGTGATCGAATGTCGCTCCGTGCTGATGCACGGGCAGATCGGCATCTGCCTTTATACGCAAGCCAAGCACTAGTTCAGAAATGCCGGGCTTCTTGAAGTACTCGACGACATAGCCACGGCCTTGCCGACCAGTAGAGTAGCGGGAAGCCAACTGTGCGATCGCCCGTGCGTGATACGCGGGTCCTGCATAGATCTTCGCCTCAGCCAGCCGCTGCTGTGAAAACATCATGCTCTCGGACCTGATTGTTAGATCGACCCGCCCATTGCTGTATCCCTCACGCGTCACAGCAAGGCCCGGCATCCTCAGAGCTGCCGCCAGGAACGCTGACAGCTTTTCTTCACTATCAGCCGCTAAGTGATGGGCTTCCGCCTCCATGCGCTGAACACATTCCTCGAAATGACGGTCAAGAAAATCGTCGAACTCTTTCTCTGTTTTGGCTTGGAACAGTTCCCGCAACACTGGAAACCAGCCAAACAGCATTTTCAGACTATCACCCATGCGCAATCCTCTGTGCATTTTGAAGCGCCCAACGAATCGACAGCCGTTCAGTCCAGTCGTCGCCCTCCGGATCTTCCTGCGCCAGTAAGCGCACCTCGTCGAAGCTCATCGCCTGTGGAGTATCCGCGCTGCCTACACGGACAAACTCTCGATTCAGGATTCCGACGTCGTGGGCCGATAACAGATTCAGAACGGGAAACAGAACATGGCTCACCGACAACAAGCTGGTTTCTTCGATGAAGGCGAGATCGGCAATACCCAGACTGCTCCTTCCTCCCGCCGCCAATCTATCCAGCAGTATATCCACGGCTTGTGACCAGACCACCCCGGCACCGAATCTGTTTCGAACAATATCCAATGCACGAATACGGACGTTCTCTACGCCATTGGCTGGGTTCTGCTGGTACGTCACATCAAACACCATGTCCGTCAGCCAGCGTTTGAAGTTGGGGTTTTCGCTGAACTGCTTGAACAGTTCGGTGTGATCTGACAACAATTCCAGCACCACGCGGTTGAGCACTTTGTCGTGCTCCAACTTGGCGTTCTGCTTGTCGGAGTTCGCCTGCGCGTTCTGGTAAGCCTTGTCTTGTGCCACCCGCGCCGGTATCTCCTCTGCGATGACCTTGCGGATCTTGTCCTCGTCTTTCCACTCGATGTTGCCGAACAGATCATTGAAGGTTTTGATGATCGCGGAGAGTTTGTCGATGTCCGCCTCGCCTTTACCGCCACCATCACCCGGCGGTACTGGCTCGACTGTGGCATCTGCATCGGCCATCGCCATCTTCAACGCTGCTTTTGCCTCAACCCGGTAGCTGTCCATGTCGATGGTTTCCAGCACCCCCTTGGAGAGGTCTTCCTCTTTGGGTGCAGGTAGCTTTGGGATGAGGAAATTCAGGAAGATCGACAGCTTCTCCCACGTCGGGTGGCCGTAAGTCAGGATCGCGGCCAGGAAGCCGTAACTGCGCACAAAGGCCTTGGCCTTTCCCTTGAACTTGACCTGATCGTCCTCGCCGAGCTTGTCGGTATATTCGGCCACGCAGGCATCGAGGATGGGGTCTAGTTTGTCCCGATCCGCGCCACTCAAATACAGCGCCACCAAGTCTTCCACCTGCTGCCAGCTATACACCTGCAGGCCGTCAAGTTCGGCCTTCAGGTCGTGCAGTTTGTTGGCGTCAGTTTCACCAGTCTGAATGGTGGCGCGGTAGTAGTCCTGGAACGCCGCCTTCACCGCCTCGGCGTTGTCAGCGAAGTCGAGCACAAAGGTGTCGTGCTTCTGTGGGTGCGCCCGGTTCAGGCGGGACAGGGTCTGCACCGCCAGCACGCCCGCCAGCGGCTTGTCCACGTACATCGTGTGCAACAAGGGCTCATCAAAGCCAGTGACGAACTTGTTGGCGACGATCAGGAAGCGATGCGGGTCTTGCTTGAGGTTGGCCGGAATGTCCTTGCTCGGAAACCCGTTGAGATCAGCCTCGGCCTTCTTCTGGCCGCCAATCTCGAAGTCACCCGAGTACGCCACGATGGCCTTGTACGGACTCTTGATCCGTGTAAGGTAGTCCGACACCTCGCGCCAGTAGTCGATGGCCCGTGCGATGCCGTTGCACACGATCATTGCTCGCGCCTTGCCGCCGATCTTCTGTTTGCCCGCGACCTGCATAATGAAGTGATCGACCATGATCTCGGCCTTGCGCCGGATGGCCTTGTCGTGCGACTCGACGTAATGGCGGATCTTCTTCAGCGCCTTGACCTTGTCGAACTCCGGATCGTCCGCTACTGCCTTGGCCACTTGGTAAAAGCTGTCATAGGGGGTGTAGTTCTCCACCACATCGAGGATGAACTTCTCCTGGATGGCCTGCTTGGTGGTGTAGGTCAGTTCTTCGGGCGAGCGGAATTGCACCTTGTCGCCGACCAGAGTCTTCTCTCCGAACAACTCCAACGTCTTACTCTTGGGTGTGGCAGTGAACGCGAAGTAGCTGGCATTTGCGAGCAGCTTGCGGGAGGCGATGCGCTTCTCGATCTCGGCGTTGACGGCATCCTGCGTGCTGTCCTCTTCGAACCCCTCCTCGACGACCTTGCCCCCGAGGGCTTCGTGCATCCGCGCAGTTGTCTTTCCGCCTTGGCTGGAATGCGCCTCATCGATCAACAGCGCGAAGCTCTTGCCGGATAAGTCGCCCAGCTCATCGAGGATGAACGGAAACTTTTGCACTGTGGTGACGATGATCTTCTTGCCACGACGCAGGTACTCGCGCAGTTCCTGCGCGTTGTCGGAGTGGCCGACGATCGCGGCCACGTGGTCGTACCCTTTGATGGTGCGGGCAATCTGCGTGTCCAGCGCGCGTCGGTCGGTGATGACGATGATGGAGTCGAACTGCGGCGTCATCGGGTCGTCCTTGCGGCGCAACTCCACCAATTGGTGCGCCAGCCAGGCAATCGTGTTGCTCTTGCCGCTTCCTGCCGAATGCTGGATCAGATAGCGCTTGCCCACCCCATCGGTATGGGCGCGCCGCAGCAGCGCACGCACCGTACGCAACTGATGGAAGCGCGGGAAAATCTGCTTGCGTTTCTTGCGCTTCTTGCCGCCAGCGTCCGCCTCTTCCTCTTCCACCACCTGCGCGTAACTCTCGATGATGTTGGCCAGCGACTTGCGGGTCAGCACCTGCTTCCACAGGAAATCGGTCTTCAGTCCCTCCGGGTTGGGCGGGTTGCCTGCGCCGCTGTTCCAGCCCTGATTGAACGGCAGGAACCACGACGCCTTGCCCTTCAGCTCTGTGCAGAACGCAGCCTCCGCGTCATCGACCGCGACGTGCGCCACGCAACGACCTAACTGAAATAGCAACTCCTGCGGGCTGCGCGTGGTCTGGTATTGGACGATTGCGTCTGCCAGTGTCTGCTTGGTCAGCGAATTCTTCAACTCGAAGGTCAGCACCGGCAGACCATTGATGAAGATTGCCAAATCCAGCTCGTTGCCGGAATCGTTGCTATAGCGCACCTGTCGAGTGACGCTGAAGATGTTCCTGCCGAAGGCATCCGCTGCGGCGGTGTTGCCCGGTGTGGGTAGCAGCTTGTAGAGATCGACGTGAACCGGCCCGTGGCTCACGCCTTTTCGCAGCACGTCCACCACGCCGCGCTTGGTGATCTCGCCCTGCAGGCGGTGCAGGAACTGGGTGCGCTTGATGCCTTCCGCCCCCAGTTCCAGCATTTCCAATGCTTTAGGCTGGGTGGCCTGCAAGAAGGCCAGCAGCTGTGCCACATCCAGCGCCACATCACGGTTGTAGTCGGTGGACCTGCCCTGCACATAGCCGTTGTGGGTGGCGGCGAAATCCGTGGAAGCCAGCGCATGGCTGTACTCGGGCTGCAGCACACCAGTCAAGCCGCGTACCACGCGTGCCTCAAACCAACGCTCGGTGGTGTCAGTCTTCGCCATCGCCACCCTCCTCTCCGGTCATATCTTCCAAGTCATCGCCCAGTACGGCCAGCGCCGCGTCATCCACTACGTCCTCCGGGCCGGGTTGCCAGCCGCGTACATCCACTTGGCCCGTGACCACATCGGCAATCAGGCAGTCCCGGTATTCTCGGATGAGGGCGATTTCGCCACGAATTTTCTCGATGGCAACGTCCTGCTCTGCCGTCGCAGTTTGAAGCTCGTTCAAAATCTGATCCTGCTCACCCAACGGCGGCAGAACAATTCCGAAGTTCTTGACAAAGCCAAGCGGCACGCGCTGCTGACCCGCAGCTCCCGTCATCGCATCGGCTCCCAGCACGCGGAAGGTCCTAAGCGACAACAGCTTCGCTAGAAACGCCGGTCGAACTCGCTGCTCTGCCGCCCGGAGCACGATGAACTCCGTTGTGCCAAAACCGATCTCTGTCGGTAGCGTATCCAGCAACCCGCCCTTCCCGTTCTCGAAGCATGGGGTGATCTTCGCCATCACCACATCATTGCGGCGGAAGTAGGTGTAGCCCTCCCAAACGTCCGAGGTCTTTCTGGTCTCAATGCTTTGTAGCTTTCCATCCGTCGTGATGCATTCCATCGGCAGGAACGACACCGAGGCGTCGCTGAGTCGAAATGCGGCACTCTCCGAGCGAGACGGATTGAACGCTGCAACGTGTTTTAGCTTGCTTGTTTCCCAATGTGCGGGGATCTGCGGAATCCATTCGATCCCTGAATGACGCTTCTCTGTAGCGGAATTAAGCCCCTGTGTTACCGCACCCTCGATGATGGTCTGTTTCAGTTCAATCAACAGCGAAATGAGGTCGCGCCTAGTCTTGATAAAACGGGCGATGTGCGCGTCCTGTGCGCGCAGGTAGGCAACGATCTGGTCTTGCTCGGAGCGCGGGGGCTGGATCAGCGCAATGTCGAGGAACTGATTCGGGTATAGGCGTAGGCGCGAAGATCGGATGCCAGTCGAGCGCCCGATGTATTCGGCGATATAGGCCCGGGTACGCAATAGGTAATCGAGATACGCCGGGTTGAAGCTCTCGACGCGATGCGGGCGGTACACTCCATAGGCCGGACTGACGATGCCCACGTGCTTGCTAGCACCAAGCGCTGCCATCCACGCCCACAGGGTGTTGATGACGATGTCGCCGGGGCGGCACAGTTTGGAGCCAACGTAGCTCGCAGCCTTGAACATCGTGACCTTCTTTTGACTGCGTGGGGTGACGCCAGTGAGGTGAGACACCGACAGTAGCTCTTCCTGCCCGGTCTTCGAGCGCTCATCCACCTCACGAAAAAAGGTCTTGGCACGTTGCTCGTTCCAGTGTTCCGGCACAGAGGGCAACCAGCGCATTTTCGGCTGCCGGTAGCTCGGGTACGCGATCGCCGCCGTCATTACGCCCCCCCCACAATCTTGTGCAGCAATCCATCGCTCTGCCGCTCCAACGCGAGGATGTCGGCACGTATTTCTGTCAGCGTGCGCAGTGGCGCGGGCTTGTAGAAGTAGCGAGCGAACGAAATCTCGTAGCCGATCTGGGTCTTGTCCGTTGCGACCCAAGCGTCCAACGCGTAGGGCAGCACTTCGCGCTCGAAGAAGGCATCGATGCCGCCTTGTTCCTTCAACGGCACCTGCTCGGTATCGCGCAGCTCGCTGTCCGGCTCATACTCGACCATGAAACGATCCTTGCCCACAGTCTCCAGGTACGCACCATCAAAACCTGGCTCGAAATACTCGCCCTTCTTGAGCTTACTGCGTTTTGCGATGACCGGCGGCGCGTCCTCATCGCGCCAACTTACCGCCTTGTAGATAGCCTTCTTCTCCGGCGCGCCGAGCTTGTCGCCCTGAGCCTTGAGTGCGGCATCGAAGCGGGTGCGAAATGTGTTGTGGTCGTCGAACACGGCGCCGCCCAGTGCCTTCTGCGCTCGTTGCGCCACCTCCATCAACCCCTTGTCACGCTGCCATGTCGCGGCGTCGAGCAGCTTCTTGCGGCGCTTGGCGGGCACGGCCTTGCGCGCAGCGGGAGCCTCGCTGTCGTCACCGCTATCCGCTTCCTCGCTTTCGTCATCCTCGTCCTCGCCTTTCAGCCACGCCTCGATGGCTGGTTTGCACTTGGCGAATTCGGTGTAGACCGCGTCGCCATGGGTGGCATAGATCTCCGCACGCAGCGCTTCATCGCCGGAAGCGAAGCGCAGCGGCTCGATGCGTTCGTCGGAGAGCTGGCTTTTCAGGCGCAACGGGCGCTCGACGGTGATCTTCGAGTAGCCGAAATCCTGGGTGTCGAACCATTTGGACTGCGCGGCTTCCTGAACCCCGCCCAAATACCGATCAACGATACGGGCAATATCGGACTCACTCAGTTCGCAGTTCTTTTTGCCAAGGTTGCGGCGCAGCGGCCGGAACCAGCCGCTGGCATCGATCAACTGCACCTTGCCACGACGTGCTTCGGGCTTCTTGTTAGCCAGCACCCAAATATAAGTGGCGATGCCAGTATTGTAAAAGATGTTGAGCGGCAAGGCGATGATGGATTCAAGCCAATCGTTCTCCAGCACCCAACGGCGGATGTTGCTCTCACCCTGACCCGCGTCGCCGGTGAACAGCGCCGAGCCGTTATGCACCAGCGCGATGCGGCTGCCCAGCGGCGTGTTGTGTTTCATCTTTTGCAGCTTGTTCACCTGGAACATGAGCTGCCCGTCGCTGGAGCGGGTGAGGAGTTTGAACTCGGGGTTGTCCGCGTGGTTGACGATGAAACGCGGATCGTTCAATTCCTTCTTGCCGCCCATGCGCTCCAGATCGGTCTTCCAACTCTTGCCGTAGGGCGGGTTGGAGATCATGAAATCGAACTCGCGGCTGCGGAACTGGTCGGCGGACAGGGTTGATTTGTCCGCACCGCCGACGATGTTCTCGGCCTCCGCGCCTTGACCCTTCAGGAGCAGATCGGCCTTGCAGATGGCGTAGGTTTCGTCGCTGATCTCCTGGCCGAACAGGTGGATCGACACTTCCTTGCCGTGCTGCTCGGCCAGTTCGTGCAGTGCTTCCTCGGCCACGGTGAGCATGCCGCCGGTGCCGCAGGAGCCGTCGTAGAGCGAATAGGTGCTGGATTCGATCCGGTCGGCCACCGGCAGGAACAGCAGCTTGGCCATGAGCTGCACCACGTCGCGCGGAGTGAAGTGTTCGCCTGCCTCTTCATTGTTCTCTTCGTTGAAGCGACGGATCAGCTCCTCGAACACTGTGCCCATGCCGTGGTTGTCCAGCGCGGGCAGCTTTATGCGGCCATCGACATCCTTCACCGGTAGCGGTGCGAGATTGACCTTGGGGTCGAGGAAGTCGTCGATCAGGTAGCCAAGGACGTGCGAATCCACCAGCTTCTGGATCTGGTTGCGGAAGTTGAACTTGGTAAGGATTTCCTGCACATTCGGCGAAAAGCCGTCCAGATACGCAATGAAGTCATCGCGCAGGCGCTGCCCTGCCACGCTGGCCTTCAGCTTGGTCAGTGTGAATTCCGAGACGTTATAAAAGGCCTGGTCTGCCGCCATGCGCAACGCACCGTCCTGCTCAGCCACCTTATGAGTGTCGAGGAACCTCTTGCGCTCCAGCACTGCATTCTTGGTGGCTTCCAGTACGGCATCGAGCCTCCGCAGCACGGTGAAGGGCAAGATCACGTCACGATACTTGCCGCGCACGTAGACGTCGCGCAGGCGATCATCGGCAATATTCCAGATGAAGTCAGATATCCACTTCAGTTGACTGCTATCCACTGCTAATTCCTATTTGAATTCAATTCTCACCCGCCAAAAACCAAACCGGCTTGAGCGGCAAACGGCGGCGGGCGCTGTCATCCAGCTGGGCGTAATGGCGGGTCCACAGTTCGACCAGCTGGTTGGCGTCGATCAGGGTGATGCGGCGGTGGCTTTGGCGGGCTTCCAAGTCGGCGTCCTTGGTGAAGCCGGACAGGGCCACAAACAGGCCGACGTCGCCTTCACCCAGCACGGCCATGAAGCTGCGCAGGCCCATCACATCGATCTTGGGTGAGTTAGCGTTGCGTTTGACCTGCACCTTGATGCGCGGAGGGCGGGTGCCCAGCGGGTCGTTGTAGGCGATGACGTCCACGCCGCCGTCCTTACCGGGCGGGGCAATCCACGCCACGTGGTAACCCATGGCCGTGAGCAGCGCGCCCACCAACTCCTGGAAGTCGTAGGGCGGCATGTCGGCCAGATAGGCCTCGATCTCGGCCCAGGCCATTTCCTCGGCCTGCTCCAAGGTGATGCTGGCGGACTTTTCCACCGCCTCGTCATCGCCTTCATCGATTTCGATTACGGGCTGCGCCTTTTTCCATTTGTGGTACAGGCGTACCGCCTCGCGGTAGAACTGTTCGCCGTTCGGGTACTGCTGCAGGGCTTGGGCGCCTTCGGCGGTGATGCTCCAGATGCCCTTGTCCTTGACCAGCCAACCGGCTTTTACGGTGTCGACGGTGGCGAAGCGGACGATCTTCTCGAAGCGGCGCCCGCCGGTAGGGTAGTCGCCGGCTTCGTAGGGGGTCAGCTCGACCTGGGACGCCAGCGTTGCCAGGGCTTCTGCGGCCTTCATGCCGTCGGGCCGGGTTTGCAGGATGCCGAACAGCTTGCGTATCAGGTGGCCGGTCCGGGCCTTGGTTACTTCCGCCATGCTTCCCCTGCCTCGGTGGTTTGTTTCAGCCTTTTGGCGCCGTAATGGGTCGCCGGATTTGGCTGATTTATGTGAAGGGCCATGATAGCCGGGGTGGCTTGTGTATATCAGGCTGAACCGGCTTGGTGGTGGGGGTAACTGCTTTGTTCAAGACCTTCTGGGGCTTGGTTTGCTCTTGGGCAAAGGGCGTTGGGGGGCTTGAGACTTGGTTTTGCTGGCTGTTGCAATGCAGGGGGCCTGATTACTTACTTGACGCTTGGGCTGGGTTTTGCAGGGGGCGGAGCGCGAGCAAGATCAAAAGCCCCCCTTCCCGCCCTTCGGGCACCCTCCCCCGCAGGCGGGAGAGGGGACGGCGCTGGGGTGCTGCGGTATTGCTTGCGGCCTGGCGTGGCCGGGTGCCGCGGCAGTCTGCTCCCTCCCTTTGGACGCAGGCCAAGGGGAGGGTTGGGGAGGGGTGCTTTGGCTTTGGCTTTGGCTTTGGCTTTGGCTTTGGCTTTGGCTTTGGCTTTGGCTTTGGCTTTGGCTTTGGCTTTGGCCTTGGCCGCTTCGGCTTGCTGTCCCGCAGCTGAGGCAACGTCAAAAGCGCCCCCCCTTCCGCCCTTCGGGCACCTTCCCCCGCAAGGGGGAAGGGAGACTTCCAACTTTTGCTGCCTTCCCCCCACCCGCCAAACCCCGCAAACCACAACAAAACCTATCGGGTGAATGTCGGGGAATACACTTTTTCAGCCTTCCGATTCGCGCAGACTGCCTCTCAAAGTGAGGGGAAGCCATGCGTAGCAAGCTGTTTGTGCCCGGCGCACGTCCGGAACTGTTCGACAAGGCCTTGGCCAGTGCGGCCGATGCCCTGTCCTTCGATCTGGAGGATTCCGTCCCCGAGGCCGGCAAACAGGCGGCGCGTGACAACCTCGCCAGCTTCCTCGCCCGCGCTGATGTGACCACCAGCAGCAAGCTGCTGATCGTCCGCACCAATGCCACTGACAGCCCGCACTTCGCCGCCGATCTGGCCGCGATGGCCGTGCCCGGGCTGTGGCTGCTCAATATCCCCAAGGTGGAATCGGCCGCGCAGGTGCGCCAGGTTGCCGTCGCGCTGGAGCGGGCCGAGGCCGCCAATGGCGTGACCCGCCCGATCGGGCTGCTGCTGAACATCGAAACTCCGCGTGGTCTGCGCTTGGCCGCCGAACTCGCCGCCGCGCATCCGCGCGTGGCCGGCCTGCAGCTGGGCCTGGGCGACCTGTTCGCGCCCAATGGCATCGCCCGCACCCCGGCCAATGTCCACGCGGTGTTGTTTGCGGTGAAAATGGCCGCCACCGAAGCCGGCGTGTTTGCCTGCGACGGGGCTTGGCCGGATGTGGCCGATGCCGACGGCTTCCGTACCGAAGCCATGCTCGCTCAGCAACTGGGCTATATCGGCAAGAGCTGCATCCATCCGCGCCAGGTTGGCCAGGCCAATGTGATTTTCAGCGTGCCCGAGGCCGAACTGGACGAGGCACGGCGTATTGTTGCCGCCGCGCAGGCGGCCAGCGACCTGGGCCGCGGTGCGTTCCTGTTCGAAGGACGCATGATCGATGTGCCCTACCTGCGCCGGGCCGAAGCCCTGCTCGCCGGCGCCCTGCGCGCCTGATCTTTCCATCTGGCGGTTCGCCGCCATGCCGTTCATTACCGGGGTTCCATCCATGCCCACGCCCATGGCCACTGCGCTCGCCGCGCTGTCGCATCGCTTCTCGCTCGGCTTGCGCCTGCTTGTCGTCACCACCTTGTTGGCGCTGAGCAGCACGGCCTTCGCCGATGACGCACTGACTGCAGTCAAGACCGGCACGCTGCCGGCCCTGCCCGACGCCAAGCCGGTGCAGCAGTTGCTGGATATCAACGGCCGCCTGCTGGCCCGCTCCGGCGACAATGCCTGGCTGCTTGGAAAGAACGGCAAGAGCTGGACCCCAGCCAGCGGCATCAGCAACGAAGTCGTGCACGACATCGTGCGCAATGGCGACAGCACCTGGTTGCTAACCGGCGCCGATGCGCTGCACAGCGATCAGCTGCAACAGATCAGCCTCAAGGGCGAGACGCTGAGCAAGGGTCAGTCGCTGGCATTGCCGACGCCGTTGAGCAACGCGCATGCCACCGCGCTGGATGGTGTGCTGTTCGTGGCCGGTGTCGACGAGAGCGGCGTGACCCAGCTGTATCGCAAACCCGCCGATGCCGCGCAGTGGCAGCCGCAGCCGATATGGCCGGGTGCAGCCGCTGTGGTTGCAATGCAGGCGCAGAAAGGCGCGCTGTACGTGGTGGTCGGCAACAACGGCGCACAGCAGCTGCTGCGTTGGAACACCGAAAAAGGCTGGCACAACCTGCCCGCCATCGGCGGCGACGTGGTGCCCGGTTCGCTGCGTGCACTCGGTCAGGCGCACTTGTTGATGCAGGTGACCGACGCGGTCGGCAGCAGCCATGCGCGTACCTTCCACACCATCACCAGCGCCTGGGCTGACCTGGCCGATACCGCCGCCAACGCGCCACTGGCCAGTGCCAGCCTGGGCAACGGCCTTGCCTGGGCCAATGCCGACGGCAGCCTGCATACCTTTGAATTGCAGAGCGGCAAACACCTGCTGGGCTGGCTGGACTGGGCGGTGATCATCGTCTATCTCGGCGCGATGCTGGGCATGGGCGCCTACTTCTACTTCCGCGAAAAACGCGCCAGCACTGCCGATTTCTTCGTCGGTGGCCGCAGCATTCCGTTCTGGGCTGCAGGCGTCAGCCTGTACGCCACCAACACCAGCTCGATCAGCTTCATCGCCATTCCGGCCAAGGCGTTCGAAACCAACTGGCAGTACCTGACCAACAACCTGATCGCGGTGGTCGGCCTGATGTTCGTGGCGGTGTGGATCGTGCCGCTGCTGCGCCGCTTGGACCTGATGAGCGTGTTCTCCTATCTGGAAACCCGCTTCCATCCCGCCATCCGCATGCTCGCCAGTGCGCTGTGCATCGTCATGCAGATCGGCGCGCGGATGAGCGTGGTGCTGTTCCTGCCCGCGCTGGCCATCGCCACCATCACCGGCATCAACGTGGTGTGGAGCATCATGATGATGGGTGTGTTCACCATCCTCTACACCGCGATGGGCGGCATGAAGGCGGTGATCTGGACCGACTTCGTGCAGGTGATCGTGAAGATGGGCGGCGCGATCTTCGCCATCCTGTTCATCGTCTGGACGCTGAAGGGCGGCTTCGGTGAATTCGTCGCCACTGCCGCGATGGAAGACAAGACCAAGCTGTTCGATTTCAGCTTCGACCTGACCAAGGCCACGGTGTGGGGCTTCATCTTCCTGGTCGTGTTCGACGTGGTGCTGACTTTCCCCAAGGACCAGGTGCTGATGCAGCGCACCCTGGCCACCAAGTCGGACAAGGAAGCCGGCCGTTCGATCTGGGCGTTCGCCGCGATCATGATCCCGGGTGGCTTCATCTTCTACGGCATCGGCACCGCCTTGTGGGTGTTCTACAAGAACAACCCGCAGCGTCTTGACCCGCTGCTGCCGATCGATGCGACCTTCCCGCTGTTCATCGCCGCCGAGCTGCCGCCGGGTGTCACCGGCCTGATCATCGCCGGCGTGTTCGCAGCCGCCATGGCAACGCTGTCGAGCATCATGAACAGCGTGGCGACATTGATCTCGGTCGATTTCTACGAGCGCCTGGCCAAGGACCCGACCCCGCGCAAGAGCGTGCTGTTCGCTGAAATTTCCACGGTGCTGGTTGGTCTTACCGCGATTGGCCTGGCCCTGATCATGACCCGCTACGACATCCACTCCTTGTTCGACGTGTCGATCGAACTGGCCGGCCTGCTCGGCGGTGGCTTTGCCGGTGCCTATACGCTGGGCATGTTCACCCGCCGTGCCAACTCCGCCGGCGTGGCAATCGGCGTGGCCTCCAGCATCGTGCTGACGTTCGTGGCCTGGTGGTACAGCCTGGTGCACCCGTACTTCTACCTGGCCATCTCGATCTTCCTGTGCATCGTGATCGGCTATGTGGCCAGCCTGTTCTTCCCGGCGCCGAACCGCTCGCTGAAGGGCCTGACCATCTACAAGCAGGACGCTCTGTGAAGACCGGCCTGCGGCCCGCCAGCCGTCGCGGACCGCAGGCATTTCACACTGCCGGCGCGGTGACCCTGCCATTGGTCGCATCGCGTCGGCGCGCCCGCTGGTGTAGTTTGGCGCGCAGCTGAGAGGTCTAATCGCGTGGAAACCCAGTTTCTCAATACCTTTGTCACCGTGGTCGACCGCGGCTCCATGGCTGCGGCGGCGCGCATGCTGCACATCACCCCGGCCGCCGTTGCCCAGCAGATCCGCACGCTGGAACGCGAGCTGGGTGCGCCGCTGATCGCGCGCGCCGGCCGCACCGTCAGCGTCACCGAGGAAGGTGCGCGCATCCTGCAGCGTTCGCGCGACCTGCTGCGCGGCGTGGCTGATCTGCGCAGCGTCGCCAACGAAAGCGGCATGGCCGGCGAGCTGCGGCTGGGCGCCTGCCCCACCGCGCTGGGCGGGCTGGTGCCAGACATCCTGGCGCGGATGGTGGCCAAGTTCCCCGAGATAAACGTCTTCATCAAACCCGGTTATTCGTCCGACCTGTACGGCGCGGTGGAAGCGGGCGACCTGGATGCGGCGATGGTGCTGCAGGCACCGTTTTCGCTGCCCAAGACCTGCGACTGGCAGCTGCTGCGTGAAGAGCCGCTGGTGGTGCTGGCGCCGGCGCGCATGGCCGGTGCCGACCCGCACCAGCTGCTGCGCGAAGAGCCGCTGATCCGCTACGACCGCCACGAATGGGGCGGCCGTCAGGCCGACGAATACCTGCGCAAGGCCGGCATCGTGCCGCGCGAACGGTTCGAGCTGAATGCGCTGAACGCGATTGCCGTGATGGTGGATCGCGGTTTGGGCGTGTCGCTGGTGCCAGATTGGGCAAAGCCGTGGCCGGAAGGCATTTCGGTGGTACGCATCCCGCTGCCCGAGCCCAGCGAGCCGCGCCGTATCGGCATGGTCTGGTCACGCGCCTCGGTGCGCCTGCGCCAGGTCAACGTGCTGTTGGACGAGGCGCGCACGGCGCTGTTGCAGCCAACGGATTGAGCGGAATGCACCTGTAGTGCCGAGCCATGCTCGGTAGGGGCATTACCGATAACCTTCTGTAGTGCCGAGCCATGCTCGGCTGGAGCATTACCGGTAAGGCCTCTGCCGAGCATGGCTC
>NZ_JBDJMY010000035.1:0-45460 GCF_039674165.1 Stenotrophomonas terrae
AAAAGCCAAAAGCCAAAAGCCAAAAGCCAAAAGCCAAAAGCCAAAAGCCAAAAGCCAAAAGCCAAAAGCCAAAAGCCAAAAGCCAAAAGCCAAAAGCCAAAAGCCAAAAGCCAAAAGCCAGAAGCCAAAAGCCAAAAGCCAAAAGCTAAATGCAAGAGCCAAAGCCAATGAACGTAGCCCGGGTAAGCGCAGCGCACCCGGGGCTCCATGCTCAGAACCCCCGGCACACCGCACCTACCTAAACAACCCCGCTCAGTTCTTTATCTGCACAT
This sequence comes from Stenotrophomonas terrae, assembly GCF_039674165.1. GTDB lineage: Bacteria > Pseudomonadota > Gammaproteobacteria > Xanthomonadales > Xanthomonadaceae > Stenotrophomonas > Stenotrophomonas terrae_A. The sequence continues at coordinate 273 of NZ_JBDJMY010000035.1, forward strand.
CATCAATATAAACATTGAGGTCATACGCGGTATTGGCGTGGTACAGCCAGATCGCATCCAGCTTGACGCTGCTGCCAGTGATCGTGCCATTGCCATCCACCCACGCATTCCACTGCGCCGCATCGCTCAACGACCACGACACATAGGTCCAGGTATTGGCCGCAACCGCCTTGCTGGTTGAACGCTCGGTGCCGTCGCTGTCATCGATGCCGAGCCCGACGCTGGTTCCGCTGCCGCCACTCCATACCCAGAAACCAATCACACCATTGGCGCGGGTCAACGCGGTATTGCTGGCCGGAGTACCGCTGCCCGACAACAAACGCACGGCCCAGTCTGCAGTGCTGGCGGTGTTGTCCTTCAGCAAAACCCGCAGCGAACAGCTGCCGTTCTTCTGGGTGGTGCAATCGCGCGTGGCAGTGGACGCGGTGCTGATGCCGGTGGTGCTGCCCGAGTAGCTGGGGCTGGTATCGAAATGGCCAACGCTGCTTTCAAAGCGGTCCAGATACGTGATCGTGCCGGTGCCGCCGCCGCTGCCGGGGTTCAGCAGCCCGTAGTACTTGGACCAGTTCCAGTTGATGCCCGGGTCGGTGTGGGTCTGGCCACTGTAGTGCTGGTGGCCTTTGATCTTGACGCTGGTGGCCAACACATTGATGCCGCTGCTGGACGCACCGCTGTAAGCGCTGGCACAGCTGATCGCGCTGTAGCTGGCGCAGAAGTTGCGTACCAGCGCGGCCGAGGCGTCGTACATCGCATTTGTGTACCAGGAACTGTTGTCGACGTAGCCCTCATGCTCGATGCCCAAGGTGTAGCTGTTCTGGCTGCCTACGTGCCAAGCGGTGTCGGCGTTGCGCACCATCTGCGTCACCTGGCCGTCGGAAGAACGGATCACATAGTGCGCGCTGACCTGCGCCGATGCGTTCTTGAACCAGGAGATGGTGCCGGCATAACTGCCCTGTGTGGTGTGGATGGTCACTGCACTTACCGCTGCCGAACGTGAGCTGGAGTAGTTGGACGTCGACGCCGGGCTCCAGATCGCCGGGCCATAGTCGGTGCTCTGGATGCCGGCATCCAACGCGGGGCTGACAGCGTTGGCTGCGGCAGCCGCTTTGCGTGGCTGCAGGGTTTCGCTGATGGGATCAATCCGGAAGGCGTCGGTTTCAACCCGGTCCCTGCTGATGTCCAGGCGCACCATCGGTGCCCGCAACGTCACCAGTTGTGGCGCATCGAAGGCCTGTTCCCAGGCGATCGCGCGTTCCGGCACCACGATGCCGCGATCGTTGACGCCGCGGTCCTGCGCCAGCAGCACGTCGTAGGCAAAGCTGGTACGCGCATAGTCATCGACCGCGCTTCTCGCGCCCGCCGTCGCACTGGTAGGCGCATAGCCGGCATAACGCATCAGCGCCGGACGGATGGCTTCCGCTGCCGGTGCACCGTTGTTGCCGGCGTCGGGGTGATCCTGGCGGATCTGCGCATCCAGCAATGCGGCGGCGGCGAGGATGTTGGTGGCTGCATCGGTGCGTACCGCAGCAGCAGACACCCCCAACAGCTTGGCGGCTTCGCCTACCTGGTCTTCAAAACCCCCGCCGGCATACAGGCCCATCACTCCCCACGAAGGTGGCATGCGCAGGTGTGCATCGTTCTGGTCGTGTGCGTCCGGTTGCAACGGCGACCAGCGGCTTTGCACAAACGCCAACGCCTCCAGCGTGCCGCGCGGAATGCCGGGATAACGACGATAGGCTTGCTGGAAGTAGCGCACATACATCGCCCGCAAAGGCAGCATGCGGGCTTCTTCCATCTTCAGCTGCATGTCCAGCACCTGCTCGCTGTCGGCGACAGGTGCCTTGATGGTGGTTTGAGCGTAAGCGGGAACAACTACGGCACTGGTGATGACGGCAGACAGCAGCACGGCAGTATGACGGTGCATCATCGGTAGGACCCCCAAGCTTGGAACCCCCTGCGCCTGCGGTTCTACCCCAGTGTGGCTGCGCGTGGGTGAAGGCGACGGTGAATCAGTGATGGGGTTCAAGGAGTTGAGGGCTTGCTTGCGTGCAGTTTGGGCCGGAACCGAAATGCGGAAGGTGCCCCTTCGCAAAAGGGAGGGTCTGGTCGTGCGCCCGCATGCATGGCGAGAAGCCGATCTGCTTACCTCGATTGCGGGGCGAGATGGCGCAGTGTGGAAGGACGCCGTTGCTGCCGCTGTTGCAACAGCACCAAGCGCTGTCCACGCGACTTCAGCCTTGCGTTGCCACGCTGCTCGGCCGCCTGCGCTCCAACCACCAAAGCAGGGATGCAACCAATACGAAGCCCAGCAGCCAAGGCCAACGTGGGCCCGGAACCGGCAGTGGCGTTGAAGGTGCTGCACTACCGCGCATTGCAAACGTCGCGTCGTGCATCTGCTGTGCATGCAGTGCAATTGCCTTGGCGGGATCCAGCAGCAGGATGCTGTCGTGCTGGTCGCCTGCTTCAATACGATGCCAACCAGCCTTCTGCGGCCACGCGGCAACGCAGTTGTCAGCCGAAGGGTCGGGCAGCAGCGCGGTGCGGCTGCCGTCAGCGGCAAGCATGTGTACGGGCGCGGCCAAACCACACAGACCGATGCGCTCACCGCTCCATGCCCATGCCGGCAGCTGCAGCTTTGGCGCACCGGCTAGCGGCCGGGCCACGCTGGCCAGTGCGGCATTCCATAGTTCGGCGTGTGCATCGGCATGGCCTGCCAGCACCAGTGCATAGCTGTCGGTGACCGGCAGTACGCCAACCCGGCCCAAACCCAGCGCACGCCAGCCGCCTATCGGCGTGCCATCGGCAGCGCGTACCAAAGGCACAACATCCGTGCCGTTGAATTCCAGGTTGAAGCGTTCGACCGTGAGCGCGGTCTTGTTCTGCTCGGCATCGGTCGCGCTGCGCAAGGTCACCGGCTTGGTCTGGTCACCGCCGCGTGTGTCCAGTCCCCAGTCACGCAATGCACGCCGCGCATTGCCGTCCAGTGCGCCGCCGGTGCGCACCAGCACGCCGAGACCGGCGCGCAGCGCGTCGGTGATGGCAGCGCGTTGCGCGGAGGACAGCGATGCAAGCCGTCGCTCATCGAGCAGCAGCAGATCCAGCCGCGCCAGGCTGGCCGCATCGAGTGCGGCCGGTGCATCGCCCAGCTGCAGGCCACCGCCGATCAACATGCTGGTCTGCATCCGGGCGCCGATGTCGGTGCCCCAGCGCTGCAGATACTTCAGCTCGGGACCGGGCGCGCCGGCCAGCACGCGTATCGTCGGGGCGCTGCTTGCACGCGTACGCACCGGCACCGGTAGTTGATCCATGACCTTGCCGCCCGCATCCAGCACGCGCAGTACGAAGCTGACATCGCCAGGCTCACGGGCACTGGCATGCAAGGTGACGCGTCCGCTGCTATCGGGCTCGGCGATATCCGCGCGATGGCCGGCGGGATCCAGCAGCTCCACACGCGCTCCCGGCATTCCCTGCACACGGCTGTGGACGCTGAACGCTGCACCGGGCGCAAGCAACGGCGGCGGTCGCAGTTCCACCAGACCGCGCGGTGCGGCGTTGGGCAGGAAGCGCAGCGCTGGCAAGGCGATGTCGCGGTCGCGCGCAGGCAGGCCTTGTCCGATGACCACCAGCTCGCGTGTACCTGGATGCTGGCGCAGCGCGCTGGCCAGGTCCGGTACGGCTGTCGCAGCCGCCAAAGCGGGCGCTTCAGGCAGGCGCACATAGGCAGCGGCTGGCACCGCAGCCAGCTCGGCCGCGTTGGCGCCTGCGCTGGCAACCACCAAAGTGCCTGCGTGGCCTGGGCGCGAGGGTGGTTGCAGGGTGAAGTACAACAGGATGCCGGCGGCAAGCTGCAGCAACAGCAGGGTTGCCAACCGAACCGCAGGCGGGCGCGGTGGCAGCGCGAAGCGCAGGCTGGCCAGGGCCACGGCCAGCACGATCAGCGCCAGTGGGAGCCATTCCATCATCGTCCGGACTCCTGCGGTGCCGATAGCGCTTCAAGGTAACGGCGGCCGCTGGCATCGGCGGCGTTGCGCCGTGCCGGTGGGCCGTCAGCGCGCCGCAGCGCGGGCCAGAGCTGCGCGCGTAGGGTTTGCCGGCACGGCTGGCATTCGGGTTGCTGGCGCAGCGCGTCGATTGCGGCGACGACATCGAGTGGATCGGGCACGGCGTTGGGATGGGCGTCCAGCCAGCGCGACAGTGCATCCAGATCGACGGCGTCGTCGCGGGCGGCCAGGGCCTGCCATGCGTTGGCAGCCACCGCATCGGCGGCCGGGCGCGCATCGAGCTGCACCGCGCGATTGACCAGGCCATCGCGCTTGCCGGTCATGCGCCGGGCCATATCGATGGGCGGCAAGTCGCTGCCGACGCGCGCCAGATAGATGCGTTCGGCCTGCTGTACCTGTTTGATGAAGGCCAATGCCTTGTAGGCATACGGCAGTGCCTGATCGGGATGGCCCTGGCGCAGATGCCCTTCGGACTGCCACATCTGATCAAGCGCGGACTTGAGGATGGCGCGCGTCTGCGGGTCCAGCAGGGTGGCGGCTTCGGCGTGGTCGTGGGTGTGGCCGTACTCGGACAGCACATCGGTGGCGCTGCCGAATACCGGTGCGGGTGCGGTGCTGCCGCCATGATCGTGGCCGTCATCGTCGGCGTGATCGGCATGGCTGTCGGCAGCGGGCGCATCGCTGGTGGGCAGGTCGCCGGTGGGTGGGGCCTTTGCGCCGCCTTCGGCTTCCTCGCCGAGGAACTGGCCATAGCGCAGGCGCAGGATGCGCTGGTCCACGCCGATGGCGTCCGAGCGCTTGATGAAAGTATCCGCGTCCAGGCTGCCACGCTGCTTGAGCAGCGCTTCGGCGTCGATGATGATCTGCCGCTGGCTGCGGAAGTAAGCCGGCATCACCTTCTTGATCGCCCCTTCCAGGTCGCTGGCCTGCACCTGCTGCTCACTGGGCAGGCGCAGGATCAGGCTCGCGCTGCGCGCTTCCTGCGGCAGCGGGCTGCGATTGTCGCGAACGCTCAGCCGCGCGACGACTTCATCGCCCGGCTCCAAACCCAACGCGGCCAGATCAGCGCTATAGGCAAAGCGCCGCGCCGTGGCCGGGCCGCTGCCGCTCAGGCTGAGCTGGCGTTGCTGGAAGCTGATGTTTTCGCCGCTGCCTTTTGCCGTGGTGACATCCAGCGTCGCGGTGCTGTTCACGCCAAAATCGTCGGTCGCCTCGAAGCGAAGCTGCCACACGCGTTGGCGCGGTGCGGCCTGGTTGAGTGTCTGTGCCGGCTCGATCACCTTCACCTGCGGCGGACGGTCCACCACCACGTCAAGACGATAGGCGCGGCCGGCATCGGCCATGGCCGGCAGTGTATGGATGCGATACAGGCCTGCACGCTGCAGCACCTCGCTAGCGCGCCAGTAGTCGCCATCACGCTGCAAGGCTACGCGACGGCCATCGTGAAACTGCAACCAGGCCTGCTGCGGTTGCGGCGCAAACTGCAGACGCCATTGCAGGCGGCTGCCCTGCAGCGCACGCGCGTCCAGTTTGTCGCCCGAGCTGGCGGCTTGGCCGCTATACGCCGGCGGCGTTATCTGCAGCCAGCTGCCACGCAGCGCCGGTAAGCCGCTGCGTGCACTGCTGGCCACCGGGCTTGCATCCATCACACCCGCGGCACTGCCTGCGCTGCGCGGCCACAGCAGCGCAGCGGCCGCCAACAGCGCTGCTATCAGCCAGCACAGCAGCACGCGCTGCCAGGGCCAGCGCGGACGAAGATCGGGCGGTTCGCGCTGCAGGCGCTGTTCGATATGGCGGCGCTGCCGCTGCTGCAACGGATTGAGCGTGTCGGCTGGCGTAAACAGCAGATCGGCGCTGTCCTCGAAGCGGGTGTACTCGTTCAATCGTGCGATCAGCCAGCGGACATGCAGGCGTCGCGCGCGCCAGACAGCAGCGCCGACCGCCATCAACAGTGCGAGCGTGCAGACGATATAGCCAGCATCGAAGCCCAACACACGCGCGGCCAGCAGGCCGATGGCCAGGGCCAGCGGCAGGCCGGCGCATAGCCACACCAGCAGCGTGCGGCGGCGTGCAGCCTGCAGCAAAGCATGCGCGCTCATTGCTGGCTCCTGCGGCGTGGCGCGCTGGCCAGCCAGCGTTCAAGCAGGAACAGCAGGGCGATTGCCAGCAACAACCAATGACCCAGCTCGGTTGCGGGCTGTGGATAGGGGGCAGCACCTGTTTCTGGCTGCATGGTTGCGGCCAGGGCACGGCGCGGCGTCGGTGGGGCCTGCAGCACGGCACGCAGACCGCTGGGGAAGTCGGCATCAAGCAGGCTGGGAAGGCTGGCCGGTTGCAGCGGCGCTGCCCAGCGCAACCACTGGCCCTGCGCTGTGCCGATCTGTTCAATGACCAGGTTGCCGTTGCCATCACGCCACAGCGGCGTGCGCTGCGCATCGGTGGGAATTTGCGTGCGCGCGTCCACCAGCAGGCGGCCACCGCGTTGCAACCAGGCGGCTGTGTCGGCTGGCAATGGCTTGGCCGACAGCCACACATGCAGTTTGTCGTCATCGCTGAAAGCGGTGGCGTCGTCTGCGGCTTGCGGCCTGGGCCCATTCCATGCGCTGGCGACGGCATTGAGGTAACGCAGCCCCTGCTTGCCGGCCTCGTCGTGGCGAACCTGCATGGCAGGCGGCGCAATGGGCGCTGGTTTACCCGCCGCCGCTTGCTGCTCCACCACCTGCCAGCGCAAAGCACGCGAAAGCTGCGGGCGCTGGGCATCCAGGCCATCGAGTACCGATGGCACCACGACGGTCAGCGCGGTATCGGCCGGCAGGCTGGCGTCCAATGCGCGCAACAGGCTGGACACGGGCTGCGCGGCTGCCGGTGCTGCGGTTTTGTCGATGCGCGGGAAGCCCGGTGCCAGCCACACCCATTGCGCGTCGGCGTCCGCTACGGTGCGGCGGGCGGCGGCAAGATCAACGCCGGGCACTACCGCGACGCGCGGCTGCGTATCGACCACGCCAGTCAGTGCAGGCCGGGCCAGCAGCACGGCCAACAAGGCAAGCAGCAGCAGGCGCAGCACCAGCAGCGGCCATTCGTCGAAACGGATGCGCCGACGCGGGCGTGGCCGGGCCGACAACCAGCGCAGCGCGGCGAAATCGATGATGCGTTGTTCACTGCGGCGGGCAAGATGGATCAGCAACGGCAGCAGCAATGCGGCCAAAGCAAACAAACCGGCCGGGAACAGCCACAGCAGGCTCATGCGCCGCTCCCGGCGCGGCGCCCGAACAAGCGCTGCAGGGGCGCGTCGATGGCTTCGTCCAGATAGGCGGTGTCGTGGCGGATGCCTGCCGCCTGCAGACGCGCATCCAGCACGCGCTGCGCTTCGCCGAAACGGGACAGATAGGTGCTGCGCACGCTGGCGCCGTCGCTGAGCAGTTCGTCGCCGGTTTCAGGGTCACGGAAGCGATGGCCCTCGCGGAACGGGAAATCGCGTTCTTCCACCGTCAACAACTGCAGGTGCACAACATCGCGGCCGGCCTTGGCCAGACGCTCGGCAAGTTCGATGCCGGCCTCGTCGAAGCCATCGCCGATCATCACCACCAGGTCGTTGCTGGCAATGCGTTCCCACAGTGGAGACAGCCGTTGCTGCGCCGGCCATTGCCCGTGGGCACGCAGGGCGTGCAGCTGCAGATGCAGGCGGTCACGCTGGCGCAGGCCGTTGCCGGCGGGCAGCAACTTCACGCCATCGGCGCCGAGCGCGATCAGACCGAAATCGTCGCCCTGCTGCATGGCCAGTTCGGCAACGCAGGCGACCAGTGCCTTGGCCGCATCCAGCCGCTGCCAATCCGGGCGTACCTGATCGGGCTGGCCCATCGAGGCGCTGCAATCGAGCAGCACCCAGACGGTCATCGGGCTTTCGCGTTCGGATTCGCGCACGAAGAAGCGGTCCGAGCGTGCGTAGAGTTTCCAGTCGATCTGCCGCAGTTCGTCGCCGGGTTCATAAGCGCGGTACTGGGCGAACTCCAGCCCGGCACCGCGGCTGCGGCTGGCGTGCGCGCCGATGCCACGGCTGCCACTGGCCCGCTGCGGCCACAGCCGCAGGCTGCGCAGGCGGCTGCGCACATCGGCGGGGATCAGCGGTGGCGTGGGGGCGGCCATGCTTCAGTGGTCTTGTCAGGCCGGGAACGGCACCGCACGCAGCAGCGCGGCGATCACGTCATCGGCGCTCTTGTGCTCGGCCTCGGCGGCGAAGGACAGCAGCAGGCGATGGCGCATTACCGGTGCGGCCAGCGCCTGCACGTCTTCGCGGGTGGCGGCAAAGCGGCCCTGCAGCAGGGCGCGGGCCTTGGCGGCCAGCACCAGCGACTGACCGGCACGCGGGCCGGCGCCCCATTTGATCCAGTTGTTCACTTCAGCCGGTGCGCCGTCGCCAGGGCGGCTGGCACGGACCAGGCGGGTTATCCAGCTCAGCAGGTCGGGGCTGATGTGGACTTCGCGCACCGCTGCCTGCAGCGCCTTCACCGCTTCGGCGTCCATCACCTTCGGTACTACGCCGCTGTGGCTGCCGGTGGTCTGCGCCAGGATGTCGCGCTCCTCGGCTTCGCTGGGGTAATCCACGCGGACATGCAGCAGGAAGCGGTCCAGCTGTGCTTCCGGCAGCGGATAGGTGCCGGCCTGCTCGATCGGATTCTGCGTGGCCAGCACGAAGAATGGCGAGGGCAGGGCGTAGGTGGTGCCGGCGTAGCTGACGGTACGCTCCTGCATGGCTTCCAGCAGCGCGGCCTGGGTCTTGGGCGGAGTGCGGTTGAGTTCGTCGGCCAGCAGCAGGTTGGTGAAGATCGGGCCTTGCTGGAAGCGGAACGCGCGCTTGCCGGTGCCATGGTCTTCTTCCAGCAGCTCGGTGCCGAGAATATCGCTGGGCATCAGGTCGGGGGTGAACTGCACGCGGCGGAACTGCAGTTCCAGCGCCTGCCCGAGCGAGCGCACCAGCAGCGTCTTGCCGAGGCCGGGCGCGCCTTCGAGCAGGCAGTGGCCGCCAGCCAGCAGGCCGATCAGCAGTTGTTCGACGACGTCATGCTGGCCAACCACGGCTTGTGCGAGCGCGCTGCGCAGCTCGTTCAAGCGCGGCAGCAGGGAGTCGACATCGTGGCTGGGATCGGGGGCATTCATGCGGTCACCTGTGGGGTCAATGCGTCAGTGCGTACATCACGATGTTCACGCCGAACTTGGTGTTGTCTTCGGCCAGGAAGCGTTTGTTGCGCCAGTCGTAATCCCATTCGCAACCGTAGTCCTTGTTGCTGTAGAGAACGCCCAGCCGGCCATCGATGTCGATGCCCTTGAGGTAGTCGTGGACCAGATCATCGCCCCAGCCATTGAGCTCGAAACCGGTAGCTGGCGGGCCTTCGGGGAATTTGAAAAAGCTGTTGTAGATGGCGTGGTTGTTGGGCAGCTTCTTCAATGCGGTAGTGCCGAAGATGCTGCGCATCTGTGCTTCGAAGGAGGTGGCGAACAGGCCGTCGATATCGTGGTTGCAGTCATCGACGAAGACGAAGCCGCCGTTGCGCACGTAGCGTTCGAAGTTGCGGCGTTCTTCCGGGTTGAACTCGACCAGCTTGTGTCCGGCCAGGTAGCAGAATGGTGCGCGCAGCATCTTCGGGTCGGACAGTGCGATCACATGTTCGTTCGGGTCCACGCGCAGGGTGGTGTAGTCGACCAGCGAGGTGATCAGGTTCGACGGCATGCGCGCATCAACGTCCCAGTCACCGGAGTCGTAGCGCAGGCGGGTGAACCAGAAGTCGTAGCGGCTGGCCTGTGCGCGTGCCAGCCCCGGCAAGGCGGCCGTCACCGCACCGCCCAGCAGCAGGTGAAGGAATTGCGCTCGCGTTAGACGGGGTGAGGACAAAGGCGAAAATCTCAAGATGCTGAAAGCCCCTCTCCCGTTTACGGGAGAGGGGTTGGGGTGAGGGCGCTCTTAAAGCACGTAGAGCAAATGCTCCCCTCATCCGCCCCTTCGGGGCACTTTCTCCCGCAGGCGGGAGAAGGGATGAAGCAACTGCAACTGCAACAGCTAGAAGCCAAAGCTAGAAGCCAAAGCTAGAAGCCAAAGCTAAAAGCCAAAGCTAGAAGCCAAAGCTAAAAGCCAAAGCTAAAAGCCAAAGCTAAAAGCCAAAGCTAAAAGCCAAAGCTAAAAGCCAAAGCTAAAAGCAGTTACACCGCATCCGACAACGACGTAAACGTGAAGTCACGCAGCTTCATCGGCGGAATCATCATCACAAAGCTCGACTCATCACCGGCAACACGCACCGGCTTGCCCAGTTCGTCGATGTTGTTGAGCATGATCACCGGCGATTCGTTGAAGCGGAAGTTCTTCACCGGGTGCTTGATCTGGCCGTTCTCGATGTAGAAGGTGCCGTCGCGGGTCAGGCCGGTCAGCAGCACGGTCTGCGGGTCGACCATGCGGATGTACCAGGTGCGGGTGACCAGGATGCCTTTCTCGGTGCCACGCACCAGCTCGGCGATCGACTTGCTGCCGCCGCTCATCAGCAGGTTGCCGGCGCTGGCCTTGGCCGTTTTGCCCTGCTTCTGTGCCCAGTAACGCGTGTAGTCCAGGTTGGCGATCTTGCCGTCTTCGATGATGGCGACACGCTCACGCGGCAGGCCCTCACCATCCCACGGCAATACCGGTGCTTCCGGGTGCCACGGGTCGGCAAACAGATTGACCTTGCTGTCGTAGACCTGCTCGCCCAGCTTGTTGCCGCCGCCCTTCTTGGACAGGAAGCTGCGGCCTTCATCGGCCGAGCGCGCGTCGAAGAAATTCATCATGAAGCTGATCAGGCCCGCCGCTGCCGCCGGCTCCAGGATCACCGTGTACTTGCCCGGCTCCAGCGCCTTGGCTTCAGCCGACTCGGTAGCCTTGCGCTTGGCGATCTCGATGTCCTGGTCGGCCTTGAAGTCGGACGCGTCCTTCAGGTTGCGGCCTACCCAGCCCGAACCGCGACCGTCTTCGGTACGCACCGTGCAGGTGTAATCAAAGCTGGTCGACTTCTGGTAGCCGAAGTTGCCCTTGCTGTTGGCCATGGCGTAGAAGCCGTTGCCGTCTTCGAGGAAGCCGGCCGCGATCAGGCCGTGGCCACGGCAGGGGGTGATTGAATCGGCGGCAACCTGGGCGCGGAATTCCGGGGTGATCGCTGCAGTGGATTCACTGAAGGTCGGAGTCGGGCGGTATTCCTGCTTGCCGATGATGGCCATGAATTCCGGGTTTTCCGGCGCCAACCTGGCCAGGTCTTCGGCGCGGCGTACAACGCGCTCCAGCGCGGCATCGTCGAACTCATTGATCGAGGCGGTACCGACACGCTTGCCGAAAGATACTTCCACGGCCAGCTGCGCGTTGTTGACGATGCCGCTGGTGGATACGTTGTTCAGCGCAAAACGGATGTTGCCGTTGACCGAGCCGGCCAGCGTGGCGGTGCACTCATCGGCCTTGGACAGCGCGATGACCTTGTCCAGGATGGCCTTGGCTTCCTGTTCGGTGAAGATGCTCATGGTTCAAAAGCTCCTTGACGATCAGCCGAGGCTGCGCGCGGTATTGATGACGTTGATGCCGTCGAAACGGGCGGTGGACGAGCCGTGCGACACGGCCGAAACCTGGCCCGGCTGGCCCTTGCCGTCGAAGAACGAACCGCCAAGGCGGTAATCGCGTTCGTCGGCCACGGCACTGCAGGCGTTCCAGAATTCCGGCGTGCGGATCTGGTAGGCCACGTCCTCGAGCATGCGGGTGATCTGGCCGTTCTTGATTTCATAGAACAGCTGGCCGCCGAACTGCGCGTTGTAACGCTGCTGGTCGATGGAGAACGAACCGTCGCCGATGATGTAGATGCCGTTTTCGACATTCTTGATCATCTCGGCCACCGACAGCGGGGTCTTGCCGGCGGCCAGCGACACGTTGGCCATGCGCTGGAACTGCACGCTGGACCACGAGTCGGCATAGCAGCAGCCATCGGACTCTGTTTTGCCCAGGATATGCGCCTGATCGCGGATGGTCTGGTAATCGACCAACTTGCCGTCGCTGATCAGCGGCCAGCGCTTGGTCTTCACGCCTTCATCGTCGTAGGCGACCGCACCCAGCGAGCCCGGCTGCACCTTGTCGGCGAAGATGTTGACCTTGTCGCTGCCGTACTGGAAATGCGCCTCGCGCTTGTCCAGCGTGGCGAAGCTGGTGCCGGCGTAGTTGGCTTCGTAGCCGAGCACGCGGTCCAGTTCCAGCGGGTGACCGACCGATTCGTGGATGGTCAGCCAGGTGTGCGAGGGGTCGAGCACCAGATCGTACTTGCCTGGCTTGACCGACGGCGCCTTGAGCTTTTCCTGCGCCTGCTTGGCGGCGGCGATGGCGTCTTCGCGCATGTCATAGGACATGCCGTAGACAATCACGCCGTTGGGCAGCACGGTCTTGCCGGAGGCCTCGCCATCCAGGTATTCGTAGCCCAGGCCCATCGGCGAGGACAGCCCATCGCGGGTGCGGAACTTGCCGCTGGCCTTGTCGATGGCGGTGACCGTCATCGGTGCCCAGATGCGGTGCACGTCCTGGTCGATATAGGAGCCGTCGGTCGATGCGAAGTACTTCTGCTCGTTGACCAGGAACAGCATCGAATTGACGAAGCTGGCACCGGCATTGATCGCCGCGGCATTCACGCCCAGCAGCAGATCGGCCTTGTCCTTGATCGGCACTTCCATCGCGTTCTTCTTGATCGGGGTGCGCCAGCTGACCTCACCGTAGCCGGGCGCCTTGGCGAACTGCACCGGCGCGGTCTGCACTTTTGCATTGGCCTTGGCGATGGCAGCGGCCTGCTGTGCGGCCTTGACCACACCGGCCGGACTGAGGTCATTGGTTGCCGCAAAGCCCCAGGCGCCATTGACGATGACGCGGATGCCGGTACCGGTGGATTCGGTGTTCACCACGTTCTGGACCTTGTCCTCGCGGGTGATGACGAACTGGCGCAGGTAGCGGCCGATGCGCACATCGCAGTAGCTGGCACCAGCGGCCTTGGCCGCGTTCATCGCATCATCGGCCAAGCGCTTTTTGAGCGCGGGGTCGAGTGCGGTGACCAGTTGTTCGGCGGCGATGGCCTTGCCGAAGAAGGACGGCACCATCAGGCCGCCAGCGGTAAGCCCGGTCAGGGCTAGGAAGTCACGTCTCTGCAAGGCTGCTCTCCACGGGGCAAGGCCCGCAAGGCGGGCACTACGGCAACAAACGACGGTGGCTTCGCGGTGGACTGCGAACTGTTCGATTTTTGCGGGACGCGGTTTGCAGCGGTAGTGACTTTAGGCATGGAAGCGGTGGTTATTTGGATTTTCTGCGAACAAGCAACCCCTCCCCAGCCCTTACCTTGGCCTATGGCCAAAAAGAGGGAGTACGCCCCCTCCCTTTCGCGTAGCGAAGGGGAGGGTTGGGGAGGGGTAAGCTTTTACGCATGCGGGCACCCACTCACCCAACCGCTTCCTCCAACACCTGCTGCAACCACTCCACGAATACACGCAGCCGCTGCGAGGGATGGCGGCGATGTGGAAACAGCAGATGCATCGGCATGGGGTCGGCACGATGCGCTGGCATGACTTCCAGCAGGCTGCCGGCAGCCAACTCCGCGCGCACGTCGTAGGCGGGAATCTGGATCAAGCCCAAGCCGGCAATACAGCAGGCGATATAGGCTTCGGCATTGTTGACGGTGACACGCCCCGCCATCGGTTGGCTGCGCAGGATGCCGTTCTCGCGCCATTCCCAGGCTTCCACCCTGCCGCTGCCGGGCGAGGCATAGAGCACACCCCAATGCGTGCCCAGCTGCGATGGATGCAGCGGCATGCCATGCGCCTCCACATAGGCGGGACTTGCCACGTTGATCAGCGGCAGCTGACCCACACCGCGCGCCACCAAGCGTGAGTCCTGCAGCGGGCCGACCCGCAGCGCGCAGTCCACGCCGTCCTCGACCAGGTCGATGCTGCGATCGGTCATGCCCAGCTCGACGTCGATCTGTGGATGCGCCTGCAGGAAACCGGGCAATGCCGGGGCGATGATCAGGCGGCCGATGCGCCCGGGCAGGTCCACCTTGATCCGCCCACTCAAGGTGTGCGGCGATTGCCGGAACAACTGCTCGGCCTCGTCCGCATCGGCGATCAGTTGCTGGCAGCGGGCATGGAACAGCAGGCCATCCTGGGTGGGCGTGACCTGGCGGGTGGTGCGGTGGAGCAGGCGCGTGCCCAGGCGTTGCTCAAGCGTGCGCACCGCCTCGGAGACCGTGGAGCGGGGCAGGTTGAGCTGGTCGGCGGCGCGGGTGAAGCCGGCGCAGTCCACCACACGGACGAAAACCCGGTACAGCTCGATACGGTCCACGGCGATTGTCCGGATTGGCCGACAAGTGAAGTCAGGATGACCGGCTTTATCCGGAAATCCAAGCCGATAGGCTCTGAGGCATTCCCCAGCCACAGGAGTTCGCCGTGACCGACCACCGCATCCAAGGCAAGACCGTCCTCATCGCCGGTGGCGCCAAGAACCTGGGCGGCCTGCTGGCCCGGGACTTCGCCCGTCAGGGCGCCCGCGGCGTCGCCATCCACTACAACAGCGACGCTGCCCGAGCCGAGGCCGAAGCCACTGCCGAGGCGGTGCGCGCCGCTGGTGCTGACGCGCATCTGTTCCAGTCCGACCTGACCTCGGCCACGGCGATGGAGCAGCTGTTCCACGATGCGAAGCAGGCGCTGGGCCGCATCGATATCGCGGTCAATACGGTTGGCAAGGTGCTGAAGAAGCCGATGACACAGATCAGCGAGGCCGAGTTCGATGCGATGGACGCGGTGAACAACAAGACCGCCTTCTTCTTCCTGAAGGAGGCCGGCATCCACCTCGCCGACAACGGCAAGGCATGCACGCTGGTGACCTCGCTGCTGGGCGCGTTCACGCCGTTCTACTCCAGCTATGCGGGCACCAAGGCACCGGTGGAGCACTACACGCGTGCGGCGGCCAAGGAATTCGGCGAACGCGGCGTATCGGTGACCGCGATTGGCCCGGGACCGATGGATACGCCGTTCTTCTACCCGGCCGAGGGCGCCGACGCGGTGGCGTACCACAAGACGGCGGCAGCGCTGTCACCGTTCTCCAAGACCGGCCTGACCGACATCGAGGACATCGTGCCGTGGGTACGCTTCCTGGTATCGGACGGCTGGTGGATGACCGGGCAGACGATTTTGGTCAATGGTGGGTACACGACGCGCTGAAAGCTTCCCCTCATCCGCCCCTTCGGGGCACCTTCTCCCGTAGACGGGAGAAGGGAGTCTACGGCTAAGCCTGCGATCTGCGAGTCCACGGCCAAGCCTGCGATCTGATAGCCCCTCTCCCGCTTGCGGGAGAGGGGTTGGGGTGAGGGCAGCTCTATGCCTTACCCCAACGACCGCGCCGTATTGATGATGTTCACCCCATTGAAGCGCGTCGTCGCCGAACCATGCGACACCGCCGATACCTGCCCCGGCTGGCCCTTGCCGTCAAAGAACGAACCGCCCATGCGGAAATCGCGTTCATCGCAAATGGCGCTGCAGGCATTCCAGAATTCCGGCGTGCGGATCTGATACGCAGCATCCTCGACCATGCCGGCAATCTCGCCGTTCTTGATCTGGTAGCAGAGCTGCCCACCAAACTGCGCGTTGTAACGCTGCTGGTCGATCGAATAGGAACCACGGCCATGGATGTAGATGCCGTTCTCCACGTCCTTCACCATCTGCGCAGGCGTCAGCGGCGCCTTGCCCGGCGCCAGCGACACATTGGCCATGCGCTGGAACTGCACGCTCTTCCACGAGTCCGCATAGCTGCAGCCGTGCGACGCGTTCTCGCCGAGGATATGCACCTCATCGCGGGTGGCCTGGTAATTGACCAGCACGCCGTCCTTGACCAAATCCCACTTGCGGGTTTTCACGCCTTCATCGTCGTAACCCACCGCACCCAGGCTGTAAGGTACGGTCTTGTCGGCGGTGAAATTGACGATGTCGCTGCCCCAGCGGAAGCCGGCCTCGCGCTTGTCCAGGGTGGCGAAGCTGGTGCCGGCGTAATTGGCTTCGTAACCGAGCACGCGGTCCAGTTCCAGCGGATGGCCAACGTTCTCGTGGATGGTCAGGAACAGGTTGGAGGGGTCCAGCACCAGATCGTACTTGCCCGGCTTCACCGACGGCGCGCTGAGCTTGGCCCGCGCCTGCTTGGCGGCGGCGATGGCGTCCTCCACCGGATCATAGGAATGGCCATAGCCAACCACGCCCCCCGGCAGCTGGTGCTTGTCAGCGGCATTTCCTTCCAAGAACTCCCAGCCCATGCCCGCCGGCGCCGATAACCCGGCCCGGGTGCGGAACTTGCCGCTGGCCTTGTCGATGGCGGTGGCAGTGAACGGCAGCCAGATGCGGTGCACGTCCTGGTCGATCCACGAGCCATCGCTGGAGGCGAAATACTTCTGCTCGTTGACCAGGAACAGTTGTGAGTTGATGAAGTTGGCGCCGGCATTGATCGCAGCGGCGTTGATCGACAACAGCAGCTCCACCTTGTCCTTGACCGGCACGGCCATCGCGTTCTGCCGGATCGGCGTCTTCCACTGCACCTGCCCCACACCCGGCGTGGGTGCCAACTGCACCGGCTTGGTCTGGATCTTCGCATTGGCGCGGCCAATGGCCAGCGCCTGCGCCACCGCAGCGGCCACACCCTGCGCGGTGGACTGGTTGCTGGCGGCAAAGCCCCACGCACCATTGACGATCACGCGGATGCCGACGCCGGCCGACTCACTGTTGGTGACGTTCTGCACCCGGTCCTCGCGGGTGACGATGGCCTGGTTGAGGTAGCGGCCAATGCGCACATCGCAGTAGCTGGCGCCGCCCTGCTTGGCAAGCGCCAGCACGGTATCGGCCAGCAGCTTCTTCTTGGCCACATCGGCCGGGGCCAACAACTCCTCGGCTGCGATCAGCTGTGCATTGGGCAGCATGAAACCGGCGAGGCCGAGGCCGGAAAGCGAAAGAAACTGGCGGCGTTGCATGACGGGCGGAACTCCAGAGCCAGCGATGCCATGCACCGCACAAGACCCTTGAATCTCTACGGGGCGAGGGTTTGAGCACAAGTGACCAACGTCATGCATGGCCGCAAACCGGCACTGCGAACTGCGGCACAATCAGCAGTGTCATCAACAGGCCCCGATAATGACCAAGCCCTACGCCGAATCCTGTGAGCGCAACAGCGCGCCCATCCTGCAGGTGCTGCAGCGCCATCTGGGCCAGGCCCGCAGCGTGTTGGAGATTGGCAGCGGCACCGGCCAGCACGCCGTGCACTTCGCTGCGGCACTGCCATGGCTGCGTTGGCAGGCCAGCGATCACCGCGACTATCTGCCCGGCATCGGCCAATGGCTGGACGAGGCCGGCTTGCCCAATACCCCGCCAGCGTTGGAACTGCAGGCGGTGATCGGAAGCGGCCTGCAACCGTTGCCGCCGTTACCCGCGCATGACGACGTTGCCGGCTTCGATGCGGTGTTCACCGCCAATACCCTGCACATCATGGGCTGGGAGGAGGTGCAGGCCGTGTTCGCCGGCTTGCCGTTGTTGATGGCGCCGGATGCGCTGTTCATCGCCTACGGGCCATTCAATTATAACGGCGCATTCACCAGCGACAGCAACCGAACCTTCGACGGCTGGCTCAAGGCCCGCGACCCGCGTTCGGGCATCCGCGATTTCGAGGCCGTCGACGCCTTGGCGCGTGCGCAGCAGCTGGTGCTGCGTGAGGACGTGGCCATGCCTGCCAACAACCGTTGCCTGGTATGGCAGCGGATGCGCGGCTGAAGCTGGCCGGGCTAGGATGCAATCACTTCAGGCAAAGGGCGGTGCGTGATGCGGGGACGTAACTGGTTGTTGGCGATGATGCTGGGTGCCGCAGCGCCGCTGGCATGCGCGCAGACGCAGCCGATGGATGCACGCGCGGCGGCAATGCAGGTGCAGGCCAGCTACCCGGGCGTGATTGAGCTGGACGTGGATGCCAGTGACCTCCAACGCCGTATCCAGCGCGTGCACCAGCGCATTCCCGTATCGGCCGGCGCGCTGACCCTGTGGTATCCGCAGTGGATCCCCGGCAATCACGCGCCTACCGGCCCGATCAACCAGATGGCCGGGCTGGTCATCCGTGGCAACGGCCAGGCGCTGCAATGGACGCGCGATTCCGGCGACATGTATGCCTTCAAGCTGCAGGTGCCGGAAGGCGTCAGCATGCTGGATATCGAGTTCCAATATCTGTCACCGACCGCCTCCGATCAGGGCCGGGTGGCGATGACATCGAACATGCTCGACCTGCAATGGCATCGCGTGCTGCTGTACCCGGCTGGATATGACGCACGCGGCATCCAGGTCAAACCCAGCCTGCGCCTGCCCGACGGCTGGCAGAGCGGCACCGCGCTCGATATCGCCCAACACAGCGGTGGCACGGAGCAGTACAAACCGGTGTCGCTGATGACGCTGATAGATTCACCGGTATTCGCGGGCCAGTACTTCAAGCGCTTCGCATTGGATGAAGCCTCAAAACAGCCCGTCTGGCTGGACGTGGTCGGCGAGAACCCGCAAGGCCTACAGGCCGATGCCAAGGTGCTGGACGCTCACCGTGCGCTGGTGCGCGAGGCCGATGCGGTATTCGGCGCGCGGCCGTATACGCGCTACAACTTCCTGCTGGCGGTGTCGGATGTGTTCAGTGGCATCGGCCTGGAACACGCGCAGAGCAGCGAGAACGGCATGCACGACGGCTATCTGCGTGGCGAGCGGCCTTTCCTCGACAACGACCTGCTGCCGCACGAGTACGCACATGCCTGGGTAGGCAAGGCCTGGCGCCCGCGCCCAACCTGGGTGCCGCATTACAACGCGCCGATGTTCAACGACGATCTGTGGATGTACGAAGGCCAGACCCAGTACTGGGCAGTCGTGTTGGCCGCACGTTCGGGCCTGTGGAAGCCGGACTACGCCATGGCGATGCTGGCCCAGTTGCAGGCCAACTACGCAACACAGCCGGGTCGGCAATGGCGTGATCTGCACGACACCGTGCATCAAGGCATCCTCGACTTCAATTCCAAGCCGCAGGCCTGGGCGGACTGGCAGCGTGCGTTCGAGTTCTACAACGAGAGCACGCTGCTATGGCTGGGCGTGGATGCACGCCTGCGCAGCCTGTCGAAGGGCAAGGTCACGCTGGATGATTTCGCGAAGCGTTTCCACCAGGGCGGCAAGCAGGGCGAGATCCGCCTGTACGACCGCGCCGACGTGATGCAGGGCTTGGAAGCGGTGCAGTCCGGCAACTGGGATGCCTTCATCGGCAGCCGACTGGATGCACGCGATGGCAAGGCGCCGGATGGTTTGGCTGCAGCGGGTTGGGAGCTGTACTTCGACGACCAGCCGAACCTGGTGATTGCAGATGGTGAAGCCGATGGCGCAACCGACCTGCAGTACTCGCTGGGCTTGAAGGTCGGCAGTGATGGCGTGCTGCAGGCCGTCGGCTGGGACAGCCCGGCATTCAAGGCGGGCCTGGCCAAGGATGTGACGATTGTTGCGGTGAACGGCTTGGCTTACAGCGGCGGGCGCATCAAGCAGGCGCTGAAGGATGGCAAGCAGAGCGGCACACCGATCGAGTTGATCGTGCGGCAGGCGGATAGTTTCCGTACCGTGCGCATCGATTACCGCGAGGGGCTGAGGTATCCGCATCTGCGGCGGATTGAAGGGACGGCGGATCTGTTGACGCGGATTTTGGCGGCGAAGCGGTAACGAACGGCCAGCGTTGCTAGCTAACCCTTCTCCCGTCTGCGGGAGAAGGTGCCCCGAAGGGGCGGATGAGGGGAGGCTTTAAAAGGCGCCCCACACAAGCAACAGCAAACCGTAGTCCGGCGCCAAACAATTCAACCAAGCCAACCCGTTACGCGGGCAACCCCAACTTCAAAGTCTGGTGCCATGAGAACATTCGTACTGGTTATGTTGATCCTGCTGTCACCGTGGGCCCGCGCATCAAGGCCGATCATGGAAGACGAAGCGCTAGCCTGCGTAAATGGCGGCACGCCCGCCAGGACGGGAGAAATGCACACAGTCTCCTTCAGCAACGGCTACGAAATGGATGTGCTGGACCCGGGCACGCTTGCTTCAATGGCTGTTCTCAAATCGTCTGGAACCTACAGCGCAACATTCAAAGTAAATGGCTTGACCACCCAGACGATCGATTTCAGCTTCAAAGGCTTTCCGGATACCAATGTCTGTTTCAGCTATGACAAATCCAAGGAGGTCTGGTCAATCAGCAGGACACCTCGCGACGTCTGTCACGCCTGCTCGCTGGAGAGTCGTGGTCACTGAAGATCTGTTCACGCAGGTGCTGGCTTGTGGTGCGGTTTTTCAGCCGTTGTAAGCGTCTCTACTGGCTGAAAGCAAATGCCCGGAGTGGAGGTGTCGTTGATGGGGTGGATCTGTGAGCGATCTACCATGGGCCAAGAGCAACGTACTGAATCGACGCGGCACTCCATGCTTTGCTGTAGATACGTACCGCGATCAGGGAATGGCGTGTTGAAAAATGGCATCGGCATGTCGAGATTCACCGCTCTGGTTCGTCGAGTAGAAACACATAGGAGAATTCCATGGCCCAGAAGCCCTTCCACTCCGAGCATCACCGCCGCCTCGACATTCTCAACGGAACGTGGCAGACCACCATCACTGCACTGGAGCCCGACGGCAGCGAAGGGGATACATCCGAAGCGTCCGATATCTACTCATGGCTGCCCAATGGCCACTTCCTGATGCATGAGATAGACGCCATGATGGGATCGCAGCGCGTGCAGTCGGTCGAGATGATCGGTATCGACAGCACTTCTGGCGAGTTCTTCAGCCGAAGTTACGATCCCGATGGCAGCACGAATGACTTCATCTCCAGGATCGATGGACGCAGCTACATGATTGACGGGAAGAGCCAACGATTCGTTGGCTGCTTCAGCGACGACGGGTCCCAGTTGACTGGCGAGTGGACCCAACTGGATGGCGATCACTGGAAGCCCTTTGTCAGGATCCTTCTTGAGAAGAAGTTGTAAGAATCAGGGCCAAGCCTATGCAGCCCATAACAGAGTCCGGAGCTCCGGGATTCAGGGTGCAGGGTTCAAGCTCAGATTGATCGAGGTCGAACTTGTTGGATGACCATTCTGTCACCTGTGTACCGTCCTTTGACCATTGTTTCCCGCTTCATTTACTGGCTCGTCGGACGGTCTCAATAGCTGGTTGCGAGCCATAGCGGACATTGGTACGGTCGAGACCGCCGCTGAGTCAGGTCACATGATAGCTTGTTCGCCGGACCTCGCCGCCTCAGGATCGAGCCGTGCCAAAGTGGGTAGCCTGCCATATGGTGCTTTGCGTACAGGCCGCATAACCGGATCCACCGGCCCTTCTATTAGTTAGCTTGCTTTCTGATGAGGTTTTCCCTTGTATCGAACCTGTTTATTGACTTTGCTACTTATCGTCGCCCCCGCTCAGGCGCAAGACAATCAACCCGAGGGACTCACCTCAACTGAGGAAAGGGCAAGCATTTCCGCCGCTGAATCTATCGGTGGAGTTTTGTTTGTCCACGATCGCGCAGCCGAGGCAGCAACTGATGCCTTACTGAAAATCAGAGGATTTCGGAAAGATCGACGTGTCGCAGGCTGGGTCACGGAAGAAAAAGAGGGAAATATCTCAGTCACGTTTGTGGGGTCAGAAGACGCTCTGGTCACGAAGGCCCTGTACCAAGCAGTTGTTACTACTGGAGGCCTAATAGTTGGAGCGCCAGTAGCTTTGGATATCCCGGAGGAGCTAACGGCGTACGAGGCAGCAGCGTTCACGGCTCGATCGGCAGCACTAGCCTCTGGGTTTTCGCCTTGCGCATCTACTTACAATACGGTTGTTCTGCCAGCTGATGACACGCCGCTGCGGGGTTGGCGTGTTTACCTCCTCCCAGGTACAACCAAACCAGGCGTTGTTCCGTTGGGCGGCACCTATCGCTTGGACATAGCATCTGATGGAAAGTCTGTGCTCGGCCAACGCGGCTTCACACGCACCTGCATCCAACTTGGATCAGGGCCACGTGTTGCGGCGATGATGGTCACGCACTTGCTTGACCCAGTGCCGACCGAGGCACACGTGTTCTGGGCGCTATGGGCAGCCAAGCCAATGTACGTTTCTACCCCTGCCGGACTCTGGAAAATTGAGAGTGGCACAGTAGCGAGAGTGCAGGACGACGCGACAGAGCACTAACAATTCGTCAAGCCAGCGCCGATTTCCGGCGCGGCTTAACTCGGACGAGTTGCGTCGATCGGTTGAATCCAAGGTCGGTAGCAGACGCGATGCTTGCATGGCAGCATCCGACCCTAAGCGGTCATTGGTTACCGCTGGGTCCGGCTATCCGCTGACTTGTTAGCCGAACCCTGCCGGCCTAAGATCAAGCTGCATCAAGGGAAAGCCCGCCATGCTGTGTTTTGTGGGTGAGTCGTATAACCGGACCCACGGGTCCGTCTACTAGGCAGTTGGGTGCCATGCCGAAATTTATCGTTTCTCTGACTGCGACCGTGTTGCTGACGCTATCGGGCGCTGCGCAAGCTTGCGCGCTCTCTCCCGATAGCCCGGAGGAGATTTTCAAAAACTATGGTTCAGTATTTCTTGCTCGCCCGCTCGCGATGTCACCTAGTCCAGAAGAAATTGAGCGACTGCCCACCAACGCTCGATATCAACAGACGGCAATCTGGCAAGTGGTAAGTGTCTGGAAAGGTGATCAGAGCGTTGGTGACACGTTTGTACAAATCGGAAGGCTCGATTCGAGAGATCCATGCTCGGGATGGGGGATCACTAGGAGCTACGAGCCACAGATCTTTTCCTTAGTGGCAGAGTCCACGTTCCACCAGCACTACGGTCTAGGTGCGGCCCACGCCGTACCCCAGTTCGATGCGCTCAAACATCGCGAGAGTCCACCTCTCGTAAAATGACACCTAGCAGTTCATGCAAGTCGGCGCGGCTTTGTGGCGCGGCTTAATTCCAGAATTGAATGTCCGTTACAGGCCATTGGCGGATATCGAATCAATGGTCTCCGGCACAGCTTGGCGCGCAAGCGCGGCCATCTCTGGTACCTATGGATTTCGAGATCCGCTGAAGCAATTTCAGCTCAGAAACAACCTGCAGCTTCAACGCCGTCGCTGAAGCTCAGACCGCGCAATGCAACCCATAGGTTGCATTGCGCATAAGCAACATATCCGTTGCCTGCTCAGGCCATCTGCACGATATGCAGCGCCTTCGGGTTGCGCCACGTTGCCAGCAAGGTCGCTTCGCGTGCCTTGGCTTCGTGCAGGTGCGCTTCCTTGACGTGGCCGTAGCCGCGGATGTGCTCGGGAATGCTGGCGATATCCACCGCCAGTGCCAGACGACGCGCATCCAACCCGCTGATCAGCTCCTGCAGGGTCTTCTCGTAGTCACTGATCAGCTGGCGCTCGCCACGGCGTTCTTCGGTGTAACCGAATACGTCGAAGCGGCCGCCGCGCAGGCCCTTGAGCTTGGCCAGCAGGCCGAAGGCCTTGAACATCCACGGGCCGTATTCCTTCTTCTGCAGCTGGCCCTGTTCGTCGCGCTTGGCGAACAGTGGCGGTGCCAGGTGGAAACGCACTTGGTAGTCGCCTTCGAACTGCTCGCTCACGCGCTTGATGAAGTCGCCGCTGGTGTACAGGCGGGCCACTTCGTATTCGTCCTTGTAAGCCATCAGCTTGAAGAAGTAGCGTGCGGCGGCTTCGCTCAATGCGGTGCTGCCGGGGATGGCCTGCTGCTCGGCGCTGCGCACCGCATCGATCAGCGTGCGGTAGCGGTTGGCGTAGGCGGCGTCCTGGTAGTCGGTGAGGAAGCTGCTGCGGCGGGCGATCAGTTCGTCCAGCGAACGCGACAGATGTGCGTCGTCCAGTGAGGCGAACGCGGCTTCACCGCTGATGCGGCTTGCGGCCGGCAAGCCGCGTACGTCCGGCTCGTTGCCGGGGTTGCGCGGCGCCGACGGTGCGCCGGCTTCGCTGCCTTCCCACTCGCCGGGCGGCAGTTCGCGCAGTGCATGCGGCTTGCGCTCGGCATCGGTTGGCGCGTTGTGGACCAGGCCGGCGGCCTGCTGCACGGCCTGCGAATCGATCGCGGCCAGGCGGCCCCAGGCGAACGCGGTCTGGTTCATGGTCACGGCGGCGCCGTTGAGCTCCACCGCGCGCATCAGCGATTCCAACGACAGCGGCACCAGGCCCTGCTGCCAGGCGAAGCCGAGGATGAACAGGTTGGAGGCAATCGCATCGCCGAGCAGGGCAGTGGCCAGCTGGGTGGCGTCGAGCAGGATCGGGTCGCGCCCGCCCAAGGCCAGCTTCACGCCGGCAATGATGTCGGCGGCCGGGAACTGCATGTCCGGATGCGTGGTGAAAGTGCCGGGCATCGCTTCGTAGGTGTTCAACACCACCTGCGAGCGCTCGCCGCGCACCTTGGACAGCGCCCAGTAGTCGTTGACCACCACCATGTCGCAGCCCAGCACCAGGTCGGCTTCGCCGGCGGCGATGCGCACCGCGTGGATGTCAGCCGGGCTGTTGGCGATGCGGATATGGGTGGTGACCGCGCCGCCCTTCTGCGCCAGACCGGTCTGGTCGAGCACGCTTGCGCCCTTGCCTTCGAGGTGGCCGGCCATGCCGAGCAGCGCGCCGATGGTCACCACGCCGGTACCGCCGACGCCGGTGATCAGAATGTTCCAGGGCTGCGCGAAATCAGTGCGGAAGGTGGGCGCCGGCAGGTTGTCGAGCAGGCTGGCGGCGCTGCTCTTGCTGCCTTTGCGCAGCTGGCCGCCGTGCACGGTGACGAAGCTCGGGCAGAAGCCGGTGGTGCAGGAGAAATCCTTGTTGCAGTTGGACTGGTCGATATCGCGCTTGCGCCCGAACTCGGTTTCCTTCGGCAGCACCGACACGCAGAAGCTCTTCTCGCCGCAGTCACCGCAGCCCTCGCAGACCAGCGAGTTGATCATGGTGCGCTTGGCCGGGTCGACGATCTTGCCGCGCTTGCGGCGGCGGCGCTTCTCGGTGGCGCAGGTCTGTTCGTAGATCAGGATGCTGGTGCCCTTCACCGTGCGCAGGTGCTGCTGCACGCTGTCGAGTTCGGCGCGGTCGTGGAACTCCACATCGGACGGGAACTCGTGGCGGCGCGACTTCCACTTCTGGATGTCGTCGGACAGCAGCACGATGGTGTACACGCCTTCCGAACGCATCTGGTGCGCGATCTGCGGCACGGTCAGGGTGCCGTCCACCGGCTGGCCGCCGGTCATCGCCACCGCATCGTTGTAGAGGATCTTGTAGGTGATGTTGACGCCAGCGGCGATGGCCTGGCGGATCGCCAGCGAGCCGCTGTGGAAATAGGTGCCGTCGCCGAGGTTCTGGAACACATGCTCGGTAGCGGTGAACGCAGCCTGCCCAGCCCAGGTGACGCCTTCGCCACCCATGTGGGTGAAGGTGTCGGTATCGCGGTCCATCCACGTCACCATGTAGTGGCAGCCGATGCCGGCCAGCGCACGCGAGCCTTCCGGCACCTTGGTGGAGGTGTTGTGCGGGCAGCCGGAACAGTAATGCGGCACGCGCGGGAACTGCGCGCGCGGCAGGGCCATCTCGGCTTCTTTAACATCCATCCAGCGCAGGCGTTCTTCGATGGATTCGGTGTTGAAGAAACGCTGGATGCGGCGGCCGATCACCCCGGCAATCGTCGCCGGGGTCAGCTCGCCGGTGGACGGCAGGATCCACTCGCCCTGCTCGTCGTACTTGCCGACGATGGACGGGCGTGCACCCCAGTTGGCCGGCCAGTTGTAGAAGTATTCCTTCATCTGCCGCTCGATGAAGGCTTTCTTTTCCTCCACCACGACGATGTCTTCCAAGCCGCGGGAGAATTCACCGATGCCCTGCGGTTCCAGCGGCCAGGTCATGCCTACCTTGTAGACGCGGATGCCAATCTCGGCGCAGGCCTTTTCGTCCAGGCCCAGGTATTCCAGCGCCTGCAGCACGTCCAGGTAGCTCTTGCCGGTGGTGACGATGCCCAGCCGCGCGCGCGGCGAATCCATCACCACCTTGTCGATGCCGTTGGCGCGTGCAAACGCCTGCGCGGCCTTCACCGCATAACGGTGCAGGCGCATTTCCTGTTCCAGCGGCGGGTCCGGCCAGCGGATGTTGAGGCCGGTGGCTGGCATCTCAAAATCTTCCGGCAGGATGATCTGGCGGGCGAACGGGTTCACGTCCACCGACGCCGAGGACTCCACCGTCTCGGCAATGGTCTTGAAGCCGATCCAGCGGCCGGTGTATCGGCTCATCGCCCAACCGACCAGGCCCATGTCGAGGATGTCCTGCACGCCGGCCGGGTTCAGCACCGGCATCATCGCGCTGACGAACTCCTCTTCGCTGCCGTGGGGCAGGGTGGAGCTGCGGCAGGCATGGTCGTCGGCGGCCAGCGCCAGCACGCCACCGTGCTTCGAGGTGCCGGCGGCATTGGCGTGCTTGAACACGTCACCGCAGCGGTCCACGCCCGGGCCCTTGCCGTACCACATGCCATACACGCCATCGACGTTGGCACCGGGGAACAGGTTGGTCTGCTGCGTGCCCCAGACCATGGTGGCGCCCAGGTCCTCGTTGAGGCCGGGGATGAACTTCACCTTGGCCGCTTCCAGGTGCTTGCGCGCGCGCCACAGCTCCAGGTCGAAGCCGCCCAGCGGCGAGCCACGGTAGCCGCTGATGAAGCCGCCGGTATTCAGGCCGGCGGCGGCATCGCGCTGCTGCTGCATCAAAGGCAGGCGCACCAGCGCCTGCACACCGCTCAGGTAGATGCGGCCATCGGTACGCGTGTACTTGTGCTCCAGTGTGTAATCGGAATCACGCACGCCGATCAGCGGGTCGTTGGCGGAAGCAGGCGAGGTAAGTTCGGCGGTACTGGTCATGGCTGGCCCATTGCGGAAACGGCTGGCAGATGCCAGCCGGCGGGGCCGGTGGCAGCCGCGGATTGTAGCAGCGGGGCTTTCATCACCCTGTAACCATGTCGCGCGTAGCGCCGGGAGGGGTTAGGATCGGGGCCGGGTGGGGGATAACTGTTTTATGGGGGTTGCAGTGATGGGGGTTACAAAGCGCATGGCCGCTGGCGCGTTGGTGCTGGCGAGTCTGCTTGTTTCGAATGCACAGGCGCAGAGCCTGCCGAAGATCAACGAGTTCTATTTCGACGAGGATGTGGCGGCAAAGCCCATCCACGCGGTGTCGCCTGAACAGGCAGATGCGGTGGATCAGCTGATGAAGCTGCGCGAGCGTGGCCGCAAGGGCGTGGAAGCCACAGCCCAGTTGGCCAGCATCGCCTACCGTGATGGTCGCGATGAGCTTGGTGCCAAGCTGTACCAGGAAGCCTTGGCCTCGGTCGCTGACAACTCCGTACAGGCCCGTGGCCTGCGCTGGAACCATGGTTGGGACCTGTATCGCCGTGGCGATGCCCAGGACGCCCTGAATCACTGGGTCAGGGTTGCCGAGGGTACGCGCGGCTTCCCGTCATGGCTGCCGCCAACGTTGGCGCTTGCACTGTGGAACCTGGACCGCAAGGACGAAGCCGTAGCCTGGTATGCGGCCGCCGTGCGCACCGAGCCGGGGCAATGGGCCGCGACAACGGCCTATCCGCAGCTGTTGCCGCTGTGGACCGATGCCGAACGCACCCAGCTGGCCCAGGTGCAGCAGGCATGGGCGGCCAATCCGCCGGCATGGCCGTAAGGCCGGGGCTGCAATGCCGTACCCGCAGCACATGCGGGTACGGTGACAGGAGGTTTTGAGCCGGCGCTGATTTCCCCTGCGGGGCAGCGCGGCGCAAGCTTGCACCATGGCATTCGACGCATTCGCACTGATTCTGGCCATGCTCGCCCTGGGCATGGTATTCGCACGTTTCCGGGTGTTCCCGGACAACGCTGCCGACGTGCTCAACAAGGTGGTGCTGTACATCTGCCTGCCGGCGGCGGTGCTGACCTATGTGCCGCGCCTGCAGCTGGATGTGTCACTGCTGGGCATCATGCTCACACCGTGGCTGCTGATGCTGTTGACGCTGGCCCTGGTAAGCCTGGCCACGCGCGTGTTCGGCTTCGAGCGGCAGGTGCATGCGGTGCTGTTGCTGTGCGTGGCGCTGTGCAATTCCAGCTTCATCGGCTACCCGATGGTTCGCGCGCTGCTGGGCGACCATGCCCTGCCGTATGCGGTGGTCTACGACCAGTTCGGCACTTTCGTGATGCTGTCCACCTTCGGCCTGTACGTGCTTGCACGTTACAGCGGCGACACCCCGCCCAGCACCGGCCAGATCCTGCTGCGCATCGCGCGTTTCCCACCGCTATGGGCACTGATATTCGCCTTGCTGGTGATGCCGGCAACACCGCCCAGCTGGATTGCCGGCGCACTGAAGAATGTGTCCGACGCGATGCTGCCCCTGGTGATGCTGGCGGTTGGCCTTACCATCCAACTGCGGCTGTCGCGCGCTGAACTGGCCCCGCTGGGTATCGGCCTGCTGCTGAAGCTGGTGGTGCTGCCGGCGGTTGCGCTGCCGCTGTCATGGGCGTTTGGGCTGCAGGGCGAGATGCTGCGGGTCAATGTGCTGGAAACCGCGATGCCGACAATGATCACCGCCGCCGCGCTGGCCATCTCGCACCGTCTGGCGCCACGGTTGGCGGCCGCGATGGTGGGTTATGGCATTGTGTTGTCGCTGATCACCTTGCCGGCCTGGGTGTGGGTGTTGGATCGGGTGGTTTGAGTGGGCGTCGTTGTACGCAGATGAAAGGAGATGGCTGTGCGCGAACAAGGAATGTGGTTGATGCTGTTGTTGGCGATGGCCACCACGGCGAACGCACAGTCATCTTCGGGCGATCTGGATGGCACTGCTCCTGAAGAACTGCTGATACAGGTGCAGGCACAGAATCAGGCGCGGATGGAACAGGCGCGCAAGCTGGCAAGCACGGGTGAACCGCTGAAGTTGTATGTAGCCGCCGGCCTGGCACCGATGTCGCTTGACTTGAAGAGCGGGCAACTCAGGGCAGAACCCGATGCCCAGGTCTGGTTGTTGGAAGCCATTGCCAAGGGAAGCGATGCGCCGCTGATCGCTGCCACAGCCATTCGTCGTTGTCTTGATGGCGGGGATTGTGCGGTAGAAGCAGCGGCAAGGACGTTGCAGGCCGACGCGGGTGCGGATGCGCAGTTGTTGTTGATGCGCTGGGGGCAGCAACGTGGCGATCAGGCCGGTGCTGAAGAGTCGAAGCAACGCGCCTTGAATGCGCCGCGTTACGACGACAAGCTGCGCGTGATCATAAGGCTGTTGGACGAGGCGACCGCTGGCATGGTTTGGCCTTTGGTCCAACCACGGCAGGCGGCGCAATGGGAGCAGGCCAACAATGGCTGGTATGCCGAACATGAGCGGGTGGCAACGCTCTTCAGTATTGCGCTGGGCATGTGGCAGCCGGAGTTGAAAGCCGCTTTTGCGATCTGCCCGGACGGCGCTTCTGACATCCCCCGGCGCGAGCAGTGCCGAAACCTGCTGATGACGATGGCGGACAGCGGTTCGATGTTGTTGGCCAAGGCAGGTCTGCAGCGACTGGCACGGATGGGGCCGACCCCTGAGGAAGCCAGGCAGTTGGCCGAGCGCGCACGGGAGCTGGATTGGTTGCTGTCTCAGAGCACACAGTTCTTAAACAACAATGACCCTGCACAGAAAGCATCGACCGTCGAACCACAGGTCTATATGCGGTGGTTTGGGGAAGTGGGCGAGATCGCGGCAATGCGCAGATTGCTGCAACAACGGGGTGAGCCGGTGCTGCCGCCGGTGAGTTGGGAGCCGCCACCGATTCCACCCAGCCATTGAGCTCAAAGCGCGAAGCGTGCTGCAAGGGTGCCCATGTCGAGCAGCAGGAAGCACGGCAGAGAGCGATAAGGTTCTGCCATGCCAACGATGATCGCCCCCGAGCGGGTCATCTCACACTGGCTGGCGTCGCGATTGGCAGCGGCGATGGTGGGTTATGGCAATGTGCCGTCGTTGGTGACGTTGCCGACCTGGCTGTGGGTGCTGGGCTGGGTGGTTTGAGTGGGTATATGAACTGGGATGTTCCATAACAAGGAAGACAGAATGCGTAAATCATGGTTGATGGTGGTGGGCTTGGGCTTGATGGCAGCAACGGCCTGTGCGATGGCGCAACCGACGGTTCCGCGCGATATGCGGGTCAATTCGCAAGTGATCGATGCACGCGCCAATGCGCTGGCTGCCAGCGGTGATCCGAAGGATCTGCTGGCTGCCGGGTACTGGCTGCTGTTCTCCGGTAGCGGCGCTGCCGGAACAGACCAAGGCGGAGAAAGGGATCGGCAGGCATCGCGGTGGATCAAGCGTGCTGCCATCGAGGGTGCCAGGGATGCTCGGCTCGCAAAAATTGCGCTGCTGCTCTGTCTTGGCGATGACAAGCCCGGTTGCGAAGTGGCGCCTGCAATCCTTACTGCGAAGACGCTGTCTGCCGACGACATGTTGGTGCAACTGTACCTGTGGCGCCACGCTACGTTCTCCGAGGACACACGCGGTGCCGAGGAGGCATTTGATCGCTTTATGGCGGCGACGCGATATGTGGACGATTCGACGCACGATATGATGCTTCTGACTCGCGCCATGAATGGAGTTGAAGCGGTGAGTCCGCTATCGGCGCTTTCGGAAGGGATGCTCGCCGAAACCGATATCGAAGCCGATCTTGCGCCATTGGCAAATGCTGCAATGGCCTGGGGGTTGGTGAACGCAATGCCTTACACCTACTTCTGGCACCAGCTGGATGACGAGTGCCCCAAGAGTGGGGAGGTGGTCGCCCGGATGTTCGAAAAGTGCCGGGAGATATTGCTGGCGATGACAGAGGCTCGTTCCATCGCGGAAGTTCTCTTCTCGCACTCAAGGGTGCTGGTCTACGCCCGGAGTGATGCGGAACGCAATGCCTGGGAGACGAAGCGCGGGCAAGTTCTCTGGGTTCTGGAGCAACTCGGGGACCGTGCTTCGCCCGCGAAGTCGTCCAAGTTCCCGGTAAAGGCTTCCGAGTACTGGTTGTGGATGATGGAGGTTGGAGAGTGGGAGGCGGCACGTCGGCTGCTGCAACGCAGTGGTTCGCCCGAGCAGCCGCCCAAAGGATGGAAGCCATCCAGGGACTACGACGCGTGAATGCATGAGCGGCTCTCTCAGTATGTCGATGCAACGTGACAGGCAAACCAAGGGAGCCAGGTCGTATCAATAGCCGTAGCTCTACCGTAGCCTGGGCAAGCGCAGTGCCCCCGGCAAGCCGGTTCCGTTCGGCACCGCAGGCTCGCGAAGATCTGTAGCTGACGGAATGGTGCGAGTGGACCGCGAACTGCGTTGTAGGCTGGAGGAACGCTTGCTCCCGGTTGCGCAGCGCTTACCCGGGCTACGGGCAGGGCATTGTGAGTAGGGCCTCTGCCGAGCATGGCTCGGCACTACTGCTTGGTTTCTCGCTTTCGCGTGGCGACGGAGACGAGTGCTGGCGTTTTTTGGCCCGGCCTCAATCCGCCGGTACGGTGCGCTCGTGCGCCCAGTCGCGTAGCGACCGCACCTGTTCGGCCATCAATACCGACAATGGCCGGGTGTTGCGGATCTCGGCCATCAGCAGTTCGGTGTCCAGTGGCTTCTGCTCGGCGTGGGCGGCGTACAGGCCGGCGACCACGGCCTGTTCGATCTCGGCGCCGGAGAAGCCATCGCTGGCCGCTGCCAGCGCCGGCAGTGCGAACAGGTCCGGTTGCAGCTGGCGGCGGGCCAGGTGCAGGTGCAGCAGTTCGACGCGGGTGTCGGGCGAGGGCAGGTCGACGAAGAAGATTTCGTCGAAGCGGCCCTTGCGCAGCAGTTCGGCCGGCAGCTCCTGCACCTGGTTGGCGGTGGCGACGATGAACACCGGCGCCTTGCGTTCGGCCATCCAGGTCAGCAGGTAACCGAGTACGCGGCGCGACACGCCACCGTCCTCGCCGCCGCTGGCCAGGCCTTTCTCGACCTCGTCTATCCACAGCACGCAGGGCGCCAACTGCTCGGCCGAGGCCAGCGCGTCGCGCAGGTTCTTCTCGGTCTCGCCGTGGTACTTGTTGTAGAGGGTGCCGAAATCCAGCCGCAGCAGCGGTACGCCGAAGCCGGCGGCGGTGGCCTTGGCCAGCATGGATTTACCGCAGCCCTGCACGCCCAGCAGCAGCATGCCCTTGGGCGGGTCCAGCCCGGGCGGGGCGTTGCCGGAGACAAACACCGCGCGGCGCTGCTCGATCCAGCGCTTGAGCCGGCGGGCGCCTGCCACGTCGCTGAAACGGGCCGAGTCGTATTCGTAATGCAGGTGGCCGCTGCGGTTGAGCAGCTCGAACTTGAGCTTGGCCAGCTGCGGCAGGTCGTCGGCCTGCAGGGCGCCATCGGCATAGATCAGCTGGCGGGCGATGCGGCGGGCGTCGGTCATGCTCAGCCCGCGCAGGTTGCGCAGGATCTGCTGCACGGCCTCCTGGTCCACCTCCACGCGCCGCCCGCCGTTCTCCTGGGCGTAGCTGGCCGCCTCCTCGCGCAGCATCTTCAGCAGCGCGTTGGCATCGGGCAGGCGGGGGTTGAAGCGGGTCGCCAGGGCTTCCAGTTCGGCTGGCAGCTCGACCTTGGTGCCCACCAGCACCACCACGTGTGGCTGGCTGTGGCGGCGCTGGATGATGTCGCGCAGCAGCCGCTGGTGGCTGGCATAGCCCAGGTAGGGGTGGAAATCGAGCAGCAGGTAGATGCCGCGCTGGTCGGCCTCCTGGATCATCCGCAGTGCCGCGCTGGCATCGGGCGGGCCCACCGCCTCGTCCTCGCGGTCCATGTCTATGCGGCGCAGGCCCTCGGTGATGGACCAGCGGTACAGGGAGCGCCACACATGCATCAACGCCTCGCGGAACAGGCCCACGATGCGGGTCTCGTCCTGGGTTTCGATGACGATCAGCGGGGTGTTGGCGCGGATCAGTGCGGTCAGGTCCTGCAGCTCGCTCATGGTGGTTCCAATGCCGGGGGCGACACGATAGCAAGCCAGGGGGCTTGCCGGGGCGGCTTCCTCACCGGGTGACTACCTTTGGTAACGCGGGCCGGTGTACGCTGCGGGCAAGTCCCGCGAAAACGAGGCGTGCATGAAGACGATCCTGGTAGCCGGCTCCAAAGGTGGCGTCGGCAAGACCACCATCGCCACCCATCTGGCCGCACACTCGGCCTTGGCCGGCAAGGCAACGGTGATCGCCGATGCCGACCCGCAGGGTTCCAGCACCCGCTGGGCGCAACGCCGCTCCAGTCTGGAGAGCGCGGTGCTGCCGGTGGACGTACACCGCAAGAAGAACTGGGAGAAGCTCATCCCCGACGGCGCCGAGCAGGTCATCATCGATGCCCCGGCCGGTGCCTATGGCGAGGATCTGGAGCGCTTCATCGATACCGCCGACGCGGTGGTGGTGCCGGTATTGCCCTCGGCGCTGGATATCGAAGCCATCGTCGGCTTCCTCAACAGCCTGGCCAAGATCAAGCGCATCCATTCGCGGGCGGTGCCGGTAGGGTTGGTGCTCAACCGCACCAAGCCATGGACACAAACTTCGCAACAGGCCCGGCAGATGCTGGCCGATTGGCCGTATGAGGTGGTCGCGCAGCTGCGCGACAGCCAGAGTTATGTGGTGATGGTCGGGCTCGGGCGCAGCCTGTTCGACTATCACTCTGCACAGGTACGCGAGCACCAGCAAGACTGGGAGCCGCTGCTCAAGTGGTTGAACAAGGTCTGACAGGAGTACTACCCGACCATGCGTGAATTGATCCTGCTGCGACATGCCCATGCCGAACCGGCGGCCGATGGCCAAGCCGATATCGACCGCCCCCTCTCACCGCATGGCCTGGCCGAGGCCGAGGCTGCCGGCCGTTGGTTACATGAAAACAAACTGGTCCCGGACCGGGTGCTGTGCTCGCCAGCGCGGCGTAGCCGGGAAACGCTGGAGGCGGTGCTGGAGCGTACCGGCTACGTCGAGCAGCGCCTGGAAGAACGCATCTACGATGCCGCGCCCGGCACCCTGGCGGCCCTGCTGGACGAGCACAACGAAGTGGAACGCGTGCTGGTGGTGGGCCATAACCCCGGGCTGGAACAACTGGTGGCGTTGATGCACAGCGGCCAGACCGGCGACTACCGCGGCATGCCGCCGGCATCGGTGGCGGTGTTGTCATTGCCGATGGAGGCGGCGATCGAACCCGGCATCGCCAAGTTGACCGCATTCTGGTGGCCCTGAGTCCATGGCGGCGGCGCGGTTTGGGCTGCTGCTGATTCTGTTGATGCTTGCTGGCTCGGCCCTTGCGGTCGAGCCATTGCATTTCGACACGGCGCATTCCCGGTTTGGTTTTGAAATACGGACCCGCTTCGGGCAGAAGGTTGAGGGCGTCTTTCCGCGCTTCGAAGGCTGGATCACGGTGTTGCCCGACGGCCGCCACCAGGTGCGGCTGCGCATGTACAGCGAATATGTGGAGATCCCTGACCGGCCGCGCTACACCGGCTGGATCCGTGGCGAGGACTTCTTTGATGCGGCGCGCTACCCGGTGGTGGAGTTCGATTCCGATCCCTATGACCCGCGGTTGACCGAAACCGGCGGCGATGTACAGGGGCGGTTGTCGATCCGCGGCATCAGCCGGCCCGAAGTGATGCGCCTGGCAAAACCTGAATGCGCCCGGCCCGGCTATGATTGCGACCTCGTCAGCCGCGGTACCATCCTGCGCGGCCGTTATGGCATGGATAGCTGGCAGATGGCCTTGAGTGATCGAGTGATATTCGTACTGCGTACACGCCTGGTTGGCGCCCCCAAAACGTGAAACCTGTTATCCGTCTTCTCCTGATGCTGGCGGCCTTGCTGGCCAGCGGTTGTGCCTCGCTGTCCAATCAGCAGCGCGAGCGTGCCGAAGGCATCGCGATAGCGGCGCGCTCCACCGTGGTCGATTGCGACCAGCCCGATCGCTGCGCATTGGATTCGCCGCTGCGCGCTTTGGGTGGCAAGGCCATCGCCGAGTCCACCGCGCAGGTGCCGCGCCATTACGCCACCATCCTCGACGAGGGTGAGCTGTCGTTGGTGGCCCGGCTCAACCTGATCCGCAGCGCCACCCGCAGCGTCGACCTGCAGACCTATATCTTCGACACCGACGACAGTGCGCGGATGGTGATCGATGAACTGCTGGCTGCAGCCCGGCGCGGGGTCAAGGTGCGGGTGCTGATCGACCAGCTCTCGGCCATCTCCGACGTGCAGATGCTCGGCGCCCTGTCCGGGGCCCACGCCAACTTCGAGTTGCGCGTCTACAACCCGGCGTTCGGCAAGGCCAAGCTCAATTACTTCGACTATGCCGGCAGCGTGCTGTGCTGCTTCCGCCGCTTCAACCAGCGCATGCACAACAAGCTGCTGGTGATCGACGATGTGATCGGCGTGGTCGGCGGCCGCAACTACCAGGACGACTATTACGACTGGGACAAGGAATACAACTTCCGCGATCGTGACGTGGTGGTGGCCGGGCCGGAGGCGCGCGAAATGGCGGCCAACTTCCAGGCGTTCTGGGACGCACGCCGCAGCGTACCGGCCGAACGCCTCAACGATGTCGGCAAAACCCTGTTGAACGGCGGCGTGCCGGCCATGCCGCAGGCCGCGTTCCGGCGCCCGGAACGGATTGAACGGGTGAATGCAGAAGCCTCCGATCCACAGTTCATTGAAGACGCCTTCGTCGATACCGCCTTGCCGGTGCGCTCGGTCAGCTATGTGGCCGACCTGCCGCGCAAGCATCGCCGCGAGCGCGAGGCGCAGCCGCTCAACGGCCAGCATCTGACCGAGCCGCGGTTGGACGCGTTGATTTCGCAGGCGCAGACCGAAGTACTGCTGCAGACGCCGTATCTGGTGTTGTCCAAGCCTGCGCAGGCGTTGTTCAAGACCCTGCGCCAGCGTGAGACACCGCCGCGCGTGGTGGTGTCGACCAACAGCCTGGCGGCGACCGACAACCCCATCGTCTATGCGCTGTCCTACAAGTACAAACGCCGCAACCTGCGCGAGCTGGGCTTCAACATCTACGAATACAAGCCGTTCCCGCTGGATGCGCCGATCAACTACGCGCAGTTGCTGCCCGCACCGCTGGATGGTGAGCCGGCATCGGGGTCGTCGTCACGCAACCGGCTTATCGGCGGCAGTGCGGCCGGCAGCAATGTGCGCGGCAGCGGCTCCGGGCGCCGGCTCAGCGCCGATGGCAGTGAAGTCGAGCGCGATGTACTGCGTACCGAAACCCGGCCTTCGTTCCTGGGCACGCGCGCGGTCAACCGGCCGCTGCCGGTCACCCGCCGTGGCGCGCGCATGGGCCTGCATGCCAAGTCGCTGGTGGTGGACCGCCGTATCGGCGTGATCGGCACCCACAACTTCGATCCGCGCAGCGAGAACTACAACACTGAAGGCGCGGTGATCATCGAAGACCCGGTGTTTGCCGAGCAGCTGGCGCAGAGCATCCTGCGCGATGTGCACCCGGACAACTCCTGGGTAGTGGCGCCGCGCGAGAAACCGCCGGTACTGGCGGGGCTGAACTACAGCCTCGGCAAGGCCTCCGAAGCGCTGCCGGTATTGGATTTCTGGCCGTGGCGCTACGCCACCGACTACGCCTTCGTGCCTGGCCCGGAGTGCCCGCAACCGCTGCGCCGGCAGGACCCGCGTTTCCACACCTGTTACACCGCGGTCGGCGACTTCCCGGAAGTGGATGTCGGCCCGAAGTGGGTGCTGGTGCGCATGCTGACCGCGTTTGGCGCCGGCCTGGTACCGATCCTGTAACTGTCCTTGTTCCCCCAACAGGTAAAACAATGAGCCAAGTATTCCGCGCGCCGGTTGACCTGCAGTTGGTCAACGCCATGAGCCGCAACACGCTGATCGACCATCTGGGCATTGTCTTCACCGCCGCCGGCGATGACTGGCTGCAGGCAACGATGCCGGTAGATGAGCGCACCAAGCAGCCTTACGGCCTGCTGCACGGCGGCGCCTCGGTGGTGTTGGCCGAGACGCTGGGCAGCAGTGCCGGCAACCTGTGCGTGGACCCCACCCAGCAGGTCTGCGTCGGGCTGGAGATCAATGCCAACCACCTGCGTGCTGCACGCAGCGGCGTGGTGACGGGGACGGCCCGCGCGCTGCACGTGGGCCGCACCACCCAGGTATGGGAAATCCGCATCGAGGACGAGGCCGGCAAGCCGGTGTGCATTTCGCGGCTTACGTTGGCGGTTGTGGCCAGGGGCTAGGAACTGGAGTTCAGCGACCCGGGGTCGGGGAGGGGTTGGCACTTGCTTCTGCTTTGCTCCCTCCCTTTGCCGCAGGCAAGGGGAGGGCCGGGGAGGGGTTGGCACTTGCTCCTGCGCTTGCTCCAGCAAGCTAAACCGGCACCGCCAGCGGCAGATGCTCGCGCACCCATTGCGCCAATGCCGGCGCTGGCAAGGCCGGGGTGAAATGAAACCCCTGCGCTATCTGGTAACCCTGCGCGCCCAGCAGACGTAACTGCTCCAGGCTCTCGACGCCTTCGGCTACCACTTTCAACTGCAGGCTCTGGCCGATATGGGCGATGGCCTGGGTCAGTGCGCTGGCGACCTTGTCGCCCTCGATGCCGCGCACGAAGCTGCGGTCCAGCTTGAGTTCGCTGATCGGCAGCTGGCGCAGATAGCTGAGGCTGGAATAGCCGGTACCGAAATCATCCATCGACAGCCGCACGCCGAGCGCATGCACCTGGTGCAGGGTCTGCAGGGTGATCGGGTCGCCGTCGAGCAGTACGTCCTCGGTGATCTCCAGGATCAGGTCGCTGGCGCATAGCGCTTCCTGTTCCAGGATCTGGCTGATGCAGTCCGGTAGCACGGCGCTGTGGAAATTGGTCGGCGACAGGTTCACCGACACCGATGGCACCTGCAGGCCGTCGCGACGCCAACCTGCCAGCTGCCGGCAGGCCTCGCGCAGCGCCCACTGGCCGAGGTCACCGATCAGGCCGGCTTCTTCGGCAAGGGGAATGAAGCGTATCGGCGGCACACTGCCCAGGCGCGGATGCTGCCAGCGCGCCAGCGCCTCCACGCTGTGCAGGCGGCCGCTTTGGATATCGATCTGCGGC
The DNA here is from genome assembly GCF_039674165.1 of Stenotrophomonas terrae. GTDB lineage: Bacteria > Pseudomonadota > Gammaproteobacteria > Xanthomonadales > Xanthomonadaceae > Stenotrophomonas > Stenotrophomonas terrae_A. The sequence goes on from NZ_JBDJMY010000035.1 coordinate 38,468, forward strand.
TGGTAATGCAGCTGCAGCTGGCCCTGTTCCAGGGCCTCGCGCAGCGCCGCTTCCAGCGCCATGCGTTCCTGCGCGCATTCGTCCATCTCGCTGCTGTAGAAGCGCACCCGGTTGCGGCCGTTGTGCTTGGCCTGGTACATGGCGACGTCGGCATGGTGCAGCAGCGAATCCATCTCGCCACCATCGTGCGGGAAAATGCTGATGCCGATGCTGGCCGACGGACGGATCTCCATGTCGCCCAGCGGCAAGGGCAGCCCCAGCGTGCGCAGGATGCGTTCGCTGCGTTCGCTGGCGGCGGGCATATCGCAGCGGTTGAGGATCACCACGAACTCGTCGCCGGAAAGCCGGCCGACGATATCCATCGGCCCGGTTTCTTCCTGCAGGCGCCGCGCCACCGTGCGCAGCAGTTCATCGCCGCCGGGGTGGCCGAAGGAATCGTTGATCTGCTTGAAGCGATCCAGATCGATGAACATCACCGCCAATGTCTGCCCTTGATGGCTGGCGGCGGTGATCGCCTGGTCGGCCTGGGCATGCAGCAGGCTGCGGTTGGGCAGGCCGGTGAGATCGTCGTAGAACGCCAGCCGGCGGATCCGGTTGCGCGCTTCCTCGCGCTCCAGCGCCAGCGCGCACAGGTGCACGATCACCTCGACCAGGCGGTAGTGGAACTCGTCAGGGTCGTACGGCTGGCGGCAGTAGAAGGCGAAGGTGCCGAGCACACGGCCGTCGTTGGCCTTGATCGGCGTCGACCAGCAGGCGGCCAGGCCATGCTGCAGGGCCAGGTGGCTGAGGCCTTCCCAGTTGGGGTCGGTGGCGATGTCGCGGCTGAGCACGGTCTGGCCGCTGTAGGCGGCGGTGCCGCAGGTGCCGGTCTTGGGCCCCACCGGCACGCCGTCCACCAGCCGGATGTAGGCCTCGGGCAGGCTGGGCCCGGCCAAGTGGCGCAGGCGCCCGTCCTCGACCCGCAGCACCGAGCACAGCACCTGCGGGGCGATCTTCTCCACCTCCAGGCACATCATCTGCATCACCTCGGCGGTGGGCACTTCGCGCACCATCGCATCGAGCATCTTGTGCTGCAGGACTTCGTGCACCTTGGTGCGGGTGATGTCCATCAGCACGATGACCAGGTTCACCAGGGTGCCGTAGTCGTCGAAGATGGGGTTGGTGCTGACCGAGCACCACAGCGGTTGCCCGTTCTTGCGGTAGAGCCGCTCGTCGGCGCGGATCGGCTGGCCGGCGACCAGGCGCGCGATGTAGGCGGAGATCTGCTCGGTCGAATAGCTGTCCGGGGCCAGCAGCGCCGGCACGTACTGGCCCATCGCCTCGCTGTCGAGAAAGCCGAACAGGCGCCGGAAGCCCTTGTTCAAATGCACGATGCGGCCTTCGGCATCGGTGATCAGCACCGCGCTCTGGGTCTCATCGAAGCCCAGCGACAACAAGCGTTCGCGTGCCTGCGCCAGCCGCCTGGCGGTGACATCGTTGACCAGCGCCAGGTGGATGCTGCGGCCATTGTCGGTGATATGCGACAAGGTGACGCTGATCCAGCAGGCAACGTCGTCCTTGCGGATCAGCTGGATGTCATGCGGATCGGCGGCCAGCTCCTGCACGCGGTTGCTGGCGCCCGGATACAGGCGGGTGTTGTAGCGCTCGCGCATGCTGGCCGGCGCCAGCGTGCCCAGGTTCCTGCCCTGCAGCTCGGCACGTGACCACCCGGAGATGTGCTCCATGGCATGGTTGACGTACAAAATGGTGTTGGTGTCATCGAACAGGATGACGCCGTTGCCGATCTGCTCCAAGGCCGCAGAAAACAACTGCAGCATGTCCTCTGTCGATGACAGCAGCTGCCGGTCCATCATGCCGCTCCCCTGAACGATAGTGTTGTTGTACACACTTCATGCCGGGAAAGCTGCCGGCATACCCCTGATGGACTGGCCTGCCGGTACTTCCTGCCCGTAGTGTGGCACGGCGCACCTTTTCGATGCGCGGGGGGAATACTGGCCGTGGCGGCGGCGATGCTGGCGGAAGCTGGACCGCATCCGGTATCGTGCGCGGATGACTTCCCCCCGTCCCGCCCGGCAGGGCGGTGTGGCCCGCGTGTTCCGTTACTTGTACCGCGCCCCGCTGCTGCTGGTTCATCTTGTCCTGTTTCTGCCGCTGATCCTGCTGCTGATGACGCAGCCGTTGGGGCGTATGGGCCCCGCCAACAACCCGCTGGAAGAGCGGGTGGTGCGCTGGTGGTCGGGTGGTTTGATGTGGATATTCGGCTTCCGCCTGCAGCGCTACGGCCAGCCCCTGCCCGGTGCGGTGCTGTTCGTGGCCAACCATGTGGGCTGGGTGGATATCTGCGTGATCCACAGCCAGAAAATGGTCGGCTTTGTGGCCAAGCGCGAGATCGCCGGTTGGCCGGTGGTTGGCTGGGTGGCCAGCCGCGGCCACACCATCTTCCACCAGCGCGGCAATACCGAGTCGCTGGGCGGGGTGATGGAAGAGATGGTCAAGCGCCTGCAGGAGCAGCGGCCGGTAGCGGTGTTCCCGGAAGGGCGCACCCGTGGCGGCCATGAAGTCGGCCCGTTCCATGCGCGCATCTTCCAGGCCGCGGTGGAGGCCGGTGTGCCGGTGCAGCCGATCGCGCTGCGCTATGGCGTGCGCGGTGACGCGCAGACCACGGTGGCGTTCGCGCCGGGCGAAAGCTTCTTCGGCAATTTCCTGCGTCTGCTCGGCGAGCCGGTACGGCGTGGCGAGGTGCATTTCCTGGAGCCGCTGGCCGTGCAGGATCTGGAAGGCCGCCGGCGTATCGCCGAGACCTCGCGCGCGCGCATCGTGGCGGTGATGGAAGGGCCGTAAGGTGCATATCACGGCCAACACTGTGGTGGGCAGTCAACGCCAACCGGGTCGGTCATGCTGAGCGCCTGCAATTACCAGCCCCCGCGCTGGCTGCGCAATCCGCACCTGCAGTCGATGCTGGCATCGAGCCGGGTGCGGCTGCGGCGCGGCAAGCAGCTGTTGGCCGGCAGCGGTGCACTCACCCAGGAATTGATGCTCGATGGCGGCGACGGCGTACGCCTGCAGGCCTGGCACAGCCGGCTGCCGGGCGCGCCACCCAAGGCGCTGGCGTTGCTGCTGCATGGCTGGGAAGGCAGTGCCGAATCCAGCTATATGCGGATGACCGCCGCGCGCCTGCTGGAGCAGGGCTTCGAGGTGGTGCGGCTGAATTTCCGTGATCACGGCAATACCCATCACCTCAATCCGGGCATCTTCCATTCCTGCCGGATCGATGAAGTGGTCAACGCCGCCGCCGATGTGGCGCAGCGTTTCGCCGGCCTGCCGATGGTGGCTGCGGGTTATTCGCTGGGCGGTAATTTCGTCCTGCGGCTGGCCCTGCACGCGCCTGCCGCCGGGGTGCCGCTGCTGCACGTGGCGTCGGTGTGCCCGGTATTGGATCCGGGCATCACCATGGACAGCATCGAGCGTGGCCCGGCGATGTACGACTGGTACTTCCGGCGTAAATGGACCGGCTCCCTGCGCCGCAAGCGCGCGCTGTTCCCGGAGCTGGCCGATTGGGATGACAGCGTATTGAAGCTGGATATCCGCGCGCTGACCGGCTGGCTGGTCGACCACCACACCGAGTTCGGTTCGCTGCAGGAGTACTTCGACGGTTACTCCATCGCCGGCAACAAGCTGGCCGCACTGCAGGTGCCGGCCGACATCCTGATGGCGGCCGATGACCCGGTGATCCCGTTCACCACCTTCGACCACTGGCACCTACCGGCCAATGCCCACCTGGAGATCGCGCGCTGGGGCGGGCACTGCGGCTTCATCGAGAACCTGCGTGGCGACGGCTTCTCCGAGCGTTGGGTGGCCCAGCATCTGGCCGCCGCCGTCGGCTGAACCCAGCGGTCCCGGCCGGGGCCGCTACAATGCGGGTTTGCGCTAACGCTGGACCGCCATGCAAGACAAGATCATTGAAGCCCTGCGCCGCAACGCCACCGACGAGGCCGTGAGCCTGTCCCAGGCGTGGGTTGGCGCGGAACCGCAACAGGCCCAGGCCCACCGCTGGCTGGCGTTGGCGCTGCAGCAGCAGGGGCAGCTGGAACCGGCCCAGGCCAGTCTGGATATCGCGCTGGGGCTGGCCCCGGATGACGCGGCCCTGCACCTGCAGCACGCCGGCCTGCTGCTGGCGCAGCGTCGCATCGACGCCGCCGGGCAGGCGCTGGACCGCAGCACCACGCTCAATCCCAACGAATTTTCCGCCTACCTGATGCAGGCGCATCTGGCGCTGGGCCGCGATGACATCGACGAGGCTGATCGCCTGGGCCGCATGGCCGCCCGCGTCGAGCCGGACAGCCCGGAGCTGGGCGCGATTGAAGGCATGGTGGCACTGCGCCGTGGCGACGCCGACCGCGCGCTGGCGATTCTGTCAGCGGCCAGTGCCAAGCTGCCGGGCGACGTCCGCGTGTTGTACGCGTTGGGCTTCGCCTATCTGGGCAAGGACATGCTGGCCTTCGCCGAACAGGCGTTCCGCCGGGTGATCGAACTGAACCCGGGCAACCACGCGCTGCGCGGGTTGGTGGTGCAACTGGCACTGCGCCAGGGGCACCTGGACCGTGCGGCAGAAATGATGCGCGAAGTATTGGCCACGCCGCAGGGTGACAACCCGGGTATGCGCCGCCTCGCAGGTGAACTGGAACTGGCCTCGGACCAGCCGCTGCAGGCGCTGGAACACCTGCGCCCGCTGCTGCAGCAGGTGCCGGGCGACCGCGCCACCCTGCAGATGCTGCTGATGGCCTGGCAGCGCCTGGGCCGCGACGAGGAAGCACGCAGTGAGCTGGAAGCCGCCGTGCAGCTGCATACCCAGCATCACGATCTGTGGCTGGCCCGCCTGGCCGTGGCGCCGGTGGCCAGCGAGGAAGCCGTCGACGTGGTCGAGCGCTGGCTGGCCGCCATGCCCGAGCATCTGCCGGCGCTGGAAGCGCGCATGAGCCTGCATGACATGAACGACCAGGCCGAAGAAGCCGAAGCCGTTGCCCATCACATCATCGCGCTGGAGCCGGGCCGGGTCAGCGGCGAGCAGCGCATTGTCGAAGCCCTGCTGCAGCGCGAGCCGGCTGCCGCCATCGCGCATGTGCAGCGGCTGGTCGACAACGCACCGGAGCAGGCGCGCTTGGGTGTGCGCAGCTGGCTGGGTGCAACCCAGGACCGCGCCGGCGATCACGCCGGTGCCGTTGCGACCTGGCTGCAGATGCATGAGGAAATGGCGCCCAACCGCCTGCCGCTGCCGCAGCAGGCGCGCGCGCCGGCCGAGTGGCCGCCGATGGGCGAGGTGGCCGGCGACAATCCGCTGCGGCCGATGTTCCTGTGGGGCGCGCCGGGTTCGGGCGTGGAGCGGGTGGCAACGGTGATGGCCGCCGGCAGCCGCGTGCTGCGCGGTGACCGTTTCGGGCCGACCCCGCCGAACGATGCCTTCCAGAACTTCCTGACCCTGCAGCGCCTGGCCACCGATGCGTTGACCCCGGAACAGCTGGTGCAGCAGTGGCGCGACGCGTTGCCGGCACGCGGCATCGAAGACGGCAACGTCATCGACTGGCTGCTGTGGTGGGACAACGCCTTGTTGTGGGCGCTGCGCCCGCAGCTGCCGGAAGGCCGCCTGGTCATTGCCCTGCGTGATCCGCGCGACATGCTGGTGGAGTGGCTGGCGCTGGGTGCGCCGGCACCGCTGGCGGTCACTTCGTCCAACGAGGCCGCGCAGTGGCTGGCGCGTGCGCTGGCGCAGGTAGCGCTGCTGCACGAGAAGGATCTGTATACCCACCTGATCCTGCGCACCGACGATGCGGTGAACGACCCGGCAGCGATGGGTGCATTGCTGGAGCAGGCCTTCGGCCTGCGCTTCCCGCCGGTGCGCAGCCTTGGCCAAGGTACGATCGAGGCGGGCCATTGGCGCAAGTACGCGCAGGTGCTTGCGGCGGAATTCGCGCTGCTGACCCCGGTCGCGGTGCGCCTGGGCTATCCCGAAGCCTGATCAAGGAGCAAGCATGAAACTGGACAGTCAGAGTTTTCAGAACGGGCAGCCGCTGCCGGCCGAGTTTGCTGCCGGCGATGCGAACGGTTTTGCCGGCAACCGCAACCCGCAGCTGGGCTGGCGCGATGTGCCGGCCGGCACGCGTTCGTTCGCGCTGGTGTGCGTGGACCCGGACGTGCCGACCGTGGCCGAGCTGGTCGGCCGCGACGACGTCAGCATTCCGCTGGACCAGCCGCGCGGCGACTTCGTGCATTGGGTGATGGTCGATGTGCCGGCCGAGCTGCGCGAAATCGCAGCCGGCAGCTGCAGCGACGGCTTCACCGCGCACGGCAAGACGCAGCCAGCCGGCCCGGCTGGCGCACGCCAGGGCATCAACGATTACACCGGCTGGTTTGCCGGCAACGCGCAGATGGCTGGCACCTACTACGGCTATGACGGTCCGTACCCGCCGTTCAACGACGAACGCCTGCACCGCTATTTCTTCCGCTTGTTCGCGTTGGATGTGGAGCGCCTGCCGGTGGACGGGGCGTTCACCGCCGCCGATGTCTACCGCGCGATGCACGGCCACGTGCTGGCCGAAGCAGCGGTGCATGGCACGTATACGTTGAACAAAACGCTGTGAGGTAGTGCCGAGCCATGCTCGGCAAGGGGCAAGAACGACCCCTCCCCAACCCTCCCCTTGCCTGCGGCAAAGGGAGGGGGTGTAGTGCCGAGCCATGCTCGGCAGAGGCGTTACCGGTAATGCCCCTCGGTAGTGCCGAGCCATGCTCGGCAAGAGGCAAGAGCGACCCCTCCCCAACCCTCCCCTTGCCTGCGGCAAAGGGAGGGGGTGTAGTGCCGAGCCATGCTCGGCAAGGGGCAAGAACGACCCCTCCCCAACCCTCCCCGTGCCTGCGGCAAAGGGAGGGGGTGTAGTGCCGAGCCATGCTCGGCAAAAGCGTCACCTGTAGTGCCGAGCCATGCTCGGCAGAGGCGTTACC
>NZ_JBDJMY010000036.1:0-44523 GCF_039674165.1 Stenotrophomonas terrae
GCCATGCTCGGCAGGGGCGTTACCGGGAAAGCTCCTGCCGAGCCTGGCTCGGCACGACAGGGCGCATTGCTGGGAAAGCCTCTGCCGAGCATGGCTCGGCACTACGCTCCCTCCCTTGGGCCGAAGGCCAAGGGGAGGGTTGGGGAGGGGTAAGCTCTTTGCGGACTGATGCAGTATTAGCTTCGCGGCTTACACCGCTCCTACAGGTTCACTGGGAAAGCCTCTGCCGAGCATGGCTCGGCACTACAGAGGGCATTGCTGGGAAAGCCTCTGCCGAGCATGGCTCGGCACTACAGAGGGCATTGCTGGGAAAGCCTCTGCCGAGCATGGCTCGGCACTACGCATCACGCTGTGCCAATGCGTGCCAGCAGTAGGCCGGCCAGCACCACCGCGATGGCGACCACTGCCGCCAGCGCGAGCAGCCAGCCGCGCCTGCGCTGGCGTTGGGTCGCGCTGATCGCGGCGTTGAACATGGCCACGCGCTGCTGCTCGCTGGCCGCTATGACGGCCTTGGCTTTGGCCGAGCCCTCATCGGCACCAAGCCGCCCAGCCTTGATGTCCTCGGCAATGACTTCCAACTGCTGCATCACTTCCAACTGCAGCTTCTGCAGTTCCAGTGCGGTGTGGTTGTGATTGGACAAGTGGGAACCCTCGCGGTTGGGATCAGGCAGAAGGAGACTGCAAGGCTTGCCGGATCACCCGTGACAGGATCGCCGGGTCCTCGGCCGACAGGTGCTGGCCCAGCCGGACCAGCCCCACGCCGAAGCCGGCCATCACCAGCCCCGGTATTGCTGTGGCCATCTGCAACGAGCTCTGCTGGCCAAGCTGCAGCACGCTCACAACCGTCCCCAACAGGCAGAAGCCGATCCAGAACGACAGGAACACGATGACCAGCAGCGGTGGCGCAAATACGCCCCGCAGTTCGCAGCCCTGCGTGCTGGCAACGAAGCGGCCACGGAAATGGGGTTTGAACGAGTTGCGCATGGCGCGGCGGTGATACAGCAGCACCCGGTCCGCATCCACCGAGCCGGCGATGGTGCCGGTGGCGGTGATGTTGCCGCGTGCGGTGGTCGCGCGCAGCGCCTGCACGGCCTGTTCGCGCGACAGCGGGCTGCTGTAAACGGCGGGTAGGCGTGGGAACAACCAGGTCCACAGAGACATGCGTTCTATCGTTGCCGGGCAGGACACGATAGCTGTACACGCGGGCGCTGGCTATTGCAGGCTGCTACCTGTAGCGCGCATGGCTTTCCTGATCAGGGCGGTGATCTTCTTCTCGACTTCGGGCGTAAGTTCGGCCAGCGCATACGCGGTGGCCCACATCGGGCCGTCATCCAGCATCGCGGTGTCGTTGAAACCCAGGGTGGAATAGCGCGAGCCGAATTTGCTTGCCCCCTGGAAGAACACCAGCACCTTGCCGTCGCGCGCATAGGCGGGCATTCCGTACCAGGTCTTGGGCAACAGCGACGGTGCGGTGGCGGTCACGATGGCGTGCAGGCGCCGCGCCATCTGTTGCTCGGCGGCGGGCATTTCGGCGACCTTGGCCAGCAGCTCGGCTTCGCCATCGGCCTTCAGCTTGCCGGTCTTGGCCTCGGCCTTGAGCTCGCGCGCACGCTCCTTCATCGCCGCCTGTTCTGCGGCGGTAAATCCACTGGATTTGGCTTTGGATTTGGAGTCGGGCATGGCACTGGCTCGGGCGGGCGGAGTTCGGTTTATACCGTGCGGTGAGCGGATGTGTGTGAAACGCAGGCCGGTGCTGATCAGTCAGGCTGGCCGAGTTCGCGTTCGATGCGCCGGTCCGGAATCAGCCACAGCAAGGCGGCGATGGCATACAGCGCCTGCCCCAGATGCACTTCGACAAAGCTCAGCGCGATGCCGCTGATATACAGCAGGGGCGACAACTTGCCCTTCCAGTCGCCGCCCAGCGCATGCCGCAGGCGGGAGTTCTCGCCATCGGCGACGACGATGCGCCGCTGCAGGATCCAGTAGGCAATCGCTGCCCCCAGCAGGATGCAGCCGTACAACGCAGTGGGCAGCGGCTGGGTGTTGTAGTCGTCCATCCAATGCGTGGCGAAGGGCAGCAGCGACAACCAGAACAGCAGGTGCAGGTTGGCCCACAACACGCTGCCGGTGACCTTCTGGCAGACCTGCAGCAGATGGTGGTGGTTGTTCCAATAGATGCCGACGTAGACGAAGCTCAGGATATAGCTGAGCAGGGTGGTCAGTAGCGGCCGCAGCGCGTCGAGCGAAGCACCCTCCGGTGGCCGCATCTCCAGCACCATGATGGTGATGATGATGGCCAGTACGCCGTCACTGAATGCCTCAAGTCGCCCCTTGCCCATCGTCCGCTCCTGGCGGTTTGCCGCCGCTGTCTGGGGCGAAACCTAGCACGCCGGACTGTGCTGGCGATGTGTTTGTGCTGCGGCCGGAAGGCAGGGCCGGTGGCGGCGCGGTACTGCCGGCGGCGGTGCGGCTTTCAGTGCGCCATCTGCAGGACGATCTTGCCGATATGCTGGCCGCGCTCCATCCACGCATGCGCCTGTGCGGCGCCGGCAAGCGGGAACACCTTGTCGATCAGCGGCGGGCGGATCTTGCCAGACTCGATCAGCGGCCATACCTGCTGGCGCAGCTGTTGGGCGATGACGGCCTTTTCGCCGACGCTGCGCGGGCGCAAGGTCGAGCCGCTTACCGAGGCACGCTTCTGCATCAGCGTAAGCAAGGGAAGCATGACTTCCGAGCCCTGCTGCAAGCCGATCTGGATGATGCGCCCGCGCATGTTCAGCAGCTCAAGATTCCTGGCGAAGTACGAACCGCCGATCATGTCCAGCACTACATCCACGCCCTTGCCATCCTGCAGGCTGCGCACCTGCTGGACGAAATCATGCGTGTTGTAGTTGATGGCGTGGTTTGCGCCCAGCCGCAGGCAGGCCTGGCACTTCAGCTCGCTGCCGGCGGTGACGATGACCCGCGCACCAAAAGCGTGGGCGATGGCGATGGCAGTGATGCCTATGCCGCTGCTGCCGCCATGGATGAGGATGCTTTCATCCGCGCCCAGGTTGCCGGCCATGAACAGGTTCGACCAGACGGTGAAAAATGTCTCCGGCAATGCGCTGGCTTCCAGCAGCGACAGGCGGGCAGGAATGGGCAGGCATTGCGTCGCTGGCGCGGTTGCATATTCCGCATAGCCGCCACCGGCCAACAAGGCGCAGACCTGCGCACCCACGCGTGGCCATTGCACGCCGGCTGCCGCCCGGACCACGGTGCCGGCGACTTCCAGTCCCAGTGTTTCCGACGCGCCGGGCGGCTGTGGATACAGGCCGCGCCGTTGCAGCAGGTCGGGGCGGTTGATGCCTGCGGCCGCGACGCGGATCAGTACCTCGCCGCTGCGCGGTCTCGGCGTTGGCCCGCGTGCAATTTTTAGATTGTCGGCATCGCCAGTTGCCGACAGCTGGATCAACTGCATCGTGCCGGGGATCTTCATCGTGCCTGCGACAGCCTGAGAGTCGAAGGCTTCGACAATAACGTTCGCCTCTGTTCACAGGCACGAACGTGCATATGAATTTATCTGCTGAGCGCGGGCATGTGCGGTCTGGATTGCAGTGGAACTGCCGGCCCATCGCCGGCTGGGTATGGAGGATTCCCCGAAGGATCAATACGCGCACAGCCCCGTGCAATCGGGATCACTCATGGCCTTGATGATGGTCTCGATATCCGGGCGGCTGTCAGCTGGCGCGTCGGCAAGAATGGCTGTGGCGGCCTCGACGATCTGTTGCCGCGTCGGCAATTGCAGCGCGGACGCAAATATCGGCGAACTCTCCGCCATTGCCCGCAGTACCCGCCTGCGATAGCTCGGCGCCAAGGCTTGGTTGCCTATGCTGCTCAGGTTGCCGGCATAGGAATTCACCAGACCACCACGCAGTTGGTGCAACCCGGCCAGGCGCACGGGTGTAAGTTCCTGTGGTGGCAAGTCGGCCATGAATGTTGTCAGGGGTTGGATCTGCGTGGCCAGACAGCGCAGCAGAAAGGGGTGCAGGCGTTCCAGCTCCTGCGGGAATGACATGATGTTCGCTTCCATCAACGAGACCATCTGCCTCGCGATGTCTTCTGCGGTTGCCTGGGGGGCAACATGTTCCTTCAATCCCGATAACGCATAGGCCATCGAGACGCGGTTGGCCTGCCCGCATATTTCCATCAGCTGGCCGATGTTGCCGGCGTCGTAAACCTGTGATTCCAGGAACCGATCACTGTCGGAAAGGACTTCAAGCAGTGCACGCGTCTCAGGCTCGGTGATGCGGGGCATATCCCCCTTGGCGGCGCTCTGTGCGATGCGCTCCTGCATCTTTGCACCGGCCTCCATGTAGGCGGCGTGGGGGTTTGCTGGTACTTGCCCGATGGCCTGCGACGCAGCAAGGCTGAGGCAGGCGGTGGTAAGGCAGGTGAGCAGGGACTTCATGTCAGGTAGGTCCAGAAGGTGGCGGCGACAGATGACTGCGGCCGGTGCCGAGCGGCCGCAGCGATAGCCCGGCGGTGCGGCGTGATGCGAAACCAGAAGCCCGGCGGATGCCGGGCTTCTGCTGATCGCGAGTGTTGGCCGATCGATTACTCGATCGGCTGTTCCAGCATCAGCTGCCGGGCGAAGCGCACCGGCGGCGCGCCGTAGGACAGGATCTGGTCGTGGTAGGCCTTCAGGTTGAAGTTGGCGCCCTGCTTGTCCTGCACTGCCTTGCGGGTGTCGAAGTGCTCCTGCGCACCGACGAAGTAGGTCGGCAGCTGGGCCGAGGTGAGCTGTGCGCGCACCCACTTGCCCGAGGCTTCGCTTTCCTGCTGGAAGGCGTCGTGGATCATCAGGTGCATCGCCTGCTCACGCGTCCAGTTGTCCACGTGCACGCCCTGGTCAAGGATGGCGTTGGAGATGGTGCGCAGGTAGAACTTCAGCTGCACCAGGTGGAACAGCGGGTCGTTATCCAGGTAACCCTGTTCCTGCATCATGCGCTCGGTGTACACCGCCCAGCCTTCGGCAAACAGGCCCGAGCGAAGCACCGCACGCAGCGTCGACGGGAACTTGCCCGAATGCCAACCTTCCAGGTAATGGCCCGGGGTGCCTTCGTGGATGGACAGCAGGTGGATCATGCGGCTGTTGTATTCGCGCAGGAAGGAATCCACCTGCTTGTCGTTCCAGTCGTCCGGAATCGGCGAGACCGCGTAGAAGGTCTTCAGGTTCTTGTCCAGCGGGCCCGGCGAGTCGCAATAGGCCACGGCCACACCGCGCTGGAATTCCGGCATCAGGATGATGTCGACCGGCGCGTCGGGCAGGGTCATCAGGTCGTGCTTGCGCACGAACTCGGTGGACTGGTCCAGTGCCGCCTTGGCATCGTCCACGACTTTGTCGCGGGCCGGCTTGTCGGCATAGGCCAGTTCCAGTGCGGCTTCGATCGCCTTCTGCTGCTGGTCATCGGTCGGGTTGGCCGGCATTTCCGGCGCGCCCGGCTTGTCCTTCAGCACCACCTGGGCGATGCCGTACATGTCCTTGCGCACACGGCTCAGTTCGGCGCGGGCGCGCTCGCCGATCTCGGCGCGCGACAGCGAGGAGTTGAGCGAGAACTTGAGCTTCTGGTCGTACTTTTCCGCGCCGATGCGGAACTCGCCCTTGGCGTTGGGCACCAGGGTCTTGTCCAGCCAGGTCTGCTGTTCTTCCACCGCCTTGGTGAGGTTGGCGATGGCGGTCTTCAGGCGCTCCTGGTCAGCGGCTTCAAGTTGGCCGATGTTCGGCACGATGAAGGTTTCAACCAGGCTGAGGATGCCGCGGTTCTGCTTGGACACGGTCTCGGCATGGATCTTCGGCACGCGAGCCGGGTCGAGGTTGGCGCGGGCCGCGGCGAAGATCTGCGGGATCTGCTCGATGCGCGCGGTGGCCGACTTCAGGCGTTCGGGCAGCGGTGCGAACTCACGCGCCATCAGGCCATAGATGGCGCTGCCGGCCAGTCCGTTATAGACCTGCGGGTCCCACTTCCAGGACTGCATGGTTTCGTTGGACCAGATGTCGGACTGCAGCTGGTTGCGCAGGATCGCGGCATCCACCTGGTTCTCGCGGCCGAGCTTGCTGACGTCGAGCTTGTCCAGTTCGGCGAGCAGGGCCTTGCTGGCCTCCAGGCTCTTCTGCTGGCCGGCGGCGCTGAGGTCATCGAGCTGGCTGTCGTAGCGGTGGTCACCGATCTGGGTAGCGCTGACTGGGGACAGCTGCATCCAGGTGTCCAGTGCCTTCTTCGACAGCTCGGCGAACTGGGCGTCGGCCTGGGCTTGGCCAGCCTGCTCGGTGGAGGTGGACGGAGCGGTCGGGGCCTCGCCGCTCTGGCAGCCGGCAAGGCTGGCGAGCAGGGCGGCGGCGAGCAGGTGCTTGCGCATCGGTGATCCTGTTACTGAGGGAATCGACGAGCATAGGCGGAGCCGGCCGTTGCCGCACATGCCGTTGGTTGGTGGCAGCTTGCCGACCCGGGCGGTTGGGCAGCGCCGAACCCTGCGCCAGGTGGACGCAGCGCCACCGCAAAATCGGCTCAAATTCATGTAGCCCGGGTAAGCGCAGCGCACCCGGGGAGGTGGCCCGGTGCAGGAACTACAACCCCGGGTGCGCTGCGCTTACCCGGGCTACAGCGCCCTGCACAAAAATTTAGCCTTCGTATTCAGCCATGTCGTTATGCTGCCGCCACTCCATTCCGGAAACAGGGAAGCATGAAGCAATTGCACGGAAGTACCTTGGTCTTGGCACTGGGCGCGCTGCTGGCGCTGGCAGGCTGCGCCAAGCACGAGATGTCGGCCGAAAGCGCGGCCGTTGCCGCCGATGCGGTGCAGTCGCCAGAGGGCGCCTTCCTGGCCTACGAGCACACGGTGCAGCTGCAGCTGCCGGGCAAGGAGATTGCCCCGCGGGTGAAGGCGGTGGCCGATGCCTGCCAAAGCGCGAAGTACGGTGACTGTGCGGTGCTCAACGTCTCCCAGCAGGGCGGCGATACGCCGAGCGGCCTGATCAAGGTGCGCGTCGCGCCCAAGGGCGTGGAGCCGCTGATCGCGCTGGCCAGTGACAAGGGCGAGGTGACCACGCGCAATACCGAGGCCGAGGATCTGGCGCAGCAGGTTGCCGATACCCAGCTGATGCAGGACCGGCTCAAGGCCGAGCATGCGCGGCTGATCGAGTACCAGCAGCGCCGCGATCTGGCGGTGGCGGACCTGCTGACGATTTCGCAGCGTCTGTCGGAGATCGAAGCCGGTCTGCAGCAGGCCAACCGTGATTCGGCGCAGCAACACCGTCGCATCGATACGCAGCTGGTGACGATCAACATCGAATCCACCAACAGCCAGCGCAACCGCAGCGAGATCGGTCAGGCGTTCGGCGACTTCGGTGAGATCTTCACCACCAGTCTGGCGTATGTGATCCGCATTGCCGCCGGATTGTTGCCTGTGCTGCTGGTCGGCGGCATGCTGGCGTGGTTGCTGCGGCTGTGGTGGCGCCGCCGCAAGAAGAAGTAATCCTCGGCTTTGTGGGAGCAGCGTAAGCCGCGAAGCCGATGACCTGAAACGGTGTCAGCTTCGCGGCTGACGCCGCTCCCACAAGGGCCTGCATCAGCCGTGCAGATGCAGCTCCGGAATGCGCTTCTCATGCGCGGCAAACAGTTCCTGGAACTCTTCCTCGTTGAACTCATCGGGCAGATAGACCGCCACCTGGCTGCTGACGCCATTGGCATCCACCCGCTCGCGCGGACCCGCGCGCAATGACACTTCGCGATCCTTCCAGGTAGCGACCCACGGGGTTTCATCCCATTGCGTCACTTCGGCGTTGTCTGCATCCCAGATAACAACAATCGTAAACATGGCGTCTCAACTCTTCAGAGGGCGGTGTTCGCTGGTGATGACTGCACCTTCGCTCATCACCTTGGTGACAGGTGTACGGCTGGCAACATCCAATAACCGGTCCCATTGTTCGCGGCTCAGCGCGCCGGTCGCGGAAAGAATGCGATGCACCTGCAGCTTACCGGCTTCATCGCGGCTGGATGTAAGCTCGGCGTTGAGTTGCCCCAGCTCCCAGCCTTTTTTCTCTGCATACATGCGCAGGGTAATGGCGGTACAGGCGGCCAGTGATGCGAGGTACAGATCGAACGGTGCCATCCCCGCATCCTTGCCGCCCAGGCGCGGCGGCTCGTCGGCCAGCAGCGTATGCAGGCCGTTGCTGATGCGATGGGCGTAGTTGTCGGCGGTTGACTCGATGGTGACCTGGGCCATGGCGAATTCCTGTGCAATGAGCCATCAAAGTAACTGCAGATCGCCGATGGCGGTAGTTGCTGTTTATTGCCCTCATTGTCCCACTGCCTGAACGATGACGGTTTGAAAGAGACGCGCCGAAAGTCAGCCCGTAACCACCGCCGTGGCATTGCTGTGCCGGGCTGCCAGCGCATCTTCCAACACCTGCGCAACGGCGGTCGTCAGCATCTTGGGGGCGATGAAGTGGCGATGCACGGGGTCGACGACTGCCATGTACAGGTGCCCGAATGGGTTGTAGCAACGCACGCGTGTGGACAGGCTGAAAACGATCTGGTCGTGCTGGCGACGCACCGCGACACAGGAGCGGAACTGCAGGTGGCGATCATCGGCCCCCAGCAACACCTGCTGCGCGTCTGCACTGCCGGCGCTGGCCAATACCGGGAAGCGCTGTGCAAAGCGTTGCCCGGGTGTGTCGTTCAGCAGCGACGAAACCGGACAACCCAGCGGCGATGTGCGCAGCCGAAGTGGACGCGCCAGCAAGTTGCGCAGACGCATCAGGCCGCTGATGCTGCTGGCGGGTTGGTTCATGAAGGCTGTCAGCAGCAGTACCAGCAACTGCTCGGTGCCAATGGCAGGAAGCCAACGCTGATCGATCTGCAGTTGCACACAGTCCTGGTGATGGTAGTGCGGCAGTTGCGCGGCCAGCAGTGAATCGTCCGGCAGCGCGCGCAGGCTGCGTGCCTGCAGTGGCGGCAGTCCGTGGCGGGCACTGCCGGAGCGTGGAAAGCGCTGCAGCAGCGCCTGCCGCAGCCGGCCGACATGGTGGCGAAGCGGTGTGCAGGCTGCAGCTGCCCAGGCATGGCCGGGAAGTGGATCGAAGCCGAGCATGTGGGTTGGTACTGCCGGACTGTAGGGCGTGGCGTGCCGCAGTGTGTGCCGCAAGGCTTCGGGCATCAGCTCGGTCAGGCTGGCAAGATCGGCGTCGCCGCGCATGACCTGCGCATGCAAGTCCTTATCCAGTGCGCCGCCGGTTTCGTCGGGGTGACAGGACACCGCGAACAACGCCGGGTGCCTGCCATTGCCATGCAGTGGCTGGAACTGATGCCAGGTATTGGCAGCCATGCGCACGGTGAACAGGCAATCTGCAGGCACTTCGACATGCTGCAGACCGGCGAGCGCTGCTTCGGTGCTGCCCAGGCGCGTATCGGCGGGGATGAAACGCAGACGCGCGCCACCGCTGCCACTGATTGCGGTGAACAGACGTGGTGCCGCATGCCGGTGGAAAGGATGGCCGTTGCCACCGACGGAGAACGTATACAGCGCAGCAGGGTCGCCTGCGTCCAGGTCAGGTGCGGACAGCCGTGCGGAGGGCTCATCCAGGGCGTCATTGAAGTGCGGGTGGCGGGCCTGCAATGCACCGGCACTCAGTGCCAGGGAGTCGCCAGCGCCTACGCCCAGTTGTGTCAGCAGCGTGACTTCCACTACACGACGGCCATCGGCGGTGGTGATTGATGCATGGGGGAAACTGCGTTCACGGCGGCTGCGACTGCGGTCCATGCGGGGCCTCGGTGTGCTCAGGTAGCGGGCTTGGTCTTGCGCTTGGCGTTGCTTCGCGATTCGCGCTGCAACGGGCCGGCCGTTGGGCAAACCTCGAAGGCGAAGCGGCTCAAGGTATTGACAAGGTTGTCTGGGGTAAGCCGGTAGAAAACAAACTGGCCGCGACGCTCGCTGATGACCAGGCCAGCGGCCGCAAGAACGGAGAGATGGCGCGAGATGGCCGGTGCGCTCATCGCGAAGCGCTGACCGATTTCTCCGGCGGTGAGTTCCTGCGCCGACAGATAGGCCAGAATCTCCCGGCGTGGGCGCGAGGCAAGGGCTTCAAAAATCTGGTCGGCAGGCATGGTAAATCAATTAACTAATTCGTTAATTAATTAATTGCATGAATAACCCGCCACGTCAAGCGACACAAATGTAGTGCCGAGCCATGCTCGGCAGAGGGATTACCGGTAAAGCCCCTGCCGAGCATGGCTCGGCACTACAGGTACGGTGGCCGGCTTACTTGATGATCCGCACCGGCAGCGGAATGTTGCACAGGTCGATATGGCCAGCCGCGCGCTTGTAGAAGCCGTCGACGCGATTGCGGCGCGCTTCCACCGCATCGGCGAAGGTCTTGGAATCGGTGCGCAGCACCTGCAGTTTCACCCGTTGTGCTTCCGGCAACTCGCTGGCCAGGGTGATCGCCTTGATCGGCGTGCGCTGCGCGGCGTCCTCATAGAAGCCCATCGGCTCGGGTCCACGCGTGATCGTGCTGAGCAGCTCCATGCCCTTGAGCACGCGACCAACCAGGGTGATGTTGCGGTCCAGCTGGCGTGGTGATTGGCCGGTAACCACATAAAGCTCGGCGCCCAGGCTGCTGTCTTCATCATTGTTGCGGCCTGCGCCGACGGCGCCGTAGCAATGCGCCAACCAGGCGTTCTGGCCATCACTGCCCACAGCGAAGTCGCCGACAAAACCGGTCTTGGCGGCCCAGCCATCGCGGTCGGGCAGGGCAGTGAATTCCAGGCCGGCAACGGGGCGCTGGAACTCCGCCGGCAGATGGGATTTGGCGCTGCCCATCGACTTGGCCTTGGCCGCATCGTCGGCATCGGCATCGCCGAACTGGACGACGAAGTTGTCCTGCGAGCGGTAGATGCTCAGGCCATCCCAGAAGTGCTGCTTGGCCAGGGTGCGGATATTGCCTGCGTGTTCGGGCGCGAACTGGGGCGCCAGTTCGATGATGACGCGGCCGCCTTCCAGGTCCATGTACACGGTGTTTTCGGCGGCCGGGGTGTGCCAGTCACTGGCCGGCGCGGCGTCGATGATCTCCTGCGCGCTGCGGTACTTGGCGGGGGCGTCAGCGGCCAGCAGCGGCAGCGGGGACAGCGACAGGGCCAGCGCGAGCAGGCAGGGACGTAGCGTCATCGGGCGCATTCCAGTTGGGTGTGGCCTGATTCTGCGCGATTGCGCAGCGTGCCTGCCAGCGCCATGACGGCGGTGGGGGTGACTACCGGCACATTCGCTATAGCGAACTAAACACTAGTGTTTGCTTCAGGCTAGTCGGCAGGAGTGAAGGCCATGACTGAATTGGATGCGCATCTGCGCAAGTTCCAGAAGGAATTGAGCACAGGCACGGTGTCGCTGGCATTGCTGGCGGTGTTGGCCAAGGCCCCAGAGCCGCTGTACGGCTATCTGATCGCCAAGGAGCTGGAGCGGGTTGGCGATGGGGTGCTGAGCGGCAAGCAGAGCGCGCTGTACCCGGTACTGCGCAACCTGGAGGGCGCCGGCCTGCTGGAGAGTTATGTCGAGCCATCGGTGGCGGGACCACCGCGGCGCTACTACCGCATCAATGACGACGGTCGCGCCGCGTTGCGGCAATGGATCGCTGCCTGGAACGCCACCCGCGACTCGGTCGAGTCGGTACTGGAAGGAATCAAGTGATGAATACCGAATACAACGCACGAGCGCTGCCCACGACCATCCCCGAGTACCTGGAGCAACTGCGTGCTGCCTTGGCTGGCGCGGACCCGGCAATGATCCAGGATGCGCTGTACGACGCCGAGGAGTACCTGCGTTCGGAGCTGGCCGAACAGCCGGGCAAGGGCGAGGCCGAAGTGATTGCCGGGGTAGCCGGCAGCTATGGCGCACCCGAGGAAGTTGCGGAGATCTACCGCGAGACCGAAGTGACGGTGAACCGTGCCTTGCGCACGCCGCGTCCAGCGGCGCGGCCGGCTCCTGCGCCTGAAGCGGCGGCAGCACAGTCCGCTGACTCGTCTGCGGAGCCCCTCGCAGCTGCGCCGCTTCGCGAGCCTGCGCCACGCTCCCTGGTAGCGCGTTTCTTCGGTGTGGCGATGGACCCGCATACCTATGGCGCGCTGTTCTACATGCTGTTGTCACTCGCCACCGGCACGTTCTTCTTCACCTGGGTGGTGACCGGTTTGTCACTGTCGGTATCGCTGCTGATCCTGATCATCGGCATCCCGATCCTGCTGTTGTTTCTGGGCTCGGTGCGGGTGTTGTCGCTGGTCGAAGGGCGCCTCATCGAAACCATGCTGGGTGTGCGCATGCCGCGCCGCCCGGCCTATACGGACCGGAGCCAGGGTTGGCTGCAGCGCATCGGTGCGATGTTCTCGGATGGGCGCACCTGGCTGACGATGCTGTACTTCGTGCTGATGCTGCCGCTGGGGATTCTGTACTTCACCCTGGCAGTAACCTTGCTGTCGACGTCGTTGGCGCTGGTATTCGCACCGCTGGTGGCATTGCTGACAAATTTGCCGGTTGGGATATGGATCGACGGCGTCAATGTCGGCACTCCGTTCTGGATGTGGCCGGTGTCGGTGGGTGCAGGCGTGTTGCTGCTTTTCGGCACCCTGCATCTGGCGCACGGTATCGGCAAGCTGCACGGGGCGATGGCCAAGCATCTGCTGGTGCGGCTGTAAGCAAGCTGCAGTGAGTGAATGCAGACGAGGGCGCCGCCGGCGCCCTCGTTTTTTTGTAGTGCCGAGCCATGCTCGGCAGAGGCCTTCCCGGTAACGCCCCTGCCGAGCATGGCTCGGCACTACCGGTGCCAGCCCCTCTCCCGTTTACGGGAGAGGGGTTGGGGTGAGGGCGGCTTTTTGGGCGTTACCGGTAAGGCCCCTGCCGAGCATGGCTCGGCGCTACGGCTTGTCAGCGTTGGGCGCGGCGGCGCAGCGGGGTGACGTTGCTGCTGGCTTTCTTTGGTTTCTTTGCCGCTGGCTGCGTGGACTGGGCGCTGAAGAAGTCGCGCATCTTCGGGTACACCACTTCGCGCCAGCGGCGGCCGCTGAAGATGCCGTAATGGCCGGCGCCTTCTACGATGAAATGGTCGCGGCGCGAGGCCGGGATACCGGTGCACAGTGCCTGCGCGGCTTCGGTCTGGCCGAGCCCGGCGATGTCGTCCAGCTCGCCTTCGATGCTAAGCAGGGCGGTGTCGCGGATTGCCGACGGGTCGACGTGCTCACCGCGCACATACCACTCGCCGCGCGGCAGCAGGAACTCCTGGAACACCACGCGGATGGTGTCCAGATAGAACTGCGCCGGCATGTCCAGCACTGCGTTGTATTCGTCGTAGAAACGGCGATGCGCGTTGGCATCGTCCAGATCGCCCTTGACCAGGTCGGTATAGAAATCCCAGTGCGACATCAGATGGCGGCTGGGGTTCATCGACATGAAACCAGCGTGCTGCAGGAAGCCCGGATAGACGCGGCGGCCCTGGCCCGGATACGGCGCCGGAATGGTGTGGATGACGTTGTTCTCGAACCACGACATCGGATTGCGAGTGGCCAGATTATTGACCGCGGTCGGGCTGCAACGGGCATCGATCGGGCCGCCCATCATCACCAGCGAACGCGGCGTGGCTTCGCCACGGCTGGCCATCAACGACACCGCAGCAAGTACCGGCACAGTCGGCTGGCAGACGCTGACCACGTGCACGTTGTCGGCGCCGAGGTGGCGGATGAGCTCCTGCACGTATTCGATGTAGTCGTCCAGGCCGAACTCGCCCTGTTCCACCGGCACCATGCGCGCATCGACCCAGTCGGTGACGTAGACGCGGTGGTCGCGCAGCAGGGTGCGCACGGTATCGCGCAGCAGCGTGGCGTGGTGGCCGGACAGCGGCGCCACCACCAGCACGATGGGCTGTGCCAGCAGGGCTTCGACCTTGGAGGTTTCGTTGCTGTGGCGCTTGAAGCGCAGCAACTTGCAGAACGGCTTTTCGACCTCGGTCAGCTGGGCGATAGGCACGATCTCGCCATCAAGTTCCAGCTCGTGGATGCCCCATTCGGGCTTCTCATAATCCTTGCCGAGGCGGTGGAACAGCTCGTTCATCGCCGCAAAGCGATCAGCGCCCGGCATCGACGACCACCAGTGGCCCGAATTATTGAAGAACGCCGCATTGGCCTGCGCCTGGTGAACCCAGGGCGCAAGCAGATTGCGGGTCAATTCATGCAGTTGATAAAGCATGACGTCCCAATATGTACAGTCATATGATGCTGTGCAGCATAGCGCACTATCGCAGAGCGGGCGTTAAGCAGGTATCGGCCTTTAGTCGGAGCTTTCCAGGGCGGCGATGTCCTCGCTGAACGCCGGCGCCAGCCAGCAATGCGAGCCGACCGCGCGGAAGCCCACCTCGCGCAGCTGCCGCCTGTACCAGCGGGCAGGGCGCTGCTGGAAACCTTCATGGTCGCCATGGAACTCGTCCTCGGCGGTGAACAGCTCCAGGAAGGCGACCCCGCCGCACAGCTCGGCCAGACCGGGCAGGCCTTGGCGCAGCTCACGGTTTGGCACGTAATGGATCACGTCCGAGCAGACCAGCAGGTCCACCGGCGCGCAGGGCCGCAGCCATTGGAAGTCGCCGAACCTGGCCAGGTGCAGGTTGCGGGTACGGCCATAGCGGCGCACCGCATACTCGCTGCTGTCAAAGCCCATGTACTGCAGCTTGGGCCGCAGCTTCAGCAGGGGCGCGCGCCAGGCCGCTTCGCCGGCGCCGATATCGAGCACGCTGCGGATCGGGCGCTCCAGGTAATACTCGGCCGCGGCCACGGCCAATTGCACCTTGCGCGCCAGGCGCGCCGGGCCGCCGATATCGTCGCGGCGGTACCAGCGTTGGAAGTAGTCGGCGTCGTACTGCTTGTCCTGCATGTGCGTGTCTTGTGCGGATGGGCGAAAATGGCGCTCATCCTACGCCGCCGATGGAGCCAGCGCATGCAGTCGTACTTTTGGGTAAAAACCTTCCACCTTGTTTTCGTGGTGGCGTGGATGGCGGCGGTGTTCTACCTGCCGCGGATCCTGGTCAACATCGCCGAGGCGGCGGGCCAGCCGCCGGTGGTGGAGCGCCTGCAGTTGATGGGCAAACGCCTGTATCGCTTCGGCCACGTGATGTTCGGCATTGCCTTCATTCTGGGGCTGGTGCTGTGGCTGGGCTACAAGGTGCTGCCGGAGTTCCCGACCATGGTGGCGCCGGGCGCTGCCGGTTGGCTGCATGCCAAGCTGGGCCTGGTGGTGCTGCTGCTGGTGTATTTCACCTTCACCGGCCGCTGGTTGAAGGGGACCATCAAGGGCAAGGCCTTGCCGTCCTCGGGCGCGCTGCGCTGGTTCAATGAGCTGCCGCTGGTGCTGTTCATTGCGATTGTGTATCTGGTGCTGGCCAAGCCTTTCTGAGTTTTTTTGGGGGGCTGCGAAGATCAAAAACACCCCTCCCAACCCTCCCCTTGGCTGCGCCAAAGGGAGGGCTCAAGCTCTGCCCCCTCCCTTGCGCGTAGCGCAGGGGAGGGTTGGGGAGGGGTAGGCTTCAAGCGCTACCGCCCCCGCAATGCCTCTGCGAACTGCGCATAGGCAAACACATCGTTGTGAGCGGCCTCCGCGATGGTTACTTCCTGCGCCACGCCGGGCTGGAATTGCTGCAGCAACCGCAACGAACTCGCATTCGGAATCACTTCGTCCCTGCCGGCGATGATCAGCGTGGTGGGCGCGCTGATCCGCGCTGCGTGACGCCATGAATCGTAGTGATCGCGTAACAGCAGGCGCACCGGGAAGGCCGGGAACATGCGCGCAGCCAAGCCGCCGATGCTGTCGTAAGGCGTGATCAAGACCAGGCGTTGAACGGGGCGCGCAGCAGCGAGTTGTACGGCGACGCCCGAGCCCAGGCTGCGGCCAACCACGACAATGTCGTTTGCTTGGGCGTTGCTGGTGCCGTCATAGAGCGCGAACGCATCGCCAACAAGTGTGGCTTCGGTCGGTGAGCCGCTGCTGCCACCATAGCTGCGGTAGTGCATGGCATGGATGGCGGCTGCGGGAAATGCCTGCTGCAACATAGGCAGCGCCTGCGAGACGTCTTCGGCGTTGCCGCCGAAATACAGTACGAGCTGGGTGCTGTGCTGTCGGTTGCTGGACACGATGATGTCCGCATCGCCGCGTGGCAGGGTCCAGTGCGGTACATCGGCAGTGCGCGGTGCCGGGTGGTAAAGCATGCCGCGTGCATTGAAGGCGAGCAAGGCGCAGGTGATCAGGTACGTGCTGGCAAGCAGGCTGATGACGATCAACAGGATTTTCAGGCTGGTGATCATGCTGCTTGACCTCGCCGGGGAGGGGGGAAGGCAGGTGATGCGGTCCGTTTGCCTATCGCGTCGCCACAATCCGATGCCAGCGCGCAGGCGCCGGAGACGTTTGTAGGAGCGGCGTCAGCCGCGAAGCAAGTACATCATCAGATGGCATGGGTGCCAAGGGCTTTGGTAGGGTCAGCTTCGCGGCTGACGCCGCTCCCACAAGCCAACAGGAGGGCTCAGCCCGCCGGCGCCAGCTGCCGTAGTTCCTTGCGTGCGGCATCGATCCAGGTGCGTTGCGCCTGCTGGTAATAGCGTGGCGAGGTTTCGGCACGGTCGAGGATGTTCTGCAGCTGCTTGGCAGCATCATCGTCGCGGCCGGCGCGTTTGAGCAGCAGGGCATAGCGCAGGCGTGCTTCCTCACCCGGGTAGCCACCGATCAGTGCTTCGTACTCGTGCACGGCAGCCGCGATGTCAGCACTGTCTTCCACCGTGCGTGCGTACAGCAGGTGGCCGTCATGCGAGCGGAAACTGGGATTGGCGGCGATCAGCGCTTCAAGCGTTCTGCGCGCCTGTGCTGGCTGTTGCAGGCCGTACTGGGCTTGGGCCAGGCCCAGCATCAGGTCGGGGTCTTCGCGGTGCAGCCCGCGCAAGGCACCTTCGTACAAAGCCGCGGCCTCGGCGTATTCGCCACGGCCCAGGTGTTCCTGGGCCAGGCGCATGCGGTTGTCGGGTGTATCGGATACGCGCAGGCGCTGGCCAGCCGCACGCTTGCTGCGCTGCGGGTCGATCTGGTCGCGGACCTGGCGCAGGCCGCGGCGTGCGCTGGGGTTGTTGCGCAGCTCAGGCAGTACTTCGGCGATGAAATAAATCAGCACCGCCAGGTACGAAAAGACCAGCAGGATGAAAACCCAGTACAGCGGCCGCCCGGTGCGCACGACGTGTACGCAGCAGGCAACCTGCAGGACCAACGAAAGCAGAATGATCGGACTCATCCCTGTGTCCCCGATGTGGAAGCGGCTCAGGCCGCTTCGTAGGCACCGTAGCTGCGCAGGCGGGTATAGCGCCGTGCCAGCAGTTCCTCGACCGACAGCTTCTCCAGCATGTCCAGCTCATTGAGCAGCACGGCTTTCAAACGCTTGCCCATCTGGGTCGGGTTGCGATGCGCGCCGCCGATCGGCTCGCGGATCACCTTGTCGACCAGGCCCAGGCTCTTCAGGCGCGGGGCGGTCATGCCCAGCTGTTCGGCGGCATCCTTGGCCTTGCCGGCGTCCTTCCACAGGATGGAGGCGCAGCCTTCCGGGCTGATGGTCGAGTAGACGCTGTATTCCAGCATCAGGGTACGGTCGCCCACGCCCAGTGCCAGCGCGCCGCCGGAGCCGCCTTCGCCGATCACGGTGCAGATCACCGGCACCTTCAGCTCGGCCATTTCCATCAGGTTGCGGGCAATGGCTTCGGACTGGCCGCGCTCTTCGGCATCGATACCCGGCCAGGCGCCGGCGGTGTCGATCAGGGTCAGCACCGGCAGGCCGAAGCGCTCGGCCATCTTCATCAGGCGCAGCGCCTTGCGGTAACCCTCGGGCTTGGGCATGCCGAAGTTGCGGCGGACCTTTTCCTTGGTGTCGCGGCCTTTCTGGTGGCCGATCAGCATCACCGAGCGGCCGCCGATACGGGCCAGGCCGCCAACAATGGCCTTGTCGTCGGAGAAGGCGCGGTCGCCGGCCAGTTCCTGGAACTCATCGCAGAAGATGCGGATGTAGTCGAGCGGGTAGGGGCGCGACGGGTGGCGGGCCACCTGCAGCACCTGCCACGAGGACAGGTTGCGGAAGATCTGGGCAGTACGCAGGCGCAGCTTGTCTTCCAACGCCTTGACCTCGGCATCGACATTGACCGCCGGCCCAGCGCTGGCATTGCGCAGGTCCTTGATCTTGGATTCCAGATCGGCGATGGGTTGCTCGAAATCGAGGTAATTCGGATTCATCGGAAACCGTCAGCAATGAAAGGGGGGAAGTGTAGCCGAACGCGCCGTATCAACCCGTACGCGTCCGTCCGGACAATCAGTTGGCCCAAGGCGGGCTGTACTTGACCTTGACCCGGCGTACGGCCGGATCTTCACGCAGGGCGTCCAGCAGTTTGGGCGTGACCCGTACCGAGCCGCTGCTACCCAGGTCCAGCATGCCGGCGATGCTGCCCGGCTTGCCGTTGAGCAGCAGGTCCAGCCGCAACGGCGTGCGGCCGGGGCGGTGCGCCGCCAGCAGCGCGTCGATACGCTGCCAGATCGGGCCGCCACGGCCATCGACGCGCATCGACAAGCGCAGGGCGTGGTCGGCGCAGAGCTGCTCGTAGTCCCAGCACTGGCGCATGCGTAGGGCATAGCCGCCATTGAACTCGTCCTCGCGCAGGCCGCCCTTGACCACCAGGATGCGGTCCTTGGTCATCAGATGGCCAAACTCGGCCAAGCCATCGGAGAACGCGCTGCATTCAACCCGGCCCTTGCCGTCTTCCAGCGTCACAAAGACCTGGCTGTCGCCCTTGCGGCGTACACCAATGACCATGCCGGCCAGGATCACCGGGGATTCCTGGCGCCAGGCACGCTTCTCGCCGTCCTTGGAGGGGAAGGCTGGTGCAATCAGCTTGTCCAGGCCGCCGAGGTCGGTGCCGACCAGTTCCTTGACGTCATCGGCATACGGGTCGAACGGGTGGCCGCTGAGATAGAAGCCCAGCGTTTCGCGCTCGCCGTTGAGCAGCTGTGCCAGCGGCCATTCCTTGCTCTCGGGCAGGTCAAGCTGGCTGGCGGTGGTGACCGGGTCCGGTGCGCCGAACAGCGAGTTCTGCCCGGAGGCTTTTTCGCGCGCGATCTGCTCGGTGGCCTTGATCACCTCCGGCAGCTGCAAGGCCAGGGTTGCGCGGTTCTTGCCGACGCCGTCGAAGGCGCCGCAGTTGATCATGGCTTCCAGCGTGCGCCGGTTGAGCTTGCCCGACTCCACGCGCGCGCAGAAATCCAGCAGTGAGGCATATTCGCCGCCGCGCTCGCGTTGTTCGACCACGGCTTCGCACGCGCCCTGGCCGACGCCCTTGATCGCACCCAAGCCGTAGCGGATGGTGTCGGCGTTGGCCGCCTCGAACATATAGGCCGAGTCGTTGACGCGCGGCGGCAGCACGGTCAGGCCGAGGTTCTTCACCTCGGCCAGGAAGCCCACCACCTTGTCGGTGTTGTCCATGTCCGAGGACAGCGTCGCGGCCATGAACTCGGCCGGGTAATGACGCTTGAGCCAGGCGGTCTGGTAGCTGACCAGTGCGTAGGCCGCAGCATGCGACTTGTTGAAACCGTAGCCGGCGAACTTCTCCATCAGGTCGAAGATTTCGTCGGCCTTGGGGCCGTCGACGCCGCCGGTGGCCGCACCTTCGCGGAAGATCTCGCGGTGCTTGGCCATCTCCGCCGGCACCTTCTTGCCCATCGCACGGCGCAACAGATCGGCGCCGCCCAGCGAGTAGTTGCCGACGATCTGTGCCATCTGCATCACCTGCTCCTGGTACACCATGATGCCGTAGGTGTCTTTCAGGATGGCTTCGGTGCGCGGATCGGGATAGATGATTTCTTCCTGGCCGTGCTTACGCGCGTTGAAGGAGGGAATCAGGTCCATCGGGCCGGGACGGTACAGCGACACCAGCGCAATCAGGTCTTCGAAGCGGTCGGGCCGCGCGTCCTTCAGCAGGCGGCGCATGCCCGAGGATTCGAACTGGAACACTGCACCGGTATTACCGTTGGCGAAGATGTCCTTGTAAGTCGGGGCATCGTCGAGCGGGATGTGGGCGATATCGACCGGCGGAATGCCGGCGCGCTCGTGGCGCTTGTTGATCGCCTTCACCGCCCAATCAATGATGGTCAGCGTGCGCAGGCCGAGGAAGTCGAACTTCACCAGGCCCACTTCTTCGACGTCGTTCTTGTCGAACTGGGTGACTGGATTGCGGCCGATGCCGCCTTCGTCATGTTCGGCGTACAGCGGGCAGAACTCGCTCAGCGGCTCCGGCCCGATCACCACGCCGCCGGCATGCTTGCCGGCGTTGCGGGTCAGGTCTTCCAGCTGCAGGGCCAGATCGATCAGGTCGCGGACGTCGTCTTCGGATTCGTAGCGCTGGATCAGCTCGGCCGAGGCCATTTCCGAATTCGCGCCTTCCTTGCCCTTGCCCAGTGCATCCTTCAGGTGGATGCCCAGGATGTTGGGAATCAGCTTGGAAACGCCATCGACCAGGCCGTACGGGAAGCCCAGCACGCGGCCGGTATCACGCACCACTGCCTTGGCCGCCATGGTGCCGTAGGTGATGATCTGGCTGACGCGCTCGCGGCCGTACTTGCGCGCGACGTAGTCGATCACCTCGTCGCGGCGGTCCATGCAGAAGTCGATGTCGAAGTCGGGCATCGACACGCGTTCGGGGTTGAGGAAGCGCTCGAACAGCAGGTTGTAGGGCAGCGGGTCCAGATCGGTGATCTTCAGCGCCCAGGCCACCAGCGAGCCAGCACCGGAACCACGGCCGGGGCCGATCGGAATGCCCTGGTTCTTGCCCCACTGGATGAAGTCGGCAACGATCAGGAAGTAGCCGGGGAAGCCCATCTTGATGATGGTGTCGAGCTCGAACTCCAACCGCGCGTTGTAATCCTCGCGGGTCATGCCGGCCGCCAGCGGGTGCACCTGCAGGCGTTCTTCCAGGCCGTCGCGCGAGATCTTCTGGATCCAGGTGTCCAGGGTCTGATCGTCGGGCACCGGGTAGTTGGGCAGGAAGTAAGTGCCCAGCCGCATCTCGACGTTGCAGCGCTCGGCCAGCGCCAGCGTGTTGTCGATGGCGTCGGGGATGTCGGCGAACAGCTCGCACATCTGTTCCGGCGTTTTCAGGTATTGCTCGCGGCTGTACTCGCGCGGCCGTTTGGGGTCGTCGAGCACGCGGCCGGTGGAAATACAGACGCGCGCTTCGTGCGCCTCGAAATCATTGGGCGACAGGAAGCGCACATCGTTGCTGGCAATCACCGGCAAGCCACGTTGGCCGGCAGCCATCAGCGCGAACTGGTTGAAGGCTTCTTCACCATCGCGCTTGGTGCGGGTCAGTTCCAGATGCAGGCCATCGCCGAATACGCGCTGCCAGTCGGCGAGCTGCTGCTCGGCCAGATCGTGGCGGCCCTCGGCGGCCAGGCGCCCGGCCAGGCTGTGGCGGCCGGCCAGTGCAAACAGGTTCTTGCAGCCGTCCTTCAGCCATTGCGGATGCACGGCGACGCCGCCTTCGTTGCGGTGGCCTTCCATCCACGCGCGGGTCAGCAGCCGCGACAGGCTCAGATAGCCTTCGCGGTCGCGGCACAGCAAGGTCATGCGCCAGGGGTCCTGGCCTTCCTCAGCAATGAGCAGGTCGGCACCGGCGATGGGCTTGATGCCCACGCCTTCGGCGGCCTTGTAGAACTTGACCAGCGCGAACAGGTTGTTCAGGTCGGTGACCGCCAGCGCAGGCGCCTTCATTTCGACCGAACGGCTGAGCAGGTTGGGTTGCTTGGCCTTCTTCGGATCAGCCTGATCCGGTTTGGCGGGCACGCGGATGGTGGAGTCCACCATCGAGAATTCGGTGTGGACGTGGAGATGGACGAAACGGGAAGAAGTAGACATGCGGGGCCAGAGTTATGCCGATGCAGGGTAGCGACGGGGGCGGGGTGGGGCAAGGCTTGACATGCCCCGCCGCGCTCGCCGGCCCGGCGCCTGGCCCCTGCCAGCAGGCCGCCAGCCTTGCGCCGGCGTTGGCGGCAGTGCCGGCAACGCCCGGCCCGTGGGGCCCCAGCATGCGCGCGGTCGTTCTGGCTGGGGCCGGAGGGTGTTGCGGTCAGTGGATGCGGAAGTAGGTAAACGGTTCAGGTGCATAGCTGCCTTCACGGACCCTGCGCTGGTGCTCATGCAGCCGGGCTTCGATCTCACGCAGCTCCAGCCAGCTGCTGCGGTTGAAGGTGATCGCATCGTCGCTGCGGCCCTGGCGTTCGGCCTCCAGGTGGCGCAGGCGCTGGTAGTCGACGAAGTTGGCGACCTCGGTGGCCAGTTTCGGCCAGGCGGTGTCGATCACGATGGCCAGGTCCAGATGGCCTACGCCCGGGACGGTGTCGGGGATCAGTTGCCGGCTGGCATGAAGATAGGCAACCACCAGCTTGAGTTCGCGGCTGATATCGGCGTTGGGCTCCCAGTCGCGGTCCTGCAGCAGCTGTTCCAGCAGATGGGCGTGCCGTATCCGCTGCTGGATGCACGGCGACGGCACGTCGCCTGAGGCAACGTCGTTCAGGCTGCGGGCGGCGGTGGCCAGCTGGTCGGTCTGCAGCGGCGGTTGCGCGCGGCCCAGCAGCGCCAGGAAGCCGTTGAAGTATTCGACTTCACGCGGAACCAACAAATAGTCGTTGACGTGATTGCGGCGGTGCGGGACGCCGGACGGGAACCGGTCCAATACCTGCGGCAGCGGAAGGCGGGAGTCGGGGATGGCGTACATGGTGTTGCTCCTGCGGGGGGAGGGGCGTCCGTGAAGGTGGGACGCAGCGCCAGCATCCGCTTGGGCGTAGCATTGGTCATGATGGCAGGCGGAGCCTTCAGACAGTCATTGCGCTGGTTTCTGAGGAATTCATGAGGGCTTGCCGATGGGTGCGGTCGAAGACCCTGGTGACACAGGTCAATTGCTCCATCGCTATCGTTTTGACGGCATCGTGGTGGACACGGTGGCGCATACGCTCAGCCGTGACGGCAAGTTCCTGTCGGTGGAGCCCAAAGCGTTCGCGGTGTTGTTGCTGCTGCTTCGTCACGCCGATGAATTGCTGGTGCGCGACCAACTGCTTGATGCGGTCTGGGGCCACCGACATGTCACTCCGGGCGTACTGACCCGGGCCATCGCCCAGTTGCGTTCCGCGCTGGATGACCATTCGCACGAGCCGCGCTACATCCAGACCCAACATGGCTTGGGCTATCGCTTCATCGGCACCTTGCTGCCGCCGGAGCCAGCCGCTGTCGAAGCCTCGGCTGCGCCGCCGGTCGCCGATTCAGATGTGGCCGGTGCCGACGCCACGACTGAGTTGAATGCGGAGGCCACCGCCGAAGCGGACCCGCCGCGCGAACCGTTGCCACGGCACCGGTTTCTGCAATGGTGGCGGGAGGCACCGCG
The DNA here is from genome assembly GCF_039674165.1 of Stenotrophomonas terrae. Lineage (GTDB taxonomy): Bacteria > Pseudomonadota > Gammaproteobacteria > Xanthomonadales > Xanthomonadaceae > Stenotrophomonas > Stenotrophomonas terrae_A. The sequence goes on from NZ_JBDJMY010000036.1 coordinate 23,511, forward strand.
GCTGTCGTTGCCGACGTGGCTGCGGTCGCGGGCATTGCTGATCGGCGCCGGCTTGCTGTTGCTGATGCTGCTGGTCGCTGCAGTTTGGTGGTGGAGCCGCAGTCCGGTGGTGGCCGGTGCTTCCATCGCGGTCATGCCATTCAGCAGCCTCAGCGATGATGCGGCCGATCGCTATTTTGCCGACGATCGCTATTTTGCCGATGGGCTGGCGGTGGAGATGCACGATGCGCTGACCAATGTGCCCGGCTTGAAAGTGGCAGCGCGGCAGCTCACCGCCGCGGGCAATGGCGACGCCGAAGGCGACGATGTGCGGCGGATCGGGCAGCGGCTGGGAGTGGCGACCTTGCTCGATGCGAGTGTGCGCCGCGAGGGTGGGCGGGTAAGGATCAGTGCGCGGCTGTCCGATACGAATACCGGTTTCACCCTGTGGGCGGAAACCTATGATCGCCAGATCAATGATGTGTTCGCGCTGCAGGGCGAGATAGCCAACAAGGTGGTGCACGCCTTGCTGGGTCATCTGCCGGGGAAAACATCCGGGATCGCCCAGCGGCTTACCCCGACCAACGACGTCAACGCCTACGACGCCTATCTGCGTGGGCTGGCGTTGTTGCAACGCCCCGTTGGCGAGGCCGGCAATGAGCGGGCAATGGCGGCGTTTACCCAGGCGTTGGCGATCGACCCGCATTTTGCGCGAGCGCAGGCCGGCATCTGCCGCGCGCAGATCGCGCGCCTGGAAGGGGTCAGCGACGCGGAGGCGTTTACCCGCGCGCGACAGGCCTGCGCGCGGGCGCAGGCAATGGACCCGGATCTGCGCGAGGTAAGCCTGGCGATGGCGGAAATCGCCCGGGTCAGTGGCCAGAACGAACAAGCGCTGCGGCTTTACCAGCAGGTCATCGACGACCCGGCACTGCGCGCCGATGGGCTGGTCGGGCAGGCCCGCACCTATGCCGCGCTCGGCCAGGAGAAACAGGCCCTGCAGGCCTTCCAGCAGGCGATCGCGGCGCGGCCCAGCGATGCGCAGATCTTCCGCCTGCTCGGCTACCACCATTGGCTGCGCGGCGATGTGCCCAAGGCGATAGATGCGTTTGTCACCGCCACCGTGCTGCAGCCGGAGGACAGTCGCTTGTGGGGCAGCCTGGGCGGCTTGTATCTGGCCCAGGGCGACACCGTGCAGGCCGGGCACGCGTTCAACATGTCCTTGTCTATCGAGCCCAATGCCGGTGCGTTGACCAACCTCGGCACGATGAAATTCGATCATGGCGAGTACGCACTCGCCGCTGAACTGTTCCAGCAGGCAACCATGCTGGAGCCGGAAGACTATCTGCACTGGGGCAATCTGGCCGATGCGTTGGCCGCTGCGCCGGCTACCGCTGCGCAGGCGCAGGCGCCCTATCTGCGCGCGGCGCATCTGGCCCAGCAATACGTGGATGTGCGCCGCGACGATGCCTACGCGCTGGCGGTGCTGTCCTGGTACCGGGCCAATCTTGGCGAACGTGCGCGCGCGCTGGCCGATCTGCAGGCGGCGCGTACGCTGGGCACGCAGACAGCCGAGGTCGCGCTGTGGTGTGCGCAGACACTGACCCTGCTCGGCGACCGGCCTGGCGCGCATGGCTGTGTTGAGACCGCGTTGAAGCAGGGCATTCCGCAACAGCGCATCGATGCACTGCTGTCATTGCAGCGCTATGCGGCGGTAGGCAATGGAGAGCGGCGGGAGTGAACCGGTTTTTCCTGTCCGGGGCGGCGGACCTCATCGAGGAGTTGTCGTCATGAACTACAGAGTGTGGGTCTGTGTTGTTCTTTCCGTGGGTGTTGCGGCTTGCTGCACGCTGCCGGCAGCACCGCCAAGCGAGCCTGTACCGTGTCCGGCGAGCCCGCCGGCACAAATGCTCAAGCTGGTTTACGTAGACGTGGTGCTTGGCCCGGGAGGGCCGGTCATAACGCCGGAAACCTGTGTGGTACGCAGCGGAACCCGGGTGCTGTGGCGCACTGCGGAGAATGCGCTGGAGCCCTTCGAGTTGGCGTTCGCCGAGTCACCGGTGGATCCCGCACGTCAAGGCGTGGCGGGAAGTGATGGGCAGAAGGATTTCCTTTCCCAGCGCATGGGCCGGCGACAGGAAGTACTGATCACCGCCAAGGAAGTGAGCGCCGAAAGCGATATCAAATACGACGTGCGTATCGGCTCACATCACCTCGATCCAGGTATCAAGATCATGCCGCGTTGAGCGGCAAGGCGCGGCCTCAGCAAGGTTCCAGGCAGGCACGGACCGGGGCGAAACTGCGACGGTGCTGCGGGCACGGGCCATGTGCCCGCAGTGCGGCCATATGCAACGGCGTGCCATAGCCCTTGTGCTGGTCGAAGCCGTACTCGGGATGCTGCTGGTGCAGTTCCAGCATGTAGCGGTCGCGGCTGACCTTGGCCAGGATGGAGGCGGCCATGATGCTGCGGTCCAGTGCATCGCCGCCAATCAGTGCCTCGGCCGGGCAGGGCAGGCCCTTGGGAATCTTGTTGCCGTCGATGCGGGCCAAGCGCGCTACATGCGCCACGCCTTCCACCGCCAGGCGCATGCCCTGCATGGTGGCCTGGAAGATGTTGAGGCTGTCGATCTGCGCCACGTCGACCATGATGATCTTGTAGGCCAGAGCACGCTCGATGATGCGGTCGTAGAGCTGCTCGCGGCGCAGTGCGGTCAGCGCCTTGGAGTCGTCCAGGCCATTGAGGCGTGGCCGCTGTGGATCGAATACCACCGCTGCCACAGCGACGGGCCCGGCCAGTGGTCCACGACCGGCTTCATCGACGCCGGCATGCAGGCGGAATTCGGGGTCGGCGATTGCTGCGGGGGAGAACAGCGAGGCTTGCCCGATCAGCGACTCACCCGGCGTCGGGCGCGCACGCTTCACGGTGCAGGTCCCTTGGCGGGCCGGTTCGCAGGCTGCAGCAGGCTGGCGATGGCCACCGCCGCGCGTGCCGAGGCATCCTGGCGCAGTTGCTGGTGCAGCTGGCGGTAGTCGGCCTGCAGGCCGTCAACCTGTTCGGGATGTTCGAACCAATGGCTCACGGCGGCGGCCAGCCTGTCCGGGGTGCAGTCGTGCTGGATCAGCTCCGGCGCCAGGTCCTTGCCTGCCAGCACATTGGGCAAGGCGTAGCGGTTGACCTTGATCAGGCCCAGCGCCTTGACGATGCGGTAGGTGAGCTCGGCCACGCGGTAGCCCACCACCATGGGGCGCTTGACCAGCATGGTTTCCAGGGTGGCGGTGCCGGAGGCCAGCATCACCACATCGGCGGCGGTCATTGCTTCACGCGCCTTGCCATCGAGCAGGTGGACGCGCGCGCTGGGCAGGGCGCCGGCGCGGATCTGCTCGCTGATCAAGGCCTTGCACTTGGCATTGGCCGCAGGTACGACGATGTGCAGGTTGCGGTCTTGCTCGCACAACTGCCAGGCCGCGGCGAAGAACGGCGGGCCGAGCCGGCTCACTTCGCCAAGGCGACTGCCGGGCAGCACCGCAAGCAGCTTGGCGTGTTCGGGAATGCCCAACGCCTGGCGCGCCTGCTCGCGGTCGCTGTGCAAGGGGATCTCGTCGGCCATCGGGTGACCGACGAAGCGTGCATCGATGCCGTGACGAGCGTAGATCGGTGGTTCCATCGGGAACAGGCACAGCACCATGTCGGCGCTGGCGCCGATCTTCTCCGCACGCTTCTCGCGCCAGGCCCAGACCGACGGGCTGACGTAGTGCACGGTGCGCAGGCCGCGTTGCTTGAGCCACTTCTCCACGCCAAGATTGAAATCCGGTGCGTCGATGCCGATGAATACATCCGGTTGCCAGTCGAGCACGCGCTGCCGGAATGCCTTGCGCAGTTTCAGCAGGCGCGGCAGGTGGCGCAGGATTTCGGCCAGACCCATCAGCGCCAGTTCGCTGGCGTCGAACCAGGTTTCGCAGCCGGCATTGCGCATCGCATCGCCGCCGATACCGGCAAATTCGGCATCGGGGTAGCGTGCACGCAACGCCTTGATCAGGCCCGCGCCAAGCAGGTCGCCCGAGGCTTCACCTGCCACCAGCGCGATGCGCGGCCTGCGGCCTGCGGCAAAGCCTGTATCCCGGGTTGCGGTGCTCATCATCGCTGCAGCGGGCGCTCGCCGTGCTCGATGAAGTCCAGCATCTGCTTGACGTCATCGCTGCTGAGCGCCTGCTCGGCCAAGGCCAGCTTGGCTTCGGCCAGCGGCACGCCGGCCACGTAGATGGTGCGGTAGGCGCGCTTGATCGCGCTGATCCGTTCGGCATCGAAACCGCGACGCTTCAAGCCTTCGCTGTTGATGCCGCGCGGCCGGCCGTGGCCGTCGATGCCGACCATGGTGAACGGCGGGATGTCACCGGTGACCAATGCACCCATGCCGAGGAAGGCATGATCGCCAATGCGGCAGAACTGGTGTGCACCGGCGAAGCCGCTGATGATCACCCAGTTGCCGACCGATACATGCCCAGCCAGCGTGGTGTTGTTGGAAAACACGCAGTGATCAGCCACATGGCAGTCATGGGCGACATGCACGTAGGCCAGCATCCAGTTGTCGTTGCCGATGGTGGTGACACCACCGCCGCCGACAGTGCCGCGGCTGAGGGTGACGAACTCGCGGAATACATTGCGGTCGCCAATCACCAGCTCGGTGCGTTCGCCGCCGAACTTCTTGTCCTGCGGCTCGCCGCCGACGGCGACATGGCCGATGAAACGGTTGTCGCGGCCGATCCGGGTCGGGCCGTGGACGCTGCAGTGCGGGCCCACTTCGGTGCCGTCGCCGATTTCGACATCGGCGCCGATCAGGGTGAATGCACCCACGCGCACGCCTTGGCCGAGCTTGGCCGAAGGGTCAATGACCGCGGTAGGGTGAATCAGAGGGGCGCTGTCGCTCATCGGGTTGCTCCAGCCAGGTTATTCGCGGGTGCCGGCGCACAGCACTTCGGCGTGTGCAACGATTTCACCGTCCACCTTGGCTTCGCCGTAGTAGACCGCCATGTTGCGGATCATGCGCTTGACCTGCACGTGCAGTTCCAGCACATCACCGGGCACGACCTGCTTCATGAAGCGCACGTTGTCCACCTTGACCAGGTAGAACAGCTTGGACTGCGCGTCGCGGCCCAGGCTGAGCTGGGTGAGCACACCACCGGCCTGCGCCAGCGCTTCGATGATCAGCACGCCCGGCATGATCGGCTGGCCCGGGAAGTGACCCTGGAAGTAGGGCTCGTTGATGGTCACATTCTTGTGGGCGATGATGCGCTTGGCTTCCACATCGAGGTCGACGACCTTGTCGACCAGCAGGAATGGATAGCGGTGCGGGATCAACGTCTGGATGGTGTTGACGTCGATGGGCATCTGCAGTGGTGCGTTCATTCTTTCTCCTTGCTCACAGCCAGGATGCGCCGTGCCAGCGAATCGAGCTGCTTGAAGCGCGCGGCGTTTTTGCGCCACGTGCGGTTGTCAGTCAATGGGGTGCCGGACGAGTACTCGCCCGGTTCGGTAATTGAATTGCGCACCACCGACTTGCCGGTGATGACGACGTGGTCGCAGATTTCCAGATGGCCAACGACACCCACCGCACCGCCGAGCAGGCAGTAGCGGCCGATCTTGGCGCTGCCGGCAATGCCGGTGGAACCTGCGATGGCGCTGTGTGCGCCGATCTGTACGTTGTGTGCGATCTGCACCAGGTTGTCCACGCGCACGTCTTCGTCCAGCGTGGTGTCTTCCAGTGCGCCGCGATCGATGCAGGTATTGGCGCCTATTTCGCAGTCGTCGCCGATGCGAACGCCGCCCAGCTGCGGCACCTTGATCCAGTGGCCGTTGTCCATCGCCAGGCCGAAGCCTTCGGCGCCGAGCACGGCACCGGGATGGATGCGTACGCGCTTGCCCAGCTTGACCCGGGCAACCAGGGTGACGCGGGCCAGCAGTTCGCTGCCGGCCTCGACCACGCAGTCGTCACCGATGATGCTGCCGGCGCCGATGATGCAGCTTTCGCCGATCACACTGCGCGCGCCGATGCAGACGTGCGGTCCGATATGCGCGCTGGCCGCCACCGTCGCGCTGGGGTCGATGACCGCGCTGGGGTGGATGCCGGGCTCGCGTACTGGCACGGTCTCGAACAGTGCGCCGATCTTGGCGAAGGTGGTGTACGGGTCCTTGGCGATCAAGGCGGTGCCCGGTGCAGCCTCGGCGTCATCGGCGCGCAGCAGCACGATTGACGCCTTGCTGTCGGTCAGCTGTGCCCGGTAGCGCGGATTGGCCAGGAACGTCAGCTGCCCTGGGCCGGCGTGGGCCAGTGTGGCGACGCCATGGATGGCAACCGACGGGTCGCCGTGCACCTGCAGGCCGAAACGGTCGGCAAGTTCCTGAGCGGTATAGGTAGGAGTATTCACGCAGCAAGTTTACCGTTTGCGCCGATGGCGGTCATGCGAGCGGACGTTATCACCCTTGCGAGGCAAGGGCAGCGGGTGGGCGAGGGGCCCGAAAGTGCAGGTGTTCTGGAGGGTGCGCAGCGTTGCCACGAAAGTCAGTTTCCGCGGAGTGCAAGCGCGGGACCCTTAAAAACAAACCCCGGGAATGATTCGCTTCCCGGGGCCGGCTGAGGCGGTAAATCTGGTGTAAAGCCCCCTTTGGTAAAGGGGGCGCGCCGACAGGCGCGGGGAATCGGAAGACCGAACCGCGCCCGAAGATTGCGCCATGGCGCAATCTTCGGTACCCGGGGCTTCACCCCGGGTGAGCGGGTCAGTTCTATTTAGAACTGACCACCAAAGGTGAACTGCAGGCGCTCGATCTCATCGCCGTCTTCCTTCTTCAACGGGAAGGCATAGCTGATCGAGATCGGGCCAACCGGGGCGCGCCACAGCAGGGCGACACCGGCCGAAGCGCGCAGTTCGTTGGCCTTGAAGTTCTTGGTGCCGTTGTAGACGTTGCCGAAGTCGAAGAACGCCGAAACGCGCGCCGACGGGCTGTCGAACAGCTTCGGGAAGTAGGCTTCGATCGAGCCGACCGTCTTCACCGAACCACCCAGCGGCTGGCCGTTGTAATAGCCACCGATGATTTCCGAGCGCGGGCCCAGGGTGTTGTCTTCAAAGCCGCGCACCGAGTTGGTGCCGCCGGCGTAGAAGTTCTCGAAGAACGGCAGGCCGGTCGCGCGCACCTGGCGGTGGTTGGCGGTCGGGTTGGTGCCGCAGTCGACCACCTCGGTGGTGGGATAGGTACCAGGTACGGCCGGGGTGGTACCGGTGGCCGGCGTACCGGGGGTGCCCGGGATGTCGTTCCAGCAGATATCACGGACCTTGTCGCTGCCGTAGGAGTCGCCGTAGCCCAGTTCCAGACGCGTATTGATGACCAGCGACGGGATGATCGGCCAGTACTTGGAGAACTGGTAGCTGAGCTTGTAGTACTCCACCGTCGAACCCGGCAGCGTGGTTTCCAGGCCGAGGCGCTGGTAGGTGCCGCGGGTCGGCATGAAGTAATCGTTACGGGTGTCGCGTGCCCAGCCCAGCTCCGAACGCCAGGAGTGGAACGTACGCGTGCCGACCGCATCGATGTAATCAATGATCGACTGTGGCGTATAGCCCGAGTAAGTGGTGATCTGGTTGCTGTCGATGCCGAACATCAGCGAGAACGCATCGTTCTCGGTGATCGGAATGCCGAACACCACCTGCGCCGAACCGTTGGTGCTGTTGTACTGGGCGGTGTTGAAGTCCGAGTAATCGAGCTCGCGCCAGGACAGGTTGTAGCCCAGCGAGACGCCGTCGTCGGTGAAGTAGGGGTTGGTGTAGGAGAAGCCATAGCGCTGCAGATAGCTGCTGCGCGACGCTTCGACCGACACGCGGTTGCCGCCGCCGAGGAAGTTGTTCTGCGACAGCTGCACCGAGGTGGTCATGCCGTAGGACTGCGAATAGCCCAGGCCGAACACGAAGCTGCCCGAGGTGGTTTCCTTGACGTTGTAGACCACATCGACCTGGTCGTTGCTGCCGGTGACCGGTTGGGTCTCGACGTCGACCGACTCGAAGTAGCCCAGGCGCTGCAGGCGGATCTTGGAACGGTCGATCGCGGCCTGCGAGTACCAGCTGTTCTCGAACTGGCGCATTTCACGGCGCAAGACCTCGTCGCTGGTGCGCGAGTTGCCCTTGAACACGATGCGGCGCACGGATACGCGCGGGCCCGGCACGACCTGCATGTTCACCGCCACGGTACGGTCGGCGCGGTTGCTGGTCGGGATCGGGTTGACCTTGGCGAAGGCATAGCCAACGTTGGACAGGCTGTTGGTGATGCCGTCGGCACTGAACTCCAGCAGGGCGCGCGAGAAGGTATCGCCGCTCTTCTGGATGACCATCTTCTCCACGTCTTCCTGCGGCAGGACGGTGTCGCCGGTGACCTTGATGTCGGAAATCTTGTACTGCTCGCCCTCGGTCACGCCGGCGGTGACGAACATGTCACGCTTGTCCGGGCTGATCGAGACCTGGGTGGAGTCGATGCTGAAATCGACGTAGCCACGGTCCAGGTACCAGGAGTTGAGCTTTTCCAGGTCGCCGGACAGCTTTTCCTTGGAGTACTGGTCGTCGCGGCGGTACCACGAAGCCCAGTTGTGCTCCTTGGATTCCCACAGGTCCAGGATGTCCTCGGCCGGGAACTTCTCGGTGCCGATCAGGTTGACGTGGCGGATCTTGGCCGCCTTGCCTTCCTTGACGGCGATGGCAACGTCGACGCGGTTACGGTCCAGCGGGCTCACCGTCGGGGTGATTTCCACGTTGTATTTGCCACGGTCGTTGTACTGGCGGCGCAGCTCCTGGGTCACCCGGTCCAGACTCAGGCGGTCAAAGGTGCCGCCCTCGCTCAGGCCGATGTCGCTCAGGCCCTTGAGCAGCTGCTCGCTCTTGATGTCCTTGTTGCCGGTGACGGTCAACTTGTTGATCGCCGGGCGTTCCTTGACGGTGACGACGAGGATGTCGCCCTGGCGGTCCAGCTGCACGTCTTCGAAGAAGCCGGTCTTGTACAGCGCACGGATGGTGTCGCCGGTCTTGGCGTCGTCAACCACGTCGCCGCGTTCCACCGGCAGGTAGGTGAATACGGTGCCGGAGGAAATGCGCTGCAGGCCGTCCACGCGGATGTCGCTGGCGGTAAAGGGCTCGGCTGCCTGTGCGAGCACAGGCAGGGCCAGACCAGCAGCAAGTGCGAGGGCCAGCAAGCGGCGATTGGGAAGTCGCGTCATATCACGTCCGGTTGGAGTCGATTTCGATAATGCGTGGGTGCCGGCGTAAGACGACGACAACGGGAAAAAGTTCATCGCGGGACCAGGCTGAGAATGTCGTTGTAGAACGCCAGTCCCATCAACCCGGCCAACAGCGCCAGACCGATGTATTGGCCGGCAGCCATGGCACGCTCGCTAAGCGGGCTGCCCTTGACCAACTCGATAAGGTAATACAGCAGGTGCCCGCCGTCCAAGACGGGGATGGGCAACAGGTTGATGATGCACAGGCTCAGCGACAGCAAAGCCAGGAAATACAGGAACCAGTCCACCCCGCGTTCAGCCGAGGCGTTGGCCACCCGGGCAATGGTGATCGGCCCGGATATGTTCTTGACCGAGGCCGCCCCGGTAAGCATGCGCCGCATCATACCCAGCGAATCGCTGGCCAATTTGCCGGTTTCGCGCACGGCGGCCGGGAAAGCGGCCAGTACGCCGTATTGCTGGCGGGCGTCGTAGGCGGGGGTCTGGCCGGTGGCGAAGCCCACGCCGATCAACCAGCGCGGCTTGCCGTCCGGGCCTTGCCCGGCCTGGGGAGTCAGCTCCAGTGCAAGACGGTCACCGCCGCGTTCGACCTCGATCATGCCCGGGCCGCCACGCTGGCCAAGCTGCTGGATCAGCGGCGTGACCTGGTCGGCGCTGTCCACGCGCTGCCCATCCACGGCCAGGATCAGGTCGCCGGGCTGCAGCAGATTGGCGGCGGCCGAATCCGCCGACACCGAGTCGATCCGCGCCGGCTGTAGCCAGAACTGCCAGATGAAACCCGCCTGTACCGGCACCTGGCGTTCATCGAAGCCGGCAGGCAGCTGCGACAGCGGCAGCACCCGGGTGCGCTCGTTGTCCAGCGCGTCGCGCACGCGTACATGCGCATCCTGGCGGTCCATTGCAGCCGTGGTGAAGGCCATGCTGGCCTCGGCCCAGGTGTCGACGCTGCGGTCTTCGACCGCCAGCACCCGGTCGCCGGCGACAAAACCGGCCTGCGCGGCCATGCCGGTGGTGCGGCCGATGGTGGCCGAGTAGTCCTGGCGGCCGATCACGAACATCGCCCAGAGCAGGGCGATGCACAGGATCAGGTTGGCAATCGGGCCGGCAGCCACAATGGCGATGCGCTGCCAGACGGTCTTGTTGTTGAAGGCGAGCGCGCGTTCACCGGCCGGGACCTCGACCTCGCGTTCGTCGAGCATCTTCACGTAGCCACCGAGCGGGATGGCGGCGATGGCGAATTCGGTACCGTTGCGGTTGCGGCGGCTCCACAGCGGCTTGCCGAAGCCCACCGAGAAGCGCAGTACCTTTACCCCGCAGCGGCGGGCAACCCAGTAATGGCCGAATTCATGGAACGTCACCAGCACGCCAAGGCTGACGATCATCCACCACACAGACCCCAAAAAGTCAGCCATGGGCGCAGCTCGGTTGTAGGGTGGGATCAGACATTCGGCAGGCGGGCGATGGCGGTTTCGGTGATATGGCGGGCCTGGGCATCGGCTGCCAGCAGGGCGTCCAGTGTATCGGCCGCCACGTAAGGCAGGGTGGACAGGGTGTGCTCCACCAGCGCAGGGATCGACAGGAAGCCTATGCGCCCCTGAAGAAACGCTGAAACAGCCACTTCGTTGGCGGCGTTGAGGATGGCCGGGGCGCTGCCGCCGGCCTCCATCGCCTGCCAGGCCAGGCGCAGGCAGGGGAAGGCGTCGATGTCCGGCGCTTCGAAATCCAGCCGGCCCTGAGTCAACAGATCCAGCCCGGCGACGCCGGATTCGATCCGCTGTGGCCAGCCCAGGCCTACTGCCAGGGTGGTGCGCATGTCCGGCAGGCCAAGCTGGGCCAGGGTTGAGCCGTCGATGAACTCGACCAGCGAGTGCACCAGGCTCTGCGGGTGCACCAGCACGTCAATGCGCGAAGCGGGCACGTTGAACAGGTGGTGGGCCTCGATGACTTCCAGGCCTTTATTCATCAACGTCGCCGAATCGACCGAGATCTTCGGCCCCATCGACCACTTCGGGTGGGCAACGGCCTGCGCCACGGTCACCGCTTCCAGCTCGGCGCGGCTGCGCCCACGGAACGGGCCGCCGGAGGCGGTCAGGATGATGCGACGCACGCCGGCTTCCAGCCGCGCATCGCGTGAGCGCAGGCATTGGAAGATGGCGTTGTGTTCGCTGTCGATCGGGATGATCTCGGCGCCGGCGTCGGCTGCCTCGCGGGTCAGCAGTTCGCCGGCCAGGACCAGCGACTCCTTGTTGGCCAGCAGCAGGCGCTTGCCGGCACGGGCGGCGGCCAGCGTCGAGGACAGGCCGGCAGCACCGACGATGGCGGCAATCACCGTGTCGGCGTGGTCGCTGGCGGCCAGCGCATCAATCGCGGCGTGACCGGCGTGGGCCTCGGTCGCCAGGCCTGCGTCCTTCAGCCCATCCCGCAGGCGCGCGAACAGCGCGGGCTCGGCGATGGCGGCATGGTCGGGGCGATGCTGGCGGCACAGCGCGAGCAGGGCATCCACATTGCTGCCCGCGGCCAATACGCTGGCGCGCATCTGCTGCGGGTGGCGGGCGATCACATCCAGCGCCGAGGTGCCGATGGAACCGGTGGCGCCAAGGATGGCGACCTGACGTAAGCGAGAGGTGGACATGTTCAGAAACCGAAGATTTCCTTGCCCAGCGCAAACACCGGCAGGGCTGCAAGCACGCCGTCGATGCGATCCAGCACGCCGCCGTGGCCGGGAATGATGTGGCCCGAGTCCTTGGCGCCGGCATGGCGCTTGAGCAGGCTTTCAAACAGATCGCCCAGTACCGAGGCCAGTACCGCGACGGCGCTGACCAGCATCAGCCAGCCGAACTGCGACATCTGCACCCCGGCAAACCAGCCGAACACGCCAGCGGTGAGCAGGCCGGCAACCAGCCCGCCGAGCAGGCCTTCAATCGTCTTGTTGGGGCTGATGCGGGGCGCCAGCTTGTGCTTGCCGAAGGTGCGGCCGGCAAAGTAAGCGCCAGAATCAGCCGCCCAGACCAGGGTCAATGCGGTCAGCAGCCACAGGTGGCCATTGGGCCCGGCGTGGATCAGCACCAGTGAGGCCCAGGCCGGAATGATCGCCAGAGTGCTGGCGGCCAGCTTCAGCATGCGCGCGCTGCTTTCCTCATGCGCACCGAAGTCGAAGAAGCGCAGCCAGAGCAGGGCCAGCAGCCAGAAGCCGACGCCGACCAGCGCTGCCAGCTGGAACAACACCATGCTGCCGGCCGAAGCCCAGACCAGCAGCACCATCAGCAGCAGGTTCAGCACCACCAGTACGGTGCGCGGCAGGCCAACCACGCCGGTGAGCCTGAGCCACTCCCACAGGCCGGTCAGGAATACCAGCGCGGCGGCGGCGGCCAGCCATTGCGAGGGCAGGAACAGGATGGCGCAGATCGCCACGGGGGCCATGATCAGCGCTGCGATCACACGGGTTTTGGTCATGAGTGTGCGCTCGGTGCCGCGTTGGCGGCGATCTGGGCACTGGTCAGGCCAAAGCGGCGTTCGCGCCCGGCATAGTCCTCCAGCGCCTGTTGAAGGACGGCCGCGTCTACATCCGGCCATAGCACGTCAGTGAACCACAGCTCGCTGTAGGCCAGCTGCCACAACAGGAAATTGCTGATGCGGGTGTCGCCACCGGTGCGGATGAACAGGTCCGGTGGCGGCATGTCGGCCAAGGCGACGTGTTGGCCCAGGGCCTGCTCGTCGATCTGCTCCGGCAACAAGGTGCCGGCGGCAACCTGTTCGGCCAGGGCGCGCGCGGCCGCGGCGATATCCTGGCGGCCGCCGTAGCTGGCAGCAATGCTCAGGGTCATCGCGGTATTGCCCGCGGTGCGCTGCTCGGCCTTGTCCATGCGCTGGGCGATGCTGGCCGCGAAGCGGCTGCGGTCGCCAATGAAGCGCACGCGTACGCCACGACGGTGGAGTTCATCCACCTCGCGGTCCAGGGCGCCAAGGAACAGCTTCATCAGCGAATCCACTTCTTCCTGCGGGCGGCCCCAGTTTTCACTGGAGAACGCAAACAGGGTCAGTGCGCCGACGCCACGTTCAAGGCAGAAATCGATGGTGCGGTTGACCGCGCGGGCACCGGCGCGGTGGCCGATCATGCGCGGACGCCGCCGTTGCTGCGCCCAGCGCCCATTGCCATCCATGATGATGGCAATGTGGCCAGGCACGGCTGCGGCGGCTGTGTCGCTATGCGGGACGGAGGACACGCCTCAGACCGCCATCAATTCCTGTTCTTTGAGCTTGACCACTTCGTCGACGTCCTTGATCGCCTTGTCGGTCAGCTTCTGGATGTCTTCCTGGCTGCGACGGTCGTCATCCTCGGTGATCGCCTTGTCCTTGAGCAGCTTGGCTACTTCCTGGTTGGCGTCACGGCGGATGTTGCGGATGGAGATCTTGGTTTCTTCGCCTTCCTTGCTGACCGACTTGGCCAGTTCCTTGCGGCGCTCTTCGGTGAGAGGCGGCAGGTTCAGGCGGATCACGGTGCCCATGGTGGTGGGGGTGATGCCGATGTCGGAGGCATAGATGGCCTTTTCCACTTCCTTGATCATGCCCTTGTCGAACAGGGTGATCACCAGTGAACGGCCTTCGGACACACTGATGCTGGCCACCTGGTTCAGGGGCGTATCGGTGCCGTAGGCCTTGACCTTGATGCCATCCAGCAGCGCCGGCGAAGCGCGGCCCGTGCGGATGGTGGTGAGGGTATGGCGCAGAGCGTCGATGCTCTTGGTCATGCGCGCCTGCGCATCTTGCTTGATATCGTTGATCATCGGCCGAATCCTGGATGTTTCTAGAACCGGCCGATTATAGGCGATTACCCCTGCCCACCGTGCCGGAAGCGGGGTTTAGTGTGCGTCGCGGCCGTGCACCAGGGTGCCGATATGCTCGCCGTGCAGGATTTTCAGCAGTTCGCCGGGCTGGCTCATGTCGAAAACGCGCAGCGGCAGGTCGCTGTCACGGGCCAGGGCAAAGGCGGCCGTGTCCATGACTTCCAGGCCCTGGCTGATGACTTGGTCATAGCTCAGGCTCTCGTAACGGACCGCATCGGCGTGCTTGTTCGGGTCCTTGTCATAGACGCCGTCGACCTTGGTGGCCTTGAGCAGCAGGTCCGCGCCGATCTCGATCGCACGCAGCGCGGCGCCCGAATCGGTGGTGAAGAAAGGGTTGCCGGTGCCGGCGGCGAAAATGACCAGGCGGCCCTTTTCCAGGTGGCGGATGGCGCGGCGGCGGATGTAGTCCTCGCACACATCATTTATTTTGATCGCACTCATCACCCGTGCCTTGCCGCCGGCCTTTTCAAGCGCGTCCTGCATGGCCAGGGCATTGATGACGGTAGCCAGCATGCCCATATGGTCGCCGGTGACCCGGTCCATGCCGCCAGCCGCCAGGCCTGCGCCGCGGAAGATGTTGCCGCCGCCAACCACCAGCGCGATTTCAACGCCGGCCTGCTGGGCCTCGATGACTTCATGGGCCAGGCGGTTGATCACCTTGGGGTCGATGCCGTAGTCCTCATCCCCCATCAGCGCCTCCCCGGAAAGTTTCAACAGGATGCGGCGGTAGGTGGGTTTGGACATGGTGACCTCAGATGGCTGGAAAACGCGGGAATTCTAACGGATGCCGCAGTTTCAGGTGACATCTATTGTTGCAATGCAGCGACAAACTGCGCCTCAATCGCTCCGCGGTTCAGCAGGCGGTGGGGTGCGGGTCCGGTGCGCGGGCAATTACCCGGTTGCGGCCGAGGTTCTTGGAGCGGTACAGCACATCGTCGGCAGCCTTGAGCAGGTCGCGCATGTCGGTGAAGCGCTCGTAGGCACCATGGGTGGCGACGCCTGCGGAGAAGGTGACGTGCAAGGGCGTGTCGGCGACGGTGACGATCGGGGTCTGGGTGATCGCGCCGAGTACGCGGCGGATCACTTCCAGTGCGGTCTGCTCGTTGGTGCCTGGGAACAACACCACGAATTCCTCGCCGCCGAAGCGGGCCACCGTATCGCTGCCGCGCAGCTGGCCCTGCAGCAGGCTGGCGAAAGCCTGCAGCACCTGGTCGCCGACCAGGTGGCCATGCTGGTCGTTGATCTTCTTGAAATCGTCCAGGTCGATGAAGGCCACCGACAAGGGCCGGTCGGCGCGGCCGGCGCGGTCGAATTCCTGCGCCAGAACCACTTCCAGCTGGCGCCGGTTCAACAGCCCGGTCAGTGCATCCAGGTGGGCTTGTTCGGCCAGTCGGCGCGCCTGTTGTTCAAAATCATCGGCGCGCCGCTTGGAGGCGCTGGCGTCCTGCAGCTCGCGCAGGTTGCGCAGCGCCATCAGTTCGCTGGCGTGGTCCAGCAGGTAGGTGATGCGCGCCGGGGACGGCACCGGGACATCGAACAGGGCGCTGATTTCTGGCAGCATCTGGCTGACCTGCTGCAGCACCTGCTCGAACTGGCTGCTGTCCATCTGCAGCTGCGCATGGACAAGGCGCAGGGCTGTGTCGCGGGCCAGGTCGGTGTCCTGGCTGAGCCAGATTTCGGCAATGCTTCCGGACAGGGCGACACAACGCTCGAACAGATCGGCCGGCTCGGCCGGTGCTTCGCTGTGGCGGATGGCATCTACCAGATACGCGGGCAGGCCCCATTGTTCGCACAGCTCGGCGCCGATATCGGCGTGGCTGCAATCCAGGATGGTGCGTTCGCGGGCCAGTAGTGCGTCGTTGTTGTCGGCGCTTGCAAGCAGCTCCGGGTAGCTGTCGCTGCGCAGCTGCAGCAGCGCCAGGATGCCGATGTCCTGCAGCAGCCCGGCCAGCATCAGTTCTTCGACGCGGCGCACATTGCGTGCCAGGCCCAAGTAGCGTGCGGCCAACGCGCTGAGGATGCTGCGCCGCCAGATCGCGTCCAGCTGGTTTGCGTGGTTCTGGTCCTCGCGCAGGGCGCGCGACAGGCTGAAGCCCAGCGCCAGCTGCAAGGTGGCGTTGAGGCCGAGCATGGTCAATGCCTGGCCGAGGTTCTCGATGCGGCGGCGGCTGGCGTACAGCGGGGAATTGGCGATGCGCATCATGCGTGCGCTCAAGCCCATGTCCAACGCGATCACATCCGCAGCGCTGGCGATGTCGGTTTCCGGATCCTGCGCAAGCTCGATCAAACGGACAGCGATGGCCGGTGGCGAGGGCAGGTTGCGGCAGAGGGACAGGGCTGCAGTAAGCTCGGGAGACATGTCAAGGAAGCAGGCGGCAGTGGTTCAAGCATACAGGATGCCTTAAGCAAAGAAGGCGTGCTGTAGTCCAGTGCCGGGAGTGCAATGGCGTGGTTGCCTTGCGATAAAAGAAAAAGCCGCGGAATCCGCGGCTTTTTCAGGTGCTTCAGGCAGCGGGTGCTTAGACCTGCATCGCCTTGGCAACTTCGGCGGCGTAGTCTTCCACCACCTTCTCGATGCCTTCACCGACAGCCAGACGCTGGAAACCGACAACGTCGCCGCCAGCGGCCTTGACGGCCTGCTCAACGGTCTTGTCGCTGTCCAGCACGTAGTTCTGGCCGTACAGGGTCACTTCGCTGATGATCTTGTTGATCTTGCCGCTGATGATCTTCTCCAGGATGTCAGCCGGCTTGGCCTTTTCCTTTTCGCTCATCTTGGCCAGCTCGATTTCCTTTTCCTTTGCAACGAAGTCGGCCGGAACGTCGGCAGCCTTGTTGTGCGGCGGGTTCATCGCGGCCACGTGCATTGCCAGGCCCGAAGCCAGCTCGGCGTTGCCGCCAGCCAGTTCGACCAGCACGCCGATCTTGCCGTTGCTGTGCACGTAGGTGCCAACGGTGTTGGCGCCGTCGATCTTGACCAGGCGACGGATCTGGATGTTTTCACCCAGCTTCTGGATCGCGGTGGCGCGGGTTTCTTCGACGGTTTCGCCGCTGGCCAGCTTGACCGACTTCAGGGCTTCAACGTCGGCGGCGCCAGATGCCAGGGCGGCAGCGGCGACGGCGTCGACGAACGCCTTGAAGTTGACGTCGTTGGCAACGAAGTCGGTTTCCGAGTTCACTTCGACCAGCACAGCCTTGCCGCCTTCGCTGGCAACGCCAACGCGGCCTTCAGCGGTGACACGGTCGGACTTCTTGTCGGCCTTGGCAGCGCCGGACTTGCGCAGGGCTTCGGCCGCTGCGTCGATGTCGCCGTTGGTCTCGGACAGAGCGCGCTTGCACTCCATCATGCCGGCGCCAGTGCGCTCGCGCAGTTCCTTGACCAGGGAAGCAGTGATTTCCATGGAATTACCTCATCAATAGAAAGGGGTAGGCCGGCCATGATGGCCGGCCGTTGTTACGCAGCCCTGTCAGCAGTCGGCACCATTGGCGCCGGTACAGGGGGAGCGGGCGCAGTGACTGCGCCCGCCGGGGTGGATCAGGCCGAAGCCTCGTCACCCTTGGTGGCTGCAGCCTTCTTGGCCGGAGCGCGACGGGCCGGCTTGGCTTCTTCGGCAGCGGGGGCGTCGGCGAACTCTTCTTCGCGCACGTTAGCGGCGTTCGGAGTAGCGGCCTTGCCTTCCAGCACGGCGTCAGCAGCGGCGCGGGCATACAGCTGCACAGCGCGGATGGCGTCGTCGTTGCCCGGGATGGCGTAATCGACCAGTTCCGGGTTGTAGTTGGTATCAACCACGGCGATCACCGGGATGCCGAGCTTCTTGGCTTCCTTGATGGCGATGTCTTCGTGACCGATATCGATGACGAAGATGGCGTCGGGCAGACGGTTCATTTCCTTGATGCCGCCCAGCGAGGCTTCCAGCTTGTCACGCTCGCGACGCAGGCCCAGCACTTCGTGCTTGACCAGCTTGTCGAAGGTGCCGTCGGATTCACCGGCTTCCAGTTCCTTCAGGCGGGCAACCGACTTCTTCACGGTGGCGAAGTTGGTCAGGGTGCCGCCCAGCCAACGCTGGTTCATGAAGGGCATGCCGCAACGCTCTGCTTCTTCCTTGATGGATTCGCGTGCGCTGCGCTTGGTGCCCAGGAACAGGATGGTGCCGCGCTTCTGGGCAACGGACGAGATGAAGTTCATCGCATCGTTGAACAGCGGGACGGTCTTTTCCAGGTTGATGATGTGGATCTTGCCGCGGGCGCCAAAGATGTACTGGCCCATTTTCGGGTTCCAGTAACGGGTCTGGTGGCCGAAGTGGACGCCGGCTTCCAACATCTGACGCATGGTGATCTGGGGCATTGCAAAACTCCTGATGGTGGAACTGACACCGCGCGCGTCCGGTTTGTTGGGATCGTGCTGCGATGCGCGACTTCTTATAAGAGTGCGCAAACAGTTCCGGGGTTGGGCTTCCCTGTTGCCTCCGTGGCCGAACCCTGTTTGACAGGGCACCCCGGCACGGATGGGGGCGACAGGTGAGGATTCACCGGTGGCGCCCGGTGTCAGCGTGTTTCGAGGGGCCAGGGGCCCAACAAAGCCGGCGAAGTATAGCCGTTGCCCGGCCTGGGCGCAATTTGGCCCGTGGGCGCGGCGCCGGGGCCTGCTGAATGGGCGTCAATAAGTCAGGGTGACTGTGATCGTATCGCTATAGCTGCCGGGTACCGTCGCCGGTTGTGGGACCACCCGGCCATAGACCGTGAGCGAGACGTCTTCATTGTCTCCTGAATCAGCAACGGCATTGAGCTGCGTACTCCCCCAGGGAAGCAGCAAGGCCCGGTCCCTGTACAGGGCGTACGGCAGGAAGTTGCCGTTGGAGACCATCCGTCGATTACCGCTGGAGGTGGGGTTCAGTCCGGTGCCAAGGGTCACAAACCAGTCGGTATCGGTGGCGCAGCGCAGCTGGATCAGGGCAGTGGCGTCACGTGGGGCGTCGCCTTGGGAGACGGTGCCGAAATCAAGGTCGCTGGCCAGGTTGATGACGCAGTTGTCGGCAACGTGGGCCTGGGCCTCGCCAAATGTGAACGTGCTCTGGCCGGCGCTGCCGAAAATGGGCGCCACCCCATCCCTGCAGTTCTCTCCAGAGGATGCGCCTGCAAATGGGGCAGCAAAGACGTAACGCAGCAAACCCTGGCTCATTGCGTTCTCGTACCTGTAGGCCGCAGGCAGGTTCTGGCCGGGCGGCACACGACCGTAGACGCTGAGGCTGTACTGCGCAGACCCGATGATCGGCAGGGACAGGAAGGTGTAGAAAATATCGTAGTTGCGCCCGAACGGGCCAAGGAGCTGGGTGCGTGCGGCATTGGCATACAGGTCATACGCCATGAAGGCGCCAGCGTTGTTGCCCATGCGGCGAGGCGCCATGCCCGATGGGAAACCCTCTTCGACGAAGATGCAGACCGTCACCTGCACCGGCACCCCGGGGAGGCCTTGGCAGCTGATGGACAAATTGGCCGAGGCGTCAGTGTTACCCGCAGTGGAGACCGTACCGAAATCCATCAGCGTCGAGCTGACCACCCGGCACGATTGTTGTGCTTCGGCCAGCAACGGCAGCCAAAGCAGCAGGGCAAGCAGCAGCGTGAACGGGAAGCGGTGGCTGGGCTGCCGGGGGGGAATGCGCGCGTTCAAGGTCGGCATTGCAAGGGCTCGGTGGGCGCTGAGGGAGCGGTGGTGGCTGTGTCGGGAAGGGCAATCACGCATTCCCCGCCGGCATGGCGGATGCGCAATCGCGCACCGCTTGGCGCGCTGCCCAGGTAAAGCTGCCCGTCATGGCCGATCACGGTGACGGCCAGGCGGCGATTGTCACGTTCAACCACGGCCTCGGTGCCGGCGGGCAGCCAGTGCCCGTCCGGGCCGAGGATGCGCAGGTCCAGTGGCTGGCTGGGCTGCAGATGAAACCTGGCGCGCACACCGCTGCGCGCAGCCGGCACCACCTGCTGCTGCACCACGTCGACCTGCACATCCAAGGGCAGCGCCAGCGGGTCGATGCTGAGCAGATTGCGCTGCCAGGCACGCAGGGGCGCCACCAGCAGTTCGCCGTGCGCATCGGTGCTGCCGACCAGGCGGTTCTCCAGACGCACCGGCACCCCGGGCATGCCATTGGTGGAAACCAGCGCGAAGGCGTCGTCGGCGCGACGCAGCATGTGCAGGCCGCTGCCGAACCAGGCAACACTGCCGGTGCCCTGCAGATAGGCCAGCGTGCCCACGGTGTTGTCATGATCAACACCGAAACGCCAGCGGCCGTGTTCGTCCAGGTGATTGAGTTCGGTGCTCTGGCTGCGTTGCGCGCCCATGCGGGTCTGCACCCGCCAGCCCCAGCCACCGCTGTCGAGCGGCTGGCTGCGGTTGGCTTCCACCGCCAGCACGTCGCCATCGGCACCGTGGCGCAGCGAGGTGCTGAGCTGGGTGCGGCGATCCAGCGGTACGGAGACATACAGGTTGGCGCTGTCCATGCCCTGCCTGCCCAGGTCGCGATTGAACTGGGCGC
The DNA here is from genome assembly GCF_039674165.1 of Stenotrophomonas terrae. GTDB lineage: Bacteria > Pseudomonadota > Gammaproteobacteria > Xanthomonadales > Xanthomonadaceae > Stenotrophomonas > Stenotrophomonas terrae_A. Next base: position 44,121 of record NZ_JBDJMY010000036.1, read on the forward strand.
TGACCCAGGCATGGTCACGCAGGCTTCGCGACCAGCCCGCGCCAAGCAGACGGGTGCGCGGGCTGCCGGGATAGTCCTGCAGGATGTAGTTGAGGCTGAACTGACCACTGCGCGCGGTGCCGAAGCCGACAAACAGCTGATCGCTGCGGCGCGATTGCAGTGACCGGGTCAGGTGCGCCGGCGCGTCGACGAACTGCCGGCTGCGGCGCTGGGTGCGGGCCGAAATACTGAAGCCCGCTGCATTCCATTGATAGCCCAGGGTGCGCTGGTTGCCGCCTTGGCCGTTGGCTTGGCTGCCACTGAAGGAGGCATCGAGCACCCCGGCGCGGCGCCCCCCCCGGGCCGCCCCGCCCACGCCCGCCCCCCGCACGGTGCGGGCCACAACGGCCTGGGTCGCCCGGGT